>JBBTET010000011.1:0-27518 GCA_038042195.1 Planctomycetota bacterium | reverse complement strand
GGGCGTAGATGAGGTCCTCGGCCTGGGCGCGCTTCTGGTCATCCGTAGCGGCGGCCGGCTGAGCCGTGGTTTCACTCTGCTTTGGAGGAGCCGTGGACACCGTGCTGGTCTTCGGCGGGGCCGTCGCGGGATCGACCTTCGTCGGCGCTTCCGTCTTCCGCGGCTGTTGCGTCGAGGCTGATTGCTGTGCCTTGGGCGCCGCGCTGCCGCCCATCTTGTCTGGGGCCTTCATCGGCTTGGCATTGGAACCGCTGCCGGAATCCGCCGACTTGTTGGTGTCATTGCAACCGGCAAGCGCCAGCGCACCAGCCACCGCGAAACAACCGACACGAAAGAAACTCGTCAACTTCGCATTCATGTTTGATTCTCCATCGAGCCGCGGCGACGGCGCGAGTATTAACTCCAATTTGAACTCTACGGTTTGCCCGCCGGCTGCGTCGTGGCGGGCTTGGTCGCAGTCGTGCTCTTCCATCCACCCTCGGCCGCCCGCGTGACCTCCACCTTAGTGGCGACGAACTTCACGTCGTCGTCTTTGCCTTCCTTAAAGCCATAGACCGAGACCTTGTCGCCCTCGCGGACCTCATCCAGCTTCGCGGCTCGGCCGTTGATCGATACCTCGGTGTCCTCGCGAAGAGTCCCCTCGCGGACGAACTCCTTGCCATTCTTGTCAATCGTGACCATCGACACGAAGTTATTCTTCAGATCAATCTTCTTGGCGATGCCATCGACCTTCTTGACCTTGCGGGCCTTCTTGCTGTCGTCGGAACAGCCGACGAGGATCACTCCAACAAGGCAAACCCCAATAGTCTTGTATTTCCAAAGTCGTGCGACCATTCTCAAATCACCTCGAACTCGCCTCTAGTCCATGTGGCGGCAATGGCTGCCTAGTCCGGCAAAAGGCACCATATCGAAATCGCCGAAAATCACAGGTGGCGTCTCTATATGGAATCGCACAATGTAACCGGGTGCGGCTTGTCAGGCAATTGGAGGGGGCTGCACACCAAATGGGCTCTATCTTGTTGTAAATAAACGAGTTAATCATCGGCTGGCTGAGTTGCGTCTGGATAAGGGAGAGGCGGCAGATCTTTGAGGGACTGCTTAAGTATCTCGGTGCCGGCGTATGGGTCGTTCGGCCGCAATATCGGGGGCGCGATCTTGTTCCGAACAGGCTTTACGTCTGTGAACTCAAAGGCGCTTAGCAGTCGCGGAACGCTGTTTTCACCGGGAAGGGTTAACAAGAACCGGTCCCATTCTTTCTTGTGCAATGCGTCAAGACCGTTGTACCACTTGTTGTATCGACCCAGATCGCTCTTGATAAGGATTCTCCCGAAATGCCGCCGCTGAAACTTCTCGTCCGGTTCGGACCACGCCGCCCAAAGGACGTTGGCCGGAATAGGGCCGTCCATTCCCTGCGCATCCCAGCGCACCTCCGCCTTGGCGGCATCCCAAATGCCATTCGTGAAATCAGGCGGGGTCTTCGTTTGCCATGCAACCGTTCCGGTAGTCGAATCGCCGGCTGCGGTCGGAATCAATGGGGCTGCCACCGCACGAAACTCGTCCCATGAGGAGCCGATAGCCGTCAGCCCTCGGCCAATCAACTCCTCTCCCGCCTTTTGATCCTTCAAGATTTCTCTAAACACATTCGGCGGCCACATGATCGCAGCCGGACTCATTTCCTGTTGAAATCGCAACAGGATGGCTCGATTTACAAAACAATTGTCCTGAATCGAGGCATCGCGGATCGACGTTGAATAGCCACGTTCAACTAATAGGCTACCCATTCGAAACGTCACGTTTTGTCCAAATTGTTCCTTCAGCGCCGTTGTACCGCTGGACACTGAATAGGCCTGCGAAATCGCGATCCAGATCTCGATTAGCAGGTCTCGGACATCGTTGCGAAACTGTCCTTTCAGAAATGCTGTCAGTCTCTTAAGTTCTTCTGGTCTGCTCTTCAGTTCTGTGTCCTGCTCAAAGGCCGCGACCAACGCGCGGATGATCAGGTCAACGGTTTTCTCACTGGCGTCGGCAACTTCGCTCCATTGCGTTCGTCCCGGCATGCGCTCGCAATAAATGATATGGCGACCGAGTGGGCTTGATTCAATACTCACGGTCGCATGGTTCGTAAATCCCGCGTGCTCAATATCCTTTGGCAGATCGTTTGGAAACGTCTTTTTGTATCGCCGTCCATTATCGTCGGTGACGAAATACGATCCGTAGATTGCAGCGGCCCGGGCAACCATCGAGTCTTTGGAGAGGTCGGATTCGGTGCCGTCTCCCTTGCTGATCGAGACTTCAATCTCCCGGGTTACGGCCCCATTGTGGTCAAGTGACATCACGACTTTGAAGTTGCGATGCTTGCATCCGATCAAGCATGCAGAAAGCAATGCCAATGCAATAAATGACGCTGGTCGCTTGGAGATTACGTCCATCATGGCTCGCCTCATTTCTCTACCAACGGTTTGCCGGTGGTATTCACACGCGAATCTGCCCTCGGTTGCGCAAAAGGGCGGCCGGATGGGGGTGCCCACCTTGCATCCCCCTCATCCGCCTTCTAATGTGTCGCAAAGCATGGCCACCGCGCAACCCAATTCGCCCTCCGACGCGGCGGCAACCCAGAACAGCGAACAAAGCCGCCCCTGGCTTCTCGCCCAAATCCAATCCCTCCTTCTCCTCGCCGCCCTGGGATGGCTCCTCGCCCGGCTGGTCTGGCTGTACTACTTCTTCGGCCTCTTCTTCTACCTTGTCGCCGGGCTGCTCGTCGGGGCGCTAGCCTTTCGCACAGCTCGCGCCGCTCGGCCGCTCCCACGGGCGCGCCTCCTTCGCGGCATCATCATGATCACGCTCGGCGCCACCGCGATTACCGTCACTTGGGAATACCGACACTTCTCGGCCACCGTCGGCCAGCCCCCCAAGTTCGCCGACGCCCGCAACCGCGCCATCCAAAGTGGCGGTTCGTCACGCGACATCGTTCAGGCCGCCTCCGAAGAGTTTGAGAAACATCTCTCCGGCGACCACGCCCCCGGTGGTGTGATTGGCTATGTCGTCTGGTCGGTGCGCTCCGGCAAGATGCCGCTCACCATCGACGGCACCACCGAGACCATCGCCAACGATCATGCCGGCTGGGTCTGGCCGGTGCGCACGTTGGCTGGCGCAGTGCTCCTCGCCGTGGGAATGTGGTTCGGCCTCGAGTCACTTCGCTCGCCCATCCCTGTCGCCAACGTGCTTCGCCCCGGCGAAGAATACTCCGAGGATGTGTGACGCGCGTGTGGTTCTCGGCCCACCGATTCAGCGCACCCCTATGTTGCCCACGCTCCGCCGGCGTCCTAGAATCCAACAGCGTGGTGGAGTGAACTCTCATTCCACTCGCTCGGCGGCAGTCATCTCCCCCCGCCTGAAGAATCAAAACTCGGTCAACGTGATAGACGTGCGCCTTTTCCGAACCCGCACAGGCCCACCATTTTACTCACGTTTATTCCGTCTGTGCCGATGAAGCGTTGTCGGATCGTCGCCCCCGGCCGATTTGGCCGATGGCGCGAGCAGCCGATCTAAGGTTCGTACTATGTCACGCCCCAAGGATGTCCTCACCACCGGCGAAGTCGCCTCGCTCTGCAAGGTCGCCCCGCGCACCGTTTCCAAGTGGTTCGACAGCGGTCGCCTCAAGGGCTATCGCATCCCCGGCAGCAAGGACCGCCGCATCCCGCTCGATCAACTCATCCGCTTCATGAAGTCCCACAACATCCCGCTCAACGGCCTGGCCTCCACCAGTGTCAAAGTCCTCGTCGCTGAATCCGACGCCGACATCGCCGACCTGCTCTCCACCGCACTAACTAAAGAGGCGGGCTACGAAGTGCAGATCGCCCGCAACGCCTTCGAGGCCGGCGCGGTTGCTGAAGCCTCGCACCCGCATGTCATGCTGCTTGATATGAATCTCGCCGGCCTGTCCGGGCGCGAGACGGTGCGCACCATCCGAAACCTGCCGAATCTGGGAACGACGAAGCTCATCGCCATCACCTCGCTGCGCCGCGACGGTGAAGCCGAGGCGCTCAAGCAACAAGGCTTCGACGCCGCACTGACAAAGCCCTTCGACGTGGCCAACGTGATCAAGGCCATCGAGGGCGTTCTGAATAGTTGACGCGCCATTGCGCTTTCCCTGGGGGCGGCCTGACATGCTTCGAGACAATTCAAACGTATCAAACCACTCCCGATACCAGAATCTCCTCGCCGCCGCCATCCTCTCGGCGAAGGCGAGACTCGCAACGATGGTCCCCCGGTTCCTCGACCGCCCCCCGATCGGCCCGATGGAGACGGCCGCCGTGCTGGAGCGCGACGCCAACCTGCAATCGCGCCTGATCCGCATCGCCAACACCGTGCAACACGGCGCGGGCATTCCCGTGACCAGCCTCTCCGCCGCCGCCGTCCGACTCGGCCCCGATCGGATGCAGGCTATCGCCATCGCTTACGAAATCACACGGGCCGTCGCCGATGTGCTGCGCCCCGCCGGTGTGGACATCGCCGACTTCTGTTTGCACAGCCTGGCCCGCGCCAGCCTGGCCCGCGCGATGGCCATGATGCGCGACCGCGCCCTCGCCGGACCGGCCTTTCTAGTTGGCTATCTGCAAAACATTGGGCAGCCTCTGTTGGCCGCATCTTTCCCCGAAGAGTACAAACGCCTGAGCGACGAGGCCGAAGGCTGTTCGCTCCGCTTTGCGGCGTTGAAGTACCACGCCCTCAACCTGAATCACATTCACGCCGGCCTCAGCCTGCTCGAAAGCTGCCGCTTCCCCCGACTCATCACCGACGCCGTCGGCCGACACCACACCAACCCGCCGACCATCACCGCCACCGACACGCCGCTCCAACTCTGGCAGATCGGCTACACGGTCGGACTAATCCCGGTTGGAGACGAATCCGGCGACACCCTGTCCGCCGCCATCGTCCGTCGCAGCCTGCCGACGCAGACACACAGCACCAGCGACCCACTCGCCCGACTCATCCGCGCCGCCATTGAGGAATACAACGACATCGCCGACCTCTTTGAAGAGTTTGCCGGCAATCGCGCCGGGGCCATGCCGCTTTTCTCACAAGTTTCTCAGTGGTTCGATGGCGACAACATCACACCCGAACCAACGGGTTCGGATTCTTCGGCGCGCCCGCGCGCGGATCAACTGTCTGATACTGTTGCGGCAAAGTACTAACGGCCCGACCCAATTCGCACCAACTCGTCCAACATCCTCGCTGCGTTTGCCGCCGCGCCGGGTTTGGCGATGGGCTCAATCGTCTGCTTCAAATCCCGCCGCACGCGGGCCAGGGTTGCCGGTGTGGCCAGCCACTCCACCACTCGGGCGATGATCGGGTCCGTCGATGTGTAATACGGCATGTACTCCGGCACGATCTCACGGCCCGCGATGATGTTTGGGATCGATAGGAACGGCGTCTTGAGCAGCCAGCGCCCGACGAGCTGATACCCCCATCGGGCCGTGTTGTACATCACGATCATCGGCGTCCCGTGATAGGCGACCTCCAGCGTGATCGTCCCCGATGCGACGAGCACAAGGTCGGCCGCGCGGATCGCCGCCGCCCGATCGGCATCGCCGCGAAGCAATTCGTACTTCACATTCAGCCCCGTCTCTTTTGACACCGCCGCGATCCGCTCCGCCGCGCGATCGTTCGCCGCGACGATGATGAACCGCGACTTGCGATTCAGCACCGACACCGCCTTGGCAATCTCAAGCTGCCCCGGCAACACTTCATCAATCACATGCCCGCGCGACCCCGGCAGGATCGTCAGCACCGGCGACGCATCCCCTCGCAAACTGGCGATGCGACTTTCATCCACTTGCATTGCCGCGAGTCGATCAAAGGACGGGTGGCCCACATACGTCGCGTCGATCCCATCGCTGCGAAAGTGCGGCTCCTCAAATGGCCAGATGCACGCCACGCGCGACACGCGATCGCGCAGCCGTGCGTTGCGCCATGCCCGCCACCCCCACGCCCACGTCTGCGGCGCGATGTAATAGAGAACAGGTATGCCAACCCGACGACACGCCTTCGCCACCGGCAGATTGAGCGCCGGCGAATCCACCACCACGGCCGCGTCGTAGTGCTCCGTTGCCAAGTGCTTCCGCAATCGCTTCATCAGCCTCAGCGCTTCGGGAACGCGCGCGAGCGCAGCCATCGCCATCGCCGACTTGGTGGTCATGTCATGGAAGCACTCGCACCCCTCGGCCCGCAGCGCCGCCCCGGCGAGACCGTTGAATCGCGCGGAGGGTCGCAGGGCCTTGTACGCCCTCACGAGTCCAGCCGCGTGCTCGTCCGCGCTTTGCTCGGCCACGCTGATGAAGATACGGGGGTGGTCGATTACGTCACTCAAAGGTTTGTACTCACCGTATCCAGACTGAATCCAACGACTACCCGGAATAGTGGACGACACACCGTATATATACAGGATATAGTAGTGGACTCACGGCAGCCGATAATGGCGATTACCGGCCCCGATCAATTGACTGATCCGCCAAAAACCCGATTCTGGCTCCTCAATCCGACCCGGAACGAATTGATCTTGACGAAAATACGCAATCACAGTATCTTCAAGCGTTCGTCGTCTTCATCGTAAAGCAAGACTAGATAACTAGATACCGGGAGGTGACTTTTGGCGTCGGCGTTGGTCCGCGGATTGATCGAATCGGGCATCCACTTCGGCCACCAGGTGGCGCGGTGGAACCCTCGTATGGCCCCGTTCATCTTCACCAAGCGGAATTCCATTCACATCATAGATATTCGCGAGACCGTTCGCGGTCTGCTTCGAGCGAAAAAGTTCCTCGCTGCCGTCATCTCCCAGGGTCAGGATGTCCTGATCGTCGGGACCAAGCGACAGGCACGGGACATCGTGGCAAAGCAGGCTCTGCGCGTAGGCATGCACTACGTCAACGAACGCTGGCTCGGCGGAACTCTCACCAATTTCAAAACCATCCGTTCGCGACTGGCCCGACTCGAAACGCTCGAGGCCCTCGAAACGACCGGAAAGATCAAAACGTATACCAAAAAAGAGGCTGCTGTCGTCAATCGCGAGCGCAAGAAAATCACGCGCAACCTTGACGGCATCCGTCGCATGACGAAGTTGCCCGGCGTCCTCGTGATTCTCGACGTTCGCCGTGAGCACATCGCCGTCAAGGAGGCCAAGAAGCTCGGCATCCCCACGATCTGCCTCGTCGACACTGACAGCGATCCGACCGTCGCCGACATCATCATTCCGGGCAACGACGATGCCATGCGCGCCATCGAGCTGATCGTCACCGAACTGGCAGATGCCGTCGATGAAGGAAAACGCAGTCGGCCCCAGCCATCGGACACTGCTGATGATGCATTGGCCGGCGCGGGCGGTGCCCGTCCACGACGATCCCAACGCATGACCACGTCGCAGTTGGCCGAGGCAGGCTCGATGCCGGTCGAGGCGATGGCAGCCCCCGTCGAGGAAACCGCCGCGGTGCAAGTGCCCGACGGCGTCTAATCAACGCAGAGCCAGCGGATGCTTTTGACGGACGACTCCGCCGGTGCCGGCGATTCGTCCAATGGAATCTGTCTCACCACGAGTCGCCGCAAGACTCGTCTACTTCAATCGTTTGGAAGGACATCGACGATGCCCGAAATCAGTGCAAAACAAGTGCAGGCCCTTCGCTCCAAGACCGATCTCGCCATGATGGATTGCAAGGCCGCCCTGGTGGAGGCCGCCGGTGATGAGACCAAGGCGATGGAGATCCTCCGCAAGAAGTTCGCCGACAAGATGAGCACCCGCTCCGACAAAGAGGCCGCCAACGGTCGCATCGGCATTCATGCCTGCGGCAAGTGCGTCGCCCTCGCCGAGGTCCGCTGTGAGACCGACTTCGTCGCCGGCAATGATTCCTTCCGCGAACTGGCCGACACCATCGCCAAGACCGCCGGATCCACGGGCACGACTGATGTTGAGGGCTTGAAGGCCGCGAAGACATCCTCCGGCCGCACGGTGAATGAGTTGCTTGTCGATGCCTTCGGCAAGCTCAAGGAAAACATGAACATCCAACGCACCGCCCGCCTCGACGGCCCCGGCGCTGCCTACGTCCATCACAACGGCAAGGTCGGCACGGTCATCTCCACCGACAACGACCCCGGCGAGTTCGGCCGCCACATTTGCATGCACATCGCTTCCAGCGTCGTCCTCCTCGGCGTCTCGCGCGAGGATGTCAACGCAACCGACGTGCAGGCCGCCAAAGAAAAGGCCCGCGAAGATGCCAAGGGCAAGCCCGATCCGATCATCGAAAAGATCGTCACCGGCAAGATGGATAAGTGGTTTGGCGAGCGTGTGCTCCTGGAGCAACCCTTCGTCATGGACGACAAGAAAACCGTCGGCCAATTCGCCAAAGAGAACGGCTTCACCGTCAAGGCGTATTTGAAGTACGAAGTCGGCGGATTGAGCTAGTCGTCCCTCCAAAGCCGCGAAAGCGGCTTTTTTTATGCGCGGAGATACAATCCGCGCCGCGTTGACTCACCAGGAATCTCAGATGAAAAAACGAACCGCCAAACCCAAGACACGCACCTCCAAGAAAATCAACCGCGTCGTCCTCAAGATCTCCGGCGAAGGCTTCGGCAAGCCCGGCGGCTTCGGGCTGGATGGCGAGGCCCTCAAGCGCATTGCCGAAGAGATCATCACCGTCAGCAAGCTCGGGGCACAGGTCGCCGTCGTGGTTGGCGGCGGCAACTTCCTTCGCGGCGCATCCGTCGCTACCCAGCTCGGCATTCAGGAAGCCTCGGCCCACTACATGGGCATGCTCGCCACCGTCATCAACGCCCTCGCCCTGCAAGATCGCCTCGAAGCGATGGGCCAGCCGACGCGCGTGCAATCCTCCATCTCCATCAGCAGCGCGTGCGAGAACTTCATTCGCCGACGATGCATCCGCCATCTGGAAAAGGGCCGTGTCGTCATCCTCGCCGCCGGCACGGGTCGCCCCTATGTCACCACCGACACCGCCGCCGCCCTGGCCTCCGTCGAAATCGGTGCCGACCTTCTCATCAAGGCCACCAACGTCGACGGCGTGTACACCGCCGACCCCAAGAAAGACTCCTCCGCGAAGTTCCTCGAGTCGCTCAGCTACAATGAAGTCATCGACCGCCGCTTGAAAGTGATGGACGTCTCCGCCATCGATATGTGCCAACGCCACGGCGTCCCCATCGCGGTCTTCAGCCTCTTGACCAAAGGCAACATGCGAAAGGCCGTGCAAGGCCGACTCATCGGAACGCGCATTCATCACTGATACTTGCCACAATGGACATGACCCCGCACGAACATCTTCTCGACTACGACCCCGACCGTATGTTGCAACACTTCGCAACCATCGGCGAGCCGACCTTTCGCGCCAAGCAGGTGCTCGAGTGGATCTACGAAAAATCCGCCCCCAGCCTCGACGCGATGACAAACCTGTCCAAGCCGCTCCGCCAAAAACTCGCTGACCGCTTCGACCTCTTCACCTCCACCATCATCCGCCGCGCGGCGTCCAAAGACGGCACGGTCAAACTCCTCCTCCAATGGCCCGACGGCGCGACCAGTGAGTGCGTCATGATCCCCAGCGAGGAACGCAAGACCGCCTGCATCAGCTCCCAGGTCGGCTGCCCCGTCGGATGTCGCTTTTGCGCCAGCGGACTCGATGGCGTCCAACGCAATCTCACGCCCGGCCAAATCATCGAACAGGTGCTTCGCGTCCGCGTCGAAGCCGAACTGGCCGGCGGACGCCTTTCCAACGTCGTCTTCATGGGACTCGGCGAGCCGCTGGCGAATTATGACAACGTGACGCGCGCCGTGCGCACGATCAACGCGCCGTGGGGTTGCAACATCGGCGCGCGCAAAATCACCATCAGCACTGTCGGCCTTCCAAAACAGATTCGCAAGCTCGCTGAAGAGGGCCTGCAACTCAATCTCGCCCTGTCGCTTCATGCCCCCAGTGACACGCTCCGCGCCGAACTCATCCCCTGGGCGGAGAAAATCTCCCTCGGCGAATTAACGATGGCTTGCAGGTACTACTTTGAAAAGACCGGACGCGAGATCACGCTTGAGTACATCCTGCTCCACGAAGTGAATGACCGCCAACCCCACGCCGCACAGCTCGCCAAGTTCGCCAAGAACTTCCGCTGCAACGTCAACCTGATTCGCTACAACCCCGTCGAGGGCCTTCCCTACGACCGCCCCACCAGCGAAGCCACGGCCTCTTTCCAAAAATATCTCCGCGAGCACGGTGTCAACTCCCACGTCCGCACCTCACGCGGCCTGGACATCGACGCCGCCTGCGGCCAACTCCGCCGCAAGGAGATGCAAGCCGCGAACGCCCCTGTGCAAATCACCCTGCCGCCGACCGAGTAGCGGCTTGCCTCAACCCGAGCCGTAGGGTCCGCAGTGCGGACCATCTTTCTCCGGCATGGTGGCATGTCGAATACAATTCCCCCCACCATGGACCCGCGCCGGTTCCACAAACGACTCCTCGACGCCATCGTCGACATCCTCCCCGTTGGAGCGAAAATCGTCTGCGCTGTCTCGGGCGGCATCGACTCTGTCGCCATGCTCCACGGCCTCGTCGCGGTCAACGAGATTCACGAGCGCAAATGGTTGCTCCAAATCGCCCACCTCGACCACGGTCTACGGGACTCATCAATCGAAGATGCGCGATTCGTTGAGACACTGGCGCGCTCACTTGGCCTGCCGCACACATGTCGTACTGAGGATGTTGGTGGTGAAGCCAAGCGTTCCGGCGAAAGCCCTGAAGAAGTCGGCCGCCGCCTTCGATACGCCTTTCTTGAAGAGGTCGCGGAGCAAGTCGGAGCCGGCTACATCTGTGTCGCCCACCATGCCGACGACCAAGCCGAGACCGTCCTCCATCGCATCCTTCGCGGCACCGGTATTCGCGGCCTTTCCGGGATGGCACCCGTGCGCCCTGTACACCATGACAGCACCATCCAACTCGTCCGCCCTCTACTCTCATTCGAGCGCCGCGACCTTCAGGCTTATCTAGAATCCCGCAAACTCGACTGGCGACACGATCACACCAACGACGATCCCGCCGCCGCGACTCGTAACAAAATCCGCCACGAACTACTCCCCCGCCTGCGCGACACATTCAACGCGGAGATCACTGCGGCACTCACGCGCCTCGCTGAAAATGCCCGGCGCGCAAACGACGCCATCCATCAACTCGCCCTCGATGCCCTGCGCCACATGCACCTCGATGAATTGCCGACCTCCATCCGCCTCGCCGTCGCTCCAATCGTCGCCCTCCCCGCCGCCGTTCAGGGCGAGATCATCATTCTGATTCTCAACCGCCTCGACGCGAGCCGAAAAGAAATCGGCTTTGAACGCATGGACGCCATCCTCGAACTCGTCACCGGCGGCGACCACAAGCGCCACATCGAACTCCCCGGCGGCTCCATCGTCATGCGGCAAGGCAAGTGGCTCACCATCGAGCGTATCACGCCACCCGCCTCCAACTTCAACGTTACAAACCCACAGGACGCCGCGCAGGCATGACCTCCGTCAACAAAGAAACGACTCCCTTCCGCCGTCGCCTGATGCTCATCATCATCGCCGGCATCCTCGCCCGCGCCGCCGTCATTGTCTATTCGAATCAAAACCCGAAACTCTTCGACTTCCCCGACTCCCACCGCTACTTCACCGTCGCCCGCAACATCGCCGACGGTCTTGGGCCGATTGATTCTCCGACCGTCCGCGCTGGTACCGACCCGCTTTATCCCATCTTGCTCTCAATTGGCATCGCGTCAGGCCTGACATGCGACGACCAACTCATGCGCTGGGCACAGCTCATCAACACACTGGCGAGCGTGGCGTCCATCATTGCGGTGGCCGGTATCGCAAGAAACCTGTTCAGCGAACGCGTCGCCCTGATCGGTGCCGCCGTGTTCGCGCTCGATCCGATCACGCTCTTCTTCAACACGCTTGCGCTCACCGAGACGGTTTACTCTGCACTGCTTTTAATGGCGTGCGACTTAGTCACAAGGCGACACGGGTTTTATTACACCCCCATTGTCCTGCGTTTTTGTGGGGCCGGAATCTTCCTTGGCTTCGCAGGGATTACGCGGAGCAGCGGGCTGTTCCTCCCGATCTTTCTTGCGGCGGCAACCCTATTGCGAGGCATTCCCAAGGTTGTTCGTCCAACCGCAATTGCTACGTTATTCACGTTTATTGTCGTCCCATCAATCATGATCCTGGTGCAAGGCGAAATCAATAAACACATATTCGTTCCCATCCGCACCGGCTCCGGCGCGAGCCTCATGGAAGCCCTCGGTCCCTGGGCCGACGGCGGACCCGGCATGGATCGCATCGTCTATCCCCCCTTCCCGCCAAACGCGAATGAGTATGAGCGCGACCAACTCTGTCGCACCGCCGCCCTCGACTGGGCCAAGCAGAACCCCGCCCGCACGATCAGCCTCGCGTGGACGAAGCTCCTTCGCACTTGGTCCATCACCATCAACGCCTCCGATTACTCCTCCCCGCTCTACAAGGCCGTCGGCTGGCTCACCGTTGCCCCGGTCTTCGCCCTCGCCCTCATTGGCGTCGTGTTGCTGCGCTCACAACGCGCCACGCTCGCGTTATTGCTCGCACCCGTCGCCTACTTTACGATCCTGCACATGATCTTCGTCGGCTCCGTGCGGTATCGAATGCCCGCGATGCCGTTCGTCTTCATCCTCGCCGCCGTCGCGATGACGCGTATCATCGACCGCAAAGCCGCGAAGGCCTGACCCGCGCCGATCATGCGATCACTAACCCCCACCCTTGCGCCCCCCCGCCGACCCGGCCTGCGGCGCATCATCGAAGAACGCGCCTGGGTGCGCCACCCCGTCTCCACCACCCGACAACGATTCTCCTTCGCCCTGCTCGTCTTCATCGTCGTCGGCTTCGGCACCTATCTCTATAACACGCGCGACGACGCCATCCGTCACCGCGTCATCGCATTCCTCGAAGATGCCACCGCCGGCGAAGTCAAAGTCGGCCAGGCCCACTTCCGCATGTTCGGCGGAATCACGCTCGACAATGTGCAAGTCTCCGCGCCCTACGACGAACAACTCGACCCCACCGCCAAAGACCCCTTCGCCAGAAAAATCTTCTCCGCCAGTTCGCTTTCCCTGATTCACAACCCCTGGCGGTTGCTGTTCGGCTCGCTCACCGTCGACCACATCATCGCCGCCGAACCCACCATCACGCTCGTCCACAATGTCGACACCGGCTTGCGAAACTGGCAACTCCTCGGCCGCCCCGACAAGCCAAAGGACCGGTCAAAAAAGAGGGTCTCTCGTCCACGCATCACCATCCGAAATGCCAAAGCCGTCGCCGTCAGCGTTCACGCCGACGGGCTTCGAGAGTGGCGCACCGAAGAACTTGATGCCGACATTCGAGCACAACCCCAAAGCGACACCGGCTTCTGCATCGAAATCCGCCGCTTCAGCGATCCCGCCGAACGAACTACCGTGGTCTTCGACCCCGCCACCAAGCTTGTCACCAACACACCCTTTGTCGATGCACGCACGGTCCGCCTGCAACTCCCCAAGCTCGCCCAACAATTCTTCGATCAGATCAACCTGCAAGGCGAAGTGAAACTCGGCCGCCTCGTCTATTCAGAGCGCACGGCAGAGACCATGGACACCGAGATTCAACTTCGTCGCGTGCGGTGCGCCGTCCCGCTCGCCATGCTTAAATCAGACACGGACGCTCGCTTGACGAATCCAAGCGCAACCAGGGAAGAAACGCTGGCCACCCTCACCGACGCCACCGGACGCGTCGCCCTCCGAGCCGGAAAACTCGAACTCGATCTCACCGGCCACTTCAACGGCGCAAAGTGCGCCGTCAAAGGGACCGTCACCCACGTCGAACGCGGCCTCACCGAAATGGGGATCGACGTCCACCTTCAGGGTGCGAAGATCGCTGCTCCAACCGACGCCGCCCTCACCCAAATCACCACCGATCCAGCCGTGCCCGAATCACTCCGCGCCTTCTTTATGGACTACAACCCGCAAGGCAACTTTGACGTCGACCTGAATCTGCGCCGAGAAGCCGGCCCCGCTCAACAAGTCGAGCTGTTCGGCACAGTCAAGCCGCTCGGCGTCACCGGAAACTGCCGCTTCTTCCCCTACGCCGTCAGCGAGCTGCAAGGCATCATTCGAGTCGAAGGCCCGCTCATCTTTCTTGAAAACATCACGGGCACCCACGGCCCCGGCTCCATCAAACTCAACGCCCAAATTGATCGACGCACCGCGTGGTCCGATGTCCGCATTGATGTCACCTGTGAAAACATCCCGCTCGACGAGACCCTGTACGCCGGACTCTCCGATCACCACCGCGAACTGTGGCGACGCTTCAATCCGCGCGGAGCCTCCAACATGCAGCTCCGCCTGCGCCGGCCCAAGGCGCTGGCGAGCGACCCATGGCCGACATGGAAGAATCATGTCGACGCCGACCTCGTCGATGCTAGAATCGAATTCGCTGAGTATCCCTATCCACTCGATCGCGTCGGCGGCAAACTGATTCTCGACGACGACCGCATCCAATTCATCGCCCTCACCGGCCACCGCGACGATGCCACCGTGCAATTCGACGGCGATGCCACCTTTCCGATCAAGGCCCCGTCCACCGTCAATCTCCGCATCGACGCCAGAAACATCCCGCTCGACCAGACCCTCGCCAAGAGTCTGCCCCCCGAGGGGCGCGGCGCATTTGAACAATTCCAACCTCAGGGCCGAATCGATCTCGCCGGGAAAATCACGCTCGACGACCCCGCGGTCGGACTCCGCTACGACCTCCTCGCAAAAATCTCCGACGCCGCAATCAGCTATCAGCAATTCCCTTATCGCATCGCAGACGTGGTCGGCGAGATCGCCCTTCGCCCCGACGGAATCTCACTCGTCAACATCTCCGGTCGCCACGGCAACGCCGTCATCACCGCCCGTGGCGACATCACCCGCCAACGCGACGGCTACATCGCCGACCTCATCTTCGACTGTCAGAAGCTCTCGCTCGACGCCGAACTGCTCGACGCCCTGCCGCCCTCGCTCCGCGCCGCATGGAACATGCTCAATCCGCGCGGCGTCGTCCAAATCCAAACCGCTCTCCACCACGTCTCCACCACCGACCGGTCCGAGCAACGCCACCGCAGCCGGTTGAAAGTGGACGACGCCTCATTCTGTTTCTCCGGCTTTCCCATCGCGCTCACCAGCGTCACCGGCGACCTCGTCGTTACGGATCGCCTCGTCGAGATTAATTCCCTTCGCGGTCGCAACGGCGACAGCGATGTGTCCTTCAGTGGCCGAATGATTCTGGATGATAAAAAGATGGCCGGCACGCTCGCTGTCGATGCAAAGCGACTCGCCTTTGGAAAGACCCTTCTCGACGCACTTCCCGCCGACCTGCGCCGACCGCTCGAAGCAATCAAACCCGTCGGCGCATTCGACCTGCATCTCGACCCCCTGCAATTTGACACCAACGCCGATGGAAAAACGCGATGGGCCTTCGCCGGAGAAATGGATGTTCGAGATGTTGGGGCGGAAGTGGGAATCAGCATCACCCACGGCAGTGGAAAACTCTTCGGCAAAGGCGCGCTCGGCACCGACGGCTCCATCCTCCTCGAAACGCGAGCCGCCCTCGATCAAGCCACCCTCGCAGGTTGGGAGCTGCAAGACCTTCGCGGCCGAATCACCAAGGACGCTGACTCTCCGAGGCTCGACTTTCGTGATGTCACGGCCGCCGCCTATGGCGGCCACGCCACCGGCGCAGCCCAGGTGCGATTCGCCACCACCGGTGTCGACTACCAACTCTCCGTCGTCGCGCGCGACATGCAACTCGAACGCTACCTCGCCTCGAACCCCACGTCACAGCCTGCGACGTCGCTCACCGCCGCCTCCGCCAGCCAGGGAAGCATCGACGGCAACGTCATCATTCGCGGAGAAACCGGCGCTCAGCCGCGACGCGAAGGAAGCGGAGAAATCATTGTTCGCCGCGCCGAAGTCTGGCGACTCCCCATCTTCTTCCTTATCTTCCAAGTATTGAATCTCACCCCCGACGAAAACGTCTTCCACGATGGTTGGCTGAAGTTCTACCTCGAAAAAGACGAGATGGTCTTTCACACCATCGACTTGCAAGGCAAAGCCCTCTCCTTCTTTGGCAAGGGCCGTATGAACATCCCCACGAAGCAACTCGACATCACGCTGCTCGCCCGAAGCCCCGTGCGCATTCGACTCCCGGTTCTCACCGACGTGCTGGAAGCGTTCTCGCGCGAAGTCATGGAAGTCCAAATCAGCGGCACGTTCAACAAGCCCACCATCAATCCCCAGCCGCTCCGCAGCCTCGCCGCGCTCATCAAACTATTCCTGCCCCCGCCCAAGCCACCGGCAACCACCGCCACGCTCTCCCCCGCGCAATCGAAATGACACACCGCTGATCGGCCCGGCTCACAGTGTCTGCGTATTGAGCACCGCCAGAAAATCCGTGTACCCGCTGATCTGCATGACTTGCTGCCGCACCTGTTCCGGGCCGAACGTCCGCGCCACATCCGCGAGCAACGACAACTGCGCCCCATCATCCTCCTTGGGCGTCAGGATCATGCAGATCACGTTGGCGGGTTGTCCGTCCGGCGCGTCGAAATCAATCCCGCCGCGCGACAACCCCACCGCCACCACCGCCTCGCTCAACCCCTCGATCCGCGCGTGCGGCACGGCCACGCCCTTCCCCATGCCCGTCGACATCATCTTCTCGCGCGACCAGACCGCTTCCTCTATGACCCGCGCATCCAGCTTCGTCGCGGCCCCCGCCGCTAAACATAACTGCTGAATAGCCTCATACCGATCCGAGGCACGAAGCGGATTGAGAAACGACCGGGGTGACAAGAACTCGACCAGTCGCCGCTGACGTTGCTTCCGCAACAGTCGCGTCACCATCGGCCCGCTGATCACCGACGTCACCAGCGCCATCACCACAAGCGCGACGAAAAGCGTCTGACCGATCAGCCCGGCCTGCAACGCGATCAACCCGACGATGATCTCCATTGCCCCGCGCGCATTCAAACAGAACCCGATGCTCCACGCCTCGCGCTGGGCGATGCCGGCCCACCGTGCCCCCAGCCCGCACCCCAGCACCTTCCCGATCATCGCGATGAAGATCACCGCCGACACAATCTTCAAGTCGAACGAGCCGATGAAGTCGACGCTCAACCCGATGCTCGCAAAAAACAACGGCGCAAAAAAGAACGATACGAACTGGCTGATCACCTTCTTCGTATGTTCGCGTACATGTGACGAATCCCCTAGTGCAACGCCCACCAGAAATGACCCAAAAATCGGATGAATCCCAATCCACGTCGTGCAGGCCGCGCCGACCAATGCCAACACAAACGCCAACCCCAGGAATCCGCCGGGCCAACTCGTATGAGCATGAACCCACGGCAATCCGCGATGCAGCAGTCCGCGCCCCACCGTCAGCATGAACAACACATATCCCAGCGTCATCCAAATCGTCGCAGCCGGCCCATGTGCGGCCCCGTGGAATCTCTCGGTCGTCCCAAGCAATACCGCGAACACCAGCCACCCGACCAGGTCATTAAAGATCGCCGCCGCAATAACGATCATCCCCATGTCACTGCGGTACAGATTCAAGTCCATCAACGTCCGCGCGATCACCGGCAGCGCCGAGATCGACATCGCCGTCGCAATGAACGCCGCGAAGATAAATCGATCCCCGTGCGGCTCCTTCCCAAGAAGGGTCGGCGCAAACCACGCGGCGAGAAACCCGGTGACAAACGGAAACACCATCCCCAACAGGCTGACCACCGACGCCGTCTTCCCCTGTCGCCGGATCGTGTTCAGATCGACATCCAACCCCGCGACCAACATGAACAGCGTGATCGAAACCGTGCGCAGTCCATCAAACGCAACCGCCATCGGCCCCTGCGACGGGAAAATAGCTCCCGATGCATCGGGGAATAGCCGCCCAAGAAGCGTCGGCCCCAGCAGAATCCCGGCCACCAACTCCCCAAGTATCGCCGGCTGCCGAAACTGCCGCGCCAACTCTCCAAGCAGCCGCGCAGCCCCCAGGACCACCGCCAGGGCCAGCAGAAAAAGCACAATCTCATGATGACTCAGTCGCGCCATGCCACTCCGGCCGAGATTGTAATGACTTCACCGCGGACCACCCCGGTGCCACTAACCGGTTTCTCGGACACACCGCGTAAGCGGCTCACTCATTGACCGCGTTTCGACCGATTCCTATGATATTGCGTATGTCCTGTGTGTAGTCTGGAGCAGGTCCAATGATTGAAGAACTGCCAATCACCCATCCCGAGGTCAACGGCACCCCCTGCCTGCCGAACCGCTCCATCGGCTGCTCCGCATTCATGTCCACCGTTTTCAACGTGTGATTCCCCGCCACTGATTCGCCTCCTTACTCGACCCGTGCGCTCGATTGCGCGCCGGTTCTCCAATCGACATCGCTCCACGATTGCACGACAAACTGTCTTTCTTCCAAAAGGCCTGACATGAACAAGACACTCGAATCCGACATTTCCGCCCACGGCGCAACAATGGAACTCAAGAAGCACATCCTTGTCGATGGCTTCGAAATGGTCGTCGATGTCTCGCGCAGCCAGGGCAGCCGTTTCTACGATGCCGCCCACGACCGCGAATTCATCGACATGTACAGCTTCTACGCCTCCATGCCGATCGGCTTCAACCACCCACACTTCGATCTTCCCGAGGTCCGTGAAGACCTCCTCGACGCCGCCGTGACCAAGGTCGCGAACTCCGACGTCTACACAGTGCAATATGCCCGCTTCGTGCAAACCTTCGCCCGCGTCGTCGGCGTCCCCCAACTCGATCGCTTCTTTTTCATCGAGGGCGGTGCGCTCGCCGTGGAGAACGCACTCAAGGCCGCGATGGATTGGAAAGTGCAAAAGAACATCGCCGCCGGTCGCGGAGAAATCGGCACCGAAGTCCTCCACTTCCAAAACGCCTTCCACGGCCGCACCGGCTACACCATGTCGCTCACCAACACCGACCCGAACAAGGTTCGGCACTTCGCCAAGTTCGACTGGCCGCGCGTCAGCACACCCGCCATCGAGTTTGAGCTGCCCGAGCCGCAGCGCACCGAGCGAGCCATCGCCGACGAAAGGCAGGCCGAGGCCGAAATCCTCGCCGCGATCCAAGCCCGTCCGCATCGCATCTGCTCCATCATCATCGAGCCAGTGCAAGGTGAAGGAGGTGACCGTCATTTCCGCAAAGAGTGGTTCCAGACGCTTCGCCGTATCTGTAACCAACACGAGATGATCCTCATCTTTGATGAAGTGCAATGCGGCATGGGCCTCACCGGTCGCAACTGGTGCTTCCAACACTTCGATGTGCTGCCCGACGTGGTCTGCTTCGGCAAGAAGGCTCAAGTCTGCGGCATCATGGCATCGAGCGCGCGGTTCGACGAGGTTCCCGAGAACGTCTTCCGCAAATCCAGCCGCATCAACTCCACCTGGGGCGGCAACCTCACCGACATGGTTCGCTCCACCCACTGCCTCAACATCATCGAACGCGAACACCTCGTCGATAACGCCCGCATCATGGGTGAACGATTCCTCGCGCAGCTCCAGAATCTCGCCGCCGAAGAGCCCGTCATCACCGGCGTGCGCGGCCGCGGACTCATGCTCGCCTTCAGCCTGCCGAACGCCGAGGTGCGCAATCAATTCTGGAAGGCGTGTTGGGACGCCGGCCTCCTCGTCATCCGCTGCGGCGAACGCTCCATCCGCCTGCGCCCCGTCCTCGACGTGAAACCCGACATCATCGGCGACGTCACCGCCAAAATGCGCGAGACCCTGCGCAAAATCACCAAGTAGAGTGGGTTCTTCCTGAACCTACCTTGTTGAGCGAATCGCGTCCAAAGATGAGGCACTCATGCTCCGCCGCCTGATATGGCCCTATTTCCTGGTGGCGATCACTATGATCGCCACCAGTTTCTATACCGGTCGCCGCGCCACAACCATCAGCGGACGCCCGCACTACATGTTCACCACGACCCGCGTCCTTGTGGACGAAGACGTCCCCCCTGAAAACGCGGGGGACGCCGCCTTCGACGCTGCCCTGCGCGAGGAGGGTGAATCCACGAAAATCCCGGTGGAGCGGCCCATCTTTGTCCTCGGGTTCATCGACGCCACCGGACCCTTCGTCCTCGGCGGCGGGGCCATTTTGCTCACCCTCTGGGCGTGGCGGGCCTTGCGCCGTCGCCGCCCAACCATTGGCCCGAAACCGGGTCCAGATGTATGATATGAATCACAGGGGTGTAACCGTTGCCCCGGTGAGCCGTTTGATTTCAAGCCTTGTTCGAGGAACTACCATGACTCTGCTCAATCGCCGTCTATGCCTGTCGGTCGCATTCCTGACCGTCGCCAGTCTCGTCGCGTGGAACTCCGCGACCGCCCAACCCAGCCTCGGCGGCGCAAAGAAGAAGGCCAACGAGAACAAGGAAGATCAAAACAAGAAGAACGAGCCGGAGAAGCAGGACAAACCGAAAGACCCCGTCGTCTTCGCAATAGGCCCTAACGAGAAGGCTCATTTCGAGATCGACTCCGCAAGCAAGCGCAACGTCATCAAATTTGAGTCGAAGGCCCCCAAGGAAACCATCGAGGGCAAGGTCACCAAGATCGAAGGCTCGCTCGACTTCAACCCGCGCAAGCTCGACGCCATCGAAGGCAAGTTCACCATCGACTGGAAAGATGTCGACACCGGCAACAAAACGCGCAACGAACACATGATGTCCGCCCCGTGGATCGATGCGAAGAGCAATCCACAAATCGTCTTCACCGTCACCGGAATCGAGAATCTCTCCGCCAAGGTCAAGCCCATCAAAAGCATCAAGGCCGACCTCGTCGGCAAGATGGCCCTCAACGGCAAAGAGAAAGAGATGAAAATCCCCGTCACTCTTTCCTATCTTGAAACCACCGGCACGCCCAAGAAGGGTGAGGCTCCCAAGGAAGGCCTCGGTATCCGCGCCGGCAAGTTCAAACTCGCCCTCGCTGACTTCGACATCAAGGGTCGCGGCGTCGGTGACAAGGTCGCCGCTGAACTCGACTTCGCCACCGCCTCCATGATGCTCGTCGGCCCTGAGCACAAAGAGGAAAAGAAGGCTATGACCCCCAAGACTCCCGTCAAGAAGCCGCCGCCCAAAGGTGCCTAATCCGCACCGAATGCAAAGTTGATGCTCTACAATCTCAAGCCCCGGGCATGATCCGCCCGGGGCTTTATAATTGACCGCCATACGAACACGACACTCATTCATCGAAACCGCGAGGACGCCATGAACGACGTTCTGAAAAAACTCGGCATCGAACCCATCAACCCCGGCGCATTCAACGGCCGTTGGTTTGGCTCCGACTCCAAACTCGAATCCATCTCGCCCATCGACGGCAAGCCCATCGCCGCCGTCACACAGACCACCGCCGCTGAGTACGAAGAAATCATGTCCGCCGCCGTGAAGGCCTTCGACCAATGGCGCGTCACCCCCGCCCCCCATCGCGGCGAACTCGTCCGCCGACTCGGCAACGCCCTCCGCGAATCCAAAGCCGAACTCGGCGCGCTCGTCTCCATGGAAATGGGAAAGATTCGCGCCGAAGGCGAAGGCGAAGTGCAAGAGATGATCGACATCTGCGACTTCGCCTGTGGTCTCTCTCGCCAACTCTACGGTCTCTCCATGCACTCCGAGCGCCCCGGCCACCGCATGTACGAGCAGTGGCATCCGCTCGGCATCGTCGGCATCATCAGCGCGTTTAATTTCCCCGTCGCCGTCTGGGCCTGGAATGCCGCCCTCGCCGCCGTCTGTGGTGACGTGTCGCTCTGGAAGCCCTCGAGCAAAACGCCCATCACCGCCATCGCCGTCACAAAAATCGCCGAGCGGGTCTGCCGCGAAATGAACGTGGACCCCGCCATCTTCAGCCTCGTCATCGGCAAAGGCTCCTCCATCGGCGAGACGCTCATCAACGACCGCCGCATCCCCCTCGTCTCCGCCACCGGCTCCTGCAAGATGGGCTACCGCATCGGCGAGGTCGTCGGCCATCGCCTCGGCCGCACCATTCTTGAACTCGGCGGTAACAATGCCATCATCGTGACACCCGAGGCCGACCTCGACATCACCGTCCGCGCCATCGTCTTCGGCTCCGTCGGCACGGCCGGCCAACGCTGCACCAGCACGCGCCGCATCATCGCGCATGAGAGCATTAAGAAGACGCTGACGGATCGCCTCCTCGCCGCCTACAAGCAGGTGAAAATCGGAAACCCCCTCACCGAAGGCACGCTCATGGGCCCGCTCATCGACACCGGCGCGGTCACCGACATGCAAAATGCCTTGAAGCGCCTCAAGGAAGAAGGCGGCCAACTCCTCTACGGCGGAGAAGTGCTCACCGTCGACGCTCACCCCGGCGGCTGCTACGTCACGCCTGCCATCGCCCTCGCGGAGAACGAATACAAAATCGTCCAGGAGGAAACCTTCGCCCCAATCCTCTACGTCATCGGTTACAAAACGCTCAGCGACGCCCTCGCCAAACAAAACGGCGTCCCCCAGGGCCTCTCCAGTTCCATCTTCACCCGCAACCTCCTCGAAGCCGAGCAATTCCTCTCCGTCGCCGGCAGCGACTGCGGCATCGCCAACGTCAACATCGGGACCAGCGGAGCCGAAATCGGCGGAGCCTTCGGCGGCGAAAAAGAAACCGGCGGCGGCCGCGAATCCGGCTCTGACAGTTGGAAGGCCTACATGCGCCGCCAAACGAATACGATCAACTACACGTCGCAACTTCCGCTGGCACAGGGAATCAAGTTCGGGGACTAGGCGCGTTCGCGGATTCGCACACGATTCCGCTATAATGAACGTGTTGCAACGGGAGCAGAAAAATGGCCGACATGGAATGGCGGAAACGTATCGTCTGTGATCCGCAACTGCATCATGGCGAACCTTGCATTCACGGCACAAGGATTGCCGTCTCCGTGATCGTGGCCAGCCTCGCCGACGTCAATATGGACGAGCTTTTGTGTCAATACCCTCAACTAACTCGCGAGGACATTCAGGCCGCGCTCTACTTCGCGTCGGAAGCTTCTCATACCACACTCGTCGCCTGACATGCCCTTGCGAATCAAACTCGATGAAGACCTCTCTGAAGCCGTCGGCGCACCGATTCGCGAAGCGGGCCATTCCGTGTTAACGGTCGCTGGACAAGGTTGGAGCGGCCTGAAAGACCCCGAATTGTGGCCACACATAGTAGCCGAAGGAGCATTCTTCGTAACGGCCGACAAAGGATTCAGTGACATTCGAGCTTGCCACCCCGGAACACATTCCGGCATCCTGATTCTTCGGCCGGATCGAGAGAGTATTGTCGAATACCGCGCGCCAACATCGCAGGTCGTCGCAAAACACCAACTGGAGTCTTTATCTGGAACCATCACCGTCGCCACACCCCGATCCGTGCGCGTGCGCCGATCGCCCAAGGATGTTTAAGTAACGAGAGGCTTTTGTGAGCGGCGATATGTCACCGCCCACATGCCTGGAGAATATCATGCATTCACGCATCATCGCCCTCATCATCATCACAACAATCGCCTGCGCCGCCGCCCCGCTCCGCGCCCAAAACTGGCCCGCCTTCCGCGGCCCTCTCGCTACCGGCGAAGCCCCCAAGTCCCATCCGCCCACCGAGTGGAGCGAAGAAAAAAACATCAAATGGAAAGTCGCCATCCCCGGCCGGGGCCATGCCACGCCGATCATCTGGGGCGACCGCATCTACATCCAAACCGCCGTCGAAACACAAAAAGATGCGCCGGATGCCGCTGCCGAAGAGCGCGAAGACGACGCCCCACCCCCGCAACCTATGGATGGCGAGCGCAGTGAGCGGCGCAGCGGCAACCGCCCACCGCGCGACAACAATTCCGGCGGCGAAGCGCCAAGCCCCATTCTCCATCCCCTTGATAAGGGGAGGGTCGGGTCGCCTGTGACTCGCCGCGGCGAGGTGGGGTCTCATCAGCCCGCCGACCAACCCCCGCCCGAGGGTGAACGCCGTCGCGGTGGTGGACAACGCGGTCCCGGTGGCGGTCGCGGCCCGCGCCCGGCACCGACCAAGCTCTTCGACTTCAAAGTCCTCGCCCTCGACCGTGCCACCGGAAAGACACTCTGGGACACCACTGTCTGCGAAGTGCGTCCCCACGAGGCCGGCCACAACGACGCCTCGCAAGTCTCTAACTCCCCCGTCACCGACGGCAAACACCTCTACGCCTTCTTCGGCTCGCGCGGCCTCTACTGCCTCTCCCTCGATGGCAAAATCAAATGGAAGGCCGATCTCGGGAAGATGACCACCCGCAACGGCTTTGGCGAAGGTAGCTCCCCCGCCCTCCACGGCGACACGCTCATCGTCAACTGGGATCACGAAGGCGATGACTTCATCGTGGCCTTCGACAAAAAGACCGGCAAGGAAAAATGGCGCGTCGCCCGCGATGAACATACGAATTGGTCCACGCCCCTCGTCGTCGATGCCGGTGACAAGTCGCAGGTCGTCGTCTCCGCCACCGGGGCGATCCGCGCGTATGACTTGGACACCGGCAAGGAAATCTGGAGCTGCAAGGGAATGACCGAAAGCGTCGTCCCCTGCCCGATGGTCCAGGATGATCTGCTCTTCGCCATCAGCGGCTTCCGCGGCGCAGCCTGCCTCGCCATCAAATACCGCGAAGCCAAGGGCGACATCACCGACACCGACGCCATCGCCTGGAAGTACGACAAGAACACGCCGTATGTCCCTTCGGCCACCATTCTGAACGGCAGACTCTACTTCCTCGAGAACACGAAGCCGATGGTGACGTGTCTCGACGCCAAAAGCGGCAAGCCGGTCTTCACGAAGCAGCGCCTCGCCGGCCTCGACAGCATCTACGCCTCCCTCCTCGGCGCTGGCGGCCACATCTACATCGTCGCCCGCAACGGCACCACGGTCGTGCTGAAAGATGGCGACGCATTGGAGATCGCCGCCACCAACAAACTCGACGACGGCTTCGACGCCTCCCCCGCCGCCGTCGGCGACGAACTCTACCTCCGCGGGCGGGAGCATTTGTATTGCATTGCGAAGAAATAACTTACCCCCTCTCCCCGATGGAACATCCGCCGTGGCGGAGGAAGAGGGTTGGGGTGAGGGTTAATCTGTGGCACCAGTTTCCAAACCGGTGCCCCTCGCCCGGCAGGGCGCACGATGGTTGCCAAGCCTGCCCGCCGTGGTGGGTGACTTCAGTCACTGGTTCATGCCCCCTATTATTTTCCCGCCCGGAGGGCGGGCGCGATTCTCCGCCACCTCCCCGCCCAACCCCCTTTGACGCCCCCGCCCCACGTCCCCACAATCACAACCAATGGCGACGCTCAATTGGATTGGCAAGGAGGCCGTGGTCAATCACCATCGAGAGGTCCCCTACCGCCTCCTCAAAGGCGACCCCAAACGCTCCGTCGGCGAAGATGGCGGCGTCGGCAGCGGCAACCTCCTCGTCCAGGGCGACAACCTCGAAGCCCTCAAGGCCCTCCTCCCCTACTACGGCGGCAAGGTCAAGTGCATCTACATCGACCCGCCCTACAACACCGGCAACGAAGGCTGGGTCTACAACGACAACGTCAACAGCCCACAAATGCGCGCCTGGCTCGGCAAGGCCGTCGGCAAAGAGGCTGAAGACCTCTCCCGACACGACAAATGGCTCTGCATGATGTACCCACGGCTGGCAATGCTGGCGCAGTTCCTTACGGAGGATGGGGCGATTCTTGTTTCGATCGACGACAGCGAGGTGCAGAACCTGCGTTGTGTGATGGATGAGGTATTGGGGAGCCGAAACTTCGTTGCGCAACTATCGTGGTACAAGCGAGTGTCTCCTGCAAATGACGCAAAGCATTTCAGCAGCGATCACGAATACATCGTTGTGTACGCGAAGCATGGTGACAATTGGTCCCCGGGTCTACTGAAGCGTACCGCCGCTCAACTTGAGAACTACAAGAATCCAGACAATGACCCACGTGGCGATTGGAACTCGGTGACGTATACATGTAACAAGACTGCGGATGAACGACCCAATCTCTACCACCCGGTGACGAATCCCAATACAGGCGAGAAGATATGGCCCCGCAAGACTGCGGTCTGGAAGTTTGACGCCGAGCGCCACAAGCGACACGAAGCCGAAGGCTTGATTTATTGGGGTGTCGGCGGCAAGGGAAAGATGCCGCGACTCAAGAAGTTTTTGCATCAAATGGAGGACGTGGTGCCCCGATCCGTGTTGCACTACGACGACTGGGGCCATACCCAAATGGCAAGAACGGAATTGCTTGACATCATTAAGGACTGCCCGTTCACCACTCCCAAGCCGACCAAGCTCTTGTCTCGCCTGTTGGGTGTTGGAACGCCTGACAAAGACTCCCTCATCCTCGATTCCTTCGCCGGCAGTGGCACCACCGCCCATGCCGTGCTCGCCATGAACAAAGCCGACGGCGGCAACCGCCGCTGCATCCTCGTCGAGATGGATGAGAACATCGCACAGACCATCACCGCCCAACGACTCACCCGCGTCATCGAGGGCTACCACCCCGGCGGCGACAAGAGCAAAGAGAGAGTCGACGGCACGGGCGGCGGCTTCCGTTACGTCACCCTCGGCCCCACCCTCTTCGACGAACGCGGCCGCTTCCGCACCGGCGAGGACAAAGTCTCCTTCGCCGCGCTCGCCGCCCACGTCTTCTTCACCGAAACCGGCGAACCCATCCCCAAAACAACCAACGGGAAAAAATCCCCCTTCATCGGCGCCTGTCGGGGCACCGCCTACTACCTTCTCTTCAACGGAATCCTCGGCGACAAAACCCCCGACGGCGGAAACGTCCTCACCGGCGAAATCCTCAAACGCCTCCCCAACCTCGACGGCCCGCGCGTGGTCTTCGGTGAAGGATGTCGACTTGGCCCGACCCGCTTGGCGCGGGAGCGCGTGACGTTCAAACAGATTCCCTACGAAGTCAAGGTGAAATAGATGAGCCAAGCCGCCCCAATCCCTCCCCCGCCCGGCATCGTCCTCTATCAGCCCCCCGACGGCGGGAGCGCGCTCGCGGTGCGGGTGCAGGGACGAACGGCCTGGCTGACCCAGGCTCAAATGGCCGAATTGTTCCAGACAACTCGCGCGAACATCACCATGCACGTCGGCAACGTGCTGGCCGATGGGGAGCTGCCGGAAGATGCAGTATGTAAGGATTACTTACATTCTGCCGCCGACGGCAAGCAGTACGCCACCAAGCACTACAGCCTGGATATGATCATCGCCGTGGGATACCGAGTGCGGTCCTCCCGTGGCACCCAGTTCCGCCAGTGGGCGACAGCAACGCTGGCCGAGTATCTGACCAAGGGCTTCGCCCTTGACGATGCGCGATTGAAAGAGGCTCGCACGTTCGGGGCCGACTACTTCGACTAGCTTTTGGCGAGGATTCGGGACAT
>JBBTET010000010.1:0-128353 GCA_038042195.1 Planctomycetota bacterium | reverse complement strand
GCCGACACCAAGAAAAAACGGAGACTTTTTCAACAGCCCCAAACTGCCGCAATTCCACCGGCCGGAAATCAGCCCCCTCGAAAATATTCTCAAGATTCCCCTTGCCCCCGCCAACCCGTGTGCTATATTAGTTAGGTATATGTTCGTAAAGCCCGTTTAGCCGGCCGGGCTTGCCCGCCGTCTGAACAACCGCAAGAAAGGAGGCCCCCCAATGTCGAAGATCCACCGTGACCGACCCGCGTTGCGAAGCAACCCCTTCCTCCCTTCAGTGCCGCAGTTTACCCGCCGCGTGGAACACCTCGCCTGGGCGGGGCGGGTGCCTTCATTCTCCGCCCCAACCCAATCCGCGCCATCGGCGCAATCTGCGGATTCTCTTCTTCCTCCCCGCGAAACAGTGCAAAAAACTGCAAACGATTTGTGCGATTTCGCACCCGAAAACCCGCTTTTCGCACTTTTTGTGGGGGTAGTTTTTTCAACAAACCGACCGTTGTGAAGCAACCCCTTCCCTCCCTCAGTGCCGCAGTTTACCCGCCGCGGCGGGTGCCTTCATTCCCAGGCCCTTTGGCCCCTTTCGCTACGTCGATTCCCGAAAGCGTTGAATCAGTGCCGACGTGCTGCGCCCCTCCAACATCGGAACCAGCAGCACCTTGCCCCAGTGCTTCTCCACGATGGGGCGAGGGGGTGGGTGGCTGCGCGCAGCAAGGCAGCTCTCATGGGAGCATTCCACAGGGCGAGTAGCCGGTTTTTAGTCTGGTCCGTCTTCCTTGATGTACCGACCTCCGTGATTGGACGGTCTATTCACCCGGCGCGGTCCGGGTGACCGGCGCGGGCTGGGTCGGTCTCCATTTTTCGAGGGAAGACCCATGACGAGATTCACCCATCGCGCTTTGACGGCGTCCGTCCTAACCTGCATTGCGTCCTCCACGACGCTGCTGGCCCAGCCTACCCTGTTCCCACCTGGTCCGCCGACCGGTCCATCCGGCCGCATGGGCGTGCGCACCCAAATCACCATGTTGCCCTATGTCATTACTGTACCGGGTTCCTACTACATCAGTCAGACACTCACGCAAACGATCGCCGGGTCGCCGGGCATCCTGGTTGATGCCAACGAAGTCACCATCGACCTCGGCGGATTCACGCTATATGGCCTCGGCACACCGGGCGACCACGGCATCACCAGCGGCCCTGGCGCGGTCCGGGACGTGACGATCCATAACGGCTTCGTGGCGTTCTGGGGCGGAAGCGGAATCATGCTCCCAACCGTGAACAACGTTCATATCTGGGAAGTCACGGCGTTCGACAATGACGCCGAAGGCATCGCCATCGGCGCGAGCGGCATTCTCCGGCACGTCATCGCGACGAACCAGATCCTCGGGGGCATTCGTTGCGAACGCTGGTGCAAACTGACCAACTGTGTTGCCACCAGCAATTTCGGCCCCGGCATTATCACCGGCCCGTATTGTCATGTGAGCGACTCAGTCGCCGGCTTCAATTCGGCGGATGGGTTCGCCTTGGCCCCCAATAACACCGTCATCGCTTCCACTGCCTGCAACAATGGCATGAATGGAATGACCATGCCGATGTCGACCAAGGTCACAGACTGCGTCGCATCGGAAAACGGCTTCGGCGCGGGCTTCGGCAGCGGCTTCAATTGCTTTGGTGACGGAAACTCCTTGCAAGGATGCACGGCGTTCAACAACTTCGACAGCGGTTACAACAGCATTATCGCTCCTCCATTCGGCGGCAACTCGGCACAAGAGTGCGTTGCACAATCCAACGGCTTTGCCTCAGGCATCGGCGACGGATTCACCAACTACAAGACCATCCTCCAGTGCCAGGCCAACGGTAATTTCGACAACGGCATTGAGGTCTTCAGTTCGTCAAAGGTGATGAACAACAACTGCAACGGCAACGGGGCCAACGGCATCGAGGCCCTCGGTGACGGCAACGCCATCGAAGAGAACCACGTCGTCGGTAACGGCATCTTCGGCATCAGCACGCTTCCCAATCCCGGCCCCCCGGGCAATCTCGCGACGCGCAATCGAGCGCACATGAACGGTGCGGGCGCGTTCGCTTTCATCGCCGGAGTCGATACCACGGGCGCGGTCATGGTTGGACCGATCATCCTCGGTGCTATTGGCGCTCACATGGCCAACATCGCGTACTAACACTTTGAAAAAAACATTCGGTATCCCGTAGCCCCCGGCACCCGGCCGGGGGCACTCATCGATCCGAAAAAACTGCTAACGCGAAAGTGATATACGTTATGTCAACGAAGACACTGATTGCAAAACACGGGCGCGGGCTGCTTGGGGCCATCGCTCTGGTCTCACTGTTCCAGTCAAACGCGTCGGCCCAGTCCAACATCAGCCCCGTGAACAAATGGACCTGGGCAGAGAACGCGGGCTGGGTGAACTGGTACGACAATGGCATCACCAGCGGTGCGTTTGTCGGCGATTACGTCCTCTCCGGCTTCATCTGGGCCGAGAACCTTGGTTGGGTCTATCTCGGCGACGGCTCGCCGGACTTCGGCAATTCATACAGCAACGCCACAGCGCTCGACACGGGCGTGAACGTCGCGGCCAATGGAAATCTGTTCGGGTATGCCTGGGCGGAGAATGCCGGGTGGATCAACTTCGACACGACCATCGCTGGTGCATTGCGGGCACGGTTCATCGGCTGTTGCACCGATGGACGACTGCACGGATACGCATGGGGCGAGAACGTCGGCTGGATCAACCTCGAATCCGCGGCGGCGTTTGTCTCATTGGCACCGGCGTCGATTCGCAGGAAGGCGGACCTGGATGGCAACACGCTGCGCAACGGTCTCGACGCACAAGGGTTTATCCAGGTGTTTCTAAGCCCCGGCACGGCCTCACACTTCGACTATTGCGCTGCGGACGTGAACAGCGACGGGCTGGTAAACCCTGCGGACGTTCCACTCTTCGTGACTTGTTTGCTCAATGGCGGGTGTGTTTGCCCGTGAGACGATAAAGGTAAGGATTAGCATATGAACCCCCGGCTGATTTGCAGTATCGCTGCAAGTTAGCCGGGGTCGTTTGGTTCCGCATGAATCACTACCGATCGACCTCGCCCATCACGACATCAATGCTGCCGATGATGGCGGCAACGTCGGCGAGCAGCACGTTCGTACAGAGGTGGCTGGTGATCGAAAGATTGCAGAACGAAGGGCCGCGGGCCTTGACGCGGGCGGGGATGGCGGAGCCGTTGCCCTGCACGAGGAAGCCGAGTTGGCCACGCGGGTTTTCCAGTTCGTAGTAGATTTCACCGGCCGGGAGCTTGAGCGTCTTGCCGCGCTTGTCGAGCGTTTCGCCGGGCGTGCCTTTGAGCTTCTCGAAGGCCTGACGAATGATTCGTATGGACTGGTACATCTCCAGCACGCGGACGTAGTACCGATCCCAGCAGTCGCCGACCGTACCCTTTAGCCCCTCGCCGATGGGCACGTCAAAATCGAACTGGTCGTAACCCATGTCGGGCTGGCTCTTTCGCAAATCCCAACGAATGCCGCTGCCGCGCAGGACCGGACCGGTCAGGCCCCAACTGATCGCATCCTCGGCCGAAACGACGCCGATGTTTGATGTGCGTTTCACGAATATATGGTTGTGCGACAGGAGCTGGTTGTACTCCTCGATCTTCGGCTCGAAGTAGTCGAGGAACTCCGAGGTGACATCAATGAATCGCTCCGGCAGATCGTGCGTCACACCGCCGATGGTGATGTAGCTGTAGGTGAGCCGCGCCCCGCAGGCCGACTCGAAGAGATCGAGGATCATCTCACGCTCGCGGAAGCAATAGAGGAACGGCGTGAACGCCCCGATGTCGAGTCCGTAGGTGCCGACGGAGACGAGGTGCGAGGCGATGCGGTTCAACTCGGCGAAAACGACACGGATCAGCGTGGCTCGCGGCGTCACCTCCAGCCCGGCCAGCTTCTCGCAGGCGATGGCGAAGGCGAGGTTGTCGTTCATGCCCGCGAGGTAGTCCATGCGGTCGGTGTAGGGGATGTACTGATAGGGAGCGACATTCTCGCCGATCTTCTCGGCGCAGCGATGCAGATACCCGATGTGCGGCACGGCTTCGAGGACCATTTCACCATCGGTGCGAAGGACAACGCGAAGCACGCCGTGTGTCGACGGATGCTGCGGTCCCATGTTGACGAGCATCTCCTCGGTTTGCATATCCTCCTGCCGAATGGTGTCGGCCGTGAGATCGGCGTTGATGTCGGGTCGGGCTTCGAGAAGGGTGTCTGACATGGTGATCCTACTTAGGCTTGTCGGAATAGCTCTTCAATGTAACTTTATATGTAAGCCAGCTCTTGGGAACCCCAGGCGTACATGCAATTGCCGTTTCATCGACCTTGAACGTCGCCTCCGGGTAGTTCAGATTCAAGAGAGTATGTGTGCATGACATGTTGAAAGTTCGTAATTCAGCGGATTCGCCAACACGTAGCTCAACTATACGGTCCGCATCACTATCTCCTTTTGCAAAATTCCAGCTACTCCCGAGCTTCGCGGTATCTACCCGTAGCTCCAATGATTCGATTCCGACAAGCCGGTCCTTGAGCGGCTCGATATGTGGACCACATCCTTGCGAGCCGATCGCAAAGGCAAGTACGGATACTGACTTTGCGATACCGCTGATCATCAGTGAACGACCTCAATGGATCGGTCTCGTTTGTCCGTACTCGGTGACGGCCGGGATGCCGTGGTACTCCATCGGGAACGCGTAATCTTTGCGGAGCGGGAATCCTTCCCAGTCATCGGGACACAGGATGCGGCGCGGGTGCGTGCCTTCTGGGCCTTCGACGCTGTCGGGGTGGCCGGTGAAGACGATGCCCATCAGGTCGTACGCTTCGCGCTCGTGCCAGTCGGCGGCCTGCCACACGTCGGCGACGGAGGGGATTTGCGAATTCGTTCGCGGCGTCTTGATCCGCACGCAGAATGCGTGGCGGCGTTTCCAGTTGTCGCGCCCGCCGACTTGGCCCTCGTAGGAATCGAGGTCGTACACCGCCCAGAGTTGGTCGTCTTCGAGCATGTCCACCGCGCTGATGCTGCGAAGCGCGCCGAAACGCAGGCGCGAGTCGTCGCGTAGAAAGCGAGCCACCTCGGGCCATGCCTTCGCATCGACCACCACGTGCGGCTGGGCCGTCTGAAAGTTCGCTTCGGTGATCTTGTCGCCGAAGGTCTTCTTGAGCAGGTCCGCGATTTCTTCTGGTGCCATGTGATTGTCTCTATCGCCCGGATTTTCAAACTTCCACGGGAACCGATGCACCGGCCAGCGCCTTGCGCTTCGCCGTGAGCCACGGGTCTCTGGCAATCGACTGATGCTTGATTTTGTCTTGCAGCCGCATGAGGCCTTCGATGAGCGCCTCGGGGCGCGGCGGGCAACCGGGGACGTACACATCCACCGGCACAACGAGGTCCACGCCCTTGACGACGTGATAGCCATGCTTGAAGTACGGGCCGCCGCCGATGGTGCAGGCGCCCATGGCGATGACATACTTCGGCTCGGGCATCTGGTTGTAGAGTCGTTTCACGCGGCTGGCCATCTTGAACGTCACCGTGCCGGCCACGATCATCAGGTCGGCCTGTCGCGGCGTCGCCCGAAACGCGCCGGCTCCGAAGCGATCGATATCAAACCGACTCGCACCGACCGCCATCATCTCAATGGCACAGCACGCCAGGCCGAACGTCATGGGCCAGATGCTGCTCGTGCGGCCCCAGTTAATCGCCCAGTCAAGCGACGTGACGATCATGCCTTCTTCAAAGCGATTCTCAATCCAGCTCATGATTCACCTTGTCGTAGATTTTGGGGAGCACGCTACCACGACGCGGATTCCCAGACTTCCTCAAGCATTAGCTTGAATCCCTTGAGCACGCGGCTCTTGATTTCGTGGCCCTGCACGAGCCCGCCTTGATAACGCTTTCCGCGCAGGCACCATTGATACGCCTTGTATCGTTCGTCCACGATGTCGAGCACCCAGTACTCGCGGATGCCGAAACGCTCGTATTCGTGCATCTTTGCAAACACGTCCATCTGCCAGTTGCTAGGCGAGGTGATCTCAACGGCCAAGTCCGGGGCACCGTAGATGTGCCCTCGAATAATATCAGTCTGTCGCTTCGACACAAAGCAAATGTCGGGGCGAAGCACAAAGTGCTTTCCCAACACGATGTCGGTCTCCACGGTGACCGCCCCCAGTTTTTTGGAACGCACGAATTCACCGAGCTTGCCGACGACATAGGTAGTGACCGCGCCGTGACCAAAGAATGCCGATGGACTCATCACCAACTCTCCGTGGAGAAGTTCATAGCGGTTCCCGTCGTCCGGCAGGGCCATGTACTCGGCCGACGTGAGCAGACCGTTGTGTCGCCGATTTTTTTTCGCTACTGCGGCACCCATCTTGATGCTCGTCCCTTCCTACATCCACTGCCGCGCCGCGCGGCCCAGGGCATCATCGCGGCGAACGGAGGTCCGCTTGTCGTGCAGGCCCGTCGCCCGCACCCAGTCGAGATAGCCGAACCGCCACAGATACAGATACCCCACCACGATCACGCCGAAGAAGAACAGCATGTCCCACAACGCCGCGATCCCCGCCTCGCGATAGACCACCGCCCACGGATAGAACAGGGCCACTTCAATGTCGAAGATGAGAAACACGAGAGCGACGACGTAAAATCGCAAATCGAACTGCACCCAGCCCGGCCCGATGGCCGGCTCGCCGCATTCGTAGGCCGCGCTCTTCTCAGGGTGCGGCAGCTTCGTGCGGATCAGGTGCCCGATGAGCAGCGCCCCAAACGACATGCCGATGCCGGCCACGACAAAGATCAACAGCCCGATGACAAGATTGTTGGAGTATTCCATGGTCCGGTCCCTATTTCGCCGCGGCGTCTTCCTTCTTCGCTGCCGTCGAGGGCTTGAGCGCCTTCAGCATCTCGTCCCGCACCGGCCGCGCCCGCTCTTCCCAGCGATCCTTCTTTTCCTTGGCCCAGGTCGGCATGGTTTCCTTTTGCATCCAATACGGCTCGGGCGTCTGTTTGCCTTCCTTGGCCAGGTCGGTGAACTCCACGCACATGTCCTCTCGCGTGTAGGCCGAGAGGTCGTGGTTGTCGCCCATGTGGATGCAGTCGGTCGGGCAGGGGTCGCAGCAGAGGGCACAGAACATGCACTTGGCATAGTCAATCGCGTATCGCTCCAGCGCCCCGCCGACGGCGATGCCCGTCGCCTTTTCGATCTTTCGCGGCCCGCCCTTTTCGATGTAGATGCAATCCACCGGGCAGGCCTTGGCGCACATGTCGCAGGCGATGCACTTCTCGGCCTCGAACCAGTGAAACCCGCGATACCTCGGCTGCAAGGCCGGGGCCATGTCGGGGTATTGCAGCGTGATGGTCTTGGCGAAGTTGTATTTGAGCGTGATGCTCATGCCCGCCGCAATGGTGCGAACAGTGTCGAAGATGTTCTGAAAATACTCGCGAGCGCTTCCCATGCGGGGTTCCTATGTGTGGCACAGCCTAATAGGCAGTGCGGGTTCGCGTGTGGCACAGCCTAATAGGCTGTGTTGAATGAGTATCGAAACACCCATTCGGGCCAAGCCGCCGCCAGCCGGACCCGTGCGATAAGTGAGTATAGTGGAGAGGTAGAGGGACGCCAACGGATGTAAATGGCCATCCACACGAGACTTAATTCACAAGAGGCATTAATGGAGGTCGGCAGAACGAGGGGCAGAGTTGGCGCGAGACTACCGTACTTGCTTCATCCAGTCCCTCCACTTCTGAATCCACTTATCGTCGAGCTTGCCGAACGCCGCTTCAAACGTCTCAACCTCCTGTTCGGGGGTGCTTCGATAGTCCACAGTTCGCTTCTTAATGAGGTCGGCGTAGACGCGAATCTTCGTCCGTTTCGTTCGATTCAGATAATGGGTCAGTGCCCATGCCGTGTTGTAAGCGGGATTCATCGTGGCCGCATTATTGAATGTGTTCTCGCCACAGATCAGCTCCTTGGGGTCAATCAGCTTGCCTTCTTTTTCCTGCCTTCGGTAATCCCGAAGTCGGAGTTGGTTCACGGCACCGATATTGGATGACTTTCCGTTTCCCGTTGATTCCAGCATGAGGGCTGTCCCCTCGACGAACCATCGTGGATTCGTCGGGCAGCCCAATTGAGTATGGAACCCGAAGTTGAAGAGGATCTGGTGGGCTAGTTCGTGCTGAAGGAGAACGGTATTCCAGTCATTTCCATAGGCGATGGCAGCCTTTTCCTTTTCTCGTTCGGCCGCTATTTGTTTTTGTAAGGACTGTCTCTCACTCTGTGACTTGGCCTTGTCGAGCTGCTCCTTGAGCCGATTGATGTTTGCCTGCGTTGCTTCCACGCTTTGTAGACCACCGCTTCTGTTCTTTAGGTTAAAGAACGCGCTTCGATTGGCTCTGAGGAAGTACTTCCCCTCGCTAAGCCCAGGATCGCCTTCGAGCAGATTCGCGCATCGCTTGAATTGATCTTGGTTCGAGAAATAGAACGTATGCAGCTTTGCTTTCGGGTACTGGGGCGTCATCCCGAGACTTTGCATGTACTTGACGCTGGAGGAATAGGTCTTTTCGCTTGCCGCCTTGAATCCCTGGATTTCGTTTTCTGGAACATTGTGAAAAATCGTAAAGTGAGGTGCATGGACGATGTTGAAGCCTTCGCCAAGCTTCTTGAGGTCTATCGCCTCCGCTTTTTCATCATGAGGCAACTCACGGGGGCCGGTTTCCGCGTCGTTCTTGCCTTCGGCTGGACCCCTTGCGTTGCTTTGTAGTGCTTGAACAGAACCGTTGATTGGATCGGTGAAGTCCTGTCCGTGAACGGTCGTACAGGCGATGGTCACCAGCGCCAACCAATGCAAAAGAATTTTGTGCGTCGTGTTCATGCAACCCATTCGCGCTTCCCTGGAACCGCTTCGAGTATCTGCCACGTCGTGGCCTATCGATGGTGATTTTATCTGGGTTCCAGCAGTGCGCATACCATTGATTCATGATTAAAGCAACGTGCAGGGCGCCGCCAACAGGTGTATGGCTTGAATCCACAGTGAGTTAATTCTGCGGTGGTTCGGAGGAAGGCAAACGTGTTGAGCGGCTCGGCTGGGTTGTCGGCAGTGTCGGCCGGGAGGATGGTACAGCAGGTGTTTCCTCTCGGCCGCGCAGGTCGGGGTTGAGGATCACCCAGCCAAAATCTGTTGGGCGGTGTTTGTTGTTTCCCGGTTCGATTCTTTGCACATCGCCGCCGTTATCGCGATTGTCGGCGTCGCCGGAGATAGTCCAAGTTTTGATTCCCTCCGGGATGATTGCGTAGCGGATCGGCTTTCTATCGATGGGATCGGGAGGGATTGCGTCGATGAATTGCGGCACAAGCGATTGTGCATCATTGGGCCACTTGCCGCTGGCGAGGCGGTATCGCTCGGCAGCGACGGCGACGCGAAGAGCGCGCAACTGGCCGATGTTGTGCACCCACAGCGCGACTACGCGCGAGTAACCACCTATCATGGTCTTGGACAGGATCGAATACCATGGCATGGTTCCGTGCGTGGTTTCCACGACAGTGATACTACGAATCGACTCGATATTCGGCCCATTCACGGCATCGATCATCGCGGTATGAAACGCCAGGCCTTCGGCGATATCCAGCGCCGGCAGGGCGGGCAGGTACGGCCAAAACGCCACTGGCGATGATTGCCAAAAATATGTAGTACCAAAGAATTGCGCCCCACTGGCCTTGTTGGCACGAAACCAATGGAGCGAGTCGAGGAACTGAACGCGCTCGACAAACAGGGACATTTTAATGTCGATCGAGCCGTCAGCATCATGCAAGGATTGTTCCACGCTTTGCAAGCACGTGTCTCTTAGTCCGACTTGGTTGATGATCCGCTCCCCCACATCACAGATTAGGGAATTAATGGCCATTTGTGTGAGCGCTGTGATGAGCGATTCTCCGCCATTGGTAAGACGGGGCATTCCGAATGCATCCAGTAGGTTCCGTTCCGCGAGATCGCGATCCCCTAGCATGGCCGCCACCTCCGCGTCCAGCACGAGCACCTTTGCGCCCGCCCGAATCGCCGAATAGTCAGGAAACGTATTGAATGCAGGTGAAGTCCACGGTATGCAGAAAGATGAGTCCTTGATCTTCATGGCATCGTGCAGGTCGGCCAGATCGTGTTCGATTTGACCCAGATACCACTGTGCAGTCTCGATTTCCTTTTCAGGCCACCGAATGCCGGTTCGTGGTTGAATGGCACCGCCTTGGTAGGGAAGGTGCTTTAATCGCTCGTCTGAGACCGTTACCGACTTGAATCTCGACGCAATCCTGTTCACGGCCACGACTCGATTCTTATCATCCGGCAAGTGCCGTTGACGAGCGAGCAAATCCTGAATCGTCGTCGGCTCCCCCTTGGCCCTGATGGCGGCGATCTTCGCGGCCAGACGCGATTCCGCCGAGCGCGAGAGGCCGAGGATCGCGAGGGCGAATATCAGCAGGATCGCCAGCGCAATCGTGGACTTCGGGTGCTGGAGAATCCAACCCCCGATGCCGCGTCGCTCAGGTTGATCTGGTTGTGTGCTCATGGTCGGGCCGGCAAACGATGCCGCTACGGTTTCGGCTGTGTAGTTGGCGTCGGCGCGGTCGTAGTTTTCGGCGGGCTGCACTCGCGGCCGCGCAGGTCGGGGTTGAGGATCACCCAGCCGAAGTCCTTCGGTCGTATTGTTGGTTCGCTATAGGGTTCCAATCGTTGGATGTCGCCTCCATTGTCTTCGTTGTGGCCGTCGCCGGAGATCGTCCACGTCTTGATGCCTTCAGGAATGACGGAGTAGCGAATCGGCTTCCCGTCGATGGGGTCGATGGGAACGGAGTCCATATACGCTGGAATAAGTTGCTCGAGTCGATCCGGCCAAAGTTTGTTCGCGAGACGAAAACGCTCGGACGCGAGTGCCGCCCGTAGTGCTCGGCGCTGACCAATTGTACGAAGCCAGAGAACCACAGCGCGCGAGCAACTTGGCATTACGGTTTTGGTAAAGACGCAATAGGACGGCAGCGACTGTGTCCGAGCCTCCACGGACGCCAGCCGCTCGAAAACCGAATCGTAAGGGGGCTGCACGGCTTCAATCAGCATCGCGTGGAGTTTCAATCCTTCGTCCAAGTCAATAGTCGTCAGGACAGACACGGACATCCAGGACCACCAGGCTCCGCCGGCGGATCGCGCGAAAACCTGACTATCCATGAAAAGCGCCCGCTCCGATCGAAGGGCCGTGCCCAAATCAGGTCGATGCTCAGTGACACGAAGTGACGCCTCAATGCGGTTGAGCGCCAAGTCACTTAGGCCAACCAGATTGACCGTCCGCTCGATGCAGTCATGCACGACCGCGTGATTGGCAACATGCACGAGTGCGCTTAATAGAGATTCGCCGCCATCTATGACTTGCAGCATCGGCAGGATTTCCAGGATATCCTGCTCGGCAGCCTTCTGATCATCGCTGTTCGCCGCACTCAGAATCTCGAGGGCGACGACTTTACCGGCATGGCGCAAATAGCTCAGTTCAGGAATCGGTACCGTAACGATTGGTTCCTTCCATGCAATGTTATGCGCGCTGTCCTTCAACTTCAGTCCCGCGTGAATGCTCGAAAGCTCGGCGGTGAATTGCCGGAGATACCACTGCGCCGTTGCAAGTTCTTGCCCCGACCACCGTTGACCCGTAGGGACACGAATCGCGCCGCCTAGATACGGAAGATGTGCCGATTTGTCCTCAGGGATTGTTACTTGCCCCATCTTTTCCGCTGGTTTGACAAGAGCCTCCAGCATATTTTCGTTATCTGGAATATTCCGCTGCCGAGCGAGCAAATCTGCTAACGTTGTCGGCTCACCCTTCGCCCGAATCGCCGCGATGCGTTCGGCCAGCCGATTCTTGGCCACGGCGTCGAAGAGGTACAGCCCCACGGCCAGCAGAAGGACAAGGCCCAGAAACACCGTCGTCTTCGGATGTCGCTTCATCCAACCAATGACGCCGCCGCGCGAGTTGGTTTCTTCTGGTCTGGTTGTCATATAGCCCTTTTGGTTGGAGAAGGTCAAACGACATCATCCCGTTGGTAGTCGTTTTCCAAGGGAGAGAGTAACCAGAAATGCGAGCGGCCGCGCTTAGAATCGGTGGCCATCATTGGAATCGCCCGTTGTGGGGAAGCGCACCCTCCCTGCCTGGTCGCGTACGGTGGCCCGCCCCCACTGATCGTGTCAAAACCGGCGGTGACCATGAAAAAAGCCGTCGCGACAATCGCGACGGCTTGAAGTTGGACTCACGAATGCGGGTCGGGTAGATCGGCTAGACGCCGCCGCCGGCCCCGCCACCGCCTGTTCCGGTCGAGCCGAGCGAGGGCTGATTGACGGCAGATCCGCCGGGAAAGCCCGCGGGGATATTCTGATATACATCACTGGCACCGCATCCGAGCGGGATGGTGCAGGAGGGATCGGTTTCAAAGTCAGGCGTTTCGAGGTAGGGGAAAAGCAGGTTCAACTGGTCAGCGGGCGTGCAAAAGGTGAGCACGGTGCCGCAGATGTTGATCGACGCGAGGGTGTTGATGCAGCCATCGGCCATGACCGTGCTTCCACCGAGGATGACGGTCAGGCTGAGCATGGCTTTCTTTAGACGCTTGTGATTTCGCATGATTAAGTACCTCAGGGCTTCGCCGTTTCATTATTTGGCGAGGAACTTTGTCTTATCACTATTTCATCTCAGCCCATAGTCGTTATGGTTCTACGACAACTGTCACGGGGCAGACGGTGACGAGATCGTCCTGGCCATTCTGTAACTCCCCGGCGATGCCATTTACATCAACCGGTAGGACGTTCGGTATGCCGCAGACATTCACCAATCCGAGGAATCGTCCATTGGCATCGACGAGTCCCTGGGCGACGCCGGGCAGGAGCGTGTTCGCCCCAATGATCCAACAGGCACCGGCCTGGGTGACGAGACCTCCGAGCGCGAGAAACGTTGCGACCTTAACTAATCTGCGACGCCGCTTCATGATGTCGATCCTCAACTTCCCCAGGCAGGCTAACAGGAATGCGCTTCGGCGAGGCGGGCTTTTGGCACGTTCGCCAACCCTTAGGATAATACTCCATCCGCTGCGGGCTTTCAAGTCCGAGTCAATGATGATATGGCGGCGGGCGAGACTACATGGGGCCTGGCGGCTTGAGTATGAGCAGGGACTTACGCAGAACCCCTTTGCGAAAGGCTCATTTTGCAAGGACTTTTTGCACATTTTCGGCCGTGACGGGCGAGATAATTCCCCGCTCGGTGATGATTCCGGTAATGAGTCGGGCGGGGGTCACGTCAAAGGCCGGGTTGAAGACGGAGATGTCGGCGGGGGCGGTTTGGCGGCCACCGAGTGAGCGGACTTCGTCGGGCTGTCGCTCTTCGATGGGGATGTGTGAGCCATCGGGAATGGTGAGATCAAAGGTGGTGCTGGGGGCGGCGACGTAGAACTTCACCCCGTGGGCATGGGCCAATACAGCGACGCCATAGGTGCCGATCTTGTTTGCGGCGTCGCCATTGGCGGCGATGCGGTCGGCCCCTGTGATGACGACGCGAACCATCTTCTCGCGCATGACTACGGCGGCCATGTTGTCGCAGATGAGCGTGGCGTCGATGCCGGCGCGTTGAAGTTCCCAGACGGTGAGCCGAGAACCCTGGAGCAGCGGTCGTGTCTCGTCGGCAAAGACTCGGAACCTGCGGCCGCGTTCGTGGGCCGCATACATGACGGCGAGGGCCGTGCCATATTCGCTGGTGGCGAGTGCGCCGGCGTTGCAATGCGTGAGAACACCGGAGTGATCTTCAATGAGGTGTTGACCGTGATTGCCGATGGCACGGCACATGGCGGCGTCTTCATCGCGAATGGCGTGGGCTTCTTTGAGTAAAGTGGTGCGGGCGGTGCTCCATGGAATCGCGCCAAGCGACTTGCCTTTCTCGCGCATGCGACCGAGCGCCCAGAAGAGATTCACGGCTGTTGGCCGGCTCGTCGCAAGATGGTCGCAGACTTTGGCGAGAACAGCCAGCCAGGTGGCATCGGTGGGGGGCACCTCATCCAGACCGACGATCACACCATACGCGGCAGCGACACCGATAGCTGGCGCGCCGCGGACCTGTAGTTGTTTGATGGCCTGCCAGACGGAGTCGAGCGTGCGGCAGGTGTTGGTGACGGTTTCCGTCGGAAGGCGGGTCTGGTCGATCATTTCCAACGCGCCGGCCGGCGCGACGGCGTCGTTCCACCAAACGGGGCGAAGGGTTTCGTGCGGCTTCATGCGAGTATTAGGTCCCCACTTCCACGATTAGCTCAACCTCGACCGAGGCGTTGCGCGGCAACTCATTGGCACCAACGGCGGCGCGGACGTGTTTGCCGGCGTCGCCGAAGATTTCGGTCATGAGGTCGCTGGCTCCGTTGGCGATCTTGGGTTGGTCGCTGAAGCCGGGGGCGCTTTGCACGAAGACGGCGAGGCGTATGACGCGGGCGATGTGATCGATGCCGCCGGCGGTGTGGGCGGCGATGCCGAGGGCGTTGAGGCCGGCCTGTCGCGCGGCCTTGACGGCTTGATCGGGTGTGACATCGGCACCGACTTTTCCTTCGGCGAGCAGCTTGCCATCAACGAAAGGGAGTTGGCCACTGACGAGGATGAGGTTGCCGGTGCGGATGCCGGGGACGTAGGAGCCGATGGGGGCGGTGACGCCGGGGAGGGTGATGCCCAGTTCGGTCAGTTTCTGCGAGGGCTTCATTCTGCTTTTTCCTCGGGTGATATTGCGGTGTCGTGCAAAATGGCGTCGATGTCTACGTCCGTCTTGATTTGGTCAAGCTCTGCAAAGGATTCCTCGTCTTCATCGTCGGCGTCGAGCGATGCGCGGGGCGGCACTGATTGCGAAAAATCGTTGACCGTTTCGTCGGTTACCGTGCCGAGTACGGCCTCTTGTATCGCAGGCATCCACTCGTCGCCGATCTCGATGGGTTCGGCGGAGAGCAGCGTGATTCGGATGATGCCGAAGTGGCCGGCCTGCGTGACCTTCACTCGACGCTGTCGCATCAATTCGAGCAGGGCGAGAAACAGGCCGATCATTTCAACCTTGGTGCGCCCCGCGAAAATACCCTCGAAGCTCATCTCGCCGTTCTCGGATTGGAGGCGGTCGAGAATGTCTGCGGCATGAAGGGCGATGGGCGTGTCGTCGAAGACCACGTCGTGCGTAGTGGAGCGGGCACCGATGGCGGCCATCAGCTTGTTGAAGACGGCGACGAGATCCCAGATTTGCACTTCGTCGAGGTCGACCACACCGGGCGACTCCTTCTCCAACTTCGCGGGCAGGCGCGGCCAGCGCATCGCCGCCTCGCGCGCGGCGTCGGCAAGGTCGAGTGAGGCGTCCTTGTATTTCTTGTATTCGAGCAACTGGCGGACGAGTTCGAGTCGCGGGTCGGAGAGGTCTTCCTCCTCACCCGTCTCGGCCGGCGGGCGCGGCAGGAGCATGCGTGACTTGATCTCCATCAGGGTCGCGGCGAGCACAAGGAACTCGCCGGCGATGTTGGGATCGATGGATTTGAGCGTGGTGACGTAGCTCAGGTACTGCTGCGTGACTCGGGCGATGGGGATGTCGTAGATGTCCACTTCTTCCCGACGGATCAGGTAGAGAAGGAGGTCCATCGGGCCGTTGTAGATGTCGGTTTGGACGCGGTAGTCAGGCATTTGCGTTGGTTTTACCAGCGGACGGCGGAATCGACAAATCCGAATATATGGTCCGCTGTGCGGACTATAGACATGCGCGTATCTTTGTTCTTGATTGGTTCGATGTGATTGGCCCGGGTGGCGCCCCTTTTGGTCGGACTTTTAGCTTCCCTCATAAGCTCGAACGATTATCGGTTGGGCCTTCCTGAGCGAGGCACTGTCTGTGATCCATAATTCGAGATCGCCGGTGCCCCAATGGCCGATCTCACGAACATCTCGCATGAAGCCCTCCTCTATTGTAAAAGTGGAAGGATCAACATGGAGGTAAAGGTACAACCCCTTTTTTTGCACGCAAACAGTGACGAAGTTCTTGATGCGCCGGAAGGCAACATAGAGTTTGAGTGGCTTCTCATTTACGTCGTCGCCAAGTGCCAATATGAACGCTCGCAGTTCCAAGTACACATCCTTGAGTCGTTCGTCCAATTCCGCGATTGCCTGAGCGACCGACTTGTCGGTGGACTGCTTGCCAAACTTGGGCTTGGAGTCTGAATCCTCGACAGCAATCGCATCTGCAGAAGTACTGGTAAGCAGTTCCAATGCGAGCAATTCTTGACCGAAGCGGCTGTATCGGACAAGGTCGATATTCCGGTTGATCTGGCGAACAGCATGATCGTCATGCTTGGCGAAGTCTGAGGCGACACATATCAGTCGGGGGGCTGCCCAATCGATGTCATCGGCGGTCTGTTTCCCAAAGAGATCGAGGACGAGCAGTTTGAACTCTGCTTTGTGGTCCAGCAGCCAATCGAGGTAGTACAGCCCTTGGTTGATAACATTTTCGCTAACGGCCCGTTTGTATTCGAGAATAACAGGGCAGCCGTTCTCATCGAGCCCAAGTGTGTCGATACGACCTGCGTGAGTCTTGCCTGTGGAATACTCCGAAGCCACGAAACGTACGCCGAGCATAGTTTCAAGATTTTTCTCGATGAGCGTCTGCAGAGACTTCTCAAGACCACCCGCCTCGGCCGTGATTTCCACCGCCTTGACGCCAGTCAGTTTGAATAGCTTGATTTCGCTCATGTTGCAACTGTCCTTTTGTCCACTTCAAGGATGGGCCAAAAGGTAAATAGAGCGGGAACGGCCCGCCAATCCAAAGTAAGCATAACCGCAATAATAGGGCAAGGGATCAATGAGCTCCTTGGCGAGGTCTTAGGTGCCTTCGTGTTTTCCGCTTTGATAATCTGGGAGCAAATAGAGGAGCGCGGCGACTGGAAGGCACCCTGATTCAAAAACTCACGACGATCCCGCACGCCTCTCGAACCTGCGCCATGGTGACTTGTGCCACGGTGCGAGCCTTACGACCACCGGCGGCGAGAACGTCTTCGACAAAGGACGTGTCTTTTTCGAGCACGACTCGGCGTTCGCGGGCGGGGCCGAACTTTTCCTCGAAGAACTCGGCGAGGCGCTTCTTGGCGTCGCCATAGCCCATGCCGCCTTTGCGGTAGCGGGCGTCCCACTCGGCGATTTCGCCCTTCGATGCGAATAGTTTAAGCAGGGCGAAGACGTTGCATGTGGTGGGGTCTTTCGGCTCTTCGACCGGCGTGCTGTCGGTCTTGATGCTCATGATCTTTTTCTTCGCGGCCTTGGCATCGTCGAAGAGATCGAGGGTGTTGCCGTAGCTCTTGCTCATCTTTTCGCCGTCGACGCCGGGGACGATGGCGGCGTCGTTCAAGCGCGCTTGCGGCAGCTTGAAGACCTCGCACTTGTACGTATTGTTGAAATAGCCGGCCATGTCAGCGGTCATCTCGATGTGCTGCACCTGATCCTTGCCGACGGGGACCACGTCGCTGTGATAGATGAGAATGTCAGCGGCTTGCAGGATGGGGTAGCAGAAGAGGCCCATCGATGCGGAAAGGCCCTTGGCGGTTTTGTCCTTAAAGCTGACGGCGCGTTCGAGCAGTCCCTTGCCGGTGACGGTGGAGAGAATCCACGCGAGTTCGGTGACTTCGGGCACGTCGCTCTGGCGAAAGAGGCAGGCCTTGTTGGGGTCGAGGCCGAGCGCCAGATAATCGAGGGCCACGTCGCGCGTGTGGCTGCGGAGCAGGTCGGCGTCCTGGATGGTGGTCAGGGCGTGGTAGTTGGCGATGAAGATGAAGCATTCCTCGCGCTCCTGGGCCTCGATGTGCTGCTTCATCGCCCCGAAGTAATTGCCGAGGTGGAGTTTGCCGGAGGGTTGGACGCCGGAGAGGATTCGCATGGCGGCATGGTAATCGGCGAGGGTAAGGTGTGCATCCTAATCAGGTGGTCTGACGGCTGTGGCGCGGGGCGCTGTCGCCCGGATTATTCCGTTTGGGGCTTTTGGATTGACACTTGGATCAACTCGCGCCCAGCGGACGCGACTCGCTGGGTGATGACCGAGGCGGAGAAGCCGTCGCGTTTGGGGAAAAATCTGCGGAACAGAATCGCGGCTTTATGAGCCAGGTCTTCTGTCAAGGCGTACGCTAGATTTGCATGAAAGCCGCCCTGGAGGCGCGACACAGGTACGGCCGGTTGCGTATCGTGTTTCATGCGATGTTCGATGCGGAGCAGGGCGGGTTGCTGAAGGAATCCGGTGTTGCGCGATAGCCAGGTCCACGCGGCCAATGCGAGCAGGCCCGCGCCTTGCAGCCGAATGGAGAGGGGGATGGATTTTGTTTCCTTGCCAATTTCTCGATGGAGGCGCTTCGCCATTGCGCGTGTTTCGCGCGTGGGGCCAAGAAGCATTGCGGGGATGAGCGTCGGCCTGGCCTCCAGAATACCTGTCCAGAGCCGTTCGGCACGGGCGCGAAGCAGAGGTACCGAGGAGTCGCGCAGATTTCTGTAACCGTCGAACCATGCCTGGACCATGCGCACGATGGACGGGCCGAGCGTTTCGAATTCGCGTTGGAACAGCTCCTTCTGTAGGGCTTCGAGTTCGCTCGCGGTGAAATTCGGGTGTTTGAAGTGCATCGCAAATCCGTCCCAGCGGCGCAGGTCGGGAGATTTCTGATATTCGGGCAGGTAGCGATCCTCGGCCAGAACCTGTGAATGAAACGGGGTACCGGGAAAGGCGAAATAGATCAGGATTTGAGTCATCGCCGGCGACAGGCGCATGAGGCGGCCGAACTCTTGGAGGATCTGTTCCCGGTCCTGATATGGAAACCCGATGATCATCGAGGAGAGGATGGAGACGCCCCTCGCCTTCAGCGAACTGTAAATCTCCTCAGTCGGCCTTCCTTTGAGTTTTCCGTATCCGGATTCGACTCCTTCAAATCCGGTCCAGATCGTGTCGAAGCCCATCTCGGCGATTTCATCGGCCGTGAACTGTGAGAGTCCACGGATGCTGCCGAAGCCCATGAGGCTCAGGGGTTTGCCGCCTTCACGAACACAATCCAGGAAGTCGCGTGCTCGTTGCTTGAAGAGGAAGAAGTCTTCGTCGATGAAGATGAAACCACGAAGATCGTCGCCTCGCTCTTCGGCTCGCCGCTGCATCGATCGCAGTTCGTCATAGATGTCCTTGCCCGTCTTCAGGAAGGGCACATATTCGCGTTTGAAGAAATGGGAGGTGCAACAGAAGTCGCAGCCATTCGGGCATCCCAGGCCGGCCGTCAGATGTCCGACGACGTTCGGCGGTTGATAGGAAAAGACGCGGACTGCGGGGATCGGCGCGTAGGGATGGGAGACGGGCTGATCGGCTGGTTCGTCGAGAAGGCGGCGCATGAAACCGATCCCCTCCTCGCGGCAGATGTGATCAGAAAAAGGGGCGAGCAGTTCGTCGGGCAGCACGGTGCCATAGCCGCCGAGAATGACCTTGGCGTGGGGGGCGTGTTTGCGGATCAAGGGCACCATACGGCGCACCTTGTGAAAGGTGGCGACGACAAAATTGATCCCCACATAGTCGTACTGGTGAGCTTTGAGCTCTCGGATGAACTCGCGCTCGGATGGATAGTGCATTGCTACGGTGGGCACTGCGATGTTCTCTGCGATGTAATCGATGGCCCAGCACCGAATCACCTGCCGGAAGCTGAACAGTCCTTGGGCGCGCGTCACCTGGGCGTTGAATAGCTCGGCTCCCACTGAATTGCCCTCACCCGGTCCTCCGAACGGTCGACACACTGTTGAAAGTAGTACTCTTGTCATGCGAAGTTTCACCTATGGGTGAGGCTGGTTGATCGGACTTCCTCGCGGGATAAGCAATGGCAGCTCCCGAACGCCGGGATCATCGGACAATACGGTCTGATGTGCAAGAGGCAATCTCCACGAGGTCGTTTCGGGCGGATTTGTGCATTTCCGTTGGGGGGGGGATGGCTCGCGTGGAAAGTCGCAACGACTGATAGTCGGTGCCACATTGTGTGCGTCCCGAAACCCTTTCAATTGACCGGTCAGGAGACCGGTCCCACATGGTCTTAGGATGCACTCATAGACCATGTGCCACACGTGTGGCACTACTGCTCGTCGAGGAGGTGGCCTAGTTTGGCGCGTTTGGTTTCGAGGTAGCGGCGGTTGTGGGGGTTTGGCGGGATTTGGATGGGGCGCTGTTCGACGACATCGAGGCCGTAGACCTGGAGACGGCTGGTTTTTTTGGGGTTGTTCGTGAGGATGCAAAGTTGACGGAGGCCGAGGTCGCGGAGGATTTGGGCACCGATGCCGTAGTCGCGTTTGTCGGCGGGGAAGCCGAGCTTCTCATTGGCTTCGACGGTGTCGAGTCCCTGGTCTTGCAGGCGATAGGCGTGGAGCTTGTTGGTGAGGCCGATGCCGCGGCCTTCCTGGCGCAAGTAGACGATGACGCCTTCGCCATTGGCGGCGATGGTTTGCATGGCGAGTTCGAGCTGTTCACCGCAATCACAGCGTTGGGAGTGGAAGACGTCCCCGGTGAGGCATTGGGAGTGGACGCGGACGAGGACTGGGTGGTCGATCTGCACGGGGTCGCCGTCGGGGGTGAGTCGACCGAGTGCGTCGCCCATGCAGAGTGCGACGTGCGGTTCGCTGTCGAGGACAGACTCAAAGGCGTGAAGCGTCCAACGGCCGAACTTGTTTTCCAGCGGGATGGACTCGACGCGGATGATGGAGCGTTCACGTTGGAGGCGATACTCGACGAGAGAGGCGATGGTGCAAATCTTCAGGTCGTGCTTCTTGGCGAAGTTGAGGAGATCGGGGAGGAGAGCAATCTCGCCGGTGTCCTTCAATATCTCGATGATGACGCCGGCGGGTTTGAGGCCGGCGAGTTGGGCGAGGTCGACGCTGGCCTCGGTGTGGCCGGCGCGGACGAGGACGCCGCCCTGCTTGGCTTTGAGGGGACTGATGTGTCCGGGGCGTCGGAGGTCGGTGGGCTTGGCGTCGGCGGCGATGCAGCGTTGGATGGTTCGGTGGCGATCCTGCGCGGAGACGCCGCTGGTGACGCCGAACTGGGGGTCGGCGTCGACGGAGACGGTGAATGCCGTGCCGTGCGACGCGGTGTTTTCGTTGGCTTGCGGGTAGAGGTGGAGCCGTTCGCAGATTTGCGGGGCGAGGGCGAGGCAGAGTTTGCCGGCGGCCTGACGGATCATGAAGTTGATCATGTCTGGGGTAACGAGGTCGGCTGCGCAGACGAGGTCGCCTTCGTTTTCGCGGTCTTCGTCGTCGACGAGGATGATGAACCTGCCGGCCTTGAGGTCGGCGAGGGCGTCGGGGATGGCGGCGAAGGCGGACGGATTCGTGTCGTGCATGGGTTACTCTGCGTTCTGTTTCTTTGCGGCGTTGGTGGAGATTATATAGTGGTTGCCGGAGCGGATGTAGTCGACGGCGGCAAGGGCGGCGAGGACGGTGGTGGCGGTCCAGAGGATGCGAGGGGTGTCGGCGAGCGGCGCGGGGAGGCTGGGCCAGAGCAGCATGGCGAGGACGAGGAGGAGTTCGACGGTGGTGCAAGTTTTCCCAAGCCAGCGCGGCTTGAGAAGGAGCGTGCCTGTGGAGAGATAGATGACGACGAAACCGAGGGAGACGATGAGGTCTTTGGCGATGGCGGCGACGACGACCCAGTTAGGGAGACGTAGCGTGTGCAGCGCGCCAGCAGAGTTGTGATCGGCGACGCCGTTGAAACAGAGGAGGATGACAGCGAAGGTGACGAGAAGCTTGTCGGCGAGGGGATCGAGGAATGCGCCGAGGGGAGATTCGTCGTGGAGGCGTCGGGCGAGGTAGCCGTCGATGGCGTCACTCGCGGCCATGAGTGCGAAGATGGCGATGGCGGCCCAGCGGAGCCAGAGCTTGGTGGGGTCGTTTTGATTGAGGAGGCAGAGGACGAAGGGGGCGATGAGGAATAGGCGGCCAAGGGTGACGCGGTTGGCCCAGCCGATTTTGTGATGGGTGCCGGTTGGCATTGTGGCGTCTTTCGATTTCGCCGACGGAGGTCATGCCATTGTTGGCACGAGTCTCTTGTAGAGATCGACGAGCTTCCCGCCTTCCGAGGTCCAATTATAGCGTGAATGAACCGCCTGCGCGCCGCGTTGGCCCATCGCGGCATATTCGAGAGGGGCGTTGACGATTTTTCGGAGAGCGTCGGCGATCGACTTCGGATCGAGGGGGTTGATGAGGATTCCACTGTGTTCACGCGATATGAGTTCTCGCCAGAGGGGAAAGTCGGAGGCAATGACCGGCAGGGCGGCGGCCATGTATTCGAAGATTTTGTTGGGGAGGGCTTCGGTGTGGTTGCGGCCGGGATGGAAGGGGACGAGGCCGGCGACGGAGTTGGCGAGGAGGGCAGCGAGGTTTTCGCGGGGTTGCCAGGGGAGGACGTTGACGCGGGACCAGCCGGGGAGGCGTTCGAGTTCGGCGCGGAGTTCGGGCGGTTGGAACTCTCCGACGAGTTGGAGACGGGCGTTGGATGAGTCAGGGAGCAGGGACATGGCCTGGACCATTTCGCGTGCGCCGCGGATGACAGAGATGCCTCCGATGAAGATGAAATGGGGTGGGGTGTTGGGGTGGAACGTGCGAGAAGGGATTCTCGCACGAGCGATGTCGACGAACTCTTCGGGCAAGGGGTAGTTGCAGATGGTGGTGGTGCGGTCGGGTGGAAACATGGCGGCGATGGCGGGGGTGGCGGCGACGAAGTGGTCGACGACGCGCGGGGCGGTGGACCAGAGGCGTTTGAAGACGAGGTACTTGGCGGCGGCGTAGAGCGGGCGGCCCTTGTTCATGTCGAGGACTTCCTGCGGGGAATCCTCGTGGACGTCGTAGATGATGGTTGCGTCGTTTTGTTTAAGACGGCGGGCGATGGTTAGGATTTCGGCGTCGTGGAAGTGGAAGACGTCGGCCTTGAGGGCGAGGGCGCGGGTGAGGGCGTCGCTCAGGCGGCGGCGAATGCGCACCGGGCGGATGCACGAGGGAGTGGGTGCCAATGCGTGAAAGTGGACACCGTCGCGCTCGGGGGTGGGCGGGTTGTTGACGAGTAGGTGGACGTCGTGGCCGGCCTGGGCGAGGGTGCGGCATTGTTTGTAGAAGATGCGCACGTCGAGGGGGGCGTGGAGGGTGGAGAGGTGGACGATGCGCATGTTAGCCTCCGAACTCCACGTTGAAGTGATCGGCCCAGGCGATGAGATTGACCCAGCGCCACAGCCGCGTGTCGAAGCGGGCACGGCCGGCCAACGCAGCCTTCCACTCGTCGCGGACGACCGGCAGATTCAGCACCGTGCCGACGGGGTGGGCGTCATTGGCAAGCAACTGCTCGGCCCAGGGACGAAGGCGATGTAGCCACGATTTCTCCGGCGTGGCGAAGCCGATCTTGTCACGGCGATCGAGGATGGCGTCGGGGACGATGCCGCGCATGGCAGCGCGGAAGACGGACTTGGAGACGCCGCGATCGTCGATGAGGAATTCCTCGGGCAACCCGGTCGCATACTCGGCCATTCCGGACGTCAGGAACGGGACTCGGCTCTCGATGGAGTGGGCCATGGAATTGCGATCTTCGTAGCGAAGCAGCATTGGAAGGTTCGTGCGAGCAACGGCATCCCGCAGCATTTCCCGCAGTGCGTTCTTCGACGTGGCCTTCCATAGCAACTCAAACGAAGTGCCGCGAGCTTCAAACCATTCTCGCCGCAGCCAGCGCGGAACACGGTCTCTCTTAGTCAAGGTTCGCAGCGAGTCCTGTACATCGCCCGGCAACAGCAGCCCGACGGTCTCGGCGGCCAATTGTTTCATCGAAATCCCAGGCAGTCCCAGGGCACGGCCGGCAAACCGCAGCATGTGAATCAGCTCATCGTTTCGAAATAGCGAGGCCAAGCGGGCGGCGTAATACGGCCGATAGCCGGCGAAGAGTTCATCCGCGCCTTGGCCGTCGAGCATGACCTTGATCCCTGCGTCGGCAGCAAGGCGGAAGACGCGATGCTGGGCGTAGATGCTGGTGCTGCCGAAAGGCTCCTGCTGGGCGCGCATGAGACCTTCGAGGTCGGCGACGAGGGTGGACTCATCGAGGCGGACTTTGTGAACGGTCGCACCGACGTGGGCCGCGACGAGATCGACCCAGCGTTCCTCGCCCAACACGGGATCATCGGCGCAATAGCTGAACACATGGATGTCGGCGCGCGGGGCAACATGGCGCATCGCACAGACGATGGCGGACGAGTCGATGCCGCCGGAGAGGCATACCCCAACGGGCACATCGCTACGCATATGTATCTCAACGATCTCGAGAAACATATCTCGCACCGTATTGGCCGCGATATCAAGCGTTGTATCGGGATGGGCGAGCCGATCGTTTCGCCAGTAGGCCGTCGGCTTCGCGGTTGTAGAGGTCTCCGGCGTTAGTTCGAGATAGTGAGCTGGAGGAAGTTGGCCGATGCCGTCGAACATGGTCTGGTCTCCATCGTCCACCAGCCCGAATCGGAGATAGTTGTAGAGGCGTTGGGGATTGGCTCGGCGCGGGAGATTCGTCAGATCGAGCAACGCGCCGATTTCTGACGCAAAGGCAATCCGCGATCCGTCACGGACCAGGTACAACGGCTTGATGCCGAAGGGGTCGCGGGCCAGCAACATCCGATTCGTGTCACGATCGAACAGCGCCAGCGCGAACATGCCGACTAGCCGGTTCAAACCGGGCACGCCCCAGAATGCGAGTGCGGTCAGTAGTACCTCCGAGTCACTGGTCGACCGAAACGTGTAACCCTTCAGTTCCAACATTTCGCGGAGTTCGACGTAGTTGTAGATTTCGCCGTTGAAGACGAGCGTGTAACGGCCGTCGGGGGAGGACATGGGTTGATGGCCAGTGGCGGAGAGATCGAGGATGGAGAGTCGGCGGAAGGCGAGTGCGAGATTGAAGGGTCCGGTGACGGAGTCGAGGGGGGGGAGATTTATTTCCGGGATGGTGTCGGGACCGCGACAGGCGAGGGAGCGGCGCGCGCGCGTGTCGGCGAGGAGGTAGCCTTCGTCGTCGGGGCCGCGGTGGCGGAGCAGGTTCGTGGCGCGAGAAAGTGCGGCGAGTTCGATGGGGTTGCCGTGAGGATGCCAAAGGCCGAGGATTCCGCACATGGATGGATTATGAGGGAGGAAGGCACGGAGGCACACAGGCACGGAGGCACGAATGTGTCCAATTCAGAACCCACGCCGCGAGGCGTGGCTTGAGTTACGTTCCATTTGCGCGTTGGCTCAGCCACCGCTTGCGTGGTGGGTTCTGATGGTTGCGAAGCGTCCCCGGCGAATCTCACGCGTCAATGAATTGTTGGTGCCAGATTTCGAGGCAGAGTGCGCCCCAGATGGCGCGGCTGTAGGCGCTGGAGGAGTTCATGGCGGCTTCGAGGGCGTCGGGGCGGAAGAGGCCGCGCTGTTTGCTGCGCTTGCTGAGCAGGATGTCGCCGACGAAGTTTCGCAGGTCGCCGGCGATCCACTGCGAGAGCGGCACGGGGAAGCCCATCTTGTCGGTTCGATTGAGGATGTCTGCGGGGACGACGTCTTGCACGGCTTTGCGCAGGAGGTGTTTTAACATGCCGTTGCGGAACTTGATGATCGGCGGGATGGAGGCCATGAGTTCGACGAGTCGGTAATCGAGCAGGGGGACGCGCGATTCGAGGCCCCAGGCCATGCTGGTGCGATCTTCGACATGGAGGAGTGATTGCAGGTGCGTCTTGAGGTCGTAGCGGAGGATGCGGTTGATCATGGCGGATGCGCCGTGGCCGTCGAACTCGGCGCGAAACTCGTCGTAGGTGCGCGTGGGGTCGATCTTCATGTCGGGAGAGAGCATGGCTTGGTGATCGGCGAATCGATCCATGAGGGCGAAGTAGCGGCGCGATGGCTCTTCAAAGAGGCCGCGCGACCAGAAGGACTTGAGCATGGGGATGTAGGATTCGAGGCTGGGCAGACTGGGGACGATGGTTTCGAGCGTGGCGACGTAGCTGCCGCGATGGGCGGTCTTTTCAATTGCGCCTTTGATGCACTCTTCGAGGTAGGCGACGAGGTAGCGGGCGTAGCCGATGAAGAGTTCGTCGCCGCCCTGGCCGCCAAGGATGACTTTGACGTGCTTGCTGGCGAGTTTGGCGACGAGGAATTGGGGGAAGACGCCAGGGCCGGCGGCGGGTTCGTCCATGTGCCAGATGATTTTCTGTATTGTGTCGGCGAAGTCGGTGGGGCCGAGGTAGGTTTCGAGGTATTCGGTGCGGGCGGATTGTGAGACGAGCTTGGCGTAGCGCGTTTCGTCGAAGGCGGGGCCGTCGCGGAATGCGCCGGTGAAGGTCTTGAGCGGGGAATCGCCGAGGTGTTTTCTCGCGAGGCCGACGACGATGGAGGAATCGAGGCCGCCGGAGAGGTGTGCACCGAGGGGGACATCAGAGCGGAGGCGGAGTCGCACGGCATCGCTGAGCAGGTCGCTCATGCGCTCGATGAACCAGGGTTCGTCGTGAACCTCGTCGATGTCGAAGCGGAGATCCCAGAATTGTTTCGTGGTGACGCGACCGTCGGCGGTGATGGTGAGATTATGGCCGGGGGGCAGTCGTTGGACGCCTGCGAAGAGCGTGGTGTCGCCAAGGCAGTATTGGAAGGTGAGGTATTGGCGGAGGCCGTCGGGATTGGGTTGCCTTTTGATGCAACCGGTGGCGAGGAGGGATTTGATTTCGGATGCGAAGTAGAAGGCGTCTGGGGTTTGAGCGTAGTAGAAGGGTTTTACGCCGAGGCGATCGCGCGAGCAGAAGAGGGTTTGCGTTTTGGAGTTGTAGATGGCGAAGGACCACATGCCGTTGAAGCGGGAGACGCAGTCGTCGCCCCACTCTTCATAGGCGTGGAGAATGACTTCGGTGTCGGTGTGGGTGGTGAAGCGGTGGCCGGCCTGGGCGAGTTGGGTGTGGAGTTCCTTGTAGTTGTAGATGCAACCGTTGAAGACGATGTGGAGAGAGGCGGCTTCGTTGGTCATTGGTTGATGACCGCCGGTGGGGTCGATGATGGCGAGGCGTTTGTGGCCGAGGGCGCAGCGGCCGCGTGGGTCGATGAAGATGCCTTCGCCATCGGGGCCGCGATGGGCGATGGGGGTCATCATGGCGGCGAGGGTTGTTGGGAGATGGGGGTCGGTTGAGAGTGAGCGGATGCCGACAATGCCGCACATGCTTGAATCCCAAGACGATGGAGCGAGGGCGGGACGTTTGTGCCGCATCACAGGCGAGACGCCTGTGCCACAGGCAGTATCATTGGCCGTGACGTGCAAGGCAAGTCCGCGTCGGATGTGAGAACTCTCTGATTAATACTCGACAGTACAAACCGATGACCCCGACGCAATGGGTGGGGTGGATTGCGTTTTGGCTGGTGCTGCTTGCGGCGACGGCGCTGCATATGTGGACGCAATTGCGGGAGCGGAAGGCGTTCGTGCGGAGTCCGGGGTCGTTCGCGCGGAGCGTCGTGGAGTCGACGCACGACGTGGCGGTGCCGGAGGGGGCACGGGTGTTTGAGGCGGAGGCCGCGGAGCGGATCACGAGCGCGGCGAGCACGGTGCCGGAGTGGACGGAAATTGCGCTGGCGGGCTATTCAGGGGGACGGGCACTCTATACGAAGCATGAGGGGGAGGAGTTGCGGTGGCCCGTGCAATTCGGAGCGGGGGCGTATCGAGTGTATGTCAGTGTCTATGCATATCCGCGGGGCGGACGGAGCGACGTGGATGTATCGATCGGCGGGAAAACGCGGCGGCTGTCGTGGCGGGCGAGTCCATTTGAGGGGCTGCGATTGCTCGTTGTGGACGTCACGACATCGCAACCAGCGACAGAGGTCGTATTCTCGACGGCGCGGGTGGGGCCGTCGTATGTGTTGTTGGACCGGATAATGATTGCGCCTGCGGAGCCGGCTGCTTCGCCGGTCGTGAGTGAACGCGGATGGTATGTCGGAGCGATGGGGTCGGCGGCTCTGATGTTGGTGTCGGGGATGTGCTGGGGGAGTCTTGTCTTTCGACGATTCGGTGGTGGAGGCGTTGCTCCATTCGTGGGGCTGGTTATCTCGGCGGGTTTGGGATTGGGGATTCTCGGTTCGGCGGTGACGCTGCTGGGAATGACGGGGTGGTATGACGCCTCAATGGTGTGGACGTTGCTGATTGTTGGGATTGTCGCGGGGCATCGGTCGGTGATTGGGTACGTGAAGGCATGGTTGCGTGAGACGCATTTGATTCGTGATGGGCGGTTTACCGGCGCGGCGATGATGTTAGGGGGCGTGACGGCGTTTGCGTCGATGGCGGCACTGGCCCCGGCGGTGGGCGTGGATCCGCTGCTTTATCACCTGCCAATCGCGAAGTGGCTCATTCGAGATGGGGGGTTCACGTATCACCCGATGCATCTGGCATGGGGATTTCCGCATTTGGTGTCAAATCTGTATGCCATTGGACTGACACTGTGCGATGATCCGGGGTTTCGGCCGGCGGTGGTGATACATGCGATGCTGGGGTGGCTTTGGCTGGCGGCGGTGTATGCAGTCGGGAAGGCAATGTTTGGGCGTGCGACGGGCGTTGGGGCGGTCGCGCTGTGTCTGGGGATCGAGGGCGTCATCTATGAGTTGGGGCTGGCGTTGTCGGATTTTGGGATGGCATTTTTCTCAACGTGCGCGTTTCTTGCATTCGTGCTGTGGTGGCGGCGCGAAGAGAGGTGCGCCTGGGGGATGGCATCTTGCGCGGCGATGCTTGCTGGGTTTGCGGCGGTATGCAAGATGAATGGGCCGGCGACAGCGATTGCGCTGGGGGTAAGCATGGGGCTGGCGGCGTGGAGTCGATGGGGAGCGAGCGCAGGCGTGCGGTACTTTGTGATGATGGGGGCGTTGTCGGCGATGGTCGCAAGCCCGATGTATCTCAAGAATTACATGCTGTATGGGAATCCGATTTATCCGTTTGGGGCCGTGTTTGCGAATCGTGACCTACAGCAGAACTACGGGGCGATGTTTGGGAATGGAGAGTGGCAGAAGTATGTGCGCATGACGGGGCCGCGCGTGGTGGTGCAGTGGGCGGCGGATTGGATTCGCAAGCGCGGGCCGGATTGGCCCAGTCCGGGGCCGGGGTTCGCGTGTGGGATTTTGCTCGTGCTGGTCTCGGGGCGACGGTGGGCACGTGTGTGGTGGCCGGCGTATGTGTTCGTGGGAAGCCTGACAGTGATGTGGCTCATGGTGAGTCCGCTGACACGGTTTGGATGGCCGTGGCTGTCGGTGGCGATGGTGTTTGCGTGTGCGCCGCTGAGCGAGAGGCCACGTTCGCACGGGCGGTTCGCGTCGAGCCTGTTGATGATCGGTGCGGCGGTGCTGCCGATGGTTGGTGAATTGTGGCGGCCGTTGGCAACTTGGAACGTGGTGCGCGGCGCATCGGATGAAGAAGCGTATCTGGCGCGTTTGGAGGATTACCACGCGGGGGCGGGGATGGGGCCGCCGTTGGTGGGGATTCGGCGGATGAACGCGATGTATCGCGCGGAGCCGTGGGCGGGGTGGACTTTGATCGACACGAACATGGTGGCACATGCGGATTTTCCAACCGTGCCGGCGACGTATTACTTGATCGTGCAGGCGACGGAGCGCGGGGCGTGGGCACGGGCGGATGGGCCGCCGTTTTTGGCGTATGCGGGGAAGGCGGTGGACGACGAGTCGATGTGGCGCGAGCTGCGCGAGCGGATGAAGATTGATCGCATCTTAATGAAGAAGGGGATGGGCACGCCGCGAGCGGGGTCAGATGGGAGGTATCACTTCTCGGAGACGCCGGAGATTACGTTCGATGAGGCGGATCGGTTTGAGATGTTTGTGGAGCGGTGGGTGCGCGAGGGGCGGGCGATCAAGATTGATTTGGCAGATAGCGTGTTGTTTGTGCTGAGGGATTCCGCCATCAAGTGAATCGGAACCGTAGCATCGCGACGAGATAGTTGATCAGGTCGCGGCGGCGGATTTTTTTGCCTTCGGCCTTGCTGCGGGGGCTGTAGCTGATGGGGCGCTCGACGATTCGGACGCCCATGCGGGCCAGCTTGGTGGTGATTTCTGGTTCCATGGCGAATCCACGGCTGACCAGGTTGATCCGGCGTGCGATGTCGGTGCGCATCATCTTGTAGCAGGTGTTCATGTCGCTGACGTGCTGGCTGTTGAGCAGGTTGCAGGTCGTCGTGAGGAAGCGATTGGCCCAGTAGGCAGGCAGGTGGCGAAAGGCGGAGCAGTCGCCCGTGAAACGGGAGCCGTAGCAGACGACGGCGCGGCCTGCGCGGACGACTTTGAAGAGTGGGATGATGTCTTCGGGGTTCAGTTCGAGATCAGCATCCTGAATGACGACGAATCGGCCGCGGGCATGGTGCAGGGCGGTTTGGATGGCGGCACCTTTGCCGGCGTTTTTTTGGTGGTGGACGATTTGGAGGTCGGCGCGACTCGTAGCGGTTTCGAGGGCCTGCGTGGTCCCGTCGGTGGAGCCGTCATCGACGACGATGATTTCGCGCGGCGCGCCGAAGTCGATGGCGCGGACTTTTTCGATGACCTGAAGAATGGTGGCGCGTTCATTGAAGACAGGGATGAGGATCGATAGTTCGACGAGGGGTTGTTGATCCTCCATGGGGTGTCCTGATTCAATCATATCACGAGAAGGACGGAGCAATCCTCCCGGCAGAGCCGGGAGCTAACGGATGAAGGGGCGATTACCGCGCTCCCGGTGTGTCCGCTTCGCCACCTTCCTTGCTGATCCAGGTGAGATGGTAGTCCTTGTCCTCCAGGTCGTGAGCGACTTTGGTCAGCTTGAGTTGCTTGTAGGTGTCGCACATGACGGCGAGTTCGCTGGTGCGATCTGTGCCGATGCTTTTCTCATACGTTCCGGGGTGCGGGCCGTGGGGGATGCCGGCGGGGTGGAGGCTGATGGAGCCGGAGTCGATACCACGTCGGCTGGTGAAGTTGCCGGCGACATAGAAAAGTATCTCGTCCATGTGGACGCTGGCGTGGCCGTAGGGGCAGGGGATGGATTTGACGCCGTCGCGGTTGTAGTAGTCCACCTTGCGCGGGACGAAGCTGCAAATGACAAACTCGTTGCCGGCGAAGGTGATGTGAATAGTCGGCGGCAGGTGGATGGTGCTGGTCTTGGGCTGGTAGTCGTGGATGTTGAAGGCAAAGGGATACACCATGCCGTCCCAGCCGACCACGTCGTACGGAAAGTGCGGGTGGATGTGGACGGTGAGCGTGTCGTCGCGCTTGATGACCAGTTTGTAGGGGCCGGCACCGTGTGACGCCTTGTCGTACTTGAGCAGCTCCATCGGGATGCGGAAGTCGCGATGGCTGTAGGGGGCATACATGGTGATTTGGCCGTGTTTGTTGCGATATTCCTTGGGCACGTCGATCCAGCCGCGACCCTCGAAGGCGAAGAACTCGGGGTTCGGCCCGTCCCAGTGGATGCGATAGGGCGTGGCGCGGGGGATTTGGATGTAGTCGTGCGCCTTGAAGGGGAGGACGCCGAAGAGCGTCTCGAATCGGCCGGTGCCTTTGTTGACGAAATACATCTCGTCGCCGTCGGCGTTGGAGAAAAATCGCGTGGACTGCTCGGTCGGCTTGACCATGCTCATGTACACGTCGGCGTTGAAGAGAAGAACGCGACGGGCATCGAGGAAGTCGCCTTTGGTAGTGAGGTTCTGCGTCTTGATGTGCCGACGGTGCAGCGGCTGCTCGGCGAGTGGTTCGAACGGGCAGAAGCCGGGGATGTTGATGCGCTCGACGGCGTTTTCGTCGGTGGGCGGGATGCGGTAGTAGAGAACGGAGAAGGGGCCTTCGAAGCCTTCGCGGGTGTGGCAATGCTCCATGAGGAGCTTGCCGTCTTCATAGAAGGCAGTGTGGGGCTTGGGGGGTTTCTTGCCGAGCGAGTGGTATTGGATCATGGCGTTGGTTCCTTGCTGCGATGCGGGGATCATACGAGCGGGGCCGTGCGGGACGAAGGGATGGATGTGCCGTGCATCGAATTGCTGTCGTATCAACGCGAAGCCGTCTTTCGCATCGCACGTTTCAAGTGGAACTGCTGGGCGCGGCAGACCGGCAAGTCGAAGATCCGCCGTGGCGGGAGCTTCACGTTCACGTTGCGACGGCTGTGACAAGGAGATCAGCATCGCTTCGCTGCCAGCACAAGCTCACGAGCCACCGTGGAATCGCCGTCGCCGTGCCCACATCAATAAGGATAGGCACATTGCCATCGCCGGCATAACGCCTTGCGCGCATGTGCCGCAGGCCGCCGCATCGCTGCAGTCCGGCGTTCCGTCGGCGTTGGCATCGACGTCCGACACGCCGCAGCCGCAAGCACCGGGCGCGGACTTGTTGGGGTCGTTGGGGCAGCCGTCGTTGGCGTTCACGATGCCGTCTTCGTCGTCGTCGCAGCCCAGATCAAAGGTATAGGCCGAGCCGGCATCGCTCCCGCCCGCATTGTCGTCGGCTCTCGCTCCGACCACCGCCGTGTCGCCCGACAGCGCGACCGAGACGCCGAATATGTCAGTCGCCGCCGCGTCGGAGGCGATGAGTTTCGCCTGTTGGGTCCACACCACGCCGGAGCGAATGAAGACGTAGGCCGAGCCGGCGTCGGCCCCGCCCAAGTTGTCGTTCTGCCACGCCCCGACCAGCGCCGTGTCGCCCGATAGAGCGACCGAGATGCCGAAGTTGTCAGTCGCCGCCGCGTCGGAGGCGACCAACCTGGCTTGCTGGGTCCACGCCACGCCGGAGCGAACGAAGATGTATGCCGAGCCGGCGTCGGCGTCGAACGCGTTGTCGTCGTTGTTCGCCCCGACCAGCGCCGTGTCGCCCGAGATTGCGACCGAGACACCGAAGAGGTCACTCACCGCCGCGTCGGAAGCGGTCAGCTTGGCCTGCTCGGTCCAGATGGTGCCGGAGCGGACGAAGACGTAGGCCGAGCCGGCGTTGGCCCCGCCCGTGTTGTCGTCGGAGTTCGCCCCGACCACTGCCGTGTCGCCCGACAGCGCGACCGAGGTGCCGAAGAGGTCGGCTACCGCCGCGTCCGAGGCGATGAGCTTGGTCTGCTGGGTCCAAACGGTGCCGGAGCGGACGAAGACGTAGGCCGAGCCTGCTTCGCTTCCGCCCGCGTTGTCTTCAAAGAACGCGCCGACGACCGCCGTGTCGCCCGATAGCGCAACCGAGACGCCAAAGAGGTCTGCCACCGCCGCGTCGGAGGCGATGAGCTTGGCCTGCTGGATCCAGTCGGTGCCGGAGCGGACGAAGACATACGCCGAGCCGGCGCTGGCACCGCCCGCGTGGGTGTCTGACTCAGCCCCAACCACGGCCGTGTCGCCCGAGACCGCGACTGAGTAGCCGAATTTGTCACCCGCCGCCGCGTCGGAGGCGATGAGTTTAGCCTGCTCGGTCCACACGCCGCCCACGCGGACGAAGACGTAGGCCGAGCCGGCGTCGTTCCCACCCGCGTGGTCGTCGACGTCCGCGCCGACCACGGCCGTGTCGCCAGAGATCGCGATCGAGTACCCGAAGAGGTCATTCGGCGCTGCGTCGGAGGCGATGAGCTTTGCCTGCTCCTGCGGAGCGCATTGCCCCTGCGCCGGTGCCGCTGCTGCGAATGCCATAAGCCCGCACGTTGCTGCAAAGCCAATGCGCAGCGCCTTCCGATTCGACCGAGTGTGGAACTGGTTCATCGTTCGTCTTTCTTGTTGCGGTACTTCGATGGGTCCCTCTTGACCCCGCCACGGCGGATCTTCGACTTGGACCACTCCATTGTCGGGATGTGTTCACTCATTGTATCACGTTTCCTCGCGTGCGACGTCTTCCGCGTTGCAGGAGCATTCGTTGAAGGAACCCAGCGCGTGGGATACCCTTGGCCCCATGAGCAAGCGCAAGTCCTCTCCCGCTGCCCCGGCGACCCGCGCCGCAACTACAAAACGCCCGTCGTCCTTGCTCGGCACCCGCGTCATCTACTGCGGCGACAATCTGGAGCAGTTGGCCAAGCTGCCCGACCAGTGCGTCGATCTGATCTACATCGATCCGCCGTTCAACTCCAACCGCAACTACGAGGTCTTCTGGGGCGAGCGCAAGGAGAAGCGGTCGTTCGACGACCGACACGCCAGCACGCAGGCCTACATCGACTACATGTCGACTGACCTCGCCACATCTGGCGGGCGGCCGCGCTGCCAGCAGCTCGCCCGCGTCCAATCTTGCCCTCCTATCTTCGAGGACGAATGATGGCGAAGAAAAAGAACACATTCGATGGAATCGTCGTCAAGCGCGTTGTGGATGATGACGGTTTTGTGCATGCCTATGACAAAAATGACCGCCTTTGTTGGAGTGGCGACCAGCCTGAGCGTGTTGTTTTGATGAACGATCTTCGAATGTATGCCTCTGGTTTGCACATTGGACAACTCGGCTGGACCGTTCCCGCGACAACCGATTCGTACAAGTGGATCGATGTCGTCTTTGACAATGGAATGCAGCTCCCAATTCTCGTATACGGAATCGAGCGAGTCATCCCGGAAAGAGCGGCCGCGATAGCTGCCGATATTCTCAAGAAGAACCGGAATACCCGGTTCGACGCTGATTCCGTTGTGGCGGAACGCTGTAAACGCGAGTGGATCAAGAAGGAGCACGCCGCGTGGGTGGACGCCGACCACATGGTCGAAATGGGCAACGGCTACGAGGAGGTCTATGCTTTTACGTTCCCGAGCTTGCAAGAACTCGCAGGCCTGAAGGGTGCCACACACTACCCAGTCAAGATCGGCTATACGGCCGACAAGGATGTCGGGGCCATCCAGCGAATACGAGGCCAGATAATCGAGGCGGCGGCGTTCCCTGAACGACCGACACTGCTCTTGGTCTGTCGAACATGGGACGGGCGCGCATTGGAGGTTTTGGTTCACGCCGAACTCCGACGACGCGATCGCAAATTGTCTACCGCGCCCGGGATCGAATGGTTCATGACCAACGAGCGCGAAGTCGCTGAACTCTGCCAGCAGTTTGGCCCCGACGTTCCCCAACCATCCGGAAAACCGCTCTCAGGCGCAAGTCCAGGTCTTTCGGATTTGGTCGCCGCTGGAGCACAAGTGGAATTCGTGCAGTATCCAAACTCAGCATGTGTCGGTATTCGGATCACGGAGCCGGGACCGAAGGAGCCGACGCCCTGAAAGAGGAAGAGATAACTATGCCAAATGAGTTTCGATTCCTCGTATTGTGCCGCGAGCCAATCAACGATGGTGGTGTCGTGACCCTTCGGGATGTCGTAAGCACTATCAGCCTTTCTGAAGGATGCTTGCCATGTGATATGGATTTGTTCGCGGTTGTTGGTGCGGTGTTGCGCGATCCGATGTGGGGCAAACCGCTCGATCTTATGGCGTGGCAGCTTGGGAACAAAGGCGAGCGTGAAACGCTGGTCAAGTATCGTGGCACACCACTGATCCTTCCCGAACAGCGAGGCGCAGTCGTCTTGCCCTACAAGGTCAAGGTGCCTGTTTGGACCTCGGGAATCTACGGTTTTGACCTTTTTGACCGCGAAGGAGCGTTTGGGAAAGCCGAGTCGCTGTTAGCAACGTATCTATATGCCGTCGATGGTCGGTAGGTGCTGCCAGGCAACGGCCAACACCCAATCAGTGAGCCGAGCCAAATCCGTTGTGCCGATTCTGCGACCAGCCCAGAAGCGGAAACCATAGCTTCCACACGGCGTGCGCCGCCTTTCACAATATGAGCGGGCGCATCATCAAGCTCATCACCGTCCAGGAAATCCTCGACGAGCACCACGTCCAGAAGATGTAGTCGGCGACCGTGCCCGCCTCCTAACCCCTACCCATCCCGGCGTCGGCCATCCCCGCTTTGACCGCTCCAGAAGCCGTTTTCTGACCTCCCATAGCCATTCCTGTCCCCCGGGAGCCATTCCGGCCTCGGCCGGACTCGGTCCGGGGCTGGCGGGTGGCGGCCAATAGTTCCGCAAAATCATTTTGCGGTACTGCAAATCCAATCTGCAGTATCTCAAAACAAATCTGAGATACTGCAAATTCAGTTTGAGATGTCTCAGAATGATTCTGAGATACTGCAAACTCAGTTTGCGGAACTATTAAGTGGGCTGGGGGATGCCAAAAGGAGGCGATCAGGTCCGTCCGACGCGCGGCGTGGTCGGGCGTTCGTCGATGCCAGGGGTTTGGGCGGAGAATTCCAATTCCCAATAGGTGGGCGGGAGTCGTTACTCGTTATTGGCGACCCACCTAGGCGGGTGTTCCACGCGGAGTTCGCCGGGGAGGGTGGGGATGCGTGACGGCGTTGCTGATGGGGATGGGGCGTTGACGGAATGGTCGAGCGACTCTGGCGAGAACTCCGGCACCAACTCGATGAGGGACTCTTTGAGTCGCTGTTCGGTGTGGCTGTCGGCGGAGGCGACAAGTTGATCCATGAGACGGCAGACGCGCGGCCAGTCCTCTTTTCGATTTTTCCAGACGTAAATCTTGTCGTGCGTGGTCTTGCCCATGTTCTCGCCGGAGACGGAAAGCTCCTCATAGAGCTTTTCGCCGGGGCGGATACCGGTGAATTGGATTTCGATGTCTTCACCGGGGCGGAGGCCGCTGAGGGTGATCATTTCGCGGGCGAGGTCGACGATCTTCACGGGTTCGCCCATGTCGAGGACAAAGATGTCGCCGTCCTGCCCCATGACGCCGGCTTGTAGGACCAGCTGCGTCGCTTCGGGGATGGTCATGAAGTAGCGGGTCATTCGCGGGTCGGTGACGGTGACGGGGCCGCCGACGGCGATCTGTTTGGCGAAGATGGGGACGACGGAGCCGGAGGAGCCGAGGACGTTGCCAAATCGGACGGTCATGAACTGCGTGGTGGTGTCCTGGCGTAGCTGCTGGATGTACATCTCGGCGACGCGCTTGGTGCAGCCCATGACACTGGTGGGGTTGACGGCCTTGTCGGTGGAGATCATGACAAATCGCTTGACACCATGTCGCTTGGCGGCGTCGGCGACGGTCTTGGTGCCAAGGATGTTGTTCTTCACGGCCTCGCCGACATTGATCTCCATCATCGGGACGTGTTTGTGAGCGGCGGCATGGAACAGGGCGACGGGGCGCTCGGCGGCAAAGATGGAGTCGATTCTCTTGGCGTCGCAAATGTCGGCGACGTAACAAACACGAGGGATTTCGGGAGCGAGACGGGCGAGTTCACGGTCGATCTCGAAGAGATTGTTTTCGGCTTGTTCGAGGAGGATGAGTCGGGCCGGCTGGAAGCGAAGGACCTGTCGGCAAAGCTCGGCACCGATGGAGCCGCCGGCCCCGGTGATGAGGATGCGCTGCCCCTGGATGAACTCGCTGATTCGCGGCGTGTCGAGGGCGACCTGCTCGCGGCCGAGGAGGTCTTTGATGTCGACGTCACGGATTTGGGAGACCTTGACGCGGCCCTCGATGACGGCCTCCATCGCGGGGATGGTTCGGAAGCGAACGTTCAAGCCCTGAATCTGCTCCACGATTTCGCGGAGCTTCTTTTGCGCGGCGCGAGGCATGGCGAGGAGGATTTCCTCGACGCCGTCGCGTTTGCAGATGTTGTAGGCCTCGCTGGTGCGACCGATGACGGGGACGCCGTGGATTCGTGCGCCGATCTTGGAGGCGTCGTCGTCGAGAAAGCCAATGACGCGATAGCGGGCAATGGGCATGCGGAGGATTTCTCGGAGGAGAGCCTCACCGGTGTCGCCTGCTCCGACGATGAGGCAGGGGCGCGTGCCAGTCTCAGAGACGGGTCTGATTTCCTCGTGGTAAAGGCGGACGAGGATGCGAGCGCCGCAAACGGCGGCAATGGTCATGCCCCAGTCCATAATGAAAATGGACTGCGGGAATTGCAAGATGATCCGGCCGGACTGCGCGGACGCATCGAGGAAGTTCGTTCCGAAGGCGGAGAAGTGGATCCATTCAATGCCGAAATAAAGGGCGAGGATGAAAATAGTGCTGATGTGGGTGGCCTTGGTGATAGCGAGGACGTCGCGCATTCCGACGTAGCGCCAAGAGCCGCGAAACATCTTCATCCAGGCGAACACGATCATTCGGGCGACAACGACGATGGGCACGAGTGGCAGAAAGAAGTTGGGAAGCCACTGATCGAAATTCTTGAAGTTGTAATAGAGGCCGAAGGCCATAAAGAAGGCAAAGGCGAAGAGGCCGGCGTGAGCAAAGGATGAGACCACAATGCGATATTGCGAGATGATCCCACGCATGCCGGAGGGCACGAGTGGAGGTGATGAATTGACTTGCGGAACCTGCATATCGCAAATAATCGCGCGGTGAGGCCGCGAGCCTTTGTGTCATCCCCCGATGGGCGAACCGGCGGGCACCCGCGCCAGATTATTTTTCAAAACCCGCCGTCTGCCAAGGTGTCGCCGGCGCCATTGGGGCTTGAGACCGGTTCTAATTGGCTGGGCGCGACGAGGGTGTCGAACGCAACTGGGCCAACATCCCACGGAACTTCTTGATCGGCTCGGCGGCGGCCGATGGTGTGTTCTTTTCGGCGTTGGCGGCAGCATCGGCGGCCGTGCCGAGGTCGCCGTTGAGGAACGAGTAGTAAGCCAGCATGCCAGAAATGGTGCCAACGTCGGGGTAGCTCAGAGCCGCCCGATTGATCGCCTCTCGTGTGCGCCGACTGTCCTCTGCACTCTTAAAGAATCGATTGAGATCAATTCGAAGGTCGTCAGCGTCATCTGCGATGTCAATGGCTTGCAAGATGTTCCACCATGCAGTGGCAAAATCAGTGCGCTGCGTGGCTACCAACGCCATGGCGATATACGATCGGGTCTTCGTGGGTTCGAGTTCTCGCACCAGGTCAAAATAGTTTTTTGCCTGGATAAACTTTCCCTTCGTAAAGGCCTGGGTACCGTTGTCAAAATAACCGTCGGCCAACCGCGCGAGCCGCTGCTCAAGGGCATCGCCCATCCTGGCCTCGACGGGCCTCTTCGAATCAATTGGGGCACTGGTCGGCCATGTGTTCGCGTTTGACATCATGGTGAATTGAGGAGGGGCATCGAGGCTGGGGGCTTTGGAATAGATGTTGTGTCCGACCGAAGCGAACGTTTTTTTGGAAATGGCCGACCGGACACTCAGGAGGTTTCGACGGTCAAGCATTTCCTGAATGGGGCTGGGCGGTAGTGGCTGGTATTCACGAAGAATGGAAGGCCGCGACGGGGGAAGTATTGCGCGTACCTGGTCAAGTCTTGTGATGACACCGGAATACGTGTTGTTTTCGTAGGTGCCTAACCGGCTGCGCTTGCTCGTGGCAGAGGACGTGTATTGGGGGCTCTTCCGCAGGCCGGCAAGCTTGTCAATGCTGCTTCGCAGGGTCGCAGTGCTGTTCGGGCGTTGTCCGCGACGCGCGGGCTGTGCGTCGGCTGTCGACATCATGATGGCAACGAGTACCGCAGGTCCCAGGATGTAGGTCCGGACGCTCATTTGAAACCGCTCCGAGAATCAGGTCCAAAGTGCTACAAATTATATCGGCGTCGCGCCGGGGGGTCAACAGATACAAGCCGTGGATGGACCGATGAGCGAGTGCGAAATCTTGCGCTTATCATGTGAACCATCTCCAGGAGTGGCGTGGGATGCCTCGAATCTCCGTGTTTTCAATATCGCTGGCGTCGAAGTGCCGGATGCTATTCGGGCTGGCGGTGGTGCTTATTATCGCCGCGACGTTGTTTGTGCCGTGGGTGCGGATGCGAGATTTGGTGCATGAGCAGAATCTGCTCGTCGCGCGGCAGATCGGGCGCGTGGCGATCTCAATATCGGAAGCCGGTGGAAACAACTGGCAATTGAAGGATCAGGCTCTGGAAAGCTGGTGGCCAACCGGCGCGCCGCGGTATGGGTTTCGCTGTCCACGACCGCGGTTAATCAAGTTGAATGATCCGGCGAATCCACAGTCGCCTGCGGGCGTGGATGAGTATCTTGCTGAATCGATCCAACTCTTGGCGCGCGAGCCGGCGTTGAGGGAGTCGAAGCCACGATACGAATCGCTGGAGGGCGACTTGCTGTATCGGATTGTTCTTCCGGTTCGTTCGTCGGGTGGGCAACATCCTGAAGGAACGTTGTTGGGCGTGGTGGCGGTGGAGTATCCGGTGCCGGAGGCGCGGGTCGCGCTCCTGGTGAATTTCGTGCTAAGCATCATGGCCGGGGCGCTGGCGGGCATTCTCGCAGTCTTGGTGTTTTATCTGATAACACAAAAACTGATTCTGTCGCCCGTTCGCGAGTTGACGCGCGTGTCGACAAGTGTGTCGTTGGGCGAGCATGGAGTACGTAGCACGATTGCGACGGGGGATGAGTTTGAGGAATTGTCTCGCTCGTTCAATGCGATGCTGACGCACTTGCAGGCGACGGAGAACGAGCTACGCACCATCAATGTCAGTCTTGACGCTCGCATGGATGAATTGGCGGAGCGAAACGTGGCGCTCTTTGAGGCGAACACGATCAAGAACCAGTTCTTGGCAATTGTCAGTCATGAGCTTCGTACACCGCTTACATCGATCATTGGATTCGCCGAATTGCTGCGCGAGTCGGCCGCGGCGCAGGGCGGGCGGACGCTGCGGTACTCGGAAAACATCATGTCGAGCGGGCGGATGCTGCTCGGTTTGATTAACGATCTGCTGGATCTTGCCAAGATTGAAGCCGGAAAGCTGGAGTTGCACGTTGCGTCGCTTGATTTGTGCGAATTGTGCCGAAATCTGATCGACTTCGTACGACCGTTGGCGGATAAGAAGAGCCTCCAGCTTGAAGCAGTGTTGCCGGAGGATTTGGCAACGATCACGTCAGACCCGGGGCGCATCCAACAGATTCTGTACAACCTGTTGTCCAACGCAATCAAGTTCACACCGGACAGCGGGCGCGTGGAATTGAAAGTCGAGCGGGCCGACGAGCGGCAGGTGGCCATTTCGGTTCAGGATAACGGGATCGGTATCCCGCCTGAGAAACTGACAATGGTGTTTGAGAAGTTCAAACAACTCGACGACTCCATGACGCGCGAGCACAGCGGGACGGGGCTGGGTCTGGCGATCAGCAAGGAACTGGTGACGCTGCTTCGCGGGACGATCACGGTGGAGAGCGAACTGGGGAAAGGCTCAACGTTTCGGGTTACGATCCCCGTGGATGCCAACCTCGGCACGGACACGACTGATTTGCACAACGTGAATCTCGCATGATCCTTCGGAATCGCACCCATCTGGATACCAGCGTCTTGCAGGCCATGTGTCTAGAGGCCGTCGCAGGATGGCCGACGGATGGGTTGAACGTGTGGGTGCGGTACAGCCGAGGGGCGGATTTCTCGGGGGTTTGCTACTACAAGACCGGGCGGGTTTTTATCAATTTGGGGCGGCACCTTAAATATCCATACCAACTTCGGACACACCTGGCCCGGGCACGGTCGGGGCGGAATTGCTGGTGGCGGGAGATGTACACGCTGGAGATTGGGGATGCGTACCAGCTTGTGTTGTTCATCTACCTGCATGAGTTCTATCACTGGCTGGTGCGGAGGGCCAGGCGAAACACGCGGCAGAAGGAAGGGATGTGTGACCGGTTCGCGGCACGGGTGATCGTCGATCGATGGGGAGGCGTCGTTCGGGACGGGGAGGGTCGGGTGATTGGCCGCGAGGAGTGGGACTTTCAGGACTTGGAGGGGTTCGTGTGGGCGGCCCGGCAGAGGGCGGTGGCTGTTTGAGTACGGAAGTCTCGTAGGTTGACCACTCTCAGGCTTGACATGTAACATTATTTTATATATAATCTTACGAGAGTGCAGGCCGTTTCAATTCGTGATGGGGGTCTGCACCGTCTGTTCGATTTGGTGGAAACAGGCGGTACTTGGGGGCCTACGATCAAGTGCGTGTTCGGCCGGATCGTGTTGCCCCGGCATTGGTATTGGACAAACAAGCTTCCACTCGCTGCGGCGCCCTTTGACCGCGCCAAAACCAAACAGGGCGCCGCACGCCTTTTTTACAGACACAATTTCTGTTTGCTCTTCCGCTAGAGATTCATTCCGATGGAATTGTCGAGCGCGCTCAAAACGCGCCGTGCAAGCCCGGCGGCTATAACGGAGTGGTCACGTCTCACAAGGAATGATTACAGCCCGATCGACGTGGGCGCGTCGGACTCGTCGTAGCTGGCGAGTACTTGGCTCTTGTCGAGGTGGATGTTGTCGGTGGGGATGGCGAAATCTTTTCGCAGATCGGCGAGCAGCTTGGCCAGTGATTTCTCCTGGGCGGCGGTAATACCTTCATCGCGATCCGGCAGCGTCAACACGACTTCAATCGTGCCGAGCCGGCGGGGGTCGTGGGCCTTGGCCTTCCACGCGGTGGTCTGGAAAAGGCGACCCTGCTCATCAATTCGCAAATGGAAGAAACTCTTATCCCGCGCTTCGGCGAGCGTCGTGCGCACGGCGATGTCCTTGAACGTCGCGGCGGTCTTCGCGCGGGCGGTCAACGGCGTGACCGGCGTCATCTGGCCGAGCCAGAAGAGGAAGAACGCCCCAAACGTCATGGAGACGACGAGCAGGATGAGGGTCTTGAAGTGTCGATTCTTGTTTGCGACTGATTGTGCCTGCATAGCTACCTTCACCATCGGCGGATGGAGTCGGGCGGCAGATACTGCCGGTGACCGACTCCAAGGGATTTATAACAACTATCGGTCATCCGCCAATGGAAAACCGGCGGAATTGCAAAAAAAGTGGCTGTTAGTGCTGGCAAGTCGTGTATTCCTATCGGACTGTTTCGATGCACGACTGATATCGTCACTTTTCTAGGAACACGGCACCCATCGAATAGGACGTGGTTCCAATAATGGCTCGCGACGGCAGGACCTGGCCAGTCACCGCCGCGTGGACCGTGGCCATGCCCCGCGTGAAACGACCGAACCCAAAGCACTGCGGCGTCTCCAAGTATCGCTTGCCGTTGTCATGAAAGACTCCGTCACCAGCTAACTTCAATCGCGACGGCTCGACGAACTGCCGCATCACATCGTCGGGCGTATCGATGCGGCCGAACGACTGCGGATTGGCATAGTCGAACGTGTAAGCCGCCGAGCCGCCGGGCCGGAGGACGCGGGCGACCTGCTCATTGCATTGGATACGCCCCGAGACGGGGAGATGTTCAAAGACGCAAACGCTGAATACATGGTCGAAGTGTGAGTCGGGATATTCGAGCCGGCTCATATCCATCTGTCGAGCGGTGAGACGCCACTTCATGCGGTCGGCGATGTCGGCGGTGCGACGGCAGAGGTTGTCCTGCAAGTCGATGGTGTGGACGTCCATCCCGCGGCTGGCGAGGTAGCAGGTGAAGAGCGACCCCGCCCCACCCATGTCAAGCACGCGGGCACCGGGACGAATGGGCGTGTTGGCGACGAGCCAGGCGATTTCCCAAAGGAGAAACCACGGGACGCGAAGCTCGTCGGGATTCCCAGGGGTGGATTGGTAGTCGCTGCCCCGGTTAACGTGTTCCCACACGCTCGGCCAGGCATCGGCGCGGCCATACCACGAAGAATAATGCACCCCGGCGTTGCGCATCCGCCGCATGAGGCCGAATAGCTCGATAAGTATGAGGCGGCACTCAGGGGAGGCGAGGTCGTCGCGGTCCATGGTCTTGTTGATGGCGCGTAAGTGCATGATTCTCCTTCCATTATGGTCGGCAGGGTGGGGTGAAATCTGCACTCATTGCGAGCGAACCCAGTGTCCATACAATCCCCTGCCTTAGACGCCGAATCGGCGTAAGCAACCATTAACCAATCGACACGTCATCTTGGAACTCCAGATTCATCAACAGCGACCTCGGGAACTGACATGGTTCCATGCCGGGTCCATGCTGTTCGGCGATTGGGGCACGAGCCGGCTTTATGTGCTGGGGCTTGCGTTCTTCTATTCGGGGTTCGCCGCGCCCTTTCACATCCTGGCGATGTGCGTGCTGTTGCTCGTCGTTGGTTGGGCGTATTCGGTCGTTTGCCGGTGCTTTCAGGATGGCGGCGGGGTTTATTCGTCGGCGAAAGCAACGCATCAGCATGTGGCGTTGCTCGGGGCATATCTCATGTTCGCCGACTACGTCGTCACCGGGGCGTTGTCGGCGGTGGAAGCGTTTCGATACTTTGGGGCCTCGGCACAGCACGCACCGTATTGGGCGGTGGCATCCATATTCGTCATCGCGGGGGTGAACTTCGTCGGGCCGCGCAAGGCGGGAAAGCTGGCAGGGTTCGTGGCGGCGGCGATGGTCGCGGTCATGATCGTCATGGCCCTATTTTGCATCCCGAAGTTCTCGTTCGCAAATGTGACGGCGGACACGCGACCCTGGAACATCCAGTGGCACAGCTTCGTACACATCATCCTGGCGTTGTCGGGCGTTGAGGCGGTTGCGAACATGACCGGCATCATGGTGCAGCCGGTGGCGAAGACCAGTCGCAAGGCGATTTTTTTTGTGCTGGCGGAAGTGGTGTTGCTGAATATGTTTTTTGCCGTGGCCATGACGAGTGTTCAGACGTTACCGACGGAGATTCTCGCAGACAAACCCGCGTCGATGCTGACGGAACATGATCTCGAATTACGTGACACGATGATGCGCCAGGTTGCATCTCACGCGGTGAATCCGGCGTTCGGCACATTCGCATCGATCATCTTCGGCCTGCTGTTGTTGTCGGCGGTGAACACGGCGATGGGGGCGATGATCAGCGTTCAATACGCGATGTCGCGGGACAACGAGATGCCGTCGGCATTCACCAAATTGAATGCGTTTGGCGTGCCGTGGCTGGGGTTGGTGACGGCTGGGGGCATTTGCATCAGCGTGATCCTGTTCGAGGGCGACGTTGAGAAACTATCGCACTTGTATGCCATTGGCGTCGTCGGTGCGATCACGCTGAATCTCGGCTCCACGTGTATCAACCGACACATTCAACTCAAGCGATGGGAGCGGTACATCCTGGGGATCATTGCTCTGTTTCTGCTTGGAGTCGAATTGACGATTGCAACGCAAAAACTACAGGCAACCATGTTCGCCGGGCTGGTGATCGCCGGTGGATACATCATGCGGGTGTTGGTCAGGAAAGCCCCGGCGATGAAGCCGTACATTCCAAAGATGGCGGAGACGGTCGGTGCGTGGTTCGAGGCACCCCCGATGCCGGTCAGCGGCGATGCGTTGTCGATGGAGGGGATCAGGCCTTTCGATCCTGCGTTACCGAAGATTCTCGTTTCGACGCGAGGCAATCCCGAGTTGATGAGGTTCGCGGCGGAAGAGGCGGAGGCACGCGGCTCGAACTTGTTGGTTCTCTTTGTGCGTGACTTACGACTGGCATATGGACCGCCGACGACCGGGGAAGTGCGGTTGCAGGACGATGCCGATGCGGTCCCGATCTTCGCGCATGCGAATAAGCTGGCGCGGGAGTTCAAGATTCCGCTGATGCCGATTTACTGCGTGGCGCGGTCGCCGGCCGAGATGATTCTCGATTTCGCGGGGACGTACGCGGTGGACTATGTGATCATGGGGGTGACGCGGCGGGGCACGGTGTTCCGGGCGCTGCGCGGTGACGTGATCGCCGAGGTGGCGGCCAACCTGCCACATGAAACGAAGCTGCTCATTCACGCCTGAGACGCTGGGTCGTCATAACTGATTGCAGGAAATAATGTTGCAATGGATCTCGCGCCGACACCGGGCAAACCCGTGCAAAGACACGGACACAGTTGGTTTTCATTTTGATTTGAAATCGATGTAGCTGAACGGGGTGGAATTCGCCGATTTCAGTAGTGAGACGCAGGCTATTCGCGGGCGTTGTCAACGTGTATAGTCTGCCGCCAGCACTGGGAGGCCCGTTGGACCCGCGGTCTTCACTAGGGGCAGGATGTTTCGCCGGACAAGGATGTTTCAACAAGTCTCCTCCACCCGTTCGTACGCCGCGATGGCCCTTGGTGTGGCCGTGCTGTGCGCGACGACGGGCGTCTTTCAGCCACGCCCGGACTTGGTCGCATCGCCGCCGGTCTCGCCGGACGGTCGGGTCATTGATGAGGTTCGATTCGAGGGAAATCGGGTCTCGGACTCGGCATATCTGCAAACGGTCGTGAGGATCGCCCCGGGCGCGACGTGGAAGCGCGAAGAGATCGCGACCGCCTGCGCACGGCTGGCGGAGACCGGGAAGTTCGAGGGCAGCCCAGTTGCCGAGCCGCGCGAGGAGGGTGGCAAACTCATCGCGGTGTTCGTCGTCGTGGAGCGGCCGTTCATCACGTCGATTGACTTCGTCGGCAACAAGAAGTTCAAGACGTCGGAGTTGCTCAAGGAGATCGAGCTTTCGACGGGGTCGCCGATCAGCGAGTATCTGGTACAGCAGGCCCGGCAGGTGATCGAGCGGAAGTACAAAGAGGCAGGCTTCGCGCATGTGACGGTCGAGGCGGACCGCGAAGTGCTCCAGTCTGAGCAACGCGCCCTCTTTCGCATCACCGAAGGGCCGCGAATCAAGGTTCGAAAGATCATCTTTGAGGGCGCGAATGCGTTTGGCCAGCGAAAGCTGAACGGCCTGATTGAGACCTCGACGTACATCTGGCTGCTGCGAACCGGGGCATTCGACGATGAGACAGCCCAGCGTGACGTGGCGGCGTTGAAGAAGTTTTACAGTGATCGCGGGTTTCTCAATGCCCAGGTCGGCTACCGTGTCGAACTGGCGGAGAATCAGTCGGACCTGACGCTGATCTTCCAGATCGAAGAAGGCATCCAGCACATCATCAAGGACATCACCTTCGCGGGGAACACGGTCTTCAGCAACGATCAGATCGCGGCCCTCATGAAGGCGTCAATTGGTCGGCCGATCGATGCGGACGAATTGAAGACGGATCGGGAAACACTCACCAACGAATACGGGCGAATTGGCTACATCTACACCGACGTGCAAACGAACTACGTCTTCGACGAACTGGACGGCTTCGTGAATCTGAAGCTGAGCCTCGTCGAAAAGGCCCAGTATCGTTTTGGACGGATTCAGATTCGCGGCAATCGGCGGACGAAGGACAAGGTCGTGCGCCGCGAGCTGCGCTTCTTCCCTGAAGAGCTGTACAACAGCGTCGCCGCGAAGGAGGCCGAGGGTCGGCTGGTGGAGACGCGACTGTTCAGCGAGGCGACGATCACTCCGCAGGGCGAGATGCCGGGGGTCCGCGACGCATTGATCGACGTGGCGGAGGCGGAGACGACGGAGATTCGGTTCGGTGTCGGCGTCACGACGAACAACGGATTGACCGGGTCGATCTCGCTTGAGAATCGGAACTTCGACCTCTTCGACTGGCCACGAAACTCGGCGGAGATGTTCAAGGGCAAGGCTTTCAAGGGCGCGGGCCAGACAATGCGCATCCTGATCGAGCCGGGCACCGAGGTGAACCGGGGGCGCATCGATTTTCGTGAGCCGTTCCTATTGGATAAAGACCTCGGCTTCGGGACGGGCTTCTACGTCTTTCAGCGTGATCGCCGGGAGTATGACGAGGAGCGCGTCGGGTTCTACACCAGCCTCGACAAGCGCTTCCGTGAGGGTGTGTTCAAGGGGTGGGCCGTGGAAGGCTCGCCGCGCTTTGAATACATCGACATCAGCGGTGTGAAGTTCCTGTCGGCCGACGACATTCAGAAGGCACAGGGGAGCAGTTGGCTGACCTCGCTGAAGGGCACATTGGTGCATGACCGCACCGACAGTACGTGGCTGCCGAGCAAGGGCGACAAGCTGAAGGTGTCGTATGAGCAGGCCGGCGTGTTCGGCGGCGACTGGGTCTTCGGCAAGGCGATTGGGGAGTACGAGAAGTACTTCACGCTCCACAAGGACAGCTTCGACCGCAAGCACATCCTGCAATTCGGTGCATCGGTCGGGCAAATCTTCGGGGACTCGCCGGTGTTTGAACGGTTCTACGCCGGCGGCATCGGGTCGATTCGCGGGTTTGAGTTCCGTGGCATCTCGCCGCGCGACGGGATTCGCAACGACCGCGTCGGCGGTGAGTTCATGTTCCTGGCCAATGCGGAATACAGCTTCCCAGTGGTTGGCAAAGTGGTGCGCGGCGTGACATTCCTCGACATGGGCACAGTCGAGGACGATTTCGGGATCAACTCCTGGCGCGCGGCATTCGGCGTGGGTGCGCGTGTCTATATCAAGTACTTCGGCCCGATCCCGCTGTCATTCGACCTCGCGTTCCCGATTGCCAAGGATCGAGAGGACGACGAGCAGGTATTCAGCTTCTCGTTTGGAACGACCTTCTAAGCGTCGTGTTCACCGAGCAAGGCTGGCGGCTCATTTGATTGTCTGTGCCGGGTTGGCGGAACAAACGCTTCGTTAGCAAACGCCCTGCATGTACTCGTGCATGTAGCGAATGGTCTCTTCTTGGTCGTGGAGCTCTCGGGCGAGGATGTCGCCGCTGGAGATCATGCCGCGCAGGAGGCCGTCCTCCAGGACTGGCAGATGGCGCAGGCGATGCTTGGTCATGATCGTTCGACAACTCTCGATGGTCGCATCCGGTTCGCAGAAGGCCACGCGATCGGTCATGACATCCTCGACCAGCGTTGCGTCCGGGTCGCGCCGCACGGCCACGACGCGGTTCATCAGGTCGCGCTCGGTGAAGATGCCGAGGATTTCGTCGCCTTCCATGACGAGCAGCGCTCCGATGTGATGCTGGTGCATTTGCATCGTTGCCTCAAAGACGGTCGCGTCGCGCGCGATCGTCGCCACTTGATTGTTCTTCCTCTTGAGAATGTCGCGGACCAGAGACATGGCACATGTCCTCCAACAGCATTGTTCGCGCCCACCGCCCCAGCCCAAGCCTCTATTATAACTGCGGCTTGCTGGTTTCAACGAAAAACCCGGAAATCTTCCACATATTTTCCCGGCAGAAATCGGCCTTGATAGGGGCTTGTTCCTTTTTTCACAATGTTGTGAGTTGTTATTTTGGCACGCATTGGCTTCTATCGACCGCCAACCGCGTACACCCAACCTGACGGATCATTGGATTGCGCGGTGCCGCTTGCGAATTCTTTCACAAGCCGAAGACCGAGCGGTTCAACACCGACCCCGGTCGCCAGTCGAAATGCTATTGTCTGTTCGATCTCCGGCCGAGGTGTCACCGATTCCAGCAGTTCGCCTCCTTCGATCTTTCGGGCGGGAAGGTCGTACGATGGGGCCTCGCCAAAGACGATCTGCTCCATGATTCGCAATTGATCTGCGGGTCGATAGGGAACAAGGACGTAGGCGACATGGAGGCGATCGAGCTGCGACCGTGCCACGACGGGATCGCGCTCGGCAAAGAACCGGTTCACCTCCAGAATGCCGTCCAGCGCGCGATGATAGGGGCCGGCCACGACTGACCGTCGGGTGTAGTAGAGCAGCATCGGTCCCGAATCCATTTCGCAGAGGATCGTGCCGAGTCGGTCATTGTTGTTTGCAGACGCATCAGCCTTCGAGATCGTCTCCACGGCGGCTAACCAGTGCCGCGCGAAGGCGTCGGGCTGCGAAGGCGGCGTGGCCAGTGCGACGCTCGCGCATGGCAGGATCATTGCGAATGCGAGGAGCAGGCAGGTCAGGTCGCGGGATAGTCTGCGCGTGGCATCGTCGCCGGGCATGAGCTTCATCGCGGCGATATGCAGCCCAATGGCCGTCACGGGGACGAGGGCGAGGTTGATGTGGTGCATCCAGCGCAGTTGCAGGACGGAGAGCGCTGTCAGGGCAATCGACAGAATGAGGAACATCAGTTTCGCGGCGCAGTTCACGCGTGTGTGTCGGATGAGGACATAGATCGTCACTGGCAAGAGAAACGGCATCAGGCCTACCTGTCGGATTAGCGGTTGAATGGTCCAGTCCGAACCCGCTCGAAGTATGAGTGGTTGTAACTCCGTCACTACCGCGCTCCAACGATGAAACTCCGGTCGCCTGAATACGCCGCCCATCGATTCTCGCCAGAACATCAACACGAAGGCGATACTCGCCAGGATAGTCGAAGTCGCAACAAGCTGAGCACGCGAAGAACGTTGCCCTGGCGGGCGGCCGTGCGGCAGGCACACGGCCAGCCCCACGCACAAGACGTGAACGATGCCGATTCGATCCAGCGTCGGCGACTCTTGGAATCCGCCGCTCTCGATCAAGCAGCCGATGGCGACGACGATCAGGGACGCGGTTCCCCATTCAGTGAGACGGCGAGTCCATATTTCCCGTCGCTCCGGTGAGGCGTGCCGCGTTGCGAAGGTCAGTCCCGCCAGAATGGCTCCCCAGGTCAGCAACGCCTGCGGTGAAACCCAAATCGCCAACCCCGTGCAGAGGCCGCTCACGATCATTCCGTCGCGCGTCGGTTCCTTTGATTCGGAGCGGGGTGAAGGTATTAGTCCCGCGATGGCGACGAGTTGGAGCAGCTCCAGCAGGCAATGATGATCGCAATGGCCAAGCTTGAACACGTCGTGAAAGCTACGCGAGCAGAGTACGAGAAGGCCCGCCGTGATTGCGGCTCCCGTGCCGGCCATTCGGCCTGTCAATCTCATCATCAGGATCAGGTACACCGCCCCCATGGCCACGGGCAACCACGCCGCTGTTGTCTCCAGTGTGTTGTTGCCTGAGTTAAATGCCGCGATGATCCATGCTGGCGCAACAATCGCGTAGTCCATCGGCGCTGTCCAATGCAGCGTTACTCCGTTGGGTGGGTTGATGGTGTCGAGATGTCGGATGATCCGGGCGTCGCCTTCCCAGATAATTCGCGCCCGGTACAGGCGCATGTAATCATCGGGATCCGGCAAAACCCAGCGGTCGTTGTGAAAGGTCGCCGGCAGGTGGCGGGCTTGCAGATAGACGCTGAGTGCAGCGAATCCAATCGCCACAAGCAGCGCGAGTATCCAATGAGTGTGGTGAGCGCGGGCGGGTTGGATGATCTGATCGGACATTGGCGCGCCCGGAGGTGAATTGGACGGGGCGGATTATAGAAGAAACCGCTGAGTCGTCGCTGCCCAAGCCCTTTCGACGTGTTCCGCGCAAAAAGAAAGCGTCGAACTCCGCATGGGAAGGCTCGACGCTTTCCGGAGGGGAAAGAAGCCGTGCTTCAAACCGGCTCCTGAATGATTACTCGCAATCCTTCGCGATCACTCTCACCTCCACTCGCAGTGCCTTGAGTCGCCGGGCCGAGTCGCCCGACGCGAGTCCTTTCCCACCCCTCAGCACTGGGCAAATCCACAACCGTGGCACTTGACGCAGCCTTCACCCATGTCGAGGTCGCCGCCGCACTCCGGGCACTTCACGGCGTAGCTCGTCCGTGAGGATATCCTCGCCGACGGCTCCGTCAATCTATTTCTTGCGGCCTCCATCGTTACATCCGTGTCGTTGTCGTGGCCGTTGCCGTTTGTCGGGACGTTGGGCGACTCGCGCTCAAGCTGAGCCGGATCGATTTCGCCGAGCAGGATCGCCCGCAGGCCGTGTCGCTCCTTGGCGCGGACGTACCGCTTGAGGGCGTGGGCCAGGCCGTCGCCGAGCGACATGATGCGGCCGTGGCGCGTGGCAATCTGGAGCGACGAGCCGATGCCGGCCAGCTGCTTGATGACGAGGTTCAACGCGCCGCCGGCTCGGAGCCAGAGACTGATCATGCGGCAGATGGCCTCTAGATCGCTGTTGGCGATGTCACCGCCCTTGCCGAGTTGGGCGAAGACCTCCAACTCGCGCTCTTCGGTCGGATCGACGGTGATTTGAATGTGCATGTTGCCGAAGGGCGTCTGCTGGCGAACGCGGATGCCGCTGGTGATGGCGGGCAGCTCGCGCGGGGTCAGCGTTGGGGCCGTCTTGACCTCTGTAATGCGCTCGCCGAAGAGATTCGTCTCGGTCTTGATGAGCGGCTTGGAGGGTTCCGGCGTCGTGGGGATCAAATCCTTGGCAGCCAGGCCCGTCATTTCCTTGTGCTTCTTCTCGGAGTCGGCGAGGGCCATCGGTTGGCAGGAGCGGCAGCCATCGCGATAGACGGTGACGCCCTTGCAGCGCAGGTCGTAGGCCATGCGATAGATCTTCTCGACGTCCTTCGGCTCGGCATCGTGGGAGAAGTTGATCGTCTTGCTGATGGACGAATCGCAGTGCTTCTGAAAGGCGGCCTGCATCCGCACATGCCAGTCGGGCTGAATGTCGTGGGCGCAGACGAAGACGTGACGCACATCTTCGGGCACGCCCGGAATATGAGCGAGGGTGCCTTCCGTGGCAATCTGTTCCATCAGTCCCTCGCCGTAGAATTTTCGCGCCTTGGCGACGTATTCAAAGGCCTCGTTGGTCTCGATCATCGGGGCCTTGCCCTCGTCCTGACCCTTCAGCACATTGCGGAAGAAGGCCAGCGAGAAGAGCGGCTCGATACCGCCCGAACAGTCGGCGATGATGCTGATCGTGCCGGTGGGGGCAACCGTCGTCGTGCAGGCGTTGCGCATTGGCCGATGCTGCGCCGTGTCCCAGGTGCTGCCTTCCCAATTGGGGAAGTTGCCGCGCTCGCGGGCCAGCTTCTCGGAATAGTTGTGGGCCTCGTCGTTGAGAAACTTCATGAAGCGCTCGCCCCACGCCACGCCCTCGTCCGAGTTGTAGCGGACGTTGAGCTTGAAGAGCGCGTCAGCGAATCCCATCACGCCGAGTCCGATCTTGCGATTGTTCTTGCAGACGCGGTCGATCTCGGGCAATGGATAATTGTTCGCGTCAATGACGTTGTCGAGGAAGCGCGTCGACTCATGCACCGTCTCACGCAGGGCATCCCAATCGACCTCGGCCTGGGGCGTGCTGGCATTGCGCACGAAGATGCCGAGGTTGATGCTGCCGAGGTTGCAGGCCTCATAGGGGAGCAACGGCTGCTCACCGCATGGGTTTGTCGCTTCCATGCGACCGATGTGCGGCGTCGGATTCGCCTGGTTGATGCGATCCATGAAGACCACGCCCGGCTCGCCCGTCTGCCAGGCGTGTTTCACGATGATGTCCCAGATATCCTGACGCGTGTACACCGGCGTAACGCCGTCGTATTTCTCGACCAGAATCAGTTGCTTCACCTGATACGTCGGGATGTCCACGCTCTTGGGGATGTAGAACTCGACACCGTTTCGCGGGTTGCGCGTCAAGTGCGGCGTGTTTGGTGCCTTCAGGAAGGCCTCCATCCATTCGTCCGTCACCTTGATGGAGATGTTGTAATTCGTGAACTGAGTCAGGTCTTGCTTGGCGTACAGGAACTTCACGATGTCGGGGTGATGGATGTACATCATGCCCATGTTCGCGCCGCGTCGGAACGCGCCTTGTTGAATGGCGTTGGTCGCCTCGCTGAAGGCCCGCCAGAAGCTGATCGGGCCGCTGGTCGTGCCGCCGCTGGAGCGGATGTAGTCACCGGTGGGGCGAAGTTCGTCAAAAGCAAACCCGGTGCCGCCGCCAGCCTTCTGAATCAGGGCTGTGTGCTTGATGGAGTCAAAGATGCCGTCAATCGAGTCCGGGACCGGCAGGACAAAACATGCGCTGAGCATGCCCATACTGCGCCCTGCGTTCATTAGGGTCGGACTGTTGGGCATGAACTTGCGGCTGATCATCAACTGCTTGAAGCGACCCTGCCATTCATTGCGAAAGGCAAGGTCCGCGCCGTAGGTCGTTTCCACCTCGGCAATGACGCGGGCCACCCGCTCAAACAGGTCATCCGGTGTTTCGATGCACTGGCCAGCCTCATTCTTATCCAGATAGCGAGCACGCAGCACGCGCACGGCATTCTCCGTGAGTGCGTGAACACCGTAACGAGTGCTATTCTCGACATCCGTGTCGGCGAAAGACATTCGATCCGTCGTTGTTACCATGCAGTCACCAATCTCCCTGAAAGTCCTGGGCTATCGGGTCGTCCAGACCCACAGCGCAACGAATGAGCAACCCGGCTCAGGCCTCATGCCTCGGCCGGAGGATTCAAACCAACCTGCGATAATCTCGATATCCACCACCCCCCGAACAAGGGAGGCGACGAGTGCCCAGCCCTCAGCCCGGGGTAATTGCAGACCAATCTAACGAGTCTTCCATTCTCAATCCCCTGCCGAAATGTCTTTCGACCGGCCTCATGCTCTCGCTTGAGGACAAGAATGTAAATACCCCAAGATGTAGGGGCTGTCAAAGGAAACTTAACCAAAATCTAGTAGGCGTGTATCTTCCGTGGTTGACTTGAATTGGGAGCGAACACGGCAATAATGTGCCGTTCTTGCTTGATTCGCTTGCAAGTTATGGGTCCATGAAGGGTTGACTCGCACTCGTATCCAAATTTCACTGGATAGCCCTATCCGGAGATGATGGGGGCGTAATGGCAGGGTCTGGGCCTGTGATTTTACGCCTCTGAAACCGTCGTCTGCGCGGCCTGCGAAATCGCCCGTGATTACAGCCTTCCCGCAGTGGAGCGACCCGGAGCGGCCTCAATTCCCGTGATTTTGCAAGGGCGTTGAGGGCGATCAATTCAATTTGGTGTGCGAATGGATCACGAATCAGCCCCATGTCCATTGTGCGAGTCAACCGCCGGTCTTGCGTGCCGCGCCCACGGTCGATCGTTTTTTCACTGCCCGCTGTGCGATTTGTGCTTTGTGCCATCTGAACAGCACCCGTCCCTCGAGCAGGCCGCGGCCCGTTATGCCCGGCACCGCAACACGCTCGACCACGTCGAGTACGTCGCGCGGCTCACACGCTTGATTGAGTTGCTTCGCATGCACGCGCCCGATGCACGACGTGTGCTCGACTTCGGTTGCGGCGCCGATTCGGTAATGACGAGCCTGCTCAGCGCCGCCGGCTATGACGCGCACGGCCACGATCCGATCCACGACATCCACGCCGATCTGTCGCAACCGTTCGACGCGATTATCGCCAGTGAAACGCTCGAACACGTAGCATCGCCGCGTGACGAGTTCGCACGCATTCACCGTCTGCTCATGCCGTCAGGTCTGCTCATTGCCACGACGCGCTTTCATTCCGGCCCCGCCTCGTTCGCCGATTGGTGGTACATCCGCGATGTCACCCACGTTTGTTTCTTCTCGACAATGACATTTGACTTCATCGCGGCGATGTTCGGCTTCACCCTGCTCATGCATGACAACCACGAGGCGGTCGTCCTCCGAAAACGCGATTGAAATGGGACCCGAGCTAATCCACGTCCATGGTCATCGGTCGCGACGTATGGACAGATGCCGCATGGCCGGCCGCTTGGATCGATGAACCTCCACGGCCTGTGAGCCTGGCTGCCCAATCGGCCAATTCGAGCACGGTGGATCTGTTTACGCTATAGATGCGCTGCCGTCCTGTGGGCGTCATATGCACGACCCCGGCTTCCTTGAGCAGTCGGAGATGCTCTGATATAGACGGTTGGCTAATTGAGAATCGCTCAACGATAGCTGAGACTGGCTGTGGACCGTTAGCGAGGAACTCAACGATTCGCCGACGGGTGGGGTCGGAAATCGCCGTGAACAGATCATGCACGACTATTGGCTTCGGCATGACCACATGTTATCGTTATTAGACTATGCTTGTCAAGCGAAAAGTAACTTATAATTAGTCAATAGACTATTTGTCTAGTGACCGCTCGACTTCCCTTTTTTCGCCAACACCCGGAACTGCCATACATCCTTAATACTGCTCAACTTATCGAGTGACCAAAGCTGCTTGAGGAGCTTGTCCTGCACCTTCGGGGCAACCACCCCAGTCGCCAGGGTGCGGAACTTGTACTCGACCTCTTCATCGCTCATCGGATTCCCGGCATGGCCGCGAGGGTACTTCACCGTCTTCTCATAGGCCGTCCCGTCCTTCATCCGCACCTTGAGCCGGTTGGGGATGCCGTCGGGGTAGCCGTCGTTCAGATCATCCGCCTCCACGATTTTCGTCCGGTCGAGAATATCCAGATACTTCTTGTCCTTGAACTTCTTCGGGCTGAATGTCTCCCGCGTCACGTCCCCGTCCACCAGTGCCGCCACAGTCATGTAGCCCATGCTGTGGTCGGCCGTCTCACGGCTCGTCGGCCGCCACTTCTCCGGCTCGCTGCCGATTATGGACACGGCCGCCTCGAAGGACTCCATGTCCATGCGGTCGATGTCCTTCCACGAGTGTCCGTCGCCCATGAACTGCTTGCGAATCTGAAGGGCCGCGTCGATGGAACTCTGGGCGTGATACTCGGCCGGCCAGAACTTGATGTACGTCTTGTTAATCATGTAGCCGGTGCCCTTGCTGCCGAGCACGACGTCGAACGGCGTCTTGGTGAGCAGCTTGAAGACGCCCTTTGGCCCTTCAAAGATTTCGTGCGGGCCAGTGAATCCCTGCCGCGCCAGGTTTGCCGCGAACACCGCATTACGACAGGCATTGGAGAAAGCGCACGCCTTCCACATCGAAATCTGCCCCGTGCGTGTTTGTCGCGTGGCGATGTTGCAAACGCCCGCCAGCCCCTGGGCATGAACCATCTGATCGGGCTTCAACCCCCACAGCTTCGACGCTCCCAGCGTCGCGCTGAACGCCCCATACGTCACATGATCCCAGCCGTGCGCCCGCAACGAGGCTGCATCGCAGAGTCGACATTGAATCTCATAGGCAATCACCGTCGCCAGGATCACGTCCTTGCCGGACCGCCCCGCCGACTGTCCCACGGCCAACGTCGCCGCGATGTTGTCCGAGGGATGGGCCGGCTCCAGGGAGAGATATGTGTCGTTGTAGTCGAGGTAGCGAATGTGCGCTCCGTTGGCAAAGGCGGCGAGATCGGGCGTCGTGCGATGCTTCGTGCCGACAACGACCGCGCTGTTCTTCTTCGAGGGCACCTCCATCACCGTCTGTCGGGCGATGGTCGGCGGCGCGGCGTGATAGGCGCCCAGCGCCGTGCCGAGCGAATCAATGAAGCGCCGTTTGCATTCGTGAATGGCGTCCTTGGTGAGGTCGCTGTATTTGAGTTTGTGGGTCCAATTCGCCAGTTTCTCCGCCAAGAGCATGGTGCGTCGTCCTTTGGGTTTGGATTGATCGATGTCGTCGAGAAGCGGCATGCGCCGACGGGTGTCAAGCGTCGTGCTCCCCTAAACACGAAGTCTTATACGGTCCGGCAGCCTCCCGCAAGTTGCCGCGATTCGCACGCCCGCCGATACTTCACCACCATGCCCACTGCCCGACTCGGCATCACTGCATCGCCGCCGCGACTCCACTTCGGCGACCTCACCATCACCCTCCTCGACGGCGGCGGCCTCTCCCTCGACGGCGGCGCGATGTTCGGAATCATCCCCAAGCCGCTGTGGTCGAGACTCGTTACGTTCGACGACGCCAACCGCATCCCGCTTGCCACGACATGTTTCCTCGTCGAGACGGGCGGCAAGCGAGTGCTCGTCGAGACCGGCACCGGTCCCGCCGTGAAGTTCGACGAAAAGGAACGCGGTTTCTTCAATGTCAACGAACATTGGATACTGCCGTCGCTCGCCGCCATCGGCCTTGACCGCGACAGCATCGACCTCGTCATCCTCACGCATCTGCACTTCGACCACGCCGGCGGCGGCACCATGCCCGACGGCAAGGGTGGCTTCTCGCCGACATTCCCGCGCGCCAAGTACGTCGTGCAGCGCGGCGAGTGGGACGACGCCGTGAGCGGACACGCCGTGATGACCGGCACCTATCGAAAAGAGAATCTCGCCCCGCTCGAATCCGCCGGTGTGCTCTCCTTCGTCTCCGATGGCGACGCCGACATTCTCCCCGGACTGCGCGTGCGACTCCTCCCCGGCCACACGCGCCACCAACAGGGTCTGCTCTTCGACGGCGGAGGACGCAAGGCTTTTCTCCCCGCCGACCTCATCCCCACCGCCGCGCACGTCGGCCTTCGTTACAACATGGCGTATGACTTGATGCCATATGAGAACATGGTGAACAAGCAGCGCACGCTCGAACAAGCGGCTGCGGAAAAGTGGACGCTGCTGCTGGGCCAAGACCCCGTCGAAACGGCATGGACGGTGCGCGATCAGGGCAAAGGGAGGTTCGCGCTGGAGGTATTAGGCTACGATCATTCTGGGGCATCCTTGTCGAATTCGGCTTGAATGCTGACCGTCGATTCGGCATGATGCGCACTGACTGTGTGGAGGTCACAACATGGATCGATATCCATCACGTTTACTGACATCCGTTCTTATTCTGGCGCTCGTCGCCCCCGCCTTGGCCGGACCGCGGAACAAAGGCACGCTTGGCCAACAGGACGAACCCAGTGCGTCCGAAGGCATCGAGTTCCATGATCCGCTCGTTGAAGAGTGCATGGAGCTATTGCGCAAGGGCGACGCCGTTGCAGCAATGACCAAACTCGAAAAGGAAGCGGGACGGGCCGTTGGTGATCAGAAAGCCGAAATCCAACTCGGCTTGGCCATGCTTTATCTCCGCTCCGGACAGCAAACCAAGGCCAAGCAGACGCTGTCGGGCCTGATCGCCCGCAAAGACACCGGCTCAGTCGGCAATCGCACGCGCATCCTTGAGCGCGTGATGAAAAAGTATTCCCCCAAGAAATCCGGCGACCTCATGGATGCCGAGGTATGGTCGCAACAACTCACCAGCGTCGCCAAGGACATCGCCAAGGACGTGGTCTCGGAGCATCAGAAGGTCTTTCCCGCGATGCAAAAAGAGAACTGGGCGCAGGTCGCCGTTCAGGTGGCCAAAGCGCGGGAACACGTTAATGTGGCCCAAGAAATCAAAGTCGGCGGCGCGGCCGGTGATGTCGCGCTCAAACACATCGACGGCCTTGCGAACATCGTGCGACAAGTCAACGACGACCTCGACAGCGGTATGGCCCGCGCCCACGTGTTGCGAGAGCAAGTCCGCGAGTTTGAACGTCCGCGTCGCAACAGAATCCCCGGCGGCCAACCTCCGAATGCCAACGCCAAAATCGACTACAACAACCTCGTTCATCGCTTGACCGCCGCATGGGAGGCGAGCAAGCTCATCGACGACGAACTCGAACGCCTCACCGAGGACTATGGTGGCCAGCGCATCAAGAAGAAGGCTCGACTGATGCCGAAAACGCGGCTGCCGGTTCCGATTTGATACTCCGAGGACGCCCCGTCACTGCCTTTGACCCCTCGCGCCCCCCCTCTATAATGCCCGCACGTTGCGTCTCCACGCGATTCATGGGTCCATCCGCCGACGGACCGATGCCCTTATTTGTCTACTTTCGCGAGTGCGGCACATGGATTTCAACCTGCCCGAGGAACTCGTCGCCTTTCGTGACGTGGCGCGCAAATTCGCCAAAGAGCGGATCGCCCCCAACGCCCGAAAGTGGGACGAGGTCAAGTGGATCCCCGAAGACATCATTCAAGAGATGGCCAACATCGGCCTACTCGGCGCGACCATCCCCGAGGAGTACGGCGGCTCGGGGCAGGGCCTGCTGGCCATGACGGTGATCGTCGAGGAGATCGCCCGCTGGTGCGGCGGCACGGCTCTCTTCATCGCAGCGCACGCAGGACTCTGCACGACACACATTCGCCTCGCCGCGAATGAAGAGCAAAAGGCAAAGTGGCTGCCGAAGCTGGCCAGCGGCGAGGTCATCGGCTCGTGGTGCCTCTCCGAACCCGATTGCGGCACCGACGCCGAAGCACTCACCACCCGCGCCGAGCGCACCAAGAACGGCTGGGTGCTGAATGGTCGCAAGTTCTGGATCACCAACGGCAAACGCGCCGGCATCTTCGTCGTCACCGCCCGCACCAAGCCCGAGCGCGGCGCACGCACCATCTCCGCGTTCCTCGTGGAGGGCGACCGCAAGGGCCTCATCGTCGGCGAACCCGAAGACAAGATGGGCATGCGGGCCAGCGACACCGTGCCGGTCAGCTTTGAGAATTGCGAAATCCCCGAGGCGAATCTTTGCGGCGAGTTGCACGCCGGCTACGTCGATGCCCTTCGCGTGCTGGATCGCGGCCGTTGCACCATCGGCTCGCTCTCCGTCGGCCTCGGTCGCGGCTGTCTGGAAGAGGCCGTCTCCTACGCCAAGCAGCGGCACTCGTTCGGCGTGCCGCTCTCGTCGCATCAGGCCATTCAGATGAAGCTGGCCGACATGGAAACGCAGATCGAGGCCGCTCGATTGCTCGTGCGTCAGGCTGCTGCGTCCCATGACGCCGGCCGCCCCGACAAGCAACTGAGCAGCATCGCCAAGCTGTTCGCCTCTGAAATGGCCAGCCGCGTGGGCTGGGATGCGATCCAGATTCTCGGCGGGGCGGGCTATGTGAAGGATGTCTGCGTGGAGCGGCTGCTTCGGGATAACAAACTTTGCGAAATTGGTGAAGGGTCGAGCGAAGTGCAACGCATGTTGATCAGCCGTGCCGAGTTTCTGAAGCGAAGTGCATAACGAGTCAACCAGCCTGCCGAGCGGGGCACTATGAAAACCGACGCTGTCATGGACATCATCCCATTTGGATACGAGTTGGACGAAGAGCACCAGATGCTCCGCGATAGCATCCGTGATTTCGCCCGCACCGTCGTCGCCCCCGGCGCGATGCAGCGCGACATCAAGGGCGAGTTCCCCGCGGACGTGGTGAAACAACTCGGCGAAATGGGCTACATGGGCATCTGCATCCCCGAAGAGTACGGCGGCGCGGGCCTGGACGGACTCGCATCGGCCATCGTTGTTGAAGAGTTGTCGTATGCCGACGCATCGCTCGGCGTCATCAACAGCGTGCAGAACTCACTCGTCAATGATCCCGTGATGAAGTTCGCCACCGAGGAGCAGAAGAAGAAGTGGCTCCCAAAAATGGCGAGCGGCCAGTGGCTGAATTGCTTCTCGCTCAGCGAGGCCGGCTCCGGCTCCGACGCCGGTGCGATGACCTGTCGCGCCGAATTGGTCGGCAACGAATGGGTCATCAACGGCACGAAGCTGTGGGTGACCAATGGCTCCGAGGCCGACGTGGTTCTGCTTTTCGTGCGAAGTGAAAACACCGAGCGCCGCAACGCGAGTTGTTTCCTCGTTGAGAAAAACACGTCAGGCCTCACCGTCGGCAAGCACGAGGATAAGCTCGGCATCCGCGGCAGCAGCACGACGGAACTCATCTTCGAGAATTGCAAATTCCCAAAGGACCATCTCATCGGCGAGCGCGGCCAGGGATTCAAGATCGCTCTCACTGCCATCGACGGCGGTCGGCTCGGCATTGCCGCGCAGGCGCTGGGCATCGCCCAGGCCGCCCACGACAAGGCCGTCGGCTATGCCCTCGAACGCAAGCAGTTCGGCAAACGCCTCTCCGAGTACCAGGCGATTCAATGGAAGATCGCCGACATGGCTGTGCGAATCGCGGCGTCGCGTGCCCTGCTCTACAAGGGCTGCTGGCTCAAGGATCAGAAGATGCACTCGCTTCACATCCCGGCGATGGCCAAGGTCTTCGCCGCCGAGACGGCCAGCTTTTGTGCCAACCAGGCGATCCAGGTGTTCGGCGGCATGGGCTTCTGCCGCGAGAGCGAGGTCGAACGCTACCTCCGCGATGCCAAGATCACGGAGATTTACGAAGGCACCAGCGAGATGCAGCGCCTCACCATCGCCGAGACACTCATCAACGACCCGGACCGCATCACCAACGTATGAGTTCTTGAATCAGGAACTTACCCACCCTCGCGTCGCTTCTTCGCGCGCTTGAGTCGTGACAACGAATCGCCTCCCTCGTCTTTCGTTTCCGTCGTTGGTGCATCGGGCATCTTCTTCGGCATGTCCGGCCTCTTCCCTGGCACTACGCGCGTCGGCTGTGAATCCGCAAGTGGAATTATCGGGATCGTCGCTTCTCTCGCCGGGCCATCCTCCGTAATCCGCTGCTCCTGCTCCGCCTGCACGCGCGTTCGCGTCATCCGTAGCGCCGACAGCGTCGCCTGCGGTGTCACCAGTGCCCGCCCCGCGAACCGCAGATTCCACCACTTTCGCACCGCCGCGCCGGCCGCCGTCGGGCTGAGCGCCAGCCGTCGCACCGCCACGTCCAACAAGAACAGCACCAGCGACCACTTCAGGAACACATCCCAGATCGGTTGAAACGTACGCATCTCCTTCACGTCGCTCGGCTCAAACAATCGCTCCGGCGTCGATAAATCCACCACGCGTCCGCCTGCCCGTCGTGCGATGTCCTGCAATCGCGCCTCGTCCGAGCGCAGGTCTTTCGTCTCCGCCGTGTTCGTGACGCTGACCACGGCCTGCATCACGCCAATGCTCCGTCCGCCGTCGCGCTGGAGCTGCGCCACGCGCACCAGGTAATCACCGGTCGCCGCTGCCGGGAACTCGGCCTCGAATCGCCCAAGCCCCGTCGGTCGGAGCATCAACGACCGACTCTGCTGGGTCGGATCAATGGCCCGCGCCTCCATCGCCGGGAAGGGCTGGTTCATGGCACGGTCGCTGTCGGCCTCCACGACGACGTGGACCTTCCCATTCTCAACGTGTGTGCTGATCGCCCAGTCCTGCATCGTCTGCGGCCGCGCCGCCCACACGGCGATCTGCGTCCACAGCTTGCTGAACCCCGGCCAGCTCACCCACTTCGGCCCCCACTTCTGCCACATGCCCCCGGTGAACGCCACGCACCGCCCCAGTCCGCATTGCCAATATGCCAGCACCGGGTCTTCGCCCTGACTGCTTCGCCGAAACATCGCCAGCGTCGCCTCGGGTTTGATCGCCGTCATGACGTGCCCCTCCAGCGGCGGCACCTCACTCGGGCTGATCCCCGCGATTGGCTCGTCCCCTGGTAGCGGTCGAAGCGTCGGGGTGAATGTCTTCTCATACACGCCGGTGCGCGTCACCAGCGAAGTCTCACGGAAGAAGATACGCGGGAGGTGTTGCGGCGACACCGCGAGATAAAACCGACCGCCGCCGGCCTTGGCGATGCTCTCCAGCAGCGCGCGATCCGCATCCGCGCCGACGGCGATCGCGGAGGTCACGATGCCCTTCGCAAGGAACGACTTGACCGCCCCTAGAAAATCCGCCGGGGCCGATTGGCCGTCGGTCAGAACGATGATTCGCTTCGCATAGGCGCTCGTCGAGGCAATCTCTTTACCGGCCTGGGCGAGCGCGGGAAACATGTCCGTGCCGCCGCCGGGTTGGATCATGCGTATCTTTTTGAGCACCTGGTCCTTGTTGGCGCATCGCTGCACCGTCACGTCCCACGTCGGTGATGAATCAAACGACACCACACCGATGAAGTCCTGCGAACTCAGCAGCTTCGCCGACCCCTCGGCCGCCTTCTTGGCCATCTCGATCTTATCGCCCATCATCGAGCCGGATCGATCCAGCACCACGACCAGCGCCGAGTTCAGCATGAGCATTTTGTCTCGGTCCGTGCGAACGGGGAGCACGTCCTCCAACACCGTCCCGCCATACCCGCCTGCGCTGAACGACTGATCGCCGCCGATCACGATCAACCCGCCCGCCATGTCGCGCACATAGGTCACCAGCGCCTGCTGCGACTCCGTCGGTAGATCCATCGCCGAGATGTTCGAGAGGATTATCAGCGGCGTGTTAACGAAGCTCGCCGTATCGAGCGAGGCGTCGGTCACGTCCACCCGATCCACCTCGACGCCGCCCGTGGTTAACGCCTCGATCAAGAGGTCGTTCGATTTCTGATCGAACCCGTTGAGCATCGCCGGGTTCTCCACCAGCAACGCCTTCGCCCGGCCGTCCACGATCGTCGCCGTCGACGCGACGTTGTTTACCACCAGCGCATCAGACGCCGGATCGTCCGGCGCAAACTCCACGCGAAATCGGTGCAGCCCCGCCGTGCGAAACTGAATCGGAATTCGCACCGGGTTGGCCCCCACGCCCAACTGCACCTGCACGCCCTCGCGCCCCGCCTCGCCAATCTTCAGCAATTTGTCATTGTGATACACGAGCAATCGCCCGCGCGTCGGCCGTGTCGCCCGCACCGATGCCCGCAGCTCCGCCGCCTCGTCAACCTTTGCGTGCGTCGGCGACGACACCGCATCGACCGCCACCTCGGCATCATGCACATAGCGGAGCGGCACGACATCCACCTGCACGTCGTTCGCCGTCAGCGAGGCCAGCTCCGTGTCCGCCGAGCCGTTGGTCTCATTGCCATCCGTCAGGATCACGACGCGCCGCGATGCATCCGGCGCGAAGAGCACGCCCGCCAGCCGCAGGGCCGATTCGATGTTCGTCGCGTCCGTCGCCAGCGCCGCCGGCTCGGCGTCGGCTTTGAGCAACAGCGTCGGCAGTTGCTCGATCGCCGCGTGCCGCGCAAATGTCACCACGCCCATTCGGTCCTTGCCCGGCCGCGCCCCTTTGGCCGCTTCGGTGAGAAACTCCCGCGCCTGCTGTTGCACCAACCTCGGCACGCTCTGTGACGCATCAACAAGAAACAGGGTGATTCGATCCGTTGTCTTGCGAATCGACTCCGGCTGCGCCATTGCCAGTGCCAGCAGAATGATCACTACGCAACGAGCCGTGATCGCCATCGCCCGACGCGTCGAGCCGAGGCCTGACAACCGCGACGCCGAAAGCCACACCACCACCGGGGGCAATAGCATCAGCCCCAGTGCCCACGGCTGGTTGAAGCGAATGCCCGGGAGTCCGAGAAATCCATCCATAGATAAGGGAGTCTAACGAGCAATCGGCCGACGGGATGGTGACGACCCCTGTATTCACCGTGCAACGGTTGCCGGCATGGTCTGTTGCAGTGCCGCTCCAAGGCGCATAAGCACCCACTGGCACGCCTTTTCACTCTTGGTGCAAACGCACAAATTGACTATAATCCACCATGTGCCTCAGCCGAGGCTTCTTGCGATGGACCCGGCCCGACCCTACCGTCGAGCCACTTTTTCGGGAGGATCGTCATGACTCGAAGCGTGATCGTCGCCGCTCAACGCAGCCCCATGGGCAAGTTCCTCGGAACCCTCGCCCCACTCTCCGCCACTGACATCGGTGCCCAAGTCGCCAGGGCCACTGTCGCCGCCGTCAACTGTCCCACCGATGCCATCGACTGGGCACTCATTGGCCAAGTCCTTCAGGCCGGCTGTGGACAGAACCCCGCGCGACAAGTCGCCCTGAAGGCCGGTCTCCCTAACACCATCACCGCCGTCACGGTGAATCAGGTCTGCGGTTCCGGCCTTCGTGCCGCCATGAACTCCGACAACAACATCCGGCTCGATCAAGCCAAGATCATCCTCTCCGGCGGAATCGAGAGCATGTCCAACGCTCCATACTATGTGCGCGGCACGCGCATCGGCGCGACCAAGTTCGGCCACATGACGATGGAAGACGGCATGGTCGCCGACGGCCTCACCTGTCCCTTTGAAGGTTGGGGCATGGGCAGCGCCGCAGAGTACACCGCTCGCACTTACAAGATCAGCCGCGAGGATCAGGACCAGTTCGCGTTTGACAGCCACAAGAAGGCCTCGGCCGCGTGCAAGGCCGGCCACTACAAGAAGACCATCGTTCCCATCGAAGTCCCCGGCAAGAAAGGCCCGACGATTCTCTCCGCCGACGAGTCGATACGGCATGAACTCACGATTGATGACCTCAAAAAGCTCAAGCCCGCCTTTGAAAAGGACGGCACCGTCACTGCGGGTAACTCATCTGGCCTGACTGACGGCGCAGCCATGACCCTGCTCGCCGGCGAAGAAGAAGCCAAGAAGCGCGGTTGGCCGATTCGCGCCCGCATCCTCGCCCACACGACCTATGGAGTGCCGCCGAAGGAACTGTTCATCGCTCCAGTCGGCGCGGTGCGACAGGTCGTTGAGAAGGCGGGGCTGAAGCTCAAGGACATCGACCTCTTCGAGATCAATGAAGCCTTCGCGTCGCAGATGCTTGCCTGCGTCCGACAGTTGGAAATCCCGATGGAACGCGTCAACGTGTTCGGCGGCGCGATCGCCCTGGGCCACCCCATCGGATGCAGCGGCAATCGCCTCCTCGTCGCGCTCATCAACGCGCTGGAAGTCATGAACCTCAAGCGCGGTGTGGCCACTCTCTGCCTCGGCGGCGGCAATGCCGTGGCGATGGTCATCGAGCGGCCGTAACGCGCATCAGAACCGCGACCATCAGGGAACGCCGCGCACGCGCTCCCCGCGTGTGAATGCTGTATCACGCCAATCGCGTTCGCCGTTAAAATGCTCACTCGTCAATCAGCAAAGGAATCCGCTATGTCAATTGAATCCTGCGTCGTCATTGGCTCCGGCACCATGGGCCGCGGCATTGCCCAGGTCGCCGCCACCAGCGGACTGACTACATTCATCTACGACTCCAACGCCGCCCAAGTGTCTGGCGCGCTCGGCGCGATTGAAAAGAGTCTTTCCAAACTCGCCGAGAAAGGCAAGCTCAGCCCCGATGTCGCCAAGGCCGCGCAAGGTCGCATCAAGACCGTCTCGTCGCTGACCGGCATCGACTGGCCCAACGTCGGCATCGCCATCGAAGCCATCTACGAGAACTTTGATGCCAAGGTCGCGCTGTACAAAGACATCCAGAAGCTGCTGCCCGCCGGCGCGATCCTTGCCAGCAACACCAGCAGCATCAGCATCACCAAGCTCGCAGCCGCGACGGATCGCCCCGCTCAATTCATCGGCATGCACTTTTTCAACCCCGTGCCGTTGATGACGCTCGTCGAAGTCATTCGCGGCCTTGCCACCGACGACGCCACGGTTGAAACGGTGGAGTCACTCGCCAAGCGCATGGGCAAGAACCCGCTTCGCTGCAACGACATGCCCGGCTTCGTCAGCAACCGCGTGCTCATGCCGATGATCAACGAAGCCGCGTTTGCACTGATGGAGGGCGTGGCCGACGCGACGACCATCGACGAAATCATGAAGCAGGGCTGCAACTTTCCGATGGGGCCGCTCACCCTCGCCGACTTCATCGGCGTTGATGTGTGCCTGAACATCCTCGAAGTGCTGTTCCGCGACCTCGGCGACCCCAAGTTCCGCCCCTGCCCGCTGCTCAGGAAGATGGTCGATGCCGGACGGCTGGGGCGAAAGACGAATCACGGATTTCACCAATACTGAGCGTCGGTTTCCTCCCCCTGAAAAGGCGAAAGCCCCCCCATCGCCATCCGTGTTAGTATTCTTACAAAAAGTATTTGAGTGACGTCATTGCCCTAACAATAGGCTGACCATGCCGGCCACCTCGGTGTCATCGACCCATCCATCCGAGTCAAGATCAGAGGCACACCAACCCGCCGTGGGTGACCAGCCTGCCATGACGTAGTCGACAAAGACTTGGATGTCCCGACCGTTAATCACCCCATCCCCGTTTGCGTCGCCAGTTCCAGTTGGCCAGACAGTGAGCGTCGCGACATTGCTGATCGTGCTGCCGCAGGCGTTGGTGACAGTGCACCGGAGGTTGAGAGAGGCTCGATCGTTGAGGAATTGTGTCAAAGAAGAGATTTGCATCCACTCGAGGGTCACGCCACTGACGAGCCCCAAGACAACGCCATTGTGGACGATATTTCCATCCATCACGTCAGTCCAGATTCCGGGGTCCAATTCCGCCTGCCATTGGTGTTGCAAAGGGAGGGTGCCGGCCGCAGCGGCGATAAAACTTGAGACACCAATCTTGCAAGTGCTGTTCGATGTCGGCTGCTGAGAGATTGATGGGCCGCTGCACGCGCGTGTGACAGTGACATTGTCCGCAAAGAAGATAGGGCCCCAATCCTGGCACGTGGGCGGATGGGCGTCGTAATGAACCACAACTCGATTGAATCCGGCCGGGGCGACAATGCTCAGCGTGGCTGAGGGATAGGTGCCCGGGAACGGCGCGGTGGTCGTATTGGTTGCAACGAAGACGCCGTCCATATAGGCGGTTGCCCGCATGGTCGCTGAGTCGTCACAGCCAAGCTCCTGCGGACAATACAGAATTGAAAAATCCACCAGCGTCTCTGAAAAGTCGGCGATAAGGTCCGCCGCAAACACCGATGTGGGAAAAAGGCTCAGTCCCGCAAAGCCCGGCGGACTGATGCCCCACGTGTCGTACGGCCAAATCGCATAGGTTCCGCCGGAAACCGCATACGCCGAGAAATGGGCTGAGAGTCCATTGACCGTCAAGTCGATCGGAAGCGTGGTGTACGCAGGAGCGTTGTCAAAGTCGAACGTCGCCGAAAGCGGTGCGGAAACGAAGTAGGCGGTAATGTAGGTATCGCTGGTCGCGGGGAACGAATGCGTCGCCGTTGTGCCACCGTCAGACCATCCAGAGAAAACAAACCCATGAACAGGAGTCGCCACCAAGGTCACGGTCGATCCGCTCGTGTAGATCCCGCCGCCTGTGATGGTGCCGCCGTAGGTCGGGTACGACAAGGTGGTAATGGTGTAAGCCGTGGCGAAGTTGGCGACGAGTGTGCGGTCGACTGTTGCAGTGAAGGTGTATTGAGGGTTGGCGCTGACCTGCGTCCCATTCTCAGTCCAATTCACAAACCCCCAGCCGGCGTTGGGCGTGGCATCCAGAATAACGGTGGAGTTGATGGGGTAGGAGCCGGCACCCGTGATCGTGCCTGTGTTCGTGGGTGAGACGCTTGCGCTGATCGTGAAGGTCGGCGCTCCGGAGGCGAGCAGCGTGAACGCGCAGTCGCCTGAGATGGACGCGAAACTGCCGCCGGTCCCCCCGATCCTGCGGAAATGCGAGCTGTCGCCGCCGGTGCCTCGGGCGATACTCCAGTCCGGGGGCCAACCGTAGTTCGGCGTGAGGCCCTGATAGGCTTCGATCTGCACCCAGTACTTCGTCCCGGCCACCGCTTGGAACGGCGCGGGGAGGACGAAGGCGTAGTCGTACATGATCACGCCGCCGAAGGTGCCGACGGCGGTCTCGCCGGCGTTACCGCCGACAAAGTGCCGAACAAGGCGACCGCCGGGGCCTACGTCCGGCTGGCTTCCGCCCGCGATGGAGCGATAAAAGGAAACGGTGAAGTCGTAAACAGGCGACTTGCCGACGCCCGAAAGATAGTTGGTGTACGCGCCGCGCCAGCGGACCTCGTTGATCGCGCTGCCGGACGCGAGCGTGAAGGCGTCCCACACGTACTCATCGCTGTCGAGGCCGTCGGGCGAATACCACGCCGATTTGTATTGGCCGCCTGCCGGGTTGGGTGGCTGGGTGTAAAGCACATCCGCAGCTGCCTGCGATGTTAGGATGGTCCCAACGCAAAACAATGCGAATGCACACGCAATTCTCACGGGTTCCCCAATCTCTGTTGTCTGGACGAAATACTCCATTGCCAATTCTGACAACGCGCGCCTCGAAATACGAGGCGGCGTTGCTCTGAATCGGTGATCCGCTGTCAGATTCCAGTCATCGAGTCGATTATCAACTGAATGTCGTCGCCATCGGCCAGACCTGAATCGTTCATGTCCGCCAGGGTGATATCGCAACCGGTGTAGTCACCGATCAAGGCCTCGACAAACTGCGGAATGTCATCAGGGTTCACAGCGTGATCGCAATTGACGTCGCCCTTCACATAGGGGCAGGGATTGCAAGGCACACCCTCGGACCACAAGAAACCGCCGCCTTGTTTGCACGCATTTGCGGAGATTTGGTCGCAATGGCCATCCGCAAAGCAGCAGGCACCGGTCGCCTCCGGACAATCCGCGATACTGAGTCTGAAATCCAGACTTTCAGCAGCGCCGAGAGGAAGCCGGTCAATCATGAGGTAGTACGTGCCGGGGGCCAACGTCAGATTGCCGATCGTCGCCACGGTGCCCGTGGTCGTCGCAAATGCGAGGCAGGAAGTTCCTGGCGGGCACACCGTGTCTAACACCACGCCAATGGAGTGATCGTCCGGCGTTGCTCCGGATACGACGATATCGACACAGCGCGTATTTGTGATCGAAAACTGGTAAATGATGTCATTTCCAGTGTCGTAGGCACCAAGGCATGTCGTTGAGTAGTCTTCTTGCTTGTCAGCCGTGGTGTTGATGTCCTCGAAAGGTATTGCCGTAACAAAAAACGGAAATTCACAATCTTTTCCGGAGATGTCATCCGATGGCGAGCAGGGCGGATTCAGTTCAGCGCATGTCAGACCGACGCTCCACACCTGATTCAGATTCTGGCAGTTAGCCTCAAGGACATTGCTGGTGCACACGAGAGTAAGGGTGTTGCAGCATGCGCCGGTTGTCGCCCCCCCGCAGTCCGTGATGCTGAGCGTGAAATTCAGGCTGTCATTTCCCTGGGGCCAGCGGTCGATCATCAGGTAATAGGTGCCTGGCGCCAGCGTCAGATTGCTGATGGTCGCCACATTACTCTGGCTGGTTCCCTGCGCGATACACGCCAAACTCGGCGGGCATACATTATCCAACGATACTCCGATCCAGTTGTCTTGCGGCGTTGCGCCGGTCACGGTGATGTCGACACATTGCGTGGCTGTGACGGTAAGTTCGTAGAGGATGTCACGACCATTGTCGTAATTGCCGAGGCACGTGTCGGTGTAATCATTGAACTTGTCGCTCGTCGTGTTCACATCAACAAAAGGTAACGACGTAATCGGAATCGGATTCGAGCAATTCGTCCCGCTCGGAGGCGCGACCGTGGGGCACGGGGGATTCAGTTGGTCGCACGTCAGCCCGACGCTCCAGACTTGACCGGGGCCCTGGCAGTCGGCTTGCAGTACACTGTTGGTGCAAGTGGGCGTAGCGCCGCTCGTATCACAGCACGCCCCTCTCGGCGCGCCGCACACAAAGCTCTGTCCTTGAATGAACACATTCGAGTCCAAGACCTGGTCCCCCGCATCCGCGATGGCCAGCTTGATGTGATTCAATCCGGGATTCAGGGTTCCCGTCGCCGTGAGCACCACCGTCAGTCCATCCATCTCGGTGTCGCGAACACCGGCGCAGGGAAAGGCGCCCGGCGGAATGTCAGCGCACCGATTATTCACAAACAGATTGCAAAAGCTGCCGGCCGGAGGGTTGAACGGGTTATCGCAGTTCAGGTTGTTAATACTGACCGCCGTCCCCGCGCTGCCGGGAATCAGTGCGATGTTCGCTCCGTTGAGGAAGAACCCAAACACATCGTTAAACGACGTGTTGACCCACTCGTTGTACTCTTCCGACGTGAACACGTACTGGAATTGGATGATCTGCGTGCCTGTGCAGGTAAAATCGAACTCCAACACACAGGCATCGAACGTCGTGTAGCCGGGAATCAGCCCATCCAGTTCCGGATCGCCGATGCCGGTATTGACACCGCTGACTGAGTCCTGCGTATTCGGTCCGGGAACAAAGGAAATATCCCCACTACTCAAAATGACGCCGCTCGCGAATCCGACGATCCCCGTACCGCCGGAGAATGTGCCTGCCGCGACGTTGACACCGGTATATGTCACATTGGACACCGTTACTCCGGGGCCGAGTAGCGCAGTAACGAGATTAGAGGGCGTGAGGCCGGAATTGAGATCCTGCGTGCCTATCGCACGCGCATTTCCGCGAGCGATTGAGTCTGGAGCCGGCTTCCAGTTGTTCCCACCAGGTGGAAGCTGCGGACGCTTTGGTGGTGCGGATTCCACCACTGCCGTGTGGAACAGCACACAAAGAAGCACCATTGCCATGGGCCGCAAGACGTGATACAGGTTATTTTGAACACAAGGACAATCATTCTTAGTTTTCATTGGTTTATCTCCAGACGACCAACATGCAATCAGCGTGCCTATTCCCAAAGTCACCTGCGGAGCGCCGCGTTTCCTGGTCCACATGGGGAAATGGTTACGCCCCGCTCAACCTTTGATGCGCTGCGGATTCCCCCTACGGACCGTGGAATGCAGAGCAAAACGCAAAGCTACAACGATTCGATGAAACGGAGTATGTATCTCTAGGGGTACGTCGAACTACGAATTGGTCTAACAGCTCTTTATCGAACTACTGTGTTGTTTCAATCGACGCGACGATGTGCCTTGCTACACACCGTCCAACTCCATGCACGCCCGACTCGCGTGCCAGAGATTCAGAATCAGTTCGGCCTTGTCGGATGTGTTTGTTTTTCTGTGCAGATTTCGAAGGTGACGCCGAACCGCCGATGCCGAGATTCCGAGCGTCGCGGCAATCGTCTGATTCTTCAGACCGCTGCAACAAAGGGTGAGAACTTCGTGCTCGCGATCGGTCAGCTTGACGCAATGGGTCAGTGCGGCAATCGCCCGATCGGCAAAGGGAGGAAGCTCCGGCCCTGCGCCCTGCGTGTCACTCGAACGCCGCACTCGTTGGGGATTCTCTGGACACTCTGCACACACGCCGCGAAACCGCGCACAGAACTCGGGCCCCAGCCCGACTGGTTTCGAACTTGAATCCGCACTATGGGAATCGCTCGTTGTCATGGCAAGATTGTAGTGCGTGCAATGTCCTGCAGGCCGCCTCACCCCACTGACGACGAACAGTCAATCCTCACTCTCGCGCTGGACGATTGCCAGCTCCGCCAATGGCATCGGCTGATGCCATTCCTTTTCAGGTACATCAAAAAAAGCTCCGCCTACACCAGTACCCACGATCACTGTGAGAGATGGCACGATTCTGAAGACTCATCGCGGCGCACCGCACGGCCTGGCCGACACGCACAAAGATCAATTGAACGCGGACCTGCTCGCCTTTATTCGCGGATAGTCATTCCGCATGTGCGTCGGACGGATTCGCAGGATTACTTGCGCCCTCGCGCCTCGACGATGATCTTGAACCCCCCGCACGCCATGCGCGAACAGTCGAACGGCATGGCCTTGGGGTCCATGAACTTGGCGAGGCGAGAGTCTTTCATGACCTTGGCGTTCACGCGGTCGCGTTGGGCGCGCGATTTGAACACGACCCATGCAAAGACGATCGTCTCGCTGGGCTTGATCTTGAATTGCTTCGGAAACGGCGTGCCGAACTTCACGTCCAGATCGTCGCCGACACATTCGCGGTATTCGAGCGCCCCATGGTCGCGCCAAACCTTCGACGCCAGCTTCGCCATTTTGGTGTAGGCCGCCACGTTCTTCTTCGGGATCGGCAGGACATATCCATCGACATAATTCATACGTTGCTCCCTATGGTTGGCGTTGCGATTAAGAGAATCATATTGAGTTTCAGAGATTCGGCAATGGCCCAATGATGGACCATCAGTAAAGTCCGCCCTTCGTTTTCACTGCAATTCAGCCGCGAACTGTTAGCGTTTCCAAGCCCTCCCTGTTGAAGTCCAGTCGACATGCGTGGTTTGGTTTCCGAATCAATGGACGACCTGTGCCTGAAATCCGGGCACCCACGAGCCATGATGACGGCGCGGCATTGGCGTCTTAAATATTCGCGCATTACCATCCAATTCACATGGCTTTTCAACTTCGGTGTTTGAACTATCTGCCCCGCGCCTGTTTGTTGTTCGCCTCATTGACCCTGTTGGCCGGCTGCCCTCCCCAGCCCGGCGTGAGCGACACCAAACCTCGGCCCCCGCGCGGCACCGACGACATCGTCACGGCCATTGCCGAAAATACCGCCAAGCTGGATCGGGCCTTGTGGTCGAACAGCGTCTCCGTGAGTGCCCGATTCCGCGATGAACGTGGCCAGGCACATGCGTACAACCTCGAAGGCACGCTGCTCTTTCGCTCGCCGCGCGATCTGCGGATCGATCTTCGCCATGCCCTGAGCGAGCGCGTTATGGGCATCGGCTCCAACGCCACTGACTACTGGGTCTGGATCGAGCCGGACCTGGGGCTGCTTCGTTGGGGCCGGCATGAGCACGCGCACAAGCCCTGTGCGGAGAAGATTCCCGTGCGTCCCGACCAGCTTGCCGCCGTGCTTGGATTCGACGGCCTACCTCATGAGACCTCCGACTTCATCGGGCCGATACGCAAGTCGGGGCACGAATTCGACATTCTCACTTATTCGCACCGCACGGCCGCCGGGCGGTGGCGGCTGGACCGCGAGTATTTCGTGGATCGCAAGCCGCCGAATCTCATTCGGCTCGTCGCCTTTTACGACGAGTTCGGCCGGCGAATCATGAGCGCCCTACTCGATGATCATCGCGCCGCGTGGGAAGGTGGCCCGCTCGTGCCGCATCAGATCAACATCAGTTGGCCCACCGATGACGCGAACTTCAATCTCTCGGCGCTGGCCATCGAAGGGCGCACCACCGTCAGCCCGCGCGCCTTCATCCGCCCCGCGCCGGCCGACTTGCCCGCAGGTGTGCGCGATGTCGTGCAAGTCGACGCCGATTGCGACACCGCACCAACCTCCGCGCCGTCGAATTGACCTCCACCTGTGTAACGCGATAATGCCGCCAATGCCTTCCCGATTGAGCACCATCTTTCTCGCACTCGTACTGTTGATCGCCGCGCCGGTATCCGCGGAGGAACCGTGGAAACCCGCAAAGCTCTGGGTCACTGGCACCGACAAAACAATCTGGGTCGCCGGGAAAAGCGCGGGGACGACCTCGCTGCCGGTCGTTCAGATCTGGCATGCCACGGGCGACGCCCAGATTCCCAAGCAATCGCTGTACCTGCCGCCGATCTCCGGTGATCCGCTTCAAGTCGCTGCGGATGCCCAGGCCCTGCGCGTGCTTTACGGTAACCTCACCGCCTGCGACTATTACGGCGACCGGCCCTATGGCCCAGGTGCGTTGTGGCGCGGCGAGTGTCGCGGGCGGCCGGTGGCGTGGTGCGGCGATTCATCGCTGCCGATTTCTTGGGCGCTGGTCGATACAAAACAGCTTGAGGTGCCGGCGGCATCTGGCAATGATGGTGACGACGTTGTCGTCCGAGTCATGCCGAGCACGCGATTGACACTACTAAAGCTGCAATCGGGCGTATGGACGCGCCACCCCGGCCCCGAGATCCCCAGTGGTTCATCAGCGAGCTGGCTCGCCTCGCGAGCCGGGACGCCGCGCGTGTTTTGGACGGGCGATGGAAAACTCCTCACCTCGGTGCGAGAGGATGACGCGTGGTCGACGACGAAGGCGATTCCCATCGACGCCGCAGACTTGCGCTATGGGTGGACCGGCGTGATGTCGGACGGTGCGGTATTCGTCGCGGGGAAACGGCTTGCATCGGATCGCTATGAGCTTCGCCTGATGCAGGAAAAGGACGGCACATGGACGGATGCCGGCACCATCCGCGAGAGCAACGAGGCCCTCGTCATCGACCCTGAGATCGCCGGGCTGGCCTTGGCGCGCGGGCAGCTTGCGGTTGTGCGTCCCGCAGCCGAAGGGACCGTCGAGTTCGGCATGGCGCCATTGGGCGTCTCGCCGGCCGTGAGATTCAACACGCTGTCCATCAGCCGCAGCGATTTCCAACCTCCATCGCAATGGGAGGACTCCATTACGCTGGCCCTTTGTTTGATCGTGATGACGACCGCCCTCTGGACGCGGCGCGATTTGGCGGTGCGCGTGTTGCCGTTGCCGAAGGGGCTGATGCCGGCGATGGTGTGGAAGCGTGTGCTGGCCGGCCTGATCGACATAATCCCTGCTATTTTGATAACACTTCCCTGGTGGTACCCGAAGTTCGTCTCGCTCGGCTTGGAAGGCCGCGTTTTTCCCACCACGGAGGAGCAGGTGATCCTCCAGAATCAAACACAAATGGAGCACTACAGCACCCTCGCCGTCTATGGATTGTGGTGTTTTCTGTGGGAGTTGTTCCTGGCTCGCACTCCGGGAAAGATTTTGCTTGGCTGTCGGGTGATCAGCGTGGACGGTTCGGCCCCGACTCCCCGGCAATGCCTGATTCGCAATGTCATCCGAACATTGATGGTCTCGCTGGGGGCCACCGGGTTTCTGGTGACGATCATGTCCATCGTGATCGTAACTCGCAACCGCCAGCGCACTGGTGATCTGCTCGCTCAAACGCTGGTCGTCGAGCCGGGAGAAGTTCCGCCCGTTGAAACAAGCCCCGTTGACGACAGTCGCATGGGACCGTTTGACTGAGACATCGCCGCGCGGGGTGTTCCATGATGGTATTCGTACTGAGTCTACTTGTTCGACTGTCGATGATGGCCGTCGCGGTGGACGGCCCCACGACCACGTCGGCCCCCGCGCTTTCACCCACGACAAAGCCCGCATCGCCGGAGATCTCTGCATTGCTCGTTGATTTGCGGTCGAAGAAGTTCAAGACGCGTGAGCAGGCGCAGTCGAAACTGATTCGTGCGCGGGATGAGGTGCTGGTGTATGTCATTCCGTTGCTCAACGACGCGGACGCCGAGGTTGCGTCGCGCGCCGCAACGATTGTCGGGAAACCAGCCGACCCTGCCCTGCGCGTCGAGGCGGCGATTCGCCTCCTTACAACGGCTGACCCGGACTTGATGGAGCGTGCGGTTCACATGCTTTATGAAAATCCCTTGTCCGTCGGCGATCTCTTCATCGCCCGCACGAAGGACGATCAGGGAATGCAGCGTGTCGTCACTGAGCCTGTGGCGCTTCACCTAAAGGCTTCCGTCGTCCGTCTGCGCAATTTCCAAAAGCACTATGAGAAGCTCGTGCAAGAAAAGCCGGAAGCCGCCGAGAAGCAAAAGCAGATGAGCGAGGAGACCAACGGGTACGAGGCGGAGGCGGCGTTTTGGACGGTCTATGAAGGCCTTCTCGAACATCGTCGGCAACTCAGCGGCACCGGCACGGACCCAGTCGCGCCGACGACGCAGCCGGAGCAATAGAGTAGCGGTAAAGGCCGAACCTACCGGCCCTATTCACGTATTTCCTCAATATCCAAATGGTCACATCGGAATCCACCAGCACGCCGCACTCCAACCCGGTGATTCAATCCGCCACCGACCTGCAGGAGCTTCGAGCATTCATGCCTGTTGCGCCCGCAGTGAAGATGCTCTTGCTCATGCAGGGCATTGAGTTCATGGGAAACTGCGTCCTTAGTCGGCAACAGGCCTACCGGGATATGCGAACTTACAGAAACGCATCTCGGGCACGCCTGCTGGATAATCAACTGGACGGCAGATGCCCCGAACGACTCTCGAATTACCTCACTGATGCGATTACGGGACGCCTTCCTTCAAACTCGGGTCGCCTCAATTTGCAGACTACCTTGTCCGATACATCCTACAACGCCTATAATGGGTGACCATGTGAGGAGGGACGGTGCACCACGCTCGTTCCTCAGGGGTGGAGCGCCCGGCTCCGATCTAAGAAGCAGTCATTAGTAAGAGTGAGTCTCCCATGCGTTTGAGTCGTTTCATCGTTACCCTCGTCCTAACATTTGCAGTCGGTGGGTTAAACCGCGCATCCGCGCAGCTGCCGCTCAACAGCACCATCACAAATTTCCACATGCCCGGCACCCAGCCCGGCGGCCTTACCACGAACATCGCAAGTTCAAACTCGTGCGGCGGCTGTCACGGCGTCAGCGCCCCGATCTTCGACGACTGGACCGGCAGCCTCATGTCGCAGGCGGCACGTGACCCACTCTTTTATGCTTGCCTCGACATCGCCCAAGCCGATGCACCCGGCTCCGGAGACCTCTGCATTCGTTGCCACGTCCCCAAGGCCTGGCTCGAAGGACGATCCACACCACCGAGCGGCTCGGCTATTACGGCCTCCGACCGAGACGCGATCAACTGCGCCTTCTGCCATCGCAACGTTGACCCATTTAACCCCCTCGGTGATGCACCGCCAGAGGACGCCGCGATCCTTGCAGGACTTGGCGCAAACGCTCCGATTCAAATGATGGACCGCGGAATGCCCGCCACGGCAGGCAACAATGGCAACGGCAATTATGTCGTCGATCCGCAAGACCGACGGCGCGGTCCGTGGCCCTTGCCACCGGATGACATGACGCCGGCGGTCTGGCCTGAAGCCGACTGCCTCCTTTACCATGATCCGGCACCGACCTTTGAATCACCCTTGCACCGACGATCCGAAATGTGTGCTACGTGCCACGATGTCAGCTTGCCGCATTTCAAATACAACATGGCCGGCACGGCCCTCGTTTTTAACGGCACGGGTGTGCAGCATCCCACTGGCAACAAATATGATATGACGCCCATTGAGCGCACGTATAGCGAATGGCTGCGCAGCGATTTCGCGCAGGGACTCGGCGTCGACATGAACGGTCGATTCGGCGGACCCGGCTCGACCTATGTATCGACGTGCCAAGATTGTCACATGCCGTACGACAATGTGCTCGCCTGCCAGTTCAATAACGATCCGCGTCCTGACATGCCTCGCCACTTCCTCAGCGGTGCAAGCACCTGGCAGCTCGACGCCATCGCAGAGCGATGGGGTCCGTCCGGTCTCAATGAAATCAACGCCAATAAGGTCTCCCAACTCGCCATCAATAAGGCTCGCAACATCGACATGCTTGAAAGGGCCGCCGACCTCGACGCGACTCTCGACGATTCCCAATCACCCGGAGTTCAGAAACTGCGCCTTCGCGTCACCAACCAGACCGGTCACAAGCTCCCCAGCGGCTATCCCGAAGGTCGGCGCATGTGGCTCACCGTCGATTTCTTTTCCTGCGACGACTATGTCAACCCCATGACGGTGTATGGCGGATACAACTTCTCAACCGCCGACCTCGACATCGGCACGACGAAAGTCTACGAAATGCACGGCGGCCTCGACGATGACCTCGCCGCCGCCCTCGGTCGCCCGGCCGGGCCGGCGTTCCGATTCGTGCTGACGAATAAGGTCTTCAAGGACAATCGCATCCCGCCGCGCGGCTTCACCAACACAAAGTTCACCGCGATCCAGGCCGGCCCTGTCGCATACACCTATTCCGACGGCCAATACTGGGACGACACCTATTTCGATATCCCCGGTTATGCCGTCGGCGCGCGGGCCACGCTCTACTACCAGGCCACGAGCAAGGACTACATCGAGTTTCTCCGTGACAACAATCCAAACCCCGGCAATCCCAACAACAACGGAATTATCGCCTACAACCTCTGGGTATCGAACGGCAAGAGCACCCCCGTTGCGATGGCTTCGCTCGGCACACCAACGCTCTTCAGCACCGACCTCAAGGGTGACACCGATGGAAATCGCCAGGTCACCATCGCCGACATCCCCAACTTCGTCGGAGTCCTCGTGGGAACGATCACCGATCCCAAGATCGTCTGCGCGACGGACACGAACTACAACCTCGCCACCAACGGCGACGACATTCAGTCGTTCGTGAATAAGCTGATTAATCCGTGACACTGAGCGCCGCCACGTGTAACACTGACTACTCGTCAGAGCATTTCCCTGAGTCGATGTGGCCCTTCTTGGATTCACGACCCTTATCGCCGAAGATGCGTCGGTGGATCACGAAATCACACGCATTCTTACGGCCATTGAGGGCGGCGATGCCAAGGCATCGTCCGAACTTCTGCCGCTTGTCTATCAAGAACTCCGCAGAGTTGCGGCCGGCCGCCTCGCCTCGGAAAAACCGGGACAGACGCTTCAGGCGACGGCCCTCGTCCACGAAGCCTATGTCCGCCTGGTCGGCAACGACGAACGGCGATGGAACGGCCGGTCCCATTTCCTGGCCGCTGCGTCGGAAGCGATGCGACGCATTCTGATCGAGCGGGCGCGGGCCAAGAAGCGTCAGAAACGCGGTGGCGGCGGGAAGCGATTCGATCTGACGACCGCCGACCTGACCATTGACGTAGTGCCGGATGAAATCCTCGATCTCGATGAAGCCTTGAACAAGCTGGCTGAGGAAGACCCCGTCAAGGCGGAACTGGTGAAGCTCCGTTTCTTTGGCGGGATGAGCCTGCCGGAGGCGGCTGCGTTCCTGCGCATCTCAACCTCCACCGCTGATCGGTATTGGGCCTACGCGCGTGTCTACCTTTATACTGAACTTCGAGACACGACAGTCTCGGAACATCCCTGACAGAAAAAAATGCCCTTTCGATGGGGTGATATCGCGCGATTTGGCGCTTGACCTAATGCGGCGAGTACGCACACGGATCGCGCCCAAGTGATAATTTGAGTGGGCCGTGTGCGTTTTGCCTACTGAGGATGGTGATGGCATGGCCGACAAACCGCTCGATACGGAATCAATCTTTCACAACGCCCGCCAGATCGCGGACCCTATTTCGCGGAAGGCCTACCTGGACCGCGCCTGCGGCAGCGATGCATCGCTGCGGGCGCGCATCGAGAAACTGCTCTCGGCGGAAGCTGAGGTCGGCGACTTCTTGAAGACGTCCGGAGGCGACATCGCCAATCAAAAGCCGCGACCAGTTTCCAACAGTAGCGACGCCATCACATCGGACTCCGCGCGAGGCATGGACATTACCCGACTCAGTGGCGGCGAAGGCCCTGTCCATCTCTCCAGCCGTGACATGGCCGACCTCTCGGATGACACAACGGCCATCGGCACCGTCATCGGTCCTTACAAACTACTCCAAGTCATCGGCGAGGGTGGTTTCGGGACGGTCTATATGGCCGAACAGGAAAAACCCGTCCGTCGCCGCGTGGCGCTCAAGGTCATCAAGCTCGGCATGGACACGCGGCAGGTGATCGCCCGCTTTGAGCAGGAGCGGCAGGCGCTGGCGATCATGGATCATCCCAACATTGCCAAGGTGCTCGACGCCGGGGCGACGGAGGCCGGGCGACCTTACTTTGTCATGGAGTTGGTCAAGGGGGTGCCGATCACCGCCTACTGTGATACTCACAACCTCACCCCGCATGATCGACTGGCCTTGTTTGTCTCCGTCTGCCAGGCCGTGCAGCACGCCCATCAGAAGGGCATCATCCACCGCGACATCAAGCCGAACAACGTCCTCGTCTCTCGGCATGATGACAAACCGGTGGTAAAAGTCATCGACTTCGGCATCGCCAAGGCCACCGCGAGCAGGCTGACGGAAAAAACCCTCTTCACCGAATTCCGCCAGATGATCGGCACGCCGGCCTACATGAGCCCCGAGCAGGCGGGGCTGTCCGATCTTGATATCGACACGCGGACGGATGTCTACAGCCTTGGCGTTCTGCTGTACGAGCTGTTGACCGGTTCGACGCCGTTCGACATCAAGACACTGCTCAGCGCGGGGTATGCGGAGATTCAGCGGATCATCCGCGAAGTGGAGCCGCCCACGCCCAGCACGCGGCTGTCGACGATGAAAGATGACCTGCCCTCGGTCGCAGCCAATCGCAAAACGGAGCCGACCCGACTCACCAAGCTCGTGCGTGGCGATCTCGACTGGATCGTGATGAAGGCCCTGGAGAAGGACCGCGCCCGACGCTACGACACCGCCAACGGCTTGGCGGCGGATATTCAGCGCTACCTCGCAGGCGAGGCGGTGGTCGCCGCGCCGCCGAGCACGGCGTATCGACTACGGAAGTTCATTCGACGCAATCGCGGCGCAGTGACCGCGGCATCTCTGATTGTGGTGGCGTTTATACTCGGCATCACCGGCACGTCGTTCGGGTTGGTCTGGGCAATCCGTGAGCGCGATCGGGCGGCGCAAGAGGCATCGCGGGCCAAGGCGATGAACAGTTTCATGCAGCAGATGATCTTCTCGGCCAACCCGGAGGGTGCCGGCGATCGAGGAGTCACAGTCGTAGAGATGCTATTGAAAGCATCCGAGAAAGCGGACGCGACGCTGCTCGACGAGCCGATTGCGGAGGGTGCGGCTCGGACATTCCTTGCGAGCACGCTTCGAGCCATCGGCCGGGTGGACGAAGCGGAGAAAGAAGCCCGGCGGGCGATTGCGCTTCGCGCGGGGGGCACCGAACGGAATTCTTTCCATCATGCCGAATCGATACGCACCCTGGGTCTGGTGCAGATCGCCCGAGGCGAATACCAGGACGCCCTCACAAGCTTTCAACAGGCCTTGTCTATCCTGCAAGGCGTGCAGCCAAAACAGCCAAAGGATCTCTGCCTCGCGTATCTCGATCTCGCCACGGTCATGAACAAGCTGGGAAGATTCGCGGAAGCGGAGAAGGCGCTGGATCAGGGCGAAGAAGCAAAGCGACAATTGCAGACGCAACACTTGGATATCCAGGCCGACTATCTGGGGGTTCGAGCCACAATCGAGCCAAGCCTGCATGGCGACATGCAGAAGGCGGAGGCATTGGCAGCCCAGGAGGTCGAGCTACGGAGACAACTGCCCGCTCAAAACCTCTTGGCCGACGCGCTCAACAGTCTGGCGATCCACAAGATGCAGAAGGGAGATACCTCCGAAGCGCTGGAATTGTACCAGGAATGCCTCGACATTCAGCGCAAAGAGTTCGGGGACGCCCATCAGGCCGTTGCCATCACTCTCGAGAACATGGCCAACGCATTCTTCTCCCGAAAGGAATACGACCAGGCTATCGGCCGGCTCGATGAAGTTCTGGCGATTCGCTCGAAACTCTTCGGACCAGCCAGCTTTCCGGTCGCCCGGACGCGCTTCAACATGGGAGTGCTTGCCGGCATGATGGGGAACCATGCACGCGGCCTGGAACTCATCGATGGTGCACTGGCCGTGTTTCGAAAGCAACTCGGCGATAAAAATGTCGAGGTGGGGCAGGCCCTGCGTAATCGTGCGCTCTGCCTGAAGGGGATGGGAAAGATTGATGAGGCCTTGGACGACGCGCGAGCCGCGCTGGCCATTTTCGATGTCGCGGTCGCTCCGACGGAGCGCGGCCGGATGCGGACGCTGGTAGACATCACGGAACTGCTCTGCATTCAAGGATCGTCCGCCGATGCGGAGCGGCTCGTGAAGAAGACGCTGAACCTATTGGACCCCCAAAAAGAAGATCACGCCAAATGGATCACGAAACTCAACGAAAAGCTGGCCAAGTGCCGCGAGAGCAGCGCAGCATCCCAGCCAAGCTCCGCTCCAACGTCGCGGCCAGCGACCGGTGGTTGATGTCGCAGTCTGTCATCGGCGAGACCTTGCAAACGCTCCACACATAACTGCAACTCTTTCTGTCGTCGGTATGATGCCCCCATGTCCTCCTCAACGAACGTCGATGCCGGCAGGACTCCTCGTCTCGACTCCGTCGATCTCCTCCGTGGACTGGTCATGGCGTTCATGGCCCTCGATCACGTCCGCGATTTTCTTACCAACTCCCGATTCGACCCCGCCGACCTGAGTCAAACCACGCCCGCGCTATTTCTCACGCGCTGGGTCACGCACTTTTGCGCGCCGGTCTTCATGTTTCTCGCCGGCACCGGCATTTCCCTCGCCGGGCAGCGCGGCAAAACAAAACCGCAACTCGCGCGATTTCTGATCACGCGCGGCCTCTGGCTCATCCTGCTCGAGTTCACCATCGTGCGCGTCGGCTGGGACTTCAACATTCAATACAACAACGGATTCCTTTTCATTGTCCTGTGGGCGCTGGGCATGAGCATGATCGCGCTGGCCGGGCTGATCCACCTCCCGCGCGTTGCCTTGGCCGTGATCGCCCTCGGCATGATCGCGCTGCACAACCTGCTCGACGGCATTCACGCCGACCGGTTCGAAGTGTTCGGTCCATTGTGGAATCTGCTGCATGAGCCGGCCTTTATCAACAAGCCGTATCTCAAGGGCTTTGTGTTGTATCCGCTTATCCCGTGGATCGGTGTCATGGCGGCGGGTTATCTGTTCGGACCAATCCTCGTGCTACCGCAGGTAATACGTCGTCGCCGTTTGTGGACGCTGGGCGGTGCCATCATGCTGGCGTTCATTATCCTTCGCGCGATCAACCGCTACGGCGACCCGCAACCGTGGTCGCAGCAGTCCTCGTTCATCATGACCGTTCTGTCGTTTCTGAACACCAACAAATACCCACCGTCGCTGCTCTTTGTGCTGATGACCCTCGGCCCGGCCATCGCCGCGCTGGCGTGGTTTGAGAACGTGCGCGGTCCAGTCGCCCGCATCCTCATCACCATCGGCCGCGTGCCGTTCTTCTATTACTTGCTGCACATCTACCTTATCCACACCGTCGGTGTCGTCGGCGGCGTCCTGCAAGGTTTCGAGGCCCGCCAACTCTGCGTGGACTTCTTCAGCATTCCCCCCGATTTCGGCTACGGCCTCGGTGTGATCTACCCCATCTGGATCGGCGTCGTGCTGCTGCTCTACCTTCCCTGCCGCTGGTTCGCAGGCTTGAAGAGGCGGCGAAGAGATGCGTGGTTGTCGTATTTGTAGAGTTGAATAGCGGTGAGCAGGAATTAGCTCGTCACTAACGAATTCATGTCCGGCGGAGAATCGGAAGCGAAGCAATTCGCATCGTGTCGCGATCAGCAACTACAACGGAGTTGAACAATTGTGGGCCGTCCACTTGCGACAAAATCTTTCGTAGCAACTCAAGCATCTGAACATCGGTAATATTGCCGGCTCGAAAGAGAATCAACCCCGGGCGACTATTACCACTCAATGCGAGAATCCTAGAAAAATCGAGGTCGGATGTGACGACAATTCTGCCTTCTTCGGCCGCAATTCCAAAAATATGCTCATCGGCGGATCTCGATAGGTTGCGCTCCCTTGCATGGTAGGCGTCGTGGCCTTCGCCGCGAAGCCATTCTGCAAGCAGCGGACTGAGAGGTTGGTCGATAAGGAATTTCATCAGACGCCAAGCGTGACTACTCGGTCATCCGCCAGCATCGCGGCATACCCAATGGCCTGTCGAAGATCATCCGGTTCCAGGTCTGGGTGGTTCTTCAAAATGGTGGCCTCATTCTCGCCTGCGGCCATCATGCTAAGGATACGCGATACCGGGAAACGCAACCCACGCACACAAGGCCGTCCACCCATGATGGCCGGGTCAATGGTGATTCGATCAAGTTCCATTCTCAAATACCTCCAGCGAGCATTCCACTCCACCTATTATACATTCTTGGAAAGCCCATGACCAACCGTGACCAATGAGGATACATCTGTTGGTAACTGCCCGGAATTCGTCAAACCGATAATGTATGACTGAATGCGATACGCATGACGATAGGGGGGTCAATCAACCAGTTATCTCTTTGAACAAAGATCCTTGGCGATGATTGTGCGAAGAACCTGTTCCCTCATCTTCTTGCCGACCCCGTCAATCCCGCCTGCCGCTGGTTCGCCGCCCTAATGAGCCGGCGAAAGAAAGTGTGGTTGTCTTACTTGTGGATTAACAACTCGCCAATCTGACTCGCATAAGCAATGCATCGAGCGCATGGGTGGCGGAAGAAATATCAGGAAGTCGACTCGCGTCAAACGCTTCCTGAAGCACACCCTTGAGCCGCTCATACTCCGCGCGATGAAACTCCAGGGACTCGCCAAGCACAGCTCCCTTTTCCGTTCCTCGAATCTTCTTTTCCAAGAGATCATCGATGTACGGAAGGCGGTAGATACCATTCAACTGCGGCAGGTTCGCGTTGACCTCGCCAGACTTCATCAAGTGAATGTCGGTAAGTAACACGCGATACAAGTACAGAAGTGGCTTCACACGAAGTGGGCTATCCTTCCGAACGAGTCGCCACTGCGTCTCCGCAAAACCAAAGTAATCAACCACGCCCAGAGGGCGTGGCTTTAGGAAGCCCCCTTGAAGGGGGCATGCACATAGGGAAGGCCCCGCTGGGGCCGTTGTCAACGTTTACTTGAGGTCCAAGTCGCCTTGGCCACTTTCAAGCTGTTCCTGGTCTCGAATGTACTTGCGAATCTGCTCTTCGTTCAGGCCCACCGTGCTCACGCAGTAGCCGGTGGACCAGAAGTGCATGCCCGTCATCCGACGGTGACGCATCAACTCCCGGTGGATTCGCACCGCACTCTTGCCTTTCAAAAATCCCAACGTGTGCGACACGCTGTACTTCGGCGGGATGCTCACGCACATGTGGATGTGATCCGGCATGCAATGCCCCTCGATCAATTCCACCTCACGCTGCCGGCACAAGTCCCGCAAAATCGGGCCTATCCGCCGACGCATTTCGCCGTAGAATACCTTATGCCGATACTTCGGCACGATCACCACGTGGTACTTGCAGTCCCACCGCATGTGGGACAAACTCTGCCAGTCTTGCATAGGGTTCTCCTTCCTGCCCCACGGGGCCTTCCCGGAGGGAGAACCTACACACAGACTTTATTCGACGGAACGGTCCGAACCTCTTCTGGTCCTCGGCCAGAGGCTGAGGCTTTAGGAAAGAGTAATGGTGCGCGTGGTGCTTCGTAATGCACCCATTAGCCAATTCGCGCAGTTCCTCATGCTCTGCAGTCGTCATCACAACGAGAGGCGACAACAATTGCTCCAGCACATACCCGTTGCGTTTGAGCAATAGCCCGATGAATTTTCTAAGGTCATGAGTAACAAGGTCGATCTCCAGGTCATCGACAATACGCGAATCCTCAATAGTCTCGCGCGCTGGCTTGAGCCCAATCACCTCTTTGACCGGCAAGACATGCACGCCGCGAAGATCGACGTCGGAATCCGGAGATGGAAACCCATACAGATGCGCGCCGCTGATCGTGCAAAACAGCAGGCGGTACGGATGCGCCTGAACCACTCCCAGGAGCCTTGAGTCATTCTGTGGACTTTGGTTCATTGGACCTGGCTCCGCCTGGCGCGCACAAGAAATGCGTTAACACGATCGTAATCCGGTCTTTCGGGTAACGAGCAATTCGCGAAGGACTCTTCGAATTGAGCGTGAAGGCTGAGGCGCCACTGCTCCACTTCGTCCCATGCCATTTGACCGCGACGGATCGCAAGCAACTTGTCTCGATGCTGCTCCACTCGCACCGGAACGACTCCGGTCTGCAATGCTGCGACACCGGAATGGAGAAGCCGGATGAGATGCATGGCATGTTTCCATTTGATCTCGCCGCGGTTTCGCACATCCTGCCCGAGCTTCTTGAATTGTGACAGAACATACCCGTTGTATGTTTGGTAGATCAGTTTGGATACAAAACAACCCCGAAGGGATAGCATCTCATCCGCCAACGGAGTTGAGTGCTCAACAATCGGCGTGAACATGCACTCCAATATGTTCGGATTGGCCTTCAACCCAAGAAGCAAGAACTTCTGCAACTCCCAATAACACTCCTGAGTCGGTTCATTTTCAAGTTGCTCGGGCACGCCAAAAATGGACCAGTGCGCATCGGCACTTGGCAGGAGAACGCCGCGCCGATCGATATCTGATCCTTCGTCTACAAGCCCATACGCCTGGGATCCTATGACGCACTTGTAGATTATATATTTATGAAGATCGAAGTCGGCATTCGAGGCATCGCTCAGGCCAATCACGTCATCCTGAGCCTCACCAAGAAGAACGAACTCGTTGCGACGCAGGCCGACGTCAACTCCATTGACGAGTCGGATTCTATAACCGTGCCTGTGGTCGAGCGGTGCCTTTGTGACAACACCGACAGTGCCGACGGGTTGTATAAAGCGATCTTGACCGCTGCGTACGGCGCAGCGCGTCACGACTTTCGTACCAACCGGGATGATCGCATTCGGCCCAAGTCGCATGTCGAGTATCCGGTGAAACTGCTGACCCCTAAATCAATGACCCAGGAATTGCATGCAAGTCAGCGCCAAGAGCCGCTGTTGCTCCACTTTCCCCAACTCCCCCATCCCTTCAATCAACCCCCCCGGCCGCGCCTCCCCAAGCGGAAACGGATAATCGCTCCCCAGTGCCACCCGTTCCGCGCCAAACAGTTTGATGAGAAGTCGTAGCGCATCCTCATCGTGCACCAGTGAATCCACATAAATCCGCGCCGGAATGACTCCACCCTTGCCATCCGGCCGCGCCAAATACTCTCGCGGATTTACTTTGCAATCCTTCGCGCACAAATCCGGCCGCACCTTGAATCCATGCTCGATCCGCCCAATCGACCCAGGAAACGCCCCGCCGCCGTGCGCGAACGCAATTCGCAATTTCGGCAGCCGCTCCAGCACCCCCCCAAAGATCACCGAACAAATCGCCAGGCTCGTCTCCGCCGGCATCCCCACCAGCCACGGCAACCAGTAGTCCGGCATCCGCTCCTTGCCCATCATGTCCCACGGATGCACGAACACCGCCGCCCCCAGCCGCGCCGCCGTCTCAAAGACGGGAAACAACTCGGCGTCATTCAGATTCCACGCCCTCGTGCGCGCGGTGAATCGGTTTGCCTCCACGTGCGTCCCGATCTGCACACCGCGAAGGCCCAGTTCGCCGACGCACCGCTCCAACTCGCGGCAGGCCATGTCCGGGTCTTGAAGCGGAATCGTCCCCAGCCCCGCGAACCGCGTCGGATGATCGCGCACCACGCCTGCGATGTGGTCGTTCAGCAGCCGCGACACTTCCAGCCCATCCGCCGGCTTCGCCCAATAGCTGAACATCACCGGCACGGTCGACAGCACCTGCATGGTCACGCCGCAGCGGTCACAGTCTTCAATCCGCCGCGCTGGGTCCCAACAGTGGTCGGTGATCTCGCGGAACAAATCTGCGGCCTTCATCATCTTCGCGCAGCATGGCGTGTGATGGTCGAGTCGAATGAAGCCGGAATACCCGAAACGCGCATCAAGGTCGGGCCAGGTCTTCGGAAGGATGTGCGTATGCAGATCGATCTTCACGATGCCCGGCATTGTAATACTGCCGGCGCAATCGTGGCGGGGCCGGACTCTGCCAAGAGAAAGTTGCTCATGGTCCCGAGGCCGGCGCAGTCGCTGGCGCACTGGTCGTCATCGCATTCAGCCTGGCACGCCACTCGGCAGCCTTCTCCGCCTTGCCGGTGCCCGGTGCCACTAATTCCCAAGCGTCATACAATTTCACGAGATAACCAATGGCTGCCGTTTGCCAGGCGTCTGAGACTTCCGGCTTACCCTGGAGGGCGGCCTGTCCTTCAAGAAGGAGGCCTTCCGCCTCTTCAAATTTACTCAACCGCGATAGGCAGGCCCCGAGAGCGATTTTAGATGTCACAATCTGCCAATGGCCCGCCGGCAGCGCTTCCACGTTGATGGCGACCGACTCGCGCAATAGTGTTTCCGCTTGGACAAAGTCACCGTTCTGACCAACGATGGCAGCGAGCGTGAAGATATGCACGCCGAGGGTCGGATGTCGGCTTCCCAATACGCGTCGCTCCACATCGGTGAGCCGTCGGAACATCTCCACCGCCTCGTCCGATTGACCCTTCGCTCGAACTAAGTCGGCCAGATTGCCCAGCGAATTGAGTGTGTCCGGATGTTCATCGCCAAGCACGCGTTGCCGGAGGGCCAGTACCTCGCGGTACAGCGGCTCGGCTTGGATCATTCTACCGCTCTCATAATACAACAATGCCAGGTTGCTCATGGTCCGAAGCGTTTGCGGGTGGAGTTCTCCCTTGACCCGCTTCTCAGTGTCCATCGTCTGCTGATAAAGGCGCTCCGCCTCGTCGAACCGCCGAACGTTACGCAACACGCCCGCGAGATTGTTCATGGAAGTCAGCGTGTCGGGATGCTCCGCGCCCAGGCTTTGTGTCCGGTGTTCCAACACCTCTCTATTTAGTGCCTCTGTCTCTTCGAACTTGCCTTGCTCCTCCGAGATCTCTGCCAGGTTACTCTTGGACAACAGCGTTTGCGGATGATCCAGCCCGAGCAGACGGGTGCGGATTTCAAGCACCGTCCGGCATAGCTGCTCTGCGTCGGTCAGTTTCCCTTGGTCCAGATAAAGCATGGCCAGGTCGTCCATCGCCACAAGAGTCTCTTCGCTCTCATTTCCCAATATGGACCGGCGTATCTCGACCACTTGTTCCAGTTGGGCCTGCGCTGCCGCAAACTCGCCGATGGCCAGATACGCCTTGCCGATCGTGTGCTGTACCGCCGCTCTCACTTCAGGTTGTGTGCCCAATTCCAATTCCGCGCGTTTCGCCGATCCATCGAGAACCAGACGCATCAGGCGCTTGTCCATAGCCCCGGCCGTTGCGGGGTCGATGCCGCTTAACATGCCTTGTGCGAATTGAGCGATCTGGGTCGCCTTGCCGGTCTCAGCCGTGGCGCGCTGGCGGGCTGCAACGGCATCATCGCGCTGGGATGCAGCCTGTCGCCAGAGCCAGAATGAGAGAAAGGTCGCTCCGGTGAGCAGCACGACAAAAGCCCCCGCCGCCGCAACGGTGGCTCGATGACGATACAACGCCTTGCGAAACAAATAGACCGTTGAGTCGCGCTTCGCCTCAATCGCATCGCCGGAAAGGAAATACCGAATATCTCGAATCAACTCCCCCACCGACTGATACCGGCGTACGGGTTCTTTGGCGAGACACCGGAGGACAATCGTTTCAAGATCGTCGTCAATCTCGCGAGATAGAGTTCGGGGGCGCACCGGTTCGACCGTTCGGATGTTTACCAGCGCGATTTCAAGATTGCCGACCGTCGAATAGGGGAAACTGTCCGTCATCAATTGATAAAGAATCACCCCCAACGAATATACGTCGGAGCGAATATCGACATCCGAAGGCCGGCCTCCCACTTGCTCCGGTGACGCCCAGGGGAGTGAGCCGATGATCTGTCCGGATTGTGTGGCCTCGACCGCCGACGAATCGTCACCCGCCGCCATCTTGGCCAAACCAAAGTCGAGAATTCGCGGCTCACCGGCCTCCGTCACGAGTATGTTGCCCGGCTTGAGGTCGCGGTGTATCACGCCGCGCAGGTGTGCCGCGCTCACAGCCTCGCACACCTCCGCGAACAGGGCCAGCCGTTCGCGCAGGCTCAGACCGCGCTCCCGCGCGAACCGGTCCAACGGGCGACCGTCGATGTAGTCCATGACCAGATAGTGGCTACCGGCGGCCTCCCCACGATTCAGAATACCAATGATGCTGCGATGTTGAAGCCCGGCGAGGATACTGACCTCTCGCTCGAAGCGAATCCGCTCCGCCGCTCCGGCAAACGGCCCTTGTCGCAAGACCTTCACGGCCACGTTTCGGCCAGTCGATGCCTGAACCGCTTGATAGACGATGCCCTGCCCGCCGCGATGTATCTCGCGAAGAATCTCGTACCCGTCAATCGCGGGTCTACCTCGCACCGCTGCCTCACCGGGCAGCCCGACGCCTATCGACGAGCCACCGGTCGGCAGACCACTCTGCACAGCCCGCTCGAATTGCCGGCGGGCCGTGGCGATCAAATCCTGATGTCGGCGCACATCGCCACCTGCGTCAATCAAGGGCGGCCTCCTGTTGGCTGATCGTGGTTCCCATGGTTCATTCAGACATGCGACAAGACATGCCCGACCTTCACGCGCGAGAGTCAAACCACGACGACGCCGTTCCCAACAGCTCTCCCAGCCGCTCATGTGCACGTGCCCGAAGCATATGCACCGCCCCGCTCGATCGCTTCAATGCCGCCCCCACCTCCGCGATGGACTTGCTCTCCAGATCGTACAGCCGCACCGTCATGGCATAATCCGGCGGCAGGCGATCAATCGCCGCCTGGAGCAGGCGCTGCGTGTCCTTTCGGACGGCGACTCGGCTGGCCGTGGTCGTCGTCGCGGCAAGCTCCTGATAAAGACCGGCGTAGGAATCGTCGGAGTTGGATGCCACATTGATCCGCTTGGTCGGGGGCAACTGTTTTTGTCGCTCCAACCCACGAATCGCATCGCGAAGGTTGTTCTCCGCGATCCGGTGCAACCATGCCTCAAACGACGCCGCCTGCTCCGGGCGAAACGTGCCGATCTGCATGAATGCCTCAAGATACGTGACTTGCATCACGTCGCCCGGCTCCAGCATGGCCCGCCAATGCCGGCCGATCTCCAGCCGCTGCTCCACCCGCGGCCCGTAAAACGACAGCAGCGCACTAAGGCTGTCCGTGTCGCCGCTGACGGCACGGCCAACCATCGACGCAACGTCGATTTCCTCATTATGGGGCGATGGCATCTGCTGGAACCCTGAACACGCCTCTATTGTACCCGCCTCACTGGGTTTCGCCGGTTTTGCCCATTTCGCGTGTATCCCCCCTATTTGTTGTCGCATTCTCTCTTGGCGGCCGAGTAGTTCGGGCCTGCTCTTGCATAACCCAGAGAGAATCGCCATGACCGTGACACCTGTGTTCGCTCGCCGCGTTTTTCAATTGGTCCTGGTCGCGCTCACGATGGGCGCAGTGGCCCCGACGGTGCATGGCCAATTGACTTATCGCAAGGTCATGCGCTCCGGAGAGCCTGCCCCCGACACAACAGGCTTCTTTGGCACTCAGCAATTGAGCTATCCCTCCATTGATGAGGCCGGTCACGTCTCGTTTAGCTGTTACCTGGCCTTTGGCATCGGCGGCGTGGATGCCTTCAATTACTGGATCCTGTATGCCGAAAACTCCGTCGGAGATTTGCACGTCGTCGCGCGGCAAGGAGACCCGACACCGGGAGACAACTCGCTTCACTTTGAAGCCAATAGTTTTACAACGCAGCACAAGAGTCCGCTGGGACAAGTGGCTTTCTACGGCGTCGCCGCTGGCCCCTTGGTGTATCAAGGCGGGATTTGGGCACAGAATGCGGCTGGCACCGTCGTGAGGGTTGCCATCGGAGATTCGGCCGCAGGCGTGCCTGCTGGGACTGAGTTCAACGGAGTCGGCACACCGGCCATGAACTCATCCGCCGACGTCGCGTTTCTAGGCACCCTCAAGCAAGGCGTGGGTGGTGTCACGGTCGGCGATGACTCCGGCATCTGGTGTCGAACCGCCGGTGGACCGATGCGCATGATCGCTCGTGAAGGAGATGTAATCCCAAACGTTCCCGTGGGGTCAGGTTGGCCGGTTGGTTTTGTAAATTACGGAGGATACTTCTCGAACCCAATCATCAATGCCGGCGGACAAGTCGCCTTCTCGGTCAATCTCAACTATGCAACGTTGGCGCTCTTTTCCGAGAGCAACACCATGGCCCCGCCGCGCGTCGTCGCGTATGCGGGCCAGCTCGCCCCCGGCTTAGGCAATGTGACGTTCGCAAATTTCCCCAGCTACACGATAAACAACGACGGCAACTTGGCGTTCAATGCAATCCTGGCCGGGCCAGGCGTCACCCCCAATGTGAATGACAATTCGACGTGGGTCGAAGACGGCGGCGCGCTGCATATGATCGCGCGGACGGGTGATGCAGCCCCCGGCGGCGGCCATTACATGCTTCTCTATCCTCCGGCCTTGTCCGGTCAGGGAGAGGTTGCCTACTGCGGTTATCTGATAAGCGGCATTGACGGCGTCGATTCCACCAACGACGTCGCAATCTACAAGTACACGACGCCGGGAGGCACCGTGGAACTCGTCGCACGAGATGGAATGGCCGCGCCGGGAATGCCGGCGGGGGTCACGTTTGCCTTGCCTGTTAATAATCCAAGCATCAACGATGCCGGCCAGGTAGCCTTCTATTCGCTTCTCATAGGCCCGCCGCCTTTCGATCCCGGGAGCGATTCAGTATGGGCCACCAGCCCGACCGGCGTGCTGACACCAATTGTCGTCAAAGGCCAGACCCTTGAAATCTCGCCCGGAGTCTCCAGAACGGTCAATTCCTGCGGCTCCTACTTGGCTCCCAACGGGTCTGCCGCACAGACCGGCCTGACCTATCAACTCAATAACAACGGCCAGATTTGCGTGACGGCCAATCTTTCCGACGGCACGAACGCCATCTACGTCGCCTCCTTCCCCGGTTGCATCAATCCCGCCCTTGATTCCGACGGCGATGGAACCCCCGACTGCACCGACGGTTGTCCGAATGACGCATTGAAGATCGCCCCCGGCATCTGCGGGTGTGGCGTTGCCGACACGGACACCGATGGCGACGGCACACCGAATTGCAACGATGGGTGTCCGAGCGACGCAACAAAGCTCGCCCCCGGTCAATGCGGCTGCGGCGTGGCCGACACGGACACCGACGGTGATGGAACCGCCAACTGCAATGATGGTTGCCCCAACGATGCGAGCAAGATCGCGCCGGGCCAATGCGGTTGCGGCGTGCCTGATACCGACACCGACGCCGATGGCACCGCGAATTGCAACGACGCCTGCCCCGCCGACCCATTGAAAGTCGCCGCGGGAATCTGCGGTTGCGGAGTCGCCGACACCGACAGTGACGCCGACGGCACCGCCAACTGCAATGACGCCTGCCCGGCCGACCCGTTGAAGATCGTCCCCGGTCTTTGCGGCTGCGGCGTCGTCGAAAGTGCCCTCGATACCGACGGCGACGGAACCCTCGACTGCCTCGACGGCTGCCCCAACGATGCCACCAAAACGGCACCTGGCCAGTGCGGCTGCGGCGTGGCGGATACCGACACCGACGGCGATGGCACCGCCAATTGCAACGATGCCTGTCCGAATGATCCCGCCAAGATTGCAGCCGGAGCATGCGGCTGCGGCGCGCCCGACAGCGACACCGATGGCGACGGCCGCGCCAATTGCCTGGACAACTGCCCGGCCGTGGCAAACCCCACTCAAGTGGACGCCGATGGCGACGGAGTCGGCGACGCCTGCGACGTCCCCGGCGCACCCCCGCCCGCCCCTATCGTAAACCCCGCCAACAACTGCGGTGCAGGCGGCGGCGCATGTGGCGCGGGGATGGTCACTATGCTGCCGATTGTGTGGCTGGGACCCAGACGCCGACGGCAAACGCCATGAGCCGTGGCTACCATCGGTGCTTTCCTAACGGACTCGGACGATACCGTGAATGACCCGAGGCTCGCCCGCGCTTTTGCTCAAGGATGAGCATGGTCGGCGGCCGCTCGAACAATCGGATGAGCGTGAATAGGCAGTACACCGTGATCGCAATCCCAACGGCCAGCGTTCCCAGCGGCCCCAATCGTTCGAGTATCGGGCGCAACAACGTGTAGAAAAACTTGGACTTGGCATTCTCAGACAAAAACTCGCGCCCCGCCGCGATATCTGTCGCCAGCGTCCACGCAAGAAACGTGAATCCCCCAGCGATTAAAGGGATCCAGCCGCGCCGGCGAATCACGTCGAGCTGGCCCCATGATTCTCGTGCGAAAAGAAACTGATCTCCGGTGATTACACGAAGCCTTTCAAAGAATGTCTGGCAATCCTCGGTTGTTTCAAACTGAAACTTCTTTTCATTGTGGCGTGTCTTGGTGACGTTTGCCAGAACCTCGTTTCGTTGAGTCCCCAGTGCGAGGTGCCGCCTCGATTCATCCGCTTTAGCGTAGGCCAGCGTCGATAGCGGAATCGTTACCTCTGCGCATTCAAGCAGACCCCAAAACTCATCATCCTCGGCATCGTCTGAGAACGCGAAATCGAAATCGGCATCAGGGACGCTCATTAGATACAAATCCGGTCCGCCCACGACCAGTGTGTTGAAAGGACGCGATCCGGAATTGCGCCACACCTCATATTCACCATGCGCCTTGAACATAAATCGACCCGTCTTGCCTCTTGGTGGTTATCTTGCTCCTTCAGCGGTGCTTCCAGGCCCGCCTTCGCCGTCCGCGCACCGCCAACAACACAATCGGCGCAATCACGCCCATCGTCATCGTTGCGCCGGCTCCGCACATGCCGCACGCTGTTGAACCGCCGGTCGTCGTCTCGCACACATCCCCCACCCCGTCGCCATCGGCATCGGCTTGATCGGCGTTGGCCGTGTTCACGCAGTTGTCACATGCGTCACCGTCGCCATCGCCGTCGGTGTCTCCTTGATCCGAGTTCGCAATGCTCGGGCAGTTGTCGCACGCATCCCCATCGCCATCCACATCGGCATCAGCCTGATCGGCGTTGGCTACGTTTGGGCAATTGTCGCATGCATTGCCAAACGAATCCGCATCACCATTGGCCTGATTCGCATTGGCGACGGTCGGACAATTGTCCACTTCCCCGCAATCCCCATCCCCGTCGACATCGTTATTCGCGTCGTTGGGGCACAGGTCACACGCATTGCCGATCAAGTCAGCATCCGTATCCGCATAGCTGCACGTCTTGATCGTCAGGCTCCACGAGGTCAGTGTGCCCGTGACCGTCGCGTTGTCGTCGGCCACGCGCAGGATCCACGTCCCGTTCGGATCCTCCCCGATGAACGCCGCCATCGCCTCTTCCGGCACGAGCGGCGTTGATACCACCGTGTCCGCATACCCCTCGTCCGTCGCCGCGCCGGGTGCGTGGGTATCCCCCGCGTCGTCATCCCACACCGTCCCGTTGAACACATTGTCGTTCGTCGTGCCGCCATTATCGGTGGAGATCGTCACCAGCGTCCCCGCCGGTGACTCCAGCGTGATGTCCAGATCGGCGTTCGAATTGTGCGCGATGAATGTCTGCATGTTCAAATCACAAAGCAGCGTCCCCAACCCGCCAACGTTGATCGTCGAGGTCGTCGTCATCATGTCGTTGATCGGTTCGGCGACGCTGTTCGTCAGCGTTGTCGTCACCGAAACTTGACCGGCCGGCACGGTCGTGATCGTCAGCGACCAATTGGTCAGGCTTCCCGTGAACGTATCAGCGGTGTCATCCGTCACGCTCAACGTCCATGTGCCGTTTGGAACCTCTCCAATGAACGCACCGAGCGCCTCTTCCGGGACCAGCGGCGACGATACAACCGTGTCAACATATCCTTCATCCGTCGCAGGGCCGGGCGCATTCGTATCCCCCGCATCGTCGTCCCACGTCGTCCCGTTGAATACGTTGTCATTCGAATTGCCGCCGTTGTCCGTCGTGAGGGTCACGATCGTTCCGGCCGGCGAGGTGATAGTGACATCGAGGTTGTCATTCACGATGTGGGCGATGGTCGTCAGCATATCGACATCCCAGATCACGCCCGACACGCCGGACACCACAATGGTGGACGTGATGGTCATGTTGTCCGGGATCGCCTGTCCGGTGGTGTTGGAAAGCGTCGTCGTGGTGGCACTGCATCCCGCAGGCGCGGCGGGAGATGTGGCCTGCGCTGTGGTGCAGTTGAGCAAACCAATCAATCCAACAACACCCAACACCCCCCTCAGATTACGACTCAATAACATGGGTTTACACTCCTGAGAGATGGCGAGGTGACACATGGCCCGATTCTGACCGCGAGAAAATCATACGCAGGACGGCCCTGTCGATCCACTCCGAAAAATAACCTGCGGAATCGTCGCCTGGCGACCCTAAACCCGCTCCAACGGCCCCGGCTTCTCAATGCGCTTCCCGCACTGCCCACAAACGCGCCGCGCGTCATCCTTCCAAAACGCTTCCATTGTGTCCCGAAAATGATCCACGATGTCGCGGCAATCAAACAGAATATCCTCCACCAACGCCCCGCATCCTTCGCAGAAGAAAAGAATGTGCTCCTTCTCCCCGGCGTGCCGCGTCTTCTCCACGACCACGCCCAGCGTGTGCGGCGGACGCATCGGGCAGTGCGGCACGTTTGGCGGAATGAAAAACGTCTCCCCCTCCCGAACGCGATGATCGACAATCTTTTCCCCCTCGCGCGTGCGAACGACGATGTCCCCCTTGAGCTGATAAAAATACTCCTCAGAGTCCACAAGGTGAAAGTCATTCCGCGCGTTCGGCCCGGCGATCACCATCACGAAAAAGTCCCGCCCGTTGTACAGATACTTATTCCCCACCGGCGGCTTGAAGGAGTCCTTGTTCGCCGTGATCCACTGCATCAGATTGATCGGCGCCTCACAGCCTTCATCGGATGCCCCGACCACCTGCTTCGGTTGCGATTGATTGGGTGTATGCACGGGCATGGCGCTCCTCCGCAATGGGTTGACAATCGAATAGTATCGAAACGCGGCGCGGAGTGTCAACAAAGCCCAAATCGCGCAAGAAAAAGGCGGCGCACGTCGCGCCGCCTTTCGTAGAGTCACGTTGCCATTTCGAACCTACTTCAACACCCCAGACAGCGCCGCCTGAAAGTCCTTCTTGCTGGTCAGGCCGACAAACTTCTGCACCACCTCGCCACCCTTGAAGATCAGAATCGTCGGAATCGCCTGTACGTTGTACTTCACCGGCGTCTCCCGACTGTCCTCGGTGCTCATCTTGCCGACCTTGACCTTGCCGACAAACTCGGTGGCCAATTCGTCAATCGTCGGACCAAGGGCCTTGCACGGCATGCACCAGTCGGCCCAGAAATCGACCAGCACGGGCACATTGGCCTTCAACACTTCGCTCTCGAAATTCGCGTCGGTAAACTCCAGCGTATTCGCGCCCGCCATGATCATCTCCTTTGAGAAGGTGTCTCGTTGATTGTGACGGCATTCTAGGAATGCCGCGCGGGGGAGTCAAAACCCGTCTTCCGTGGCGACTTCAACTGCGACCCTGTCGATTATCCCAACCCGCCTACGCCGCGCATTATTCCCCTGCGATATCGGTCCTCCACGCCGCCCAAACGCTGGCTCCCGCCACTGCCGCCGTCTCCACGCGGAGTATGCTCTCGGCCAGCCGCACCGATTTCGCGCCAGCCGCCTCCAACATCCGAATCTCGTCGTGGGCAAACCCGCCCTCGGGTCCGACAAGCATCACGACGCTTGCATCGCGCGTGGCCTGTGCAAGCGCCGTCATCATCGTCGCGGCATCCGCACGCGGATCGCCAAACAGCAACACGACATCTTGTGCGCAAGATCGAAGCGCCTCCGACAACACCATCGGCGCATCCACGCGCATGGTCACCGACTGTCCCGATTGCTTGGCCGCCTCTCCAGCCTTGCGTCGCCACCGCGCGAGTTTCCCATCTCCCGGCGACACTTGTCCACGCGCGCAAATCAGCGGCGTCATCGCTCGCACGCCCAACTCCGCGCATTTCTCCATCATCCAATCGGCCCGTTCGCCCTTTGGCGTGGCGACCATCATCGACAAGCCGTTGCGATGCACGGGCACGACTCGTCGCGCCGTGACACGAACTCGCAGCGTCTCCGGTTTCACATCAAGGATGGTCCCAACCGCCTCGCCGCCCCCACCATCAAAAAGGATCACTGAATCGCCGGTGCCGAGGCGTAGCACCTTTACGGCGTGATGAACTTCCGCCCCGCAGAGCGTGACCACCTCTTCGTCGAGTCGCTCGGCCTTGAATCGTCGGGGTCGCATGGTGCCATGTTCAACCGGTCGCACCGTTGCGACAAGCCGCCGCGTTCACGCGAGCTGCCGCTGCGGGCCGATAACAAGGATACGCCTGCGACTCAAACGAACCCAGTAGATGCGCGCGCTATGCAAGACCCCGCCAACAACCCAACCCCCGGCGAGCCGCCCCTCACGGTGTCCGACGAAGAGGTGGAGCGTCTGCTGCAACAGGCGGAATCGCTTACCAAGGAAATCGTGGAGGATGTCGGTGAGAAGCCCACCCCGGACGCAGCACACGACAACACCGGCGGCCAATTCGGTACCGTCGAACCCGACCCGGAGGCTGCTGTCGAACTCGTCGCGCAGGATATCGCGCACCTCACCAAGACGATTACCGTCGAGCCGCCCACTGAGACCATTGAGAATGAAGACGCCGTCTCAATAGCGATGACGGACGCGCTGCCCGTTGCGACCGATCAAGACGTTGAGGCCACGGACGAGGCACTGACCGTCACCACCGATGAAGTCCAACCCGATGTCGACGTAGAGATGTCACCGACAGACGATCACGTTGCAGTCGGCGCGGATCCAAACGAGTCCACCAATTCACCAGATTCGACCAGCCCGGAAGCAGACGATGCCACAGCGGCACCTGGCCTCGAATGGCCAATCCAACGCCGCGGCATCACGCGCGTCGCCAGGCACGTTGCGCTCTACTCGGCTCGCTCGCTGATCTTCGCCGTGCCCAACGCCTGCATTCGGCTCATCATGCTGCTCGACCTGCCGTTTCGCGGGTTTCGTCCCGGCGTGAAGAGTGTTCTGGGTGTCATAGGCCTGATCTCGTTGCTCATGGGTGGTGTCGCGATGTTGGCCCCCTCCATGATGCAAAGCAATCCGTACGCACTCATGCCCCCGCAGCCGCACATGGAAGTGCCACCGGCATCCGAACACGGCGGTGAGGCCAAAGCTGAACACAAGGAAGAAGCAAAGCCCGCGCACGATGAAAAGAAACCCGAAGGTGGTGGCCACCATTGAATAAAAAAACGCGAGGCCGATGATCGACCTCGCGTCTTGAAATGGCTTGAAAACAAAGGCCCGTAGCTTACATGCCGTACGTCTTCGGCTCGAAGTCCTTGTCCGTCAGACCCACGCCGAAGCGGATGTCGCGATACTCATATTTGCCGAGCAGGTGCTTCGGATCCTTCGCGTCGTCGGAGAAACAGTACACCGCGACCGGCACGCGATATTCCTTGTCGATGTAAATCTCCGCCGTGCGATCGGGGTAGAAGCCGGCTTCATCGGTGTACGGCAGCGTGCGTCGCACGACCCACACCGGCCGACCGTCGAAGTGCGACTCGCCGACCAGTTCCAGCTTCAACTCGTCCTTGCTCTTGGCAACGTCACAATAGTTGATCAGCAAATCAAGCGTCTTGGCGAAGCCAAACTCATCGAGGTAGCGTCGCGACGCATCCTTGGCCAGCGAACCACGCACCGGCTGCTTCAGGCTCTTCACGAAAAGCTGTGCGATCTTGCCGGGCTGTGCGACAGCCAACTCGCGCTCGTCGGGGTTCTTCGCCTTCGCGTTCGTCCACTTGCCCTTCACATACAACACGCGCGCCGCGAGACCTGGGTTGCGAATCCAATCCATGTAGACGCTATAGGGTGCCTGGCGGTATTTGACCTTGATCTCCTGTTCGTCGGTCATGCCCGACTCCAGAAGCTCCTGCTTCACCATGACGCACTCGTAGTCCGACACGGTGCGAAGATGCCGATCGCGCGCATCCTTCAACGCGGACAAAGGATCGCGTCGGATCATCTTCTCAAAGGGATCGACGTGAACGGTCTCCGCCGCGAGCACGCGCGGCGTTCGTTGCGTCAGGATGACTTCAGGGTCGTCGTTGAGTTGGAACTGGGCATAGAGAATGCCCGCGAGCACCAACCCAAAAAAGAACTGTAACTTGCGTCGTGTGATCTGCTTCGGCTCACGTGGCATGTACTGCGAACCTCTTTTCGTACGTCGGACACCCCAAAGGACAGCCGGGATCAGCTTCCCAAGCGTCCTCGAGATGCAAACCGCCTCGGCAGCCCTACAGGCACTAGGCATGACGTCGTACCGAATAACATCGGTATGCCCGCCAATGGCCGTTAGCTGGGCCAAGCGGTTCTACGCGGCGAGTAACAAATACTCTGGGCGAGTTGCCTCGCCGGCTTCGTGTGTCGCATAAGCCCCGCGCCGGGCTCGGTGGTGGCAAGCTGGGCAGCCTGACACCACTTATACGCACTACACCCCAAACTGTATCACACGCTTTCAGACCGGTCAATTTGATTCGGTCCGTCAAAATGGGCAGGTTTGCACTTTTCGGACACTGTAATTGCAGCGTGGGAATATGGTTACATTGCCTGTGACTTGTTGGAGACCCAATCAGCGATACAAACCTAGTGCATCTATATAGGACGCCACTGGGTCCGGGACCATTGAACGGATAGACATGTGGTCGTTCACTCTTTGTCGAATCCCAGTCCCGCTAACTTCAAAAACCGGCGTCGGCAGACAATCGCGCAAGAGCTGCCGGGCCGCCTCCCCGCCGACAGACGGCTCCAACACCCTCGGCTCAGGCGGCCGCCAGCCGGCACGGGTCAAGGTCACGATCCTAATCACCTGGACCAACTCCGCCACCCGATACCACTTCGGCAGCTTGGGTAACGTATCCGCCCCGATGAACCACACCAATTCCGCCGTTGTTCCCAGCCGTCGGCGATACTCCCCGACCGTGTCAAACGTGTAACTCGGCCCGGCCCGGTGCAATTCCAAATCGTCCACGTCGAACAGTGAGTCCCCTTCCACCGCCAACCGCGTCATCGCCAGTCGGTGGATAGGTTCCGTCACGGTGCTCGTCAGCTTATGCGGCGGCCGTGCCGAGGGGATGAGCACGACTCGCTCCAGGCCCAGGTGTTCGGCGGCAAACCGTGCAGCACGAAGATGCCCGAAATGGATCGGGTCGAAGCTGCCGCCAAACAAGCCAAGTCGGGTCATGGATGTCTCATTATACGCAAAGGGAAAATTCGTGCGTCCATCTTATCCCAATCACGCCGAACCTCGAATCGCACTACAATACAAAGGGTCCGCACCATGAACCTCGACGACAAAATCTGCTACTGTTACCACGTCCCACTGCGAAAGCTGCTCAGCTACGCAAGGCGAGAGAAACTCCAGCGGCCCAGCCAGATGTCGCAGTGCCTCGGCGCGGGAACCGGCTGTGGCTGGTGCATCCCGATACTCAAAAAAATATTCGGGCAAACGAGGCTCGAGCACGATGCCGCCCAATCTGAGGAGACCATTGGGCTGTCGATGACGCCTGAAGAGTACGCCGCAGCGCGATCGAGTTATCTGGGGTCGAGCGAGAAGAACTCCTTCTGACGCAGGCCGCGCCCACTGATTATTTCTTTCGGAACCGCAACATGTAGTTCTCTTTCAGAAACGGCGTTGGGACGTACTCGACGAATTGGAATCCAGCCGATTCAATTTCGCGGATGACGACTACTCGACCGGCGCGCACATGACCCAAGACCCACAATGAGCTTGTTCCCAGAATACGCTCGAAGTCTACCACGACGAGGCTGCCGCCGGGACGCAACGCGCGATGAATCGAAGCCATCGAACTCTGCGGAAATTCAAAATGGTGATACGTGTCACAGACGAATGCCACGTCGATGCACTCCTTTGACAACGTGGTGTCCTTCTCGGTCCCCTTGACCACGGTGACATTGTTCAATCCTGACTGCTTCGACCGCTCCGCGATGCGAGCGAGAAAAGTGTCTACGATATCCACTGCATAGACGCGGCCTTCGCCCCCCACCTGATGGGCGAACATCTCCGAGAAAAACCCTGTCCCCGCCCCGATGTCCGCCACGGACATGCCCGGTGAAATGCCCGTCAACTCCATGATCTGAAGCCGCTCACGGAAGATTTCCCGACTCTCCGACTCAAACCGTTCAGACCACTTCTTGACATCCGCATTCTGATATTCCGCATTCACCCCCGGCCGGACACTGCCCTCCGGCCGTTGACAGGCCGCCAGCCCGCCCAGGCCCAGAATCACGCAAGCTAACAAGACTCGCCGGAATGATGATACGACTCGCATCCAATGCTCCTTTCAGGTTTTAGGGAGAGTGATAGCCACCACAAACCGCCGAGTATAGGCCCGTCGAAGCCTCTGCGTGAAACACGAAGGGCCAACACGTTTAAGCCCTCTAATAGCCTGCGTACATCCGGTTCGCGGTGGACATTCCCCGCTCATCGCCTACCATTCCGAATTCGTCGGCGGGAGGGCCGGCGGCAGAGATCCTCGCGTAACAAAAGCCACACTCAAACGGAGCCATCCATGCGTACGAACACGATGATCAAACAAGCGTCCGTCCTTGCCGTCGCGGCAGCTTTCTTCACTGCTACCGCCGACGTTTCCGCCGAGAGCGTCATGCTCAAGCCCAAGCATAAGGTCGGCGAAACCGTTTACGTTGAGCAGTCCGCCGAGATCGTCCAGTTGATCCATAACCCCATGATGGGCGAGCCGATGGAGATCGCGATCCATCGCATCTATGGCCTTCTGCGCAAGACGGATTCCGGCTCCAGTGATGGGGCGAAGATGTCCTGGACCTTCGACCGCACCATGCAAAAGGTCGACAGCCCCATGATGGAGGCCGCCTACGACTCCGATGCTCCAGGTGCCGAAGATGAATCAGAACTCATCGCAGGACCGCTTAACGCCATGATCGGCGGCAAGTTCAACGTCGAGATCGACAAAGACAACACCGCCACATCGTGCAGCGGCATGAAGGCCATCCTCGACAAGGCGATGGAAGACGCCCCAGGCAACCCCTTCAGCCAGCAACTTCAGCGCGAACTCACGGATGATCGCGGCCGCGTCAACTATGGCGAGTCCATGTATCTCATGTATCCGAACAAAGAAGTGAACGTTGGCGATACTTGGAAAAAGACTCAGCGCGACCTGCTCCCTCAGATCGGCAAAGTCGTCTCACGCTATGAATACAAGCTCGACAAGATCACCGAGGAGGCCGGCCGTAAGGTCGCCGTCATTTCGTTCAAGTCCACCATGGAGAAGGACACCAGTGGCAAGCCGGCCGATGACGTCGGCCCCCTGGGAAATGCCGACGTGAAGGGAACGTCATCGGGAACCACGACGTTCGACATCGAGCGCGGCATGGTGACCAAGAGCATCGCCAACAACGAAACCAAGATCGAGACCAAGGCGAAGGCCTCCGACGCCAAAGACGGTGACGAAGAAGAAGATGGTGCCCAGCACAGCCCGCCGCCTGGCATGAAGATCGAGGTCAAGGTCAAGCAGACCACCCTGCTCATGAACGAGGCCGACCGCGCCAAGCAAAAGGAAGCCGCCGCCAAGCACGCCAAGGAAGTGAAGAAGGCTGAGCCGAAGAAGGAAACCAAGAAGCCCGCGAAGAAGAGCGACGCTGATGAAGATGAGGACGAATAAACCGTCCTGTATCTTGGTGTTGATACCATCGAGTAACGGTGGCACAGCAGGTAGGGGCCGCTATGCGGACCAATAGCGACGAATCCTGCCGGCATGCGATGTCATCCCTTCGCTACGCGGCGCTTCGCCGCGAACCGCCGAATCACCGCCGGCCTCGTGATGTCTCGAAGCACATCCTTCCCTACCCAGCGCGATACGGCATTGGTGGATTCCGCCAGGCGCTCCGCCATTGCCGCCGTAGCAGCGTGTAATCCGGGGCTGCGCCTACCAACCCCGCGTAACGCCCAACTCACACCCTTCTTGACGAAGTTACGCTCATCGGTGGCGGCCCTTTCGATAAGCGGCAGGCACTTGGCAAATGGCTCGTCGTCCGTGACCTTGTCGTGCAATGCAAGGCACGCCAACAGCGCAAATGCACCACGCTTGACGAACTCTTCCCGTCGGCGTGTCCACTGCTTCACTTTGCCGAAGGCATGCGGCGTGCGGTCGAACAGGTGAAAGCACACGGTATCACAGATGGCCCAGCTATCGAAATCCTCGCACCAGTGATCCATCTGCGCCGGGGTAACGAGTGCCGGCTCGTCGAGGAATGCGCAAAGCATTCGGGCCTCGTAAATGTCGGTCTCCCAAAGCGCGGCGGCCAGCTCGTGATTTCGCCCAAGCCGCTTGCCGAGATCACGGATCTTACCAACCGGCACTCCCAACGCCTTGTCCGACGGAATGCCATACCGGGCCATGCCGCCGAGAGTTTTCTTATTGGCGAGTCGTCTCAGCGATGCGACGACTTCTTCGGCACCCATGTTTCGACTGTGTTGCGATCCCTTCTCCTGTTTTTGTCCCGCTGACACGCCACGGCCACTTCTTCTAACGGTTGGCATACATGTTCTCCCTCGCCGAAGGGATGTAGTCCCGGTGTGTTCTTTGGTCTACGAGTTACCAAAGGCCTTACTTATTCACCGACATTGCTAACATCGCTTCCATCTTGTCATACCCCGCGCTCACGCCGCGCTCCATGCCGGACGCGATCATCCCATCGCGGGCCTCCTTCGACGGATATAGCGCCGTCAGCGTGAGCGTCGTCTTTCCGGCCTGCTCAGTGAACACGATTGTCACCAGTTGCTCACCCTCTTGAGGAACGCAACCCATCTCAAATATCTCGGTTCGAGCGATCCGCTCCGGTGGAACGACCTCACGATACACACCGTGCATCACCATCGCGGTTTTTCCATCCAGTCCGGCCCATGCCCAACGATACGACCCTCCCACTCGTACATCCTCGTCACAGGTGGTCATCTCCCAGCCCGGCGGCAAGAACAGCCAGCGCTTGATTAGGTCCGGCTTGACCATCGCCTCCCAGACCATGTGACGCGGTGCATCGAAGTCGCGGGTCATCACGATCTCGCGATCGGTCGGCGTGGTTACTTTCAAGGTGTTCTTCATGGCAACGTACCTCTATCGCTTGGCGTGTTCGGTTTTTGTTTCTCTGGTCTTCAACTCTTCAAGCAGGGCGTCGAGCCGCTGGAAATTGCCTTCCCAAATCTGCCGATAATTCTCCAACCAGTCGTTGGCCTGCCCCAGCGGTTCGGCTTCAATCCGGCAGATGTGCATGCGCCCGACGACGCGCCTCCGCACGAGCCGTGCCCGCTCCAGCACCCGCACATGCTTGGACGCCGCCGGAAACGACATCCGCAACGGGGCCGCAAGTTCCGTCAGGTTTTGTTCATGGTCGGAAAGTCGTCGAAGGATCGCCCGACGCGCAGGGTGGGCCAGCGCGTGAAAGACTCGGTCCAGCTTTGGAGATCGATCTATAACCATGTGGTTTAATATAATGGCGGCCATGGGAAATGTCAACTACTTGGTTTAATATATTTTCGGGCAACCTGCTTTCCGATCAGGGACGAGATCGTCAACAAGCACTGCGGGCACCGGGTATTAAGAGGTACTCTGTCTCAATCCAGCCCATGTCCGTCAAACGATTTGAATTGGGATACGCCTGTGGTCTAGGTTCGACTGTAGCTCTATGCTGTAGGCCGCCAGATGCCCCAGGTTTTGATCTGGGCTGAGCAGCTGTCAACCATCGCATGATCTCACTACCACGGATACTTGAACCTCATTAAGAGTGCCGGATCCAACCCTCGAAATGATCTGGGTGTGATGCACCCTCTGGAAAGGCATCCAGCGACGATCAAGCGGGTTTTGAGGCTCTCCAGAGGTGCAATAGTCGGGCGAGAAATAATCCTGGGGCTATCGTTAATACCACTTGGGAGTAGGAAACTGTCCACGGTCGGGGTCTGTCGATGGCGTTCGTGCCAATGACGGCCCGATCGGTCATTTCTGGAGGATTGTTCATGTTTACCCGTCGCCCTATTGCAGTCGTTCTCATCCTTGGCATCGTTGCGTCTTGCCTTGCCGGGCCGGCTTGGGCGGAGACGCCGGCGGCGGAGTTGTACAAGGCGTATTTCCTCGAACGGGAGACGCGGGACTACGCGGCAGCGCGGAAGCTGTATCAGTCTGCACTACGGCAGGACTTGGCTGTTGAGGCGAAGCGGTCGGCCAAGGCGGGGGCGGACCGGTGCCGCGATCATCTGGCGGCGCAGAACTTTGCGACGCTGATGCCGCCGGACGCGGTGGTGTATGCGGATATTAGTCGGCCGGGCGAGATTCTGGAGAAGCTGTGCGGGATGCTGGGGCTGACGACGGAGGACATGCAGGGCATTCTGGCGCAACGGCCGAGCGCGGAGGCGAAGGGGCCGATCAACGTGCCGTCGCAGGTGGCAATTAGCCCCTCGGTGTTTGAGTATCTGCGGGCGTTTGGCGGGGCGGGCATCGCATTGACGAGCTTCGACCCGGAGGGCGGGAAGGCACCGACGGGCGTGATGGTGATTCATCATGGGGACGTGGCGCTGCTAAAGGGGCTGCTGGAGACGGCGTTTCAATTCGCGCCGACGGCTGAGAAGATTTCGGACATGCCGACGTTTGGGTCTGAGTTGCCCGAGGTCGGAAAGGTGTGCGGCGTCTTGACGGAGTGTCTGCTGATCGTCGGGACCGGGCGCGACATGGTCGAGGGCGTGGTTTCGCGGCTGGCGGGTGATGCGCCGTCGCTGGCGTCGCGGGATGATTTGCAGGAACTCATGAAGCAGCGGACCGGGGCGACGCTGTTTGCATTTTGCGACATTCAGGGCGTGCTGAAGATTGCCAAGGAAAAGATGGGCGAGCGCGACCGGCGCGAGTTCGACATTGCGAACGGGCTGGCCGATCTGGACAGCTTCCGTTGGGCGAGCTTCTCCATGGGCATTCATGAGGGCACGCTCGGGGCACACTTCGCGGTGCGGCTGGCGGATGATCATCGGAGCATGGCGTACAACCTGATGCGACTGCCGCCGATGACGCGGAAGTGTTTGGAATCGGTGCCGGCGAACGCGGCGGGGTTCATCGGACTGGGGTTGAACCCGGCGCTGGTGAACGCAGCAGTCGATACGGCAAAGAAGCACCAGAATGGCAAGCAGGGTGTGACGGGATTTGACATTGGACGGGAGTTTTTTGGGAACATTCAGGAGCTGTGCGCGTTTGTCGTGCCGGGTGAGAGCAAAGGCGACGGCGGGCACATTCCGAGCGGGGGCATCGTATTGTCGGTGAATGATCCGGCGCGATCGAAGGCACTGTGGGATCAACTCCTTTCCATCCCCGGCATTGTCGAGGGCCATGAACCGGTGCGACCCGAGGCGACCAAGATCGGCGAGACAGAGGCGACGGCCTATGCGCTTCCAAAGATCGGCAAGGTGTATCTCGCGGAGATGGATGGGTGCGTGGTGCTGACGTCGACGCGGCCGGCGATGAAGGCGTGTGTGCAGGCTCGGACGCGGCAGAAGAACATACTCAACGACGAAGTGATGGGGAAGGTGATCGAGAACATGCCGGCCGATAGCAGCATCATGTTCGCGGCGCACGCAGGCCGAGTGATGGAGGCCGGGGCGGCTCAAGGGAATCCGGCGATGGCGATGGCGGCCGGTCAGGCGAAGCAGATGGCGTCGAAGACGGTGGTATGGGCGGGGCTTGGTCAGTCGCCGAATGAGATGACGCTGCGGGTCTCGGTGGCGGGGTTGCCGAACGTGAATGATGCGCTGCGGACGTATGGGCCGATGATCAACACGTTTGCGAACATGGCGATTCAGAAGGGGCAGTCGCAGCATGAGACGCGAGTGGTTCAGTCGAACCGCTCGAAGAAGCCGGTCAAGAAGCATGAGGCAGAGGAAGAAGAAGAATCAGAGGACACGGTGAGTCGGAAACCGGCGCTCGATTAACGTATCGTCGGAAGACGTAATGAGTTGACGTTTGTCGAGACACTCCGCATGATGTGAACTCCTCGCCCAGCTTGGAGCACCGTCATGCGAGTTTCACGGCTGCCTTATTCCCTCGCGGGACAATTGACTACGGCGCTGCTTGGCGGCGTGATGGCCATCGGCGCGCCAGGCTGCAACGGGTTTACGCTGAACATCGGCAGCGGCGGGGTGGTTACCAATTCACTGGGGTTTCTGCTCAATACGGATACGTCGAGTGATCTGCTGGGGGCGTTGCGCCTCGAAGACGGGAACAGCGTCTATGTCTATGGCACGCATGGGCCGGATGGGAACATCGGCGACGTGCAGGCGGCGGTGATTCGTGACGCGGCGGGGAACGAGTCGAGCGTCAACTTTGACGGCGGACTGTTGAGCAAGGCCAAAGGGTCTGATGGTTCGACGATTGCCGTGACCTATGACGAACGGACGACGGCGCGGCTGCGCGGACACATGGACCTTGTGTTCGCCGGGGCCGATCCAGGGGCGGAGAATCAACGGGTCGATTTTGACATTGATCTGACACAGGCGTTGGCGGATTTCGCGGATCAGTTCAAACAGGTCACGGGGATCGACATTTCCTCCACGCCGCCACCACCGAATCCGGGAGGAGGACGGGCCATTGTGAATGATTACGTGTCGCGCGCGGGGAAGTCGGTTGACAATTCGCAGCTTATTTTCGTCTTCGCGCCGTTTTTTGTTTATGGGTTCGCGGGGCTAGGCTATCTGATGGTGCAGGTGATGGCACGGTGCATCGAGGTCATGGTGCATACGATTGTGGCGGTGTCGAAGGCTGTGATCGTGGCGGCGTTTTCGCCCTTCATCCTGATGGGGGAAATCCTGCGTGGGGCAGTGGGTCTGTCGTTGACGACCACCGATTTGCTGATTCAGCTTGCATTGGCGGGAGTGGCGATTCCGCCGAGGCCATATCTATAAGTCGACAAATTATTCGTGAAACACGGTCCGCCAATCGTGGAGCAGTTGCTCCACGCGCGATGGGTCGCTTGATTGGAATGTCAGGTGGCCTAGCTTGCGTTCGGGGCGTGGGGACTTTCCGTAGAGATGGAGATGGGCCTCGGGGATGGCGCAACACTCGGCGGTCGAGGGGAGGTTGCCGATGAGGTTGAGCATCGCGGAGTGGCCGAGGGCGTCTGTGTCGCCGAGGGGCTGGTCGAGGATGGCGCGGAGGTGGTTTTCAAATTGGCTCGTTCTCGCGCCTTCGATGGTCCAGTGGCCCGAGTTATGGACGCGGGGGGCCATTTCATTGGCGAAGAGGTCACCGTCCTTTTCAAAGAACTCTATGGCGAGGACACCGACGTAGTTCAGGGCGTCGAGGACAGCAGCTGCATGGTGTTCCGCTTTTTTCTGTATGGCGGAGGTGAGATTGGGAGCGGGGGCGTGGGACCAGCGAAGTATACCGAGGCGATGGTGGTTTTCGACGAGCGGATAGAAGCGAGTGTCGCCGCGACGATTTCGCACGGCAATGATGGACAGCTCGCGGTCGAACGGGACGAACTTTTCCAGTACGAATGAACCGCCGGTGAGCGTGTCCCAGGCACGGTCGATGTCATGTTCGGCGCGGAGGACGAATTGGCCCTTGCCGTCGTAGCCGAGTCGGCGGGTCTTGAGCACGGCGGGAAGGCCAACAGCAGCGGCGGCACTTTTGAGGTTGGCGTGCGACTCCACGGACTGCCACGGGGGAAGCGGGATGCCGACACGCTTGAAGAGGCGTTTTTCGGCGAGGCGATCCTGGCCTGCATCGAGGGCCGGCGGCGGTGGGAAGACGGGAACACGGGCGTTGAGTTGCTGTGCTGTTTGGAGGGGGACGTTTTCGAATTCAAATGTGATGACGGAGAGGCCGTCGGCGAAGCGGTCGAGGATTGCGGGATCGGTAAAGTTGCCGGTGATGAGTTCGCCGACGTGGCCTGCCGGGGCGCTGGGGTTCGGGTCGAGGAAGCGAAAGCGGAGGCCGAGGGGATAGCCGGCGAGAGCCAACATGCGGCCGAGTTGGCCGCCGCCGAGGATGCCGACGATCATGGAGTCACCCGCGGGTCGGGATTTTGGAGGACGGTACGGGTTTGTTCTTCTCGAAAGGCTCGGAGTGCGTTTGCGAATTGCGGATGCTTGTTGGCGAGAATGGCCGTGGCGAAAAGGGCGGCGTTGATCGCGCCGGGCTTGCCGATGGCGAAGGTGGCGACGGGGACGCCGCCGGGCATTTGGACGATGGAGAGGAGCGAGTCGAGGCCTTTGAGAGCGTGCGACTCGACGGGGACGCCGAGGACGGGAAGAGCGGTCTTGGCGGCGCATATGCCGGGGAGATGGGCCGCACCACCCGCGCCGGCGATGATGACTTCGATGCCGCGCGAGGCGGCGGTGGAGGCGTAATCAAAGAGGAGATCGGGCGTGCGGTGGGCCGAGACGATCTTGGCCTCGTGCGGGACGCCGAGCTTGGTGAGCGTTTGAGCGGCGTGGTCAAGAGTCTCCCAGTCGGACTTGGAGCCGATGATGATTCCGACGAGGGGGTTCATTGCGACACCTTCAGTACGATTCAGCGACGCTTGATTCAACTATCCTACGGCGAATCGATTGATTGACCAAATGCAAACAGGGCACAAAGCATTAAGCGGCTTGCTGTTGCGCGATGACGCCGGGAAGATATGCAGATGCCACGCCCCCCCTATTCGCCATCTGAACCCACTCGCGATGATGAGTCGGCCGGACCGCCATCGGACGTCGTGTCGCCCTGGGTGCTTCTTCGTTCGGCAAACAAGCATCCCTTCATATTCAAGCGCATGGTGCGCGACGTGGATCCGGCGGCCAAACCCGGCGACGTGGTGAATGTGTATGACAAGGCGGGGATGGTCTTTGGGCGCGGGCTGTATCACCCGAAGTCGCAGATAGCCTTGCGGATGCTGACGCATGGGGACGTGCCGGTGGACGACGCGTTTTGGGCGCGGACCATCGGGCGGGCGGTGGAGTTTCGGAAGCAGTTGCGGTTGGATGAAGTGACGGACGCGTATCGCCTTGTTCATGCGGAGGGGGACGGGCTGTCGGGGTTGATCGTTGAACGCTACGCAAACACCCTCGTGTTTGAGTTCTTCTCGCTGGGGATGTTTCAACGGGCCGAGATGCTGGCGGGACATTTGATGCGCGAATTGGGCGCGGCGACGAGCCTGGATCGGCCGAACCTGACGGATTTGACCTGGCAGGTGGTGCTGCGGGCCGATGATCAGATCGAGCAGATCGAGGGATTTCGCATACCGGCATCGGCGCGCGTCGGGCCTGGCAGCGGGACGCCGCTCGGTCCCAAAGCTCGTGATCCGAATCTTCTGACGATCCGCGAGCATGGCATTCGATATCGCGTCGACGCTGCGGGCGGACACAAGACGGGGTTCTTCTGCGATCAGCGGGACAATCGGAAGCGATTCGCGGAGTTGTGTCGGGATGCGACGGTGCTGGACCTTTGTTGCTACTCGGGCGGATTTGGAATCTGTGCGAAGGTGACGGGCGGGGCGAAGGAGGTGACGAGCGTTGATCTGGATGAGGCAGCGCTGGTCGTGGCGAAGGAGAACGTGAATCTGAACAACGCGCGGGTCAGTCTAGTTCATAGCGATGCCTTCATTTATCTGCGGCAGATGATCGCCAACGGGAGGCAGTTCGACGCGGTGGTGCTTGATCCACCGAAGTTCGTGAGAGACCGCGAGGAGTTGGAGGACGGGTTGAAGCGGTATCACGATCTGAACTCTCTAGCCATGCAGGTGGTACGGCCGGGCGGCTATTTTCTGACGTGTAGTTGCAGCGGACTCGTGGGGCCGGAGGCATTTCTGGAGACGGTGCAACGGGCGACGCGGCCGGCGAGGCGGAGCTTGCAGATGTTCGCGAGCAGTGGGGCGTCAGCGGATCATCCGGTGATGCTGACGTGCCCGGAGTCGGCGTATTTGAAGGCGCTTTGGTTTCGGGTGATGTAGGATCGAGGATGGATGCTGCGGGCTTTTCCGATTGGTTTGGAATTGGCGAAAAAAAGAGGGCCGCAAAATGGTGCAAAAGCCCGCAAATGCCCGCAAATGCCCGCAAAATCGCACAAACGGTTTGCAGTTTTTTGCGGAGGGTGAAGAGAAACCGCAGATTTCACCGATGGCGCAGATTGGGTTGGGGCCAAGCAGAAACGTCGAAAAGCCGAAACGGTGGAATAGGGGCCGAGGGGCGGAAGGGGTTGCTGCGCAACGCGGATCATAGGATGCCTCCTTATCATGCGGCAATAAAACGGCGGGCACGCCCGGCCGGCTAAACGGGCATTACTAACTTGTACCTAACTAATATAGCACGCGGGTGGGTGGGGGCAAGTGGAAAATCGGATTTATTTTGGGGAGCGGTTAAGTGTTGGGCGGGGCGGGAGTTGGGACGACCGGGGATGCGCGATTACGTCGGCGACTATTCGGTGAGGAGGCGGGTGACGAAGGGGGGGATGTCGTCGGTGTTGACGATGCCTTCGCCGGTGAGGTCGAAGGCGCAGAGCGGTGCGCTGACGGGGGCGAAGTTTGTGAGGGCGCCCGCAAGGATGGCGATGTCTTGGCCGTCGGTGAGGCCGTCGAGGTTGCCGTCGGCGGTGTTGGTGGGGAAGACGGCGAGGGTGGCGGTGTTGCTGGTGGCTTCCGTGCAGTCGTTGAGCTTGACGAGGCAGTCGTAGGAACCGGCGTCGGATGCGGCGGCGTGGGCGAAGACGAGGGTGTTGGTTTGGGTGCCGAAGGTGTCGTCGTCGTCAGTTAGATCGGTGCCGCTTTTTCGCCATTGATAGGAGAGTGCGCCATCGCCGGTGGCGGTGGAGCGGATGGAGATGGCGGAGCCTTGGCAGACGGCGGGGGAGGCGGGGTGTTGGGTGATGGTGGGGGCGGGGCCGGTGGGGGCGTAGCGGGCCCAGAATGCGGATCCGACGTCTCCCGCAGACGTAAAAAAACCGCCGACGATTAATTCGGCACCATTTGTCGCCAACGAAAACACACTTCCTGGAGCAACAAGGCTACCATGAGAGTAAAGACCCAGTCCTGTACTGAGTGGCTGCCATTGGCTTCCATTCCATCTAGCGATACCAGCTGCGGGCAATCCTCCCGCCATCGTAAAAGAACCTCCTGCGTATAACTCACTATTATGGACTCTTAAGGCGCGAACTACGTTGTCCATTCCCGACCCAAGAGGTTCCCAGTTAGACCCTGTCCATCTTGCGATCCTATTAGCGGATTGTCCTCCAGCATTTGTAAATGTCCCTCCGGCAATGAGATCGCCTTTGAAGACAGTTAATGCTTGGACACTGCCGTCAACTCCGTCAGCAAGCGGCGACCATACCCCGCCATTTGAAATGGCAATCCCGTTGGCCAGTACCGGACCAACGGCGGAGAATGTTCCAGCCGCGACTAGATGTCCTTTGTACATTGAAATAGCGAGAACGGGGTTGTTGAATCCGGTTCCTAATGAATGCCACGCCGCGCCATCCCACCATGCTATGGCCCCGAGAGGGCTTCCTAGACCTCCTGCGACAGTTAGTTGACCGTCTAGGTCTGTTACCACTCGGACGGAACCATGTATCGAGTCACCCACAGGCTCCCATACCGTACCATCCCACTTAGCGAAATACTTCGCAGCCACTCCACCGGCTGTTGAAAAATCTCCGCCAACATACAAATCTCCATTGAAGAAATGCACGGCGCGAACCGTGTTATTCATTCCTGTACCGAGCGGTAGCCAGCGATCGGAATCAAAGAGGGCGACACCTCGAACCAGTGGGCCGCCTGCGTATGCAAATAGTCCGCCAGCCGCAGTCTTGCCGCCAATACTTGTAATAGAACTAACTCGATTATCAAACCATCTAGTGCCTAGCGAATTCCATTGCAACCCATCCCACCGAGCGACTCCTTTGGAACGTTTTTCTCCCGCATTATCGAATTCCCCGGAGACTATCAACTCGCCTCCAAATACCGTTAGTGAAAGCACTGTTGGTGAGCCTACAATGTTAGCAACACCTTGAGCGAGGGGCTGCCAACTATTTCCGGTCCATCGTGAAACTCGGTTTGCAAGCTGTCCTTCCGCATTCTGAAAGCTTCCAGCGGCAATAAGTTCCCCTTGATAGGTGGTAAGCGCCCGAACTCCGTTATCAAAACCGCCGCCGATGGCCGACCATTGGTTGCCGTCCCACGTAGCGATATTATTTGTCGGAATACCTCCAGCAGATTGAAAATATCCGCCTACGACCAGCTTGCCTTCAAAACTAGCAAGGCTGTAAGCGAAGCCGATAAGTCCGCTCCCAAGTGAATGCCAGGATGTTCCATCCCATCGAGCGATTTGATTTACCGGTGTGGTACCAGCCAGAGTGAAGTCTCCGGTTACTATCAAATCGCCGTCATAAACGTTCGTTGAATAAACGTTATAGTAATTCAATGGTGGTCCGACTGCCTGCCAAACAGTACCGTTCCATCTGGCGAGTGTTCCAACAAATGCACTCCCGGAGTAGCCAAATTCCCCGCCGGCGATCAACTCTCCATTATAAACAGTTAACGAGTATATTACTGTAAAAGCATCGTCACCAATGCCAAGACCGTCTCCCAGCGGATGCCATATCGTGCCATCCCATCTAGCGATGTTGTTTGCTGCTACACCCCCAATATGCGAAAAATTTCCGGCCGCGATTAGACTTCCTTCAAATACCGCAAAGCAAGTTATTTTTTGAGTGTCGTATTGAAGTTCGGTACTCAGTGGATGCCACTGAGTACCGTCCCACGCGGCGATGTTCTTTCGGGGTAAGGCGCCTGCGGAGAAAAAACTGCCACCGACGATTAACAACTCCGGTTGTATTCCGGCACCGTCAGGATCCCAGGTAATTGACGCGTACACAGTGCCGTCAACACCGGGCGAGTCTTGTCCGGGAAGCCAGTCGTAGGTGCATTGCCCTAGTACAGAGCGCGTAGCGACGAACAAGCAGCTATTAGTGACAGCCAGAATTATGATTGCCCGAGAGTTGCGCATTTGCGTCCTCCTCGAATCGGCGGAGCATTGGGGTGGTCCGCCGTGCCGTGGGTATTGTACTTAAAATGGGACTGTTATTGCAAACTGGGGAGAACTTGAACTGGACGATGCGCGGGAGGGGATTCCCGCCGATTGGGGTACGAGATGGGAATCTCGTACCAGCACAGAAAGCAGTCTGGATTACAAATCGGGTGGTGGGAGACGATCGGATGTCAAGGAAAATGCCTTCGCCCCTGCCGGGGCTGAATGGTTCGCGCGATCCGATACCACGGGCTTGCCAACATTTTTTGTTTGGGAGCACAGCTCAGCGTGAATTCGCCTCCGCCGACAACGCTCCGTCGCCCCATTCGGGGCTTCGTTAGTCGCGAGCATTCTTTCCACGGGCTTGCGCCCGTGGCTACGGTCCGACGCCCCATTCGGGGCGGGTTGCATTCACAACATGTCGCGATGATTCACGCCTAAACGCAAAATGTTGTTGCGCCCGTTGCTGCGGTCCTTCGTCCCTTCGGGACTGGAGGAGGATTGAGGGACGAGTATAGGGGACTTGCTTCCAGTGATTGAAATCACCCGCCACGGCGGGCAGGCTTGGCAACCATCGTGCGCCCGATGGGCGAAGGCAGTGGGGGCGGTTGTGGTGGGATCGTGAGAGCGGAGCGGGCGCGGGAAGGGATTGTCTCCCAGGCGACTCTACGACCCGGCGGGGTGGGTACGAGAAGGGATTCTCGTACCAGCACGGGTACCAGCACGCCACACCTGTTTATCAACCGTGGTTCGGCCGTCGGAATCGTTGTTTGCAGAGGCAAATCATGGCCCCTGTCGAGGATTGCCCGATCCGCTCAGAGAATCGTATTTTCGGTGACTAAAATCTGAGTGACGGTTGGTTGCACAGGACTTAAGGAGTTGCCATGACGAAACGACTGATGGGGTTCATTCTTACGATATGCATGGCTGCGCCGCTGTGCGGGTGCGATGCACTTCAAGGTTATCTGGGCCTGGACACCGTGTTGGTCGTACTGAATAACCAAGCCGACTTTCCGGTGGAGGTGGATTTGTACCTCAGCGACCAGAAGGACATCCCCGAGCTGTTGCTGATCACGGTCGGGGAGCACCTGGAGTTCACACTGGCTCCGGGCACGTCGCAGCAGTTCACGCGCTCGTGCGACGACTTGAAGGCGATCATGATCTACGATGCGGACTTGGTAACGGCCGGCGGGCCGGATACGGAATCGAACGTGCTTCGGACGGATGGGGATTTCAACTGCGCGGATAAGATTACGTTCACGTTCGACCATTCGGCGGTGATTTCAGATTTCAATGTGGCGGTGGACGTTCGGCCGCAGACGCCGTTCTTGCCGTAGGGGCGGGTTGAATGGTCGGTTGAGTACAACCGCACCCTAATTAACCCTCACCCTGGCCCTCTCCCTCGGGGAGAGGGGATTAAGGTTATGGACCGTCATCAAACTCCCACCCTGGCCATCTCCCAGTGGGAGAGGGAATTAGGGCTTTGAATCATCGATAATCTGGGTGCCGTAGAGGCCCTGGTAGAGCTTGCAGCGGGCGAGGAGGTCGTCGTGTTTGCCGCTATCCACGATGCGACCCTTGTCCATGACGACGATGCGGTCGGCTTGCAAAATTGTCGAGAATCGGTGGGCGATGATGAGGGCCGTGCGGCCTTGCAGGTGGCGTTCGACGGCCTCGTGGATTTTTTGCTCGCTCTCGGAGTCGATCTGGCTGGTGGCTTCGTCGAAGATGAAGATGGGGGCATTGCGCAGGATCGCGCGGGCGATGGAGAGACGCTGCTTCTGGCCGCCGGAGAGGGTGGTGCCGTGCTCGCCGATCAGGGTGTTGTAGCCGTCGGGCTTCTCGAGGATGAACTCGTCGGCGAAGGCGGCCTTGGCGGCGGCGGCGATGCGTTCTTCGTCGCCGTTGAGTTGGTAGCGACGTTCGGGATGGCGCTGCTTGAGGACGCGCTTGCGGAGGAGCCGGTCGTCGCCGTAGGCAATGTTGTTGGCGATGGAGTCGGCGAAGATGACGGTGTCCTGGGTGATGAGGCTCATCTGCTTTCGCAGGGAGGAGACGGAGTATTCGAGGATGTTGCGGCCGTCGATGAGGACCTGGCCTTGGTGGGCGTCGAAGAATCGGGTGAGCAGGGAGAGCAGCGTGGTCTTGCCTGAGCCGTTTGGTCCGACGAAGGCGACGCGCTCGCCACGACGGATTTTGAGATTGATGCCGTCGAGGGCGGGGGTCTCTGCGCTGGGGTAGGTGAAGCTGACGTTGCGGAACTCGATGGTGTCGGAGAGGGTCGGCAGGGCGACGACGCTGTGATGACCCTCGGACTCTTCCTTGGTGTCGATCACCTCAAAGACGCGGTCCATCGCGGCGTTGGCGGTTTGGATGCGGTTGTAGAAGGAGGACATCTTGCGGATCGGGTCGAACATGGCGGCCATCGCGGCGGCGAGACCGGCGAACTTGGAGAACTCCATGCGGCCCTCGAACATCTGCTGGGCGAAGTAGAGGATGGCGAAGGCGGCGACGAATTGTCCGATGGTCTCGAAGAGGGGGCTGCTGGCGGCGTCAACGAGTTCGATCTTGAGTTGGTGGCGGAGCATTTCCTTATCCACGCTGTGGAGGCGGGCGCGTTCGTAGGTCTCCATCGTGTAGCCCTTCACCACGCGGATGCCCATGAGTGAGCTTTCCAACACCGAGATCATGCGGCCGTAGTTTTGCAGCAGGCGCTTGCTGGACTTGCGGATCATCTTGCCGGTGCGGCGAATGAGCATGGCTGCGCCGGGGGCGATGATGACGGTGACCAGGGTGATGCGCCAATCAATCATCAGCGCGACGATGAAGGCAAAGATGGCCTTGAGCGGTTCGCGCAGGCTTTTGACGAAGACGAAGTTGAGGCCGCGATAGACGTCCATGCTGTCCTGCACGAATCGGCTGATGGTGTCGGCGACGCCCTGGGTGGCGAAGTGGGAAATAGGAAGCTTGAGCACGCGCTGGTACATCCTGCGGCGCAGGGCGACAACCGTTCGCGCGGCGGTGACGGCGATGAGGTATTCGCCGAAGAAGCGGGCGATGCCACCGACGACTGAGATGGCGACGACGATGGTGAGAAGGATCTTGAGCGTGGCGAGGCGGTCTTCCTTGGACGCTCCCTGGGGGATGAGGGATGCGCCGTATCGGATGAGGCGAGATTCCTTTGAAGCGATTTCGGGAGTGGCTTTGGCGAGGTGTGGGCTGTCCCCTGCAGGCTTATTCAGGCGGAGCATGATGGAATGGCCGTCGGGCAGATAGGCGATCTTATGAAAGAGCTCGGATGGTGCGAGGTCGTGGTCATCGAGGCCGGTGAGCAGGTCGTGGCGGCGGATGTTGCCATCGGGGAATCGTTCGGGGTGGGCGACGTCGACGACGAGAATATGATTGTCGCCCTCGTTGAGGCTGAGCGTGAGGCCCAGTCGCTTTTCGGCGATGCCTTGATGGACCCATGAGGCGACGCCCTGATTCTTGGCCATGAGCTGAATCACGGGGAGCAGGGCGATGATGTTGACGGAGTACGTCACGGCGACGATGACGATGCAGATCATGCCGGGGATGAGAAAGCGGTAGTACGGGCGCGCATACTTCAGGATGTGCATGAAGTGCAGGAGGGAGCCGCCCGCTTTGGGGGTTTCTGCTCGTGTTGCGGAAGGGCCGCCGAGGGCCATTGGTCATTGCTCCGATTGTGTGGTTGCCGAGGGGATTGTACGAGGTATGTCATAGTGGCGGAACCGGCCTTGCAAAGCGGGAAGGCATCGCTTTTACTTTCCAGCCGAAGTTGCGGGGCCGAGAAAGATGCGATTGAGAATCGGGAAATGTGTCTTGATGCGCTGCGTGTTGCCAGTTTGTGGTGTCGTGTTGTCGTTGGCGGCGCAGGCCTTCGCCGGGCCGCCGTCGGAGGACGAGACGTTTCGCGAGCGATTGGAGTTCAACGCGACGACGGGCGAGTGGGTGGCGCTGCCGCCGCCGATTCCGGGGACGGAAGAGGGTGACCTTGCGATTGCTCGGGCGCAACTGGCGAAGGCGGAGTTCAAGAAGGCTCGCAAGTCGTTTGGCGAGTGGTTCAAGCTGTATCCCGAATCCATTCATCGTCCCGAGGCGCTGTTCTACGCGGCGGAAACCGAGGTGTCGGCCGATGACGCCGCCACGCGCGGCGGTGATCTGATCAAGGCGTATGACTGGTTGCAGGAGTTGTTACAGGGGTGGCCGGGGACGGAGTTGGCGGATCGGGCGCTGCGCAAGGAACTGATCATCGCGGAGATGATTCTCTTCAAGGGGCGAAAGCAGAAGGTGTGGAAGGGGACGATTTGGCTGTCGGCAACGGACGAGGCGATCATGATGCTCGACCGAATCATTGATGATCTGGCGCGGGACACGCCGGTGGCCGAGCAGGCGCTGCGGTTGAAGGCGGACTATCACTATCAGATCGGCGAGTTCGAGGAGGCGGAGATCGCGTACTCACGATTGCAGCGGGACTTCCCGCGCGGGCGGTATCACAAGATTGCGCTGCTCCGCAGTGGCGAGTCGGCGTTGGGGCGATTTCCGGGGATCAACTTCGACGAGGCGGACTTGCTGGAGGCGGAGGTTTACTTTCAGGATTTCGCCCAGCGTTTTCCGCAGGACTCGGAGCCGTCGGCCGTGCCGCAGAAGTTGGCGCGGATCAAGGAGAGTCGGGCGGAGAAGGATTTCACCATCGGGCAGTATTACGAACGAGTGAAGCAATACAGCTCGGCGATTTTTTATTATCGCCAAGTGGATACGAATTATCCAGCGACGACGTGGGCGATGCAGGCGCGGGCGCGGTTGATTGAGTTGGGGGCGATGGAGCCGCAGATGCCGACGACGATGGAGGCGGAGAGCGCGGCGGTGGTGGCGGAAGAATGAATGGCCACTGGGTCGGACCGTTCGTCTGACTATTTCATTTCTAATCGAAGGTATTCACGCAGGGCGCGGGTCACGGCTTCGTTGCTGACCGATGTGAAGCGCAGGGCCGTTTTGATCACGTCTTCGCCGGTTGATTTGCAGGTGAGTCGCGGGACGAAGGCGTCGTCGGGGAGCGATTCCAATAGTTCGCGGTCCAGGTCGGTGTCTACGTTAAGCAACAGGTCGGTCCACGGATGGCTTCGTTTTCCGAAGGGACCGAGGTCGATGGTGACGTCTTGGGGGGAGATTGTGATGTGGGAGACGCCGGGGCGGGCGGCGAGGAGTAACCAGCGGACGGCGGAGATTGCGAGGGCCAGTGAGGCGGCAAGCGGGGTCAGCAGTAGCAGGCCGAGGCCGAGGAAAGAGGCCTTATCGGTGAGCCAGAGCAGGTGCCAATCAAGGCGAACGATGAAGAGCACCGCGGCGCAGACGACCATTGCGAGCAGTCGCCACATGCTGCGCATCAAGGCGTGGCTTCGTTCGACGCGCCAAATGATGGTCGGCAGTTCAGGGGCGGAGCCGGGCGATGGAATGGGCGTGGAATCGTCGGAGTGTGTCATCGTGGACCGCGCATTCACTCTCAGTCCATGCGATACTACCATAACCCTGCAATGACCGACCATTTTGCCAAACGACGCTATCTCATCAACTTTGACAGCCGACGGCTGGGGCAGGTGTTCACCGACGTGCTGGTGATCGGGGCGGGCGTGGCGGGGTTGCGGGCGGCGATTGAGGCCTCGTCGCGGGGCAACGTCATCCTCATCACGAAGGACAAGATACCCGACTGCAACACGGCATGGGCGCAGGGCGGCGTCGCGGCGGTGACGGATTCGTCGGACAGCGTGGCGGCGCATGTGGCGGACACGGTGCAGGTCGGATGCGGGCTTGGAAATGAGAGCGTGATTCGGATCATGGCGGAGGAGGGCCCGGCGTGCATCCGCGAGCTGATTGAATGGGGGGCGAAGTTCGATTTGGAAAATGGCGCGGTGGCGCTGGGGATGGAGGGCGGCCATTCGGCGCGGCGAATCGTTCACGCGGCGGGCGATGCGACGGGCCGTGAGTTGTCGCGTGTGCTCTCGGCTCGGGCGGCCGGGGCCGAGCACATGCGGGTGTTCGAGAATTGCTTTGTGATTGACCTCGTGGTGGTCGATGGCCGGTGCATTGCAGCGCTGACGCATCATCAGAAATACGGGCATCAAATTATCTGGGCACGATCGACCATTCTTGCATCGGGCGGGGCCGGGTGCGTGTTTCGTGAGACGACGAATGCGCCCTCGGCCACGGCGGACGGCCATGCCATCGCGTTTCGGGCCGGGGCCGTCCTGCGCGACATGGAGTTCGTGCAGTTTCACCCGACGGCGTTGTATCTGGCGGGGGCGTCACGGGCGCTCATCAGTGAGGCGGTGCGCGGGGAAGGGGCGTATCTGGTGGATCGCGAGGGGCGGCGATTCATGTCGGCGTATCACGCGGATGCCGAGCTTGCGCCGCGCGACGTGGTGAGCAGGGCGATCGTGCATCACTTGGAGAAGACGCACGCGACGTGCGCGTATCTCGACGTGCGACATTTCGGGGCCGGGCGATTTGCCACGAGATTTCCGACGATTGCAGCGCTCTGTCGAAGTTTTGACATTGACGTGGAGCACCGCTTGATTCCCGTCCGTCCGGCAGCGCATTACATGATTGGCGGCGTGGCCGTGGATGCGGATGGACGGTCGTCGGTGCAGGGGCTGTTCGCCTGCGGCGAGGCTGCGGCGAATGGACTGCACGGAGCGAATCGATTGGCGAGCAATTCATTGGCCGAGGGGTTGGTGTTTGGCCGACGCGTGGGGCGGGTCGCGGCGGAGGCGGCGGAGGCAAACGGTGGAGCCGTGCCGCACAATCTGAGTTTCACGGCGGAGGCAAGCTCACGGACCGAGTTGGACTTGCCGGACGTGCGCAACAGCCTTCGGGCCCTTTGTTGGCGAAACCTCGGCATCGACCGGCATGGGGATCGGCTGGCGGAAACGCTGGAGATCATCCAGTTCTGGGGACGCTATGTGATGGACAAGGTGCTGGAGGATCGGTCGGCGTGGGAGACGCAGAACATGCTGACGGTGGCGCGGTGCATCGCCCAGTCGGCTTCGGCGAGGAAAGAGTCTCGCGGGGTTCACCATCGGAGCGATTTGCCGCACACCGATGACGCGACGATGCGATGCCATTTGACGCTGTGTCGAAATGAGTCGGCGGTTCGGCTGATGCAGGAGCCGCTGTAGTGTATCGATGAAGGGGCAGGCAATCGGGCAAATTGGCATGCTTGCATGGGGTCTGATCGAAAGGGAGAGTGACCTTCCCCACGATCAGTGGACACGGGGTTTAGAGAATCTGCCTTTGGCTTCAAAGTCGGCCGGGGCCTGGTAGCCCAGGGTCGAGTGGAGCCGTTGGTGATTGGAAATCGCGCAGCCGACATACAGGGAATGCAGGAAGTGTAGATTGGCCATTAATCGGTTCCACTCTCCTGTGGAAACCGCTGAGCCGCACCGATACAATAATCGCTTGTATTTCACGAGGAGGAAGTCCATGCCAATCAAACTGATTCGCATCGCATCAATTCAATTGACAATTGGCATTTCTGTAATTTCCATTTTCAAGGCCCCTCAGCTTTACGCCCAGAATACTGAAGTCGAGTCGTACTTGGATGCCGGCTGTGAAGCTGTGGAGCAAGCGGATATTATGAAGGCAGTGCGATTGTTTCAGTCGGCCGTTGACGCGTGCAATTCAGAGGCCGATGGTGGACTTTTGCACGCCCAAAGCCTCTCCTTTCTTGCAATAATCCTCAATGAACAAGGTAATTTCGGGCAAGCCGAGGTGGTAATTAGGCGGGCGCTCGCGATTGTCGAGGGTCACGCCGAATTGGAAGCCGCTTCATTTGTATATGTTGACGTACTGGCTAGGATCAAGAGGCGAGCTGGAAAGCCCGACGAAGCGGAGGCTCTCGAGAATAAGTCGAAAGAGCTTCAACAAGCATTTTCCAAGAAGCCATCTGGAGTCATCGTGGCTGTCCTCACACTCGTGCAGTTTGCAAAACTTTATGGGGCACTTGGGCACCATTCCGACGCGGAGCCACTATTAAGGCTGGGACTTGTTGTCTCAAAGGTTCAGTTGGGGGATGACCACATCTATACCGGCGTGTGTAACTTGTTAATTGCCCAAAGTCTCTCAGCACAAAGTCGTCACGAGATTGCAGTACCGTTCTATCTGGCTGCGCAAGCTATCTTTCAAAAAACAAAAGGGGAAGGTGAATTACAGAGTATAACAGCCACGGAAGGATTGGCCGTATCACTCAATTCCCTAGGCAGAGTCCAACAGGCGGAAGCGCTGTTGCGCAAGACAATAGCCAGGAGAAAGGAATTACAGGGAAAAGAGAGTCCCGAAGTTGCAAAAGGGCTATTCTTGTTGTCGGCCACGCTGATAGCGCAGAATAAATTCGAAGATGCGATGGATCATGCAAGGCAAGCAATGGAAATTGTTTTAAAGACATATGGACCTAAGCATTTGATTGCAGCAATATATATGAAGCACTACGGCGTACTGTGTCACTCAGCAGGTAAGCTGGATGTCGCTCAGGACTATCTTGAAAGGTCACTTGCAATCCATGAGCAACAGTTGGGTGCAGATGCGCCGGCGGTTGCCGACATTTTATCATCTCTTGCTTTGGTAAGTGAATTCAACGATAACGGATCCGTAAAGGACTTTTTGCACGGATCTGAACGAACAAGAATGCTCTGGGAAAGAGTCGTAGCGATTCAAGAGAAGGCCTTGGGACAGGATCACCCAGACACCCGCCAGGCCTTGGAGTTCCTTGCCCATTGTTACTCGTTTGGTTTCAAACCGGATGTTCAAGTCAAGGTGCGGAAGCGTCTTGTGGAGAGCGATGAAAGAATCTCTAATGTGTCGGCAGACGTTAGGTGTAAGCACCTTTCGTCCCTTGTTTCGGCATTAGGCCAACAGAAAAAATATTCGGAAGCCGAGCCGTATGCCGAGCTCGCAATTCGCATTCAGGAGGCGGCATTCGGCCGAGACTACCAGAAACTACCAACGTCGCTTTCGCAGTTAGCGTGGATTTATTGTGAACAGGGCAAGTACACACTTGCCGAACCTCTGTACAAACGGTCGTTGCAATTGTTTGAAAAGCTCACCAGTGCAGACGTAATGGAGACGATCGAGCAAACCCAAATAATGACTACATATGCAACCCTGTTGAGGAAACTCAAAAGAGTGGAAGAGGCAAATAAATTGGAACTGCAGATTGAGTCGATTCGAAAGCGTGTTCGCGATCAGTAGAACCAGTGAGGTTCCCCTCTGTAGCGGTTCCCGGATCTGTGTACGACATATCCACAATGACAAAATCAACCGCGAGCATCCGCCGCGGTGACGGTGTCGAGAGCTTGTCCAATGAAGCGCTCCATCGGGCTTGGAGTTCAGCCTCAACTTGCGTGCTCGACCGAATAAGAAGCCTGGAAAGTAGAATGCCCCGTTTTACAACGAGCGCAGGGAAAAGTAGAATGACCTGCGCTGGTGCTTTCATGTTTTGCTAGTTGCTCGGAGGCAAGCAGTGAGCCGGTCAGAATTGGAAGTGAATTGTCAACTCAAGGCTATTCTTGGGGACATTTCTGTTACGCACTTGAATGTGCTCCCCCAACTAATAAATGCGACCGGCAACTGCACTTACAAATTCATGGATAACAAACATTTTGACAAACACAAACCTGGCGACCTCAATTGCATTTACTGGCTTGAAAATCTTTTACGCGTCCATCTTGCTTCGGCCACATCTCTAAGGCGACACTATCGGTGGCTCCGGGCTTGCAGATCGAATTCAGTTATTGAGTCGAACTACCTTGGGTTCGCAGCCTCACTTCGAGCACTCTTGGAGAGTGCTGGGGATGTTTATTACAGCCTCAAGTACATTCCTGAAATACTCGCTACAAATAAGACAAAAATCGAAGAGGCACTCTCACGCAAACTTACTCATGTATTTGTAGTCTGCAAAGAACTTGAGGATGCGTTGATTCACCACAGCTTCGCAACAAAGCAACCTCACAAGTCACCACCGTCGCCTCATAAGGCCGAAGAAATTCAGAGTTATCTCTCTGTACTCCACAATAGTGAGAAGATCAAGCAGTTCTATAAAGAACTCTGCGACCTGACACATCCGGGGATGTCCTCGCTGAATTGGTTGGTGACGGTAGGATCGGATGAAATTGATTCGTGTTTGCGGATCGTTGGAGATGAATCGGACGGCAAGTTCATCCAGGCGCTTTGCAAGACCAATGTCGAAGCTCTCTCGGTGGTGCAACAGCAATCGGTAAACCTATGCGTCTTCTGTCTCTGGATGCTCAATGCATTTCCGCTAGAGCTCCTTCATACAGACCTGCCTCTTGATGAATTGGGCATAACAAATCATCCATTTAAGAGTATGCTTGAGGAGCTAATGGCTCCCCCACAGAGCCCAAACTGACTTGAAACTAGCGGCAAGCACCAATAAATCGTTCTCAGTCTCGTTTTTTGTGACCTGTTCTTGTGGCCTGCCACCTGTGTGGACTGCATTGGTTCCTTTTGCGGCCCATCGGGCGCGTGTGGAGGCGGCTGAGCAGCTTCTCAATCGTACCTAGCATGCTGTGCGTGGCCAGCGCCGAATTGTTCACGAGGTCGCGGCCTTGATGGCGGTGACGAGCGTGGGTTATTGATTGGCCTGCCAATGGCGGATGTGCGTTATGTTGTCGAGTTAAGGGACGCTGTTTGGGTGCGGGAGTCCATTGACCCCGGCCGTAAGCCCGAATAAACTATAGACGTACGTGCAAACCTCATGCGGTCGCCTTGGCGGCCGCGCCGCCTGCCGTGGCCCTTGCGGCCGCCCGCCTGTAGTTGGGAAGAAACCATCGGTTAGAGTTTGCGGCATCGCCCGGCGGCGGGTTTGATACGTCAAAACGTGCCGTTCCATCGGCATCGATAGTTCGGCGGTGAAGTGATCCGCCAGGAGTGATTGGTCATGGCATCCAAGACACCGGTTTGGGGCATCGACGTGGGTCAATGCTCGCTCAAGGCGCTCAAGGTTCAGGCGACCGGCGATCAGGTTGAGATGCTGGCCTTTGATCTGGTCGAGCATGAGACGATGCTCTCCCAGGCGGATGCCGATGCGACCACTCTCATCTCCAAAGCCATTCAAACTTTTGCACAACGAAATGATCTCAAAGGGTCGCGCATCGCGATTGCCGTGCCGGGTCAACAGACGCTGACGCGCTTCACGAAGATGCCGCCGGTCGAGGCCAAGAAGATCCCCGACATGGTGCAGTATGAGGCGAGCCAGCAGATCCCGTTCGACATGGACGAAGTCGTTTGGGATTATCAGATTTTTCAAGAGAAGGATTCGCCGGACGTTGAAGTTGGTATCTTCGCGATTCGCAAGGAGTTGATTCGCAATTACGTCGCGTACTTCACGGACGCTGGAATCGAGCCGGCGCTGGTGCAGACCGGCCCGATGGCGGCGTACAACGCGGCGAAGTATGAAGGCGTGCAGGGCGAGGGGCAGTCGGTCGTGTTGCTCGACATGGGAGCGTTAGCGACCGATCTCATCATTATGGAAGGCTCGCGCATCTGGGCGCGACAGATTCCGATTGGTGGTAATCGCTTCACCGATGCGTTGTCGGCGGCGTTCAAGATTCCCTTTGCAAAAGCGGAAAAGCTGAAGCGCACGGCAGCGACGTCGAAATACGCCAAACAGATTTTCGCCGCGATGCGCCCCATCTTTGCCGATCTGGTGTCGGACATTCAGCGATCCATCGGGTTCTACACTTCAACGCATCGTGAGGCCCACATCAACAAGGTGGTGGGCATGGGGAATGCGTTCAAGCTGCACGGGTTGCAGAAGTTCTTCGAGCAGAACCTGCAAATGGAGGTCGTCCGTCTGAGCAGCTTTAAAAAGCTGACGACGTTGGTGGCGGAAAACTCGACGACGTTTACGGAGAATGCGGCGACCTTTGGGGCGGCCTATGGGCTTGCATTGCAGGGTCTCGACCTTGGTTCGGTGACATCGAGCTTGCTGCCGTTGGAGGTTCGCAAGGCCCTGCTCTGGCGGAAGAAGCGGAACTGGTTTGGCGCGGCGGCGGCGTGTCTGGCGGTTGGATCATCTGCGATCTGGATTGGGAATTCAACGGCGAAAGGGCAGGTGGAATCGGTGCTGGGCGGGCCGGATGTGCCGTCACCGATCGCCGTGAAGTCGCCGGAGGATGCCGAGCGCGTCTTGAGCAATCCGACCGGGGACACCGTTGGCAAGCGTGCAGCGGCCGTGATCGGCGCGGCAAACAGATTGCGGTCGGCGCTGGATGAAGTGGATAAGGGAAAGAAGGGGGATCAGGCCCTTTTCACCAAGATGGCGAAGCTAACGGAGAACAATGTTTTCATACCGCGCATCGTTGATTTGATTCATCGAAGTCTTGCGGAAGTGCAGCCGGCGGAGTTGAAGGACATCTTGACTTCGGCGGACTACCTGCAGTATGTGAAGTCGGCTCCCAGAACGGAGCGCGGGGAAGTTTTCATTGACAAATTGGATATGGTCTTCGACGCGAAGGATCCGGCCCGGCTCTTTAAGGAGACGTCGCCGGACAAGGGTTCGGCGGTCTCGAAGCCCGGCTGGGGTGTTCGCGTGGTCGGTACATCGGCGAATCCCAAGCTGGCGACCTGGCTTGAAGAGACGTTGCAACCGATGCTTCAGAGGCTCGGTCGCGAGCCGGGCCGCGGAATTCACGTGGATCAAGTGGCGATATCGAAAGTTGACAAGAAGGGTGTGA
>JBBTET010000009.1:0-34185 GCA_038042195.1 Planctomycetota bacterium | reverse complement strand
GAACATCCTCGCCCGCGATTTCAAAATCGCCCACACCGTCACCCGAGGCCCCCTCGCCGTCGGCTGGATCTACGCGCGTAAGTAACCGTCAATGGCTCCCCGGTACGACTACGAACCGCAGCGATCCTACTGCTTATCATCGTCATCATCTTGATCCTTGTCATCCAAATGAAACCTGTGCAACAACCGATGCGCCACCGGCGCAAACAAAAGAGCCGCCACCGTCAGTAAAACAACCGCCGAAAACAGCGCGTACGCCGATGCAAACAACTTCCCCTTCTGTGTGTGCAGCACATCCACCGGCCCCATCCCCCCCAGAATCATCGACGCATTGAGCAACGAATCAATCCACGAAAGCCCCTCAAATCCGTGATACCCCAACACCCCCATCAACAGCGCCGCCCCAACGATCACCACCGCCAACGCCCCGCTCCGCACCAGCCGAATCACAAACCGGGCTCGTGGAATCAACGGCTCTGACCGATGCTCATAATTCCTCATAACGCTCGCTCCATAACCATCACGCCCCCGCGCGCCGCAGCAAAATCCCCCCCGCTATCGCCACCTCCGCACGCCACCCCGCCGGCACCACCGTCAGATGCCACGGCTCCCGAATCGCAGCCGGGCCATCGACCCGCGCGCCCTGAGCAAGTTCGCATCGCTCGATGACTTTACCGGATATCAAATAGCGTCGGATTTCGTCATCGGGCATCACGGTGGTCCGTCGAGTCGTTACAGAGGGTGGCGACGGAAGTTCGACCGCAGTCACATCAAATCGGGCACTGGCAACCGCCTGTCGCATTACGAGGTCGTCGACACGATCTTGCCCTGAATCGCCGGGTCCTTTGTTCGCCAAAGTGATATCGTGCTCACTCATTCGGCTATTACAAAGCAAGAATTGGTTGTCATTCCAACCTCGACGACCAACCTTAACCCATTGGCGGCATGTCACGTCATCAAAATCCAACCCGTCGAGACTGATTTGTTTCGCAATCTCTTCCATGAGTTCGCGACATACTCCGTGTAGCACCTCCATGGAGAGAGGCTGGTCGTCCAACGCCTTCATCGCCTGATAATTGTTGCCTTGCAGAATCGACCCAAGTACATCAAAGCATCCGGCGTAATCGGGGATAAGCAGTTCCCGCGTTTCCAGCTCCTCGGCGAGTGCTGCTGCCACGAGCGGACCCCAACCTCCAAAACAGATAAGGCTGTGCTGACTCCCTTCTTGAAACCGTGAGTTTTGCTTTCGGATTGCATCCGAGAGTGCTCTGATCGTTGTGGCTGGTTTGTCAGTAGCCGGCCGGGGCAAACTCAACAAGCTGATCCGACAGTTACCAATGGGTGACCACTGGCCCTTCACAATACTTGCGCCACCATCGATACCAAGCGCGGCTGTCATTCGATGGCGGTTGGATGCCCACAAAAGCGCGGAACAACTCACTCCCATCCCGCCTGGCGAACTTGCGGTCTTCGCCGCCCCGGCTCTTCGAGCAGTGTCAAACAGACGCTCGTAACACTCCACCCCGGCAAACCGACTCTGCGTTGTGCTGTATCGAAACGTGAAACCCTTCGTCGGCCTCAGCAATTCCAACCACGCCTGCAATGCGAACGCTGGGTCAGCGCTGGGCAGCTTCTCCACCTGCAACTCGCGCCCATCCCACATCGCCAGATTTACGCACGCCGTCCCAACATCTACCGCCACCGTATCCAACATCCCGCTCCTGTGCCACAATCTCCCCGCGTCATATGCTAACCCCCGAAACCAACATCCGCGCTGCCGATGACAACCGCGCACTCATCCTCACCGCCATCGGCCTCGTCGCCTCCCTCATCGCCGCAAGCCTCGACCCCCTCGGCGTCCTCCACGCCGACGACCTCACCCACTACCTCTTCGCCAAAGAAGCCTGGCGCTGGCCCACCTACCTCCTCCACGACTGGGGCCGACCCGGCTTCACCATCCCCTACGCTCTACCCGCCGCATTCAGTTGGCTCGCCTGCCGCGCTCTCTCCGCAATCCTCTCCGCCCTCTCCGCGTGGTTCGCCTATCGCATCGCCGGCGGCCTCGGCCTCCGCGCCGCATGGGCCGTCATCCCACTTTGTTACCTCCAACCGCTCTTCTTCAAGCTCTCACAAACCACCCTCACTGAAACACCGCTCGCCTTCTACCTCACCCTCGCGCTCTATCTAGCCCAGCGCCGCAAATGGACGCTCTCCTCCACGATCATCTCCCTCGCCTTCATCACCCGCCACGAAGCCATCATCTTCCTCCCCATCTGGCTCTACTTCGCCCGCAAAGACCGCGTCCCCCTGCTCCGACTCGCTCCAATCCTCTGGGCACCAATCCTCGTCAATACCCTCGCCCCGATCTTCGGCGTCGGCACCATCCTCACCAGAATGATCGACCCCGCCTCCACCGGCCAATACGGCCATGGCGGCTGGCTCACCTATTTCGCCCGCTCCCTCGAAGCCTCCGGTCCAGGAATCATGGTCCTCGCCATGATAGGTATATTTTACCAATTGAAACCATTCACCCGTGCCGCAATGCCCGCCGCCTGCGCCCTCACCTACTTCGCCACTCAAACCATCATCCGCGCCCTCGGCCTCTACGACTCCGGCGGCTACGCTCGTTTCCTCGTCCCCATCGCCCCGCTCATCGCCATCGCCGCACTCTCCGGCTGGCACCAACTACGCAACCCCGACGCGACAACCCACCGCCGCGCAACCCTTCTCGCCCTCGTTTCCATGTCCCTCCTCTGGCTCGCCATGGAACGACAACTCATCCTCTATGCCATGCGAATGGATGAAATCGCCGAGCTCCCCGAAATCCACTATGCCAAGCTCGCCATGCGAATCGCCACCGCCGGCATTGCGATCATCGCCCTCGCCACGCTCGCGCGCCGAACAAAAACACCATCGCGCCTCCTCCCCGCCTCCCTCGCCATCCTCACCGCCCTCGCCACCTGGTCCCTCTCCGGTCGCCTCTACGCTCCACCCGAAACCCAACTCATCCGAGCAATGAACGAATGGCGCACCACCCACGGCCACTCCCTCGCACCCATCATCTCCGCCTCCGTCTGGATCGACTACCTCACCGACCGCGACCTCCCGCCCGACCGCCCCTCCGTCCGCACCCAGCTCGAACTCGCCCCCCTCGGCACCTGCTTCGCCTGGGAAAAACAATTCGCCCCCACTCCCGATCACAAAGTTCCGCTCACTGACCTCCAACACTCCAACTGCTTCGAACTAATCTACCAATCCGCCCCGATCCACGGCGAAAAAGAACCCTTCATCCGCCTCTATAAAAAAATCGCCCCCTGGCCCCCACCCACACCGCCCGTTTAGCCGCGAGGCTTCGGCGAGCGCTTTCTTCGCAGACGCGCCAACGAGCCACTCGCGCCGGCAAGTGGTCCGCCCGACTCGAAATAACGCTCTCAAACTGGCTTGCCGTTTGGCGGGATACACCAATTCCCCAGCACCGTGGTTGCAGATCGCCACCCATTCCGATACGATCCCCCCACTGGGTTCGACGCGCGGTCGCCTGTCGCTCGGGCAGCGCCGATCCCTCGGCCAAGAGCACCTCACCGTGAGCGGAAACCGTCGAAACAACCCCAACCAGCGACACTTCTCGCGCGTCCTCATGATCGGCCTCGACGGGGCCACCTTCGACGTCCTCGGCCCGCTCATGGAAAACGGCACCATGCCGAATCTCAAGGCCCTCGTCACAGAAGGGGCCTCCGGTTCCCTCGAATCCACCAAGCCCCCCATCACTCCCGCCGCATGGACCACATTCATGACCGGCAAAGGCCCCGGCAAACATGGCATCATCGACTTCCTCCAATACGACCCGATCTCCAACCGCCTCCTCTTCAACAACAACCAGAAAATCCTCCAAAAAACCATCTGGAAAATCCTCAGCGACAAAAACTACCGCGTCGGCTCCATCAACGTTCCCATGACCTTCCCCCCCGAAAAGGTCAACGGCTTCATGATCAGCGGCTTCGACACCCCCACCGGCCGCGACTTCACCCACCCGCGCGAGTTGCAGGACGAAATCTTCGCCAGATACCCTGACTACACCCACGAGAAAAAATGGGAACGCACCCCCTTCGGCGGCGACGACCTCTTCGCCCAAAACATTGAGTACATCAGCCAGAGCTTCGACCGAGGCTACGATCTCGCCCGCTTCTGCGGCGACAAGTACGGCTGGGACGTCATGATGGTCCTCTTCAAGCTCGTCGACAATCTCCAGCACAAAGCCTGGCGCTACCTCGACGAGCGCACCCGGGATTCCCACCCCCAGCGCCGCGACCTCACCATCCAATGCTTCGCCCGACTTGACGTGGTCCTCGGAAAGCTCCGCGCCCTCGCAGAGGAAAACGGCGCAACCATCCTCATCATGTCCGACCACGGCCACGGCAGCCTCGAAGGAAAGGCCCAGCCCAATCTACTCCTCACCCAGTGGGGCTACCTCGGCCTCCGCAGCACATTCTCCCAAGTCAAAACGCGATCCTCCACCTGGTGGCGACGACTCACCCGCGCCAAAAACGGCTCCCCCGCCAGCAACGGCCACGGCACACTCGATCACGACCTCGCCTTTGACTGGTCCAAAACAAAAGCCTGCGTTCTCCATGCCGGCATCTACGGCTTCCTCTACATCAACTTGAAAGGCCGCCAGCCCCACGGAATCGTCGAACCATCGCAATACAACGCCCTCCGCGCCGAGATTAGAAAGAAACTTCTCGCCGCCGAATGCCGCGACCGCAACGGCAAACCCATGCGAATCTTCTCCGACGTCTTCGTCACCGAAGACCTCTATGCTTGCAACCGAGAAGAGTTCCCCTGGATGCCCGACTTGCTGCTCGCCCCCGCCAACGGCCTCGCAGTGGTGAAGAAAATTCGCGGCACCGATCCCGTTCGCTGGGTCTCGCTGGATCGTTTGGAAGGCACACATCGACTCGACGGCGTCTTCATCGCCCACGGCCCCGCCGTTAAAAGCGGCCGCAAGATCAAGGACGCCCACATCGCCGACCTCGCCCCCACCCTCCTGGTCGGCCTCGGCGAGCGCGTCCCGCAGGACATGGAAGGCCGCGTCCTCCGCGACCTTTTCAGCGAAAAAATCGCCGTCGAATACGAACCCCCGCGCGCCCGCGAAGCCGCCGAGATGGACGCCCCGGTCCTCAGCAAAAAGCAACTCGAAGAAGTCGCCGACCGCCTCGGCGACCTCGGCTACCTCGACTAACATGTGGCACCGGTTTCCAACCGGTGGCATTCTTGTGGCACCGACTATCAGTCGGTGCATGTTGATTCACGTTAGCCGCGTGAAACATCCGCCGTACCGGAAGGCGTCGCCGAGCGCTCGACTGCAAACACACCCCCAATCCCCGCAACCCGCGCCCACCCCGGCTTGCATTTTCGCGTTCTCTGCTCGTGCGAGAATCCCTACTCGCACACACCCCATCGGGAATCCCTTCCCGCGTCCCCTCAGCCCGAAGGGCTGAAAGTTAGTAGGCAGGGGCAACGCCCCTGTATCACGCCCCACACCCCTTTTTTCTCGTCACGACCCTGTAAGGGTCGCCTTGACGCCCCGCACAAATTAATTCACGATCATGCGCATGGCACAGACCCTCACTCGTCTGCTGGTCCATGTAATCTTTTCCACAAAGAACCGCACCAATCTGATAGGTCCTGCGATTGAACCGGACCTCTACGCCTACATTGGCGGCATCTGCCGCAACGCCGACTCACCACTCCTCTGCGCGGGCGGCACAACCAATCACCTACACATCCTCATCAGCCTGTCCAAAACGCAAGCGCTCGCGAATCTGATGATGGACATTAAGAAGGCCACGTCGAAATGGATCAAGACCAAGGACATTCACTTGGCCGACTTTCAATGGCAGGAAGGCTATGGCGGCTTCACAATCGGCGAATCGCAGGTGGACGATCTCAAGCGATACATAGATCGCCAGAAGGAGCACCATCGCACCACGACATTCGAGGAGGAATATGTCACGTTCCTCAAAAAATACAATGCCCCCTACGATGACCGACACCTGTGGACTTGAGGCCACACTTCTCTTCTCTCGGAGGGCGCACGAACCCCACCAAAACACGTCACAGTCATCATTTTCAATTCCATGCCGCCGCCGCAATCGTACTCGTGCGTGAACCCCTCTCGCACGCAACCCATCGGGTCATAGAGTCGCCTCGAAGACAATCCCTTCCCGCGTCCCCTCAGCCCGAAGGGCTGAAAGTTAGTAGGCAGGGGCAACGCCCCTGTATCACGCCATCCACGCCTTTTTTCTTTTCTTCGACCCTGTAAGGGTCGCATGATCCCCCCACAAATACAAAAAACTCTAACAAAAGCTCATTCCGCTTCTCTTGCCACCACTGCCATCTGCTTGATCCACTCCATCTGCTCCAACGGAATCGCCGTGCCACATTCAGGGCAGATACCAGATAAGTTTCCTGACAAGTTATATTGGCAGCGATCGCAACTCGATGGCTGCCTTCGGGAAGAAACCCAACATTGGACCAGCATCAAGATCAACAAAAAAAAGAAGACCGCCCAAATTGGCAATTCAACGTTGTAGAAAACAGACGGCCCGATCACCCTGCTCACTGCGTTGAAACTCGCAAAGGATTGTTCTGATACTCGTGGCAATCGTAGACCCATGAGCGATGGCCCTGGAATAAGGTGGGAATAGGTTCCCCGTCGTAAGCCTTGTTTTCGTCCGTTGGTGTCCCAATCATAGACACAAGTAGGCGTGAAAAAAATAGTGGGCGACATGATGTCTTGCGATCCGATGCGAGGCTCACACAGATATGCAGAACTGTCATGAGAACCTGTCGCCACCATGACATGAAGTGACCCCATGGCCGCGCCGCAACAAAAATTAGGCCCCACAAAGTAAACCCATCTAAATATCGAATACATCCAAACCACCACGAGGCCGGCCATCATCGTTGCCACAAACAGTTTGGCCGTGCGTGGTCGTTTGCTGGGATAATACACAATCTTGCTATCCGTTCGATAATTGTTGATTATCGACTATTCAGGGCCACCGCCGAGTCGAGTAGGGTGGGTTGTACTCAACCCACCACTCAAATTAATCACGAATCGCGTCGCAAGCAAATCAGCATGAGCCCCATGATGGATCGCTCCAACCCCTTGCCTAACAAATACCTATCACAATTCACACCCTGCGTGAAGCGCTGAGCAAGATTACTACATGCCTGCGAAGGAGTGCGACCCACTCGCGCGGACCCCGTTCCCCGCGTCGAAGACCTCGCCGTGGCGGGACCGCACCCTCGCTGCGCGCGCTGCCAAAAACCGCATGGAGAACGCCATGTTCCAGAAACCGTCCCACCTTGTGTCAGCAACTGTCAGCAAATGTCGGCTGTTTTCAAAAGCGGCTCCGCTCAATCTCAATCTGCGGCATCTGCGAAATCTGTGGTTTCATCCCCTGCTCCCGGAATCCGTGCCGGCAAACGCCAGCAAACGCCAGCTGTTTTTCAAAAGCGTACCCCCGCTTCCACCATTGACCCTTGTCAATTATCCATTCTCAATTGGTGTCTCGGTTCCAGCCTCCCGAAAAAAATCTTCTGCGAAAATATTCCGCACCCTCATTTCTGCATCAAAAATCAAGGCGCCGCTGAAGCGCTGAGCTAGATTAGTTATCGTGTCGGCGGAGAAATCCGTCTCAGCTCGCGCAGAGCAATCATCGCCGGCTGCGGATCCATCGGCGCATTGGTTTCAAGGAATGCAAAGGAGGCACCACCATGTCTGAAAACGAAAACCCCAACACGCCAAACCCCGCCACCGATCCACCCACAACGCCGTCGCCCACCAACGCCGCGCCCGCCGACACGCCAGCCCCGGCCACCCCCGACCCACTCGATGTCGACGCCCTGATCGCCGACCCGCCCAACGTCCAGGACTACAAAACCCGCCGCGTCGAAACCGAATCACTCATCTGCGAAGTCGCCCGCGAGCGAATCGCCGACCCCCAAACGACGAACAAAGACGTCTACCTCCTCGCCCGATCCATCGCCGAGCTGAAAAAACACGACGTCGCAGCCGACCGCGCCAAGGCCGCCCTCCTCATCGCCCGTGCCAAAGCAGAGGACATCTGCCTCCGCCGCGAAGCGCACATGGCAAAAGAAACGAAAGCCGCCGACCTCAAAAAACCCTTCAACCACGACGAGTTCATGAAAAAACTCCGCCCCGCCATCCGAGACATCTACGGCCTCGAAATCCCCGACGGCTTCGAAAAGGACTTCCCCATCAACCCCGATTGCGACCTCACCACTCATTCAACCGCGCGACTCGCCCCCGTTCACACATCCGCCACACCACATTCTCCATTACCCCCGCTGCCCCACCGGACTCGCACCCGCCGCCGCATACGTCGTCCCACGCCACGTGATCGTTGCCCGATTCCGAAGCCGCCGTATCGCGTTGAACAGCGCCCCCAACCCGATCACCGCACCGAGGGGGTACAACGTACCATACCAGGCCGGCGTATGATTGAGCGCATAAAACCTCCACATCACCGTGGTCTGTGTCACACAGGAACAGGCCGATGCAAACAACAGCCAACGCCACGGCTCGCCCGCATTCCCGCCGGCCATCACCAATCCCGACACCGCTAACGTCACCCAAGGGAGCAGGCTCGCATAGGACACTGCCGCCATCGCCAGTAGCAGCCGCCGTAGCGTTCCGAAGCAGCCGAAGAAAATGCGACTCCATCCAGCCCACGTTGCTTTCAGTGAACCGTACATCCGAACATGGTAAAGCCCCTCATTTTGCACCACGCGCAGTCGAAGCCCCTTTTCCTTCGCGAGCCGGGCCATGTGCATGTCCTCGTTGAACTCGGCCCTCACCGCCTCATGCCGGCCGATCGCCTCGTAACACGCACGGCTCATCAGCATGAACGCCCCATTCGCATACGCCGCTCGGCTCTTCGGGTCGTTCACCTTCATCGGGTTGAACCAAATCATCATGATCCCGCTGCACGCCGGCTGCACCACCGACTCCCAGAAGCTCTGCGCATCATGCGCTGGCAGCACCGAGAGAAAATCCAGCTTCCCCGCGAGTGCATAATTCATCGCCGTCCGAAGCGATCGCTTCGACACCTGCGTGCAATCAGCATCCGTGAAACAGAACCACTCCCCCGTCGCCCGCTCCACCGCCGTACGCATGGCATTGTTCTTCCCCAGCCACCCCGCCGGCAGCTCCTTCACATGAATGACGGTCAGAAGACTCGTTGTACTGGCGACCCGATCCATGATCGGCCCCGTGGCATCCGTACTTCGATCGTTCGCGGAAATGACTTGAAGGCTGGGATAGTCCTGCGACAGCATCGACGTGAGGCACGTCTCGATGTTCGCTTCTTCATCCTTGCCTGCCACAATGAAACTCACCGACGGAAGCGACGCCACGTCAATGGGAAATGTGCCCTCCGTCAGCGGGGCCATACGACGCCCAGCCAGCGAAATCTGAACGTGCCGGCTGCCCCAGACAACAAGCGTCGTCAGCATCAACCCGGTCCATATCCACAGCAGCAATTCCATTCATCACCCAGCCCCCGTTTCCTGCACGACACGGATACTACCGACTCACACGCCCAACCCACGATGCAGGTTCAACACAACCAGCAGCGCAACCGTCCAAAGCCCAATCTGCGTAAGCTCCCACGAAAACCGTCGCCACTTCATACGAAGGAGCGACGCAATCGCGTAACTACGAATCACCCCCGTCACCCGGTCCGGTGCCGAGAGATACTCGACCCAGCGCCAAAGCGAACGGCACGTCACGATCACGGCATAAACGGTACAAAGCGTGGTGATCAGCAGGCGATACAACTCAAAGAGATCGCGGTCCACGAGCGTCACGGTTCGTCCTCGTCGTCCTGCGCCGCCGCGTTCGGGCTGAACAACCCTTCAAACAGCCCCGAGCCAAGGCGGATCATCGTCGCCCCGCACTCAATCGCCGTCTCAAAGTCGGCGCTCATGCCCATCGACAATTCCTTGAAGTGTGGCCCTGGCTCCAACTCGCCGCGAATGTCCTCAAAGACATCATGCAATCGCTCAAAGTACAGTCGCAATTCCACCGGCGTCGAATCCGCAGGGGCCATCGTCATCAGCCCACACAACCGAATGTTCGGCCACGCATCGAGATGCTCCAGCAAGTGCGGCACCGCCCCCACAGCAATCCCAAACTTGCTCTTTTCCCCGCTCGTGTTCACCTGGAACAAAATGTCCACCGTCCGCCCCAGCCGCGCCGCCTGCGTGTGCAAATCCTCGGCGAGGCGAAGACTGTCCACCGAGTGGATCATCTCACACCACGGCAGCACCAGTTTCACTTTGTTCCGTTGCAAGTGGCCCACCATGTGCCAACGTGGTCGCGGTAGGTTCGCCCCGGCCCGTCCGGCAAGCACGGTCTTTCGCTCAATGAACTCGTGGATCATCCCCGCCCGCTGGTTCAACTGCTGCGGCCGACTCTCCCCCAAATCGAGCAGACCCGATTCCAGCGATTGGCGAATCACATCCAGATCGACGTACTTCGTGACGGCCACAATCCGCACCGTCGCAGGATCACGCTTGGCGCGCGTGCAGGCCGACTCCACCCGATCGCGGATTCGCTTCAGGTTCTCGGCGAGTTTTCGTTTCACTGTTGTAACGTTCGCGACCACGGCCAAAGCATCCTTTCATCGGCACAGCGTCTGGAAGCGAACGCATCGCCTCCCCCTTGATTGGTGGCTCGATTCTAGCCTCAGTCAGCCACATCCAACAAGGGCCGCGTTAGACCCCCTTCGATCGCGCTGCGGCGTCATCAACCTTGAGCAACCCGTACCGCCACGAAAGCAGCCCCGCCAGGATCGGGCACAGAGTGGTCACAACCGCCAACACGACAGACGAAAGCGTCACAACCACCACGCCAAGCCCCGCCAGGACCAAGCCAATCAGGTAGCAATGCAATACCGTCCGTCGTACCGACAGCCCCCGATCTCGAAGCTGGTCGTAATAGTGACTCCGATCCCCAACAAAGAGCGGCCTGCCATTGAGCCATCGCCGCGTAATAGCCAGCGCGGTGTCGAAAATGGGGAATCCAAAAATGAACACCGCCCCCACCAGCCACCGCCACGACGGCTGCTCGGCGAAGAGGATGAGCAGCAGCGCGACGTTATACCCTAGTAGCAACGACCCGCTGTCCCCCATGAAGATCGTCGCCGGGTTGAAGTTGTAAACCAGGAACCCGACGCACGCACCAATCACACCGAGCGCCAGCGCCGACCGCAGCGTCTCCGCCGTGTCCGCTCCGACCGTCCGATTCATGAAGATGCTCAATCCAAGAAACCCTGTGGCCGCGATCCCCACCACACCGGCACACAGCCCGTCCAACCCATCAATCAGATTCGTCGAGTTCGACGCCCCCGCCAGAATGAATGCACACACGCCCCAACTCAGAATCTTCAACACGATGGGTTCAAGAATGAACGCCGGCAGCCACCCATTCAGCGGATACAACAGCGAACCCGCCACCGAATCCCCAACGCCGCCATACACCAATGCCGCAGCCACCAATGCCTGCACGATCAACCGAACTTTCGGCGGCAAGTGCCGAATGTCGTCGATCAATCCCGTCAGCATCAACACCGTGCCGCCAACCGCGATCCACAAAAGCTGCGGTTGCGCCGAGCCAGTCGCCGGAAGCGTCCACGCCAGCGCAGCGATCCATCCGAGGTACATCCCGACTCCGCCCAAATAGGGAATGGGCGTCTGATGCGGCTTCAACCCCGCGTCAGGCCGATCATACAGTCCCAACCGCACCGCAATCATCCAAACCGCCGGCACCGCCACAAGCGTGACGCCCAACGTGGCCACGAGCGGCCAGAGGTAGGCACGAATGAAACTGGAATCGTCCTGCGACGCGAGTAGCCACATCGGTGATGCGCTGCTCCTATCGACAGAAGGTGAGGATCGTCTCTGCGATGCGCTGCTGCTGGGCCTCGGTCAACTCCGGGTAGATCGGAATCGCCAGAACCTCTTGCGCCGCCTTCTCGCTGATCGGCAGATCACCCGGCTTGCTGCCGAGATGCTTAAAACACTCCTGCATGTGCAACGGCACGGGATAATACACCTCGTTACCGATGCCTTCGGACGTGAGATGCTCGCGAAGTTGATCACGGTTCGACACGCGAATGCAATACTGGTTGTAGATGCTGACATTGCCCTGCGCGATCTTTGGCGTGACGACCTTCGACCCGGCGAAGAGCGCGTCATACCGTCGAGCATTCTCCTGCCGCTTCTTGGACCATGCTTCCAGGTGTCGCAGCTTGATTCGTAACACGGCCGCTTGCATCGCATCGAGGCGGAAGTTGCCGCCGATCCACTTGTGGTAATACTTGGGCTTGGAGCCGTGCTCACGGAGGATGCGAAGCCGCTCGCCAAGTTCCAGGTCGTTCGTCACGATCATGCCGGCGTCGCCGAAGGCCCCGAGGTTTTTGCTGGGGAAGAACGAAAGCGTGCCAAGTCGTCCAATGCTGCACGCCTTGCGGCCGTTGTGCGTCGCGCCGATGGACTGCGCCGAATCTTCCATGACTGGAATGCCACGGGCATTGGCCATCGCCATGATAGCGTCCATCTCGGCAAGCTGGCCGAAGAGGTGGACGGGGATGATGAGCTTCGTCTTGGGCGTAATCGCCTTCTCAATAATCGCGGCGGTGACATTGAACGTGGCCGGGTCGATGTCCACAAAAACCGGCGTCGCACCAAGCCGCGCCACGCAGCCTGCCGTGGCAAAGAACGTGAACGACGGCACAATGACTTCATCGCCAGGGCCGATTCCAAGCCCCATCATTCCGCACAGCAGCGCATCCGTACCCGAAGTCATCCCAATACCGACCTTGCAATCGCAATAGCGGGCAATCTCCTCTTCGCACCCCGTCACTTCCGGCCCGCCAATAAACCGCTGCGACTCGCACACCCGCTCAATCGCAGGCATGACTTCATCGCGTATGGCGTTGAACTGGGCAACGAGGTCGAGCAGAGGGATGGCGGTCTGGGTCGGAGCGGGTTTGGTCATGGTCGCGGTCATTCGTCACCCATATACGAGTAAAGTTACGAGGTAGCAAAATGATAAGCGAGGATGCCGGAAACGCGAAGGCGCTTGCTCAAACGTCGCTGAATGGCTACGCACAAATCACAGCAGTTCCAAGAATCGATCCACAGACAGCCCGGCTCCAACCAGAATGCTGGCGAGTGTTCCCGTGTCGATCGAACGATGCGCCGGCACGACCACTTGTGCGTATGGCTTGTCTCTTCGCATGATGATATGGCTGCCTTTCTGCCGCCGAACATAGAAGCCTGCTCGCGCCAAGGCTGCCACAACACGTCGATAAGAAAGCCCCCGAGGCAATGGGCTCATCGGGCCGTAACCTCAACCTGAACCATGTCATTTTTCCCCTCGCGGGGCACGGGCAACCCGTCTTCGACTAATGCTTCAATATATGCCGCAACGGCCTCCTTGATATTCTTGATCGTGTCTCGTCGCGTGCGTCCTTGCGAGACACAACCGGGCAGCGCCGGCACAGACGCGACGAATCCACTCTCATTTCCTTCACGAATGAGAACGGTGTATTTCATGTGTTCCTCAACTCTCTTCTCAATCAATCGGCGATAGTTAGCCAACTCTCGGTATCACACCTTTATCGTCACCGTCTTCACTTCCGTGTAATGCTGCAACGCGTACTCGCCCAGTTCCCGGCCGACGCCCGACATCTTGAAGCCGCCGAAGGGGGCGGCCGCGTCGAACACGTCGAAGCAGTTCACCCAGACAGTCCCGGCCCGGACGCTGCTGGAAATCCGCATCGCCTTCTCGAGGTCCTTCGTCCACACCGCCGCGGCAAGGCCATAATGGGTGCGATTGGCCCGTTGTACGACCTCGTCCACGTCCTTGAACGGCAGCACGCACAGCACCGGTCCGAAGATTTCTTCCTTGGCAATCGTCATCTCGTCTTGCACGCCGTGAAACACCGTCGGCTCCACGAAGTAGCCCCGATCACCAACCCGATTGCCACCGGCGACCATCTTGGCCCCTTGCTTATTCCCGATGTCGATGTAGCTCATGACGCGGTCAAACTGCTCCTTGCTCACCTGCGGGCCTTGGTGCGTCTTCATGTCAAACGGGTCGCCCACGCGCCGGCTCTTGGCGATGCCGACGAGTTTCTCGACAAACTGGTCGTGGATTTTCTCCTCCACGAACAGCCGCGACCCGGCGCAACAGCACTGCCCCTGATTGAAGAACAGCGCGAAGTACGCCCCTTGAATCGCCGCATCCATGTCGGCATCGGCGAAGACGATGTTCGGACTCTTGCCGCCCAACTCCAGCGACACGCGCTTGAGGTTGCTCTTGGCGGCTGCCTCCATGATGAGATGGCCCACCTCGGTTGAACCGGTGAACGCCACCTTATCAATATCCATGTGTCGCGCGATCGCCCCGCCCGGCCCCGGCCCCATGCCCGGAATCACGTTGATCACGCCCTGCGGATAGCCCGCCTCTAACGCAAGCTGCGCAACATAAAGCGCCGTCAGTGGCGTCTGCTCGGCAGGCTTCAGGATCACCGTGTTACCCATGGCCAGCGCCGGTCCCCACTTCCACGCCTGCATCAACATCGGGAAATTCCACGGGATGATCTGACCGACCACGCCAACCGGCTCATGCCGCGTGTAGCAGAAGTAAGGCCCATTCACCGGGATGGTCTTGCCATGATTCTTATCCGCCCAGCCCGCGTAATATCGATAGCACGCGACGGTGAGCGGCACGTCGGCGTTCAGCGAATCGCGCAACGGCTTGCCATTGTCCAGCGTCTCCAGCCGGGCGAGTTCTTCCTTGTTCTTCTCGATCAGGTCGGCCAGCTTGTACATCAGCCGACCGCGCTCGGTCCCCGACATCTTCGGCCACGGCCCACCCTCAAAAGCCTTTCGCGCCGCCTTCACCGCCTTATCAACATCCGCCGCATCTCCCTCGGCCACCTGAACAATCACATCCCCTGTCGCCGGGTTGATCGTCTCAAACGTCTTGCCGCTGACGGCATCGACCCACTGACCGTCGATGAGACACTTCGTATACTTAACCTGAACGTCAGGCTTCGTCGGACCCGGTGCGGTGGCGGTGGCCATGATGGACCCTCCTTTAGGGAAAGTAGATTGCGAATGCTCGCGTAGTCAATTATTGCGGATTCCCACGGGAAATCACAAACGTGCTGAAACGACCTCAGATTAGCTTAGTTTTCCTGACATTCGCTGTCAATCTGAGATCGAGGAATGGCCGCTGGCATTGGGTAATTCTGTTTAGAATGCTCGGCATGGAATCCGGCCATCAATTCGATCACCAAATGCAGACTGATGAACAAATAACCAGTGTGATCATCCAGCCTTCATGGACTCGGCACCGTCTCGCGATTTGGTTTGCCTATCTGATATTCCTGCTCATTGCCGGAGTCATGCTCCTCAACATCGTCAACGGAACGCTTTCGGCGTGGAGCGTCGTGGCACCGATTCTCCTGCTTGTCGCGTTCACGATCTTGTTCATTGCCAGCATCCGCACCAACGCCAAATGGCGGCGATATTCAAGAGATAATCGTTCGAACGACCCTCTTGGCTTCGTAATCCGAGACGAAGTGGAAATGCGAGAGTCCATCTGGGATGTCGATCAAGTACCCAACCGTCTCGAGCGAATTTGCTCGCGACTGGTGAAGCAGGGGAATACAAGCAAGGTATACCGCCTCGCGTTTTCACCGCCCTCTTCTGCGGTTTTACCCATTAGGGAATCATTCGAACCGAGGATCATCGACGAGTGCGATCGGTCATTTCAGGAGCTTGAACTGTCACTTAACTCAAGCCATCTCGACATGAACGACACTTCACCACGACAATACGAAGGCGGCGCGCTTCGTTCGCTGAGGCGCAATATCGTCGCCCGCGCGGGCGGCGGACTCGGCTTGATCTGGTTTGGATTCCGGCTTATCCAAGAATGCGTCGCTTCGATGCGTGCAGGGGCGCCGACGTTTAATCTGGCCCTATTCGGATTGCCCTTCGTAGTCATACTGATAATGTTGATGCAATCGTCTGCCGAATCGTCACGACAATGGTGGCTAGTTCCGGGGGGGCTTCTCTTTCGATTCGGCAGAATGTCAAGCACCTTCAGTCAACTGCACGTATTCGCCCGCCATTCCAGTCTCTTATGTCTTTACCAAAGAGGAAACTGGTCGTGGATCGCCACAGTAGCGGACTCCGAATCGACTGAATCAACCACACTAACCCGCCGCGAAGCCGACATGCTCCTGCGCGCCTGGCTCAGCCCCCTGCCGCCGCCGAATGTCAAAAGACTTGCGGACTTTTGGTGAATATGGCCTCGTCAATCGCAAGGAACCGAGTGACCTGACACAATAGGCCGTATCGAATGACCAACGACTACTTGCCTACCTCCGAATCGCCCGAGCAGCCTCCAAAGGACGTAATTTCTATTCCGGTTACCGCATTCCGTAGTCATTCCCTGTTTCACGCATTCGTATTGCTGGTCGGCGGACTTGCGCTGGCAGGGTTGCTCTTGGTCTTTCTTGAATTCAAAGTCCCTCCTAATCTCACATGGCCTTTATCGCTTGCGCTTGTCGTCGCGGGATGCATCCCGTTCGTCCGTGCAAAGCGACGAGGCGAATTTGCACATATCCGAAGTGTGGTCCGTCAATCGTCGCAAGGAGGCCTGCAAACAGCGATCGTGGAGGCGGTGTCGGGAAGTTATTCAGTCTCGTTTGAAAGCGCGATTCTTCAAGTCGTGAACGAGCTTTCTGCTCAGGGACGTGCTGGATTGGTCATCCAATTTCATGCACCCAGTCCGTTGCCGGAGGTGAAGCCGCTTGTTACACCTTTTGAGCCATGCCCCCTTGGAGTGAACAGCGCGGTCACCGCCGAATTGGAACACACTGGCACCGAAAGCGCCCTGTTCAACGGAAATCACTATACATCACCGGCCGCCACGCTTGCCACGCGCCACTCCATTCCCATGCAATTGTTTGCAATCACTGTCAAGTTTGCACCGTTATTATTTCTCTTTGTCATACAGCCTGTGAATAGAGTGATCAGTACTGGCATCGTCAGCCGAGGGGATCTTTTCACGATAGTAATTGTGCCGTTGTTAGTCGGCGTGTTTGTGTTTCGCCCCTCTCGAAAGCAAATTCAGTACTTTGCGGTGCCGGGTGGAGTCCTCGTTCGCACGGCCGGATGGTGGGACGAGAAGGCAAAGTTGAGAGTACTGACGCGGTCGAGTTGCGTATTAGGAATCGTTGTCGAACAAGATTCGCTAACTTACGTGATCATTGCCGACACGGTGAGTGAAGAACAACTGCTTCTCAATTCCTCCGAAGTAACAGTGCTCCTCCGCGCCTGGCTCAGTCCCATCCCCCCGCCGGATGTCAAAAAGCTCGTTGATTTTCAATAAGACTCACGAGCACGGATTGTCGACCAGCAGAGTTTCCACGATGGCTCTGGTTTATCGAATGGGTACACCAACGCGTCGGCATTGAGGTTTTCCCAGACCCAGACATGCATTCAGGACCGGCTAGTTATACTACAGCGGCTCTCGTATCAATAAGTTGATGTCGCACTCGAAATGCAGTTCAGTGCGGATGTGCTCCATTGGCCCACTTCTACGGCCGTTTTCAGCATCTCACTCGTGCCACAAGGCTCCGACTTGTCTGTAGAAACCCCCGTCAATCCGTCTCTTCCTGACCGGCCCGCCAAAAAAACACTGGAAAAACACGGATATCCTTGCATTGCCTCCGCCTTGGTGGTACAAACCCGCGCGGAAGGGCTGTAAATGTGCGGCCCCACGGATGGAAAATCAGCAAAAGGAGTTCCCTATGGCAACCGCCAAATCAATGAGCAAGTCGGCTCTCATCAGCCACCTCGCCGAGAAGAACGAAATGACCCGCAAGCAGGTCATCTCTTTCATGGAGTGTCTGGTGGACACCGCCTACAAGCAGGCCAAGAACAGCTTCACCCTGCCGGGCATCGGCAAGCTCGTGCTCGTCAATCGCAAGGCCCGCATGGGTCGCAACCCGGCCACCGGCGAGACGATCAAGATTCCGGCCAAGAAGGTCGTGAAGTTCCGCGTGGCCAAGGCCGCGAAGGATGCGATCCTCACCGGCAAGAAGTAAGCACGCATCGCGGCGCCTTCGCGCCGATGCACCACACAACCAGCGCTACGGCAAAAACGCCAACAGCATTCAACACAGACGCCCCAGCCGCGAGATATCACGGCGGGGCGTTTTTGTTTCGCAGGATTGGCATTGCAACAATGATTGTCACTGCTTGAAGCGTCATGCCACTGAGAGTCAATCCGCAAATCGGCATGGCATCTGCAAGGCGGCGTCCAGCTTGCGCAGGTACATCTCGCGCGGAATCTCGACGACGCCGAAGCGGGCCAGGTGATCTGTCTTGAATTGCGTGTCGAGCAACGTGAAACCGCGCGCGCGCAGCCTTTCAACGAGGGCCACGAGTGCCACTTTACTGGCGTCGCGATGTCGGTGAAACATGCTCTCGCCGAAGAACGCGCCGCCCAGCGAGACGCCATACAGCCCCCCCACCAACCGCTCCTCTCGCCAGCATTCGACGCTATGCGCCACGCCGAGGCGAAACAGACGCACATAGGCTCGGACGATTTCGTCGGTGATCCACGAGCCTTCCGGCCGATCGGCGCAGGCCAGCATCACCTCACGAAAGCACGTGTTGACTCGTATCTCGAAGAAGCCGCGCCGGTAGAGTTGTCCCAGCGTCTTGGGAACATGAAATAGATCGAGCGGGATGATGGCGCGAGGATCGGGGCAGAACCACTGCAATTCGCCATCGACCCCCATGGGAAATATGCCCTGGGTGTAGGCCGAGATCAGCAGCTTGGCGGTGAGTCTCATGACGATGGCCTGCGTCCGTACAATTCACAGGCACGCTGCCGTGATAGACTCCATGATACTCGGCCCAGCTTCCGCTCTTGCTCCGACGGGCCGCGTTTCTATAATGCCCGCAGCCCACGCAGGATGCGCCTCCACCCGGCCAGGACGGCCACGACCGGCGACATCCGATGCTCGGCCGAACAATCGGCCCGCCGACGGGCAAGGATGGAACTATGTCCGAGGACGCCACGGAAGCTCGTCACATCAATTGGCCTGACTGCTGCGCCTTCACGCAATTGTTCAGGGCCTTCAAGCTGGCCATTCATCCGACCAAGATCATTCTGGCGTTCTGCGGCATCTTTGCCACCTACATGGCCGGCCGCGTTCTCGATGCGACATGGGCCAAGGAGAGTTGCCCGGTCGTTTCCAGCACGGTGCGCGAAAGCGAGATCGAGGTGTTCTGCCGAGCGGGACGGGCCGAGACGCTCAACTGGATCAAGCAGACGCAAGACGCAAAAGAGGTCAATCGTGCCGGAGTCTTTTCGCTGCTGATGCGCCACGGTCGCGCTACGGCAAATCAGGTTGCGGACGGCGCAGTCTCACTGAGTGTTGGGCGAATTATTGGCGGACTTATCGTGGGCCTGATGGGCATGGCATGGGTCTTTGCTTTGCATCCGTGGTATGGCGTCCTGTTCTTCCTGCTCGCCTTTGCCATCTGGGGCCTCTTTGGCGGCGCCGTCGCACGCGTGGCCGCGCTCCATGCGACGCGCGACGAGCGCATTGGACTATCCGAAGCACTCACGTTTTCCAAGTCGAAATTCGTCGGCTTCTTCGCCGCTCCACTCATGCCCGTGGGCATCCTCTTATTCTTTGGTGTGCTGTTGATGCTCGGCGGGCTGGTCGGGGCGATCCCCGCCATAGGTGAATTGCTCGTCGGCATTATCTTCTTCCTCGCCCTCATCGCAGGGTTCATCCTTGCGTTCGTCATGATCGGAGCACTCGTCGGCTACTGCATGACCTTTCCCACGATCGCCGTTGAAGGCTCCGACGCCTTTGACGCCCTGAGCCGCACATTCAGCTATGTATATCAGCGACCGTGGCGTACCGTTTTCTATTCACTCGTCTCCATTGGCTACGGTTCGATCTGCTTTCTATTCGTAAAATTCTTCGTGCGACTGATGCTGTGGGCGACGCACCTCTTCGTGAGCGTCTCCATGAATCTCGGCGGGCCGCTGCTCACCGAGGCCACGACCGGGCCGCGACCGGGTAAACTGGATGCGATGTGGCACGCCCCGTCGCTCTCCGGCGACACGCCGTTCTACGGTTCATTTGACACTGGCGTGCAGCTTTCCGGCATCAGTTGGTTCGGACAGGCGTTGATTAAGTTTTGGGTGTACGGAGTATGGGGGTTGGTCGCTGCGTTCGTCGTGAGTCTGTTCTACTCCTCCAGCACGCTCATCTATCTGCTGCTTCGACGTGAGGTCGATGCGACGGACATGGAAGAGGTGTACGTGGAGGACTCGGCCCTGGATGACATCGCCCCGCCGATGCCGGTCGCAACTACTGCGATTGGCACGACGCAAGGCGCATCCGGGACGTCCTTGCCGATCCTCGGGCAGAATAGCTAACGCAACGAGCGAGTCTTTAGCGCGACGCCGGTCTACCGCCGACGACGCGCAGGCGGAAAAAGAAGCTATGCGCGGTCGAGCCTTTGCTCTGTTCGTGCTCGGTACGATTGCCATCCTGATGGCGACGTCGGCGGGGTGTGGATATCTCTATCTCGTCTTTGGCGAAGGCGGGCTGTGGCCGCCTTCGTCGGGCGGCGGTACGAGCGGCACCGGTTCCGGGTCCACTTCGGTCAGCACCAGCCAGCCCGCGACCATCGCCGGCTTCGGCTTCTCCATCGTGCAACTCGATCCACTGCTTGAATCGACTGCCGGCGCACGAGTCATCGCCGCCGCCGACATGAACGGCGATGGCCTGATCGACTTCGTCTCCGGCTCGGCCGAGAGCCAGCCCATCCAGGTCCACCTCCGAACCGGGGCCGCCGTCGAATTTTCCACCGCGACCATCGCCGGTGGTGCGCCGATCTCCACGATGTACGACCTGGGTATCGCCGACTTCAATGGGGACGGTCGACCTGACGTCGCGGTCCTAGTGAATGACACCGGATTCGTCCCTGTGACCAACGCCGACAAGCGCGGCGCGGTTGTCCTGCTCTTTGCTCCACTCGATCCCGCTGAAACCGGCAATGGCCTCGCGTGGGCATCAGTAACGATCAACGAAACATTCATTCTCCCGAATGACGAAACGGGCCAAACCGATTTCGCCATAGCCGACATGGACGGCGTCAACGGGCCGGACATTGTGCTCGCCTCGAATGAAATCACGACCGCCCTGGATAGCGCGACGAAGCGCGTCTATCTCTTTCAGAATCCGGGCGGAGCTGCCGCCGAAAACGGTGGAAACTGGACCTCGACGACTAGTGCGTTGATCTCCGACGTACCGGGTGTGAAGTCCGTGAAGGTAGCCGATATGGACGGCGACACAGACCTCGACGTCGTCGTGACGTACCCGTCGGCCAAGAGCCAAAACGTAAGCTGGCTCATCAATCCCCTCCTGGAATCAGGCCTGGCGGCGTTGACCGCTGGAAACTGGGTCAGCCGCACCATCGGCGAGCAACGCGAATTGACTCAGCCGGGCGACGTGCAGGTGCCAGGGGCGGATTTCCTCGGCCTTGGGGATATTGACGGCGACGGTGCCATCGATGCCGTCGTCGCACATCAATCGCTGGGCGTCATCCAGTGGTTTCGCAATCCAGGCAACTCAGTCGTTCAATTGGTGAACTTCCCCTGGGACGTGTTCAACATCGGAACGACAACGACAGGGTCTACGCTCAATCAGGTGCAGGTCGTCGATCTTGACCTCGACGGCACCCTCGATGTCTTCATCACTGGCAGCGGCAACATGGCCGGCTTCGAACGACGGGCGGACGTGCAGGACTACTGGCAGCCCTTCACCATCACGGGGTCCAATCCAGTCGCAACGATCGGCAAATGCGCCTTCTCCGACGTGGACGGCAACACCTTGCTCGACATCATCGCCCCGATGGACCGCGCCGGCATCACGAACGATCAATTCCTGATCATTCAGCGACTGACGCCCTGACGCTTGGTCGCATGTCGTCGTTCGTCAAAAATATAAAAACAAACAATGCCCTTTAACGGGCTATAGGAATTGCCACTGCTCTCGGCATGACGGGTCGGCTTCAGAATGGAATTCGCTATTTCGGAGCTTGTGCCCGGCGCTCGGCCTTGCGATGGTTGCGTCGGTTGCGGTCGGAGGGTTTTTCGTAGTAAGCGGTGCGTTTCATTTCACGGAGGACGCCTTCTCGCTCGCAAAGTTTCTTGAGACGGCGCATGAGCTGCTGGACCGGTTCACCTGGACGTGGTCGGACTTTGATCATAAGGCTTCCGCAAGGCTCCTTTCGGGGGCGCACCTAGCTGACGTCCAGCGCGACCATCGGATCGAAGCAAGACACAGCGAGCCATGTAGCTTACGACACAATCGACCGACGATCAACTGGAGAAGACCGCTATCGATGCCGAGAATCGTGGCCGGCTCGACCTTGCCATAATCCTTTGCAAATAAACATGTTAAGAGAATCTGGTTTGAGTCGTTTGAAGCATGTTACGAGTCTGGTTCCTGAGTATTACGAGACCAGATAAATCCGGCGTCTCTGGATACTTCGTGCCAGAGTGCTTTATTTATTCCAGAAATGGCCGAACTCATTTCGCGAGGTTGTGCCGACTAATCACCCGATACGAAGGCCCGGTCTGTTCCAATACGGATTCATAAAACGTGATGCAACCGACCTTCGTGCTGCCGATCTCGATCGGGCCGCCCGCTGCAAGGATGGCCCGAATGCCCTTCGACGCGGAGTGATCCTTGTTGCGCCCGAGGGTCAGGTGCGGCGCAAAGGCACGATCATCCGGCGGGAAACGCAATGGCGCAAGGGCCTCCTCGCAGGCCTCATGAAGCGACAGGAGTCCCGGCGGCGTACTCACCGCCACCCAGACGACATTGACCCGTCCGGCGGGCGGGAAAATGCCGAGTCCGCCCAACGTTAATTCAAAGGGAGTGGTGGATGCCGTGATCTTATCCAACAAGGGGCGAATCGCGTCACAGGCAGAGTCGGCCATATCGCCGAAAAACTTCAACGTAAGGTGCATCTGGTCGGGATGGACCCACTTGATCCGCATCCCCCGCTCGACGAGTTGAGCCTGAACGGCCGACAGCCGACTCTTGGTAACAGCATCCAGATCGATGGCAATGAACGCACGCATAAGACACTTTCCCGGATGACCGACTAACCGGCGACGAGTCGCGCGACTCGCTATAATGCCCGCAACTCACGAAGAGTGATGACTATACGACAAGAAAGGATATGCGACACATGCTCCGCAGTTTGATTCGTTTCGCCGTGGTCCCCACGATGACCCTTGCCCTTCTCACTGGCTCCGCCTTCGCCGAGCCGAAAGAGGACAAGTCCACAAAGGCAAAGACCAAGGCCAAAGATAAAAAGGATAAGAAGTATAAGGCTGAGGCCAAAGCTGGAGATGACCAAATGCCCGCCCTGGCCTTCACCATGAAAGACATCAACGGCAACGACCACGACCTCCGCCAATATTCCGGCAAGGTCGTTTTGTTCGTGAATGTCGCCTCAAAGTGCGGCTTCACCGGACAGTACAAGGGGTTACAGGCCCTGTATGCCAAGTACAAGGACAAGGGCCTCGTCGTCATCGGCGTTCCGGCCAACGACTACGGCAAACAGGAGCCGGGCACCAACGAAGAGATCAAAAGCTTCTGCACCGGCAAGTACAGCGTCACCTTCCCCATGCTGGAAAAGGTCCACGTCAAGGGCAAGGACATCTGCCCGCTCTACAAGTTCCTCACCAGCAAGAAGGCCGACCACAAGCACGGCGGCGACGTCGAGTGGAACTTCACCAAGATCCTCGTCGGACGAAATGGGAACGTCGTCGATCGATTTGACAGCCGCACGGCCCCGGATGATGACAAGCTCGTCAAAGCCGTTGAAAAAGCCCTCAAGGATGCCGAGCCAGCCACCAACCTCGGCAAATCGTCTGAAAAATCGGGCGGGTAATATTCCGTTCTGACCTCGGAATTCGTCCCTTGAACTCATGAGCCGGTCAACTCGAACCGACATGGGAAAGGGCATACCGCGCCCACGCGGGGTTGCGCGGCCCGGGGTTTCATGGCCACAGCACCAACCAAGACACGCAGCGGCGGGCCGATAATTCGCGCGGCCATTCTCGACCCGCGATGCGCTGCCCCACCTGTGATCCGACGGCTCTACGCAGGAACCGAGTGGTGCAAGCCGCATTATCTCGACGCAACCCTCAGCGAAGGGAAACTGGACTCATTCGACATCATGGTGCTGGTGGATTCAGAACTACCGTGCGAGTCGAACCCCGGCTCGACATCAGCCTTGCTCTTGCAGACTGCCTCGCAGTGGGCCAATCAGTCCGCGGCCATTGTCATCCTGACGGAAAGGCCCTCCGCGTTTGAATGTCTCGTCGCACCGCACGTCTGCCTGCCGCCAAACAGCCCGATCGAATTAGTACATGGCACCATGCTCGGCCTCCTCGCCACGCGCGGCCTTGTCGCGCAGATCGACAGCGAGCGCAAGCGAATGCAGGGGCTGAGCGAGAGCCTACAACGACACTTCACCTCCATTGACACGGAGCTTCGACTCGCCTCGCGCCTTCAGAAAAACTTCCTGCCAAGCGACGTGAAGCAAATCGGCCCCGCTCGATTCTCGACGCTCTATCGACCTTGCTCTTTTGTCAGTGGCGACATCTTCGACGTGATCCACCTCGATGAACATCACGTCGCCTTCTACTTGGCTGATGCGGTCGGACACGGCGTCGCGGCAGGCCTGCTCACGATGTACATCAAACACGCCATCCAACCCAAGCGGGCCACTCCGCACGGCGATGAGATACTCCCTCCTTCAGTCGTGCTCTCGATGTTGAACGATCAACTCGCCTCACACGAGCTGCACGATGCCCAGTTCATCACCGGTTGGTATGGTCTGCTGGACCTGCGAACGGGCAGGCTCGAATACGCCGTGGCGGGACACCCTCCGCCGCTCCTCGTGGGACACGACGGGACCATTCGTGAACTGCATGGCGAAGGGACGCTATTGGGGCTGGCAGCCGGGCAGTCCTTTTCAAATGAGACCACACAAGTGCATCCGGGCGACCGCCTGATGGTCTATAGCGACGGCTTGGATCATGTACTGATCTCCCATCGACCGCCGCTGCCGGGAATGCCGGAGCTACATTCGGGAATCCCGGAATTGTTGCGAAAACCGACCATCGAACTCTTCGCGGGCCTGGAGTGGCAACTTGATAACGCCCCAGGCAGCCTCAACAAAGGCGACGACGTATCGGTGCTTCTGCTCGACATGAACCGTGCCGGCGAATGATCGATCACGAACACCAGTCCGCAAAGATGCGGGCGATCATCTCCATCGGCAGACCCACCACATTCGAAAAACTGCCTTCGAGACACTCCACAAACGGGTCGTTCCTGTCCTGAATGCCGTACGCACCGGCCTTGCCCTGCCACTGTCCCGTGTCGAGGTAGGCTCCGATCATCTCGTCTGACAATGGGCGACAACGGATCATGCTCACCTCGTGCGCAATGTGGCGACGCTCAGTGGCCGGATGAATCAGCGCCACGCCAGTGACCACCTGGTGCGTCGTGTTGGAGAGCTTCTTTAGTATGCGGCAAGCATCAGCGCGATCGTCGGGCTTGCCGATGATCTCACCATCGATGTATGCAATCGTGTCCGCCGAGAGGATATGCTTCTTCGGATGCTGGTCCGCGATACTGCTGGCCTTGAAGAAGGCCAGCGATTCGGCGTACGAACCGGGATCGACGTGCGGATGCCGCTCATCCGGTTCCACCATCGGCGGCGCGATGACTTCAAACTGGAATCCCGCAGCACGCATCAACTCGGCCCGTCGAGGGCTGGTCGTCGCGAGGACAAGAGGCATTGGCTGGCGAGCGGGACTCATGCTGGATAACCTTCACATCAGTGAATCAGAAGCGTACCCGACTAGCAAGGCCACTGAAATCCGAGTGCCCGGCGCGAGCATGGTGCCATCTCGATCGTGGTAACCGAGTCGGAATCCGCTCTAGGAACTTTGCATGACCACCATCACGCCGACCGGTCGATTTAGACTCTTCGCGGTCGCCATCCTCGTGGTCTATACGGCGGGTCTGACACGAGAGATAAGCGAACCCTGGATCGGCCGGCACGATTGGAACGGGGCCTTCTTTTCGCAATTGGCCCGAAACTTCCTTCGGTATCCACTTTCCTGGCACCACGGTATGCCCGTGAGCGCCATGGGAACAGCCACGCCCGCCCCCGAAGACTCCTCGTTCTATCCGCGTCATCCTCCCGGCCTTGTGTGGTTGTTGGCTGCTGCGTTTCGATGCTTCGGGGAATCGGAGGCAGTGGCTCGTGGCGTCCCGATCCTCAGTTCCCTTGGAAGCGTCGCCTTACTCATGAGCATCATCTCTCGCGCGCGGAATCGCCGGACGGCCCTGATCACTGGAGCGATTTATTCCCTGCTGCCCATGACGGTCTACTTCGGGCGAATGGTAAACCACGAGGCGGTGTGTCTTTTCTTTATGTTGTCGGCCCTCGTCTCGTGGCAACAGCGTTCGGTTCGATGCAAAGGGGCTGCGCCGGATGTAGCGTTCTTCGCATGTTCCATGGTTTCCGTGTTTTGTGCCTCGTGGATTGATTGGCCCGGAATGCTGTTTGGAGTGCTTTTCCTGGCATGGATTGCACAGAAGACGTTGCGGCGGCAAGTCACGCGCACCCACTTCATGGTTGTGATGCTGTGTGTCGTCGCTTCAGGCGCATCGGTGTTCTCGTATTTGGCGTATGCAGGGTTTGAAGGACATTGGATTGACATGCTTTACATGTTTCAATCCCGCCGTGAATCAGTACCGGACACGAGCCAATGGGAACCGTTTCACCATGCCATACAAGGGCTTACGTGGCCGATTCTCTTGTTGTGCGTTGCGTCCGCTGTGTCTGGAACATGGCGCACCTTGTTTGGAGTCGCAGGTCGCAACAGGACCGCCGAAAGCGGATCCAGGCAGCATTCCGACCCTGGCGCGCCGACCGGCCCAGTGGATGGGATTGCAATACTTACGTTCACTGGTGCGGCATGGGTTCTCCTGTTCTGGCGACAATTTCAGATTCATGAGTATTGGATGTATTACCTAATCCCCGGGTGTGCTGCGTCGGCGGGAACACTCTTGGCCCGGCTTGTGCCGGCATTGGTTGATCGAAACCGGACGACCGGCTTCCTGTTCGCTCTAACGGTTGCCATTATTTCTATCACATGCTGCTTGCAGCAGACCTCCGCCGTTTTTGCAAGGGTTAATTGGAGCATGGAAGATGTCGAAATGTGCCGTGACATCGCAAGCAAAACCAGGCCCGATGAGCGGCTGATCCTCACTTGGAATCCCTGGCACACTGAACGGCACGGTCACTTTGAGTTCCGAAATATCCTCACGCCACAATTCGCTTATTACCTGGATCGTTCGTTTGAGATCGTGACTGACCCGGTAGAGATTCGCAAACGGCAGGAACGGGGTGCGTTCGTGGTCTTGCGGGGTGAATAGGATCGCCTGTGCTTACATGCCCCATGGACCCGGCAGCATTGTTTTTTTGGGCACATAAACATAAACCATTGCCACACAATTACTAACAGTCGCCAATCCGGTTTCGGCCCTCCAATTCATGAATCCCGACACTCGCCGATTCGCATTTGACTCCCTATGGCAACCGCATATACTGACCGGTCTTAAATAACGGCTGGCGCGGGACCTGCACACGGATGGTCGGTCGGCAGCTCGGCCTGATTGTCAAGGACTTGCCCGTTAAACCGACGCTGCTGTGGCTCAGTTGGTAGAGCGCGTCCTTGGTAAGGACGAGGTCACGGGTTCAAATCCCGTCAGCAGCTTTTGACGGCCCGGTGGGTCGCCAAGGCCCCGTCTGTCCCGAAATCCCCGCAAGGATTCGCGGGGATCAGTTTGGGACGCGGTTGCAGTTTCCACCTGAGCGTGGCTGCTGTAATCTCTCGGTATTGATATGAAGAGGCGGACGCGCCGGCGTTGATGTTCGACGCGGTGAGTTGTCCGTCAGTATGTGAGAAGTTCAAAATAGTACTCATTGCAACTGCGTAGGTCTCAGCCACGCACGCGGAGGAATCGCTGGAATGGCCAAGGAGAAATTCGAACGTACCAAACCACACGTCAACGTTGGCACCATCGGTCACGTCGACCACGGCAAGACCACGTTGACCGCGGCCATCACCGCCGTTCAGGCGGCCAAGGGACTGGCCAAATTCAAAGCCTACGACGAAGTCGCCAAGGCCTCCGAAAAGGACGGCCGCCGCGACCCGACCAAGATTCTCACCATCGCCACGAGCCACGTGGAGTATGAGAGCGAGAAGCGCCACTATGCCCACGTCGACTGCCCCGGCCACGCCGATTATGTCAAGAACATGATCACCGGCGCGGCCCAGATGGACGGTGCCATCCTCGTGGTCAGCGCGGCGGACGGCCCCATGCCCCAGACGCGCGAGCACGTCCTGCTCGCTCGCCAGGTCAACGTGCCGGCCCTCGTCGTGTTCCTCAACAAAATCGATCTCCTCGACGATCCCGAACTGATCGAACTCGTCGAGATGGAAATCCGGGAACTGTTGAACAAATACAACTTCCCCGGTGACACCATCCCCATCATTCGCGGCCAATCCAACCTGGCCCTAAACAACCCCAAGGATCCCAAGGCCAACGAGTGCATCACCAAACTGATGGAAGCCCTCGACGCCAACATCCCCGAGCCAATGCGCGAAGAGGCCAAGCCCTTCCTGATGCCCGTGGAAGACGTCTTCAGCATCAAGGGCCGAGGCACGGTCGGCACGGGCCGTATTGAGCGCGGCATCATCAAGGTCGGCGACGAAATTGAAATCGTCGGCCTCCACAAGGAAATCAAAAAATCCATCGTCACCGGTGTCGAAATGTTTAATAAGACGCTGGACGAAGGCCGAGCCGGCGAAAACGTCGGCCTCCTCCTTCGCGGCGTTGAAAAAGAAGAGCTGGAGCGCGGCCAGGTGCTGGCCAAGCCCGGGTCCATCACGCCTCATGTGAAGTTCCAGGCCGAGGTGTACGTCCTGACCAAAGAGGAAGGCGGTCGTCACACGCCCTTCTTCAACAACTACCGCCCCCAGTTGTACATGCGAACCACCGACGTAACCGGCAGCTTGAAGCTCCTCGGCGGCGCCGAAATGTGCATGCCGGGTGACAACGTCACCCTTGAAGTCGAGTTGATGTGTCCCGTCGCCATCGAAGAAGGCGTGCGATTCGCCGTTCGTGAGGGCGGTCGCACGGTCGGCTCGGGCGTCGTCACCAAGGTGATTGAGTAAGTTTGAAAAACCCCGTGGGGCGGGCGATAGCGTCCGCCCCACCTATTTTGGACTACGGACATGGCAAAGGCCTCAAAACGAGAATACGTCTGGCTGGAATGCAGCGAATCCGGCGACCTGAACTACCGCACCTCCGTCAACGTGCAACAGGGCGTCCCGGAGAAGCTCAAGGCCGGACTGCAAAAGTACTGCCCGCGACTGCGCAGGCACACGATGCACAAGATCAAGCGGAAGTAATGCCGCACTACGTCTTTTTCGCGTTTTCCGACCGGGAGCCTCAGACGGGAAACTGATGACGACGAAGGAGCGTAGCTCAACTGGTAGAGCACCGGTTTCCAAAACCGGCGGTTGGGGGTTCGAGTCCCTCCGCTCCTGGTTTGTTCAATGAAAAAATGGTTCGCCGAGTAAGAACACGTCAGCAAGGTGATTCATGGCCTCGAAAAACTCCTCCGACGCATCCCCCCGCCATGACGCCGGCCACGGTACGGCCATCGCTGACAAGGAGCGCTACGTGTCAGACGTGACAGTCGGCAATAACGGCAACGATCGATCCTACACCCCGCGCGACGCCGGTCCTGCCGACGCGCCCGGCGGAAGCTTCTTCGACATCTACAAACCCAGCCAGGGGTACTACACCCGCATCTGGTCCGGAATCATGGCCGGTTCCCTGGTCTGCTGGATGGCCTATTTCCTGTTTGAAAAGCTCGGAATCGTCAGCACCGGCGCAACGACCCGATACATTCAATTCGGCACCGCGACGGCCGTCATTATTGTCTTCGGCCTCCTGACCTATTGGCTCCTCGCCCTGAATCGAAAGATATGCGACTTCCTCATCGCCACCGAAGGCGAGATGAAAAAGGTCAACTGGACCACCCGCAAGGAAATCATCGGATCAACAAAGGTCGTTATCTTTGTCGTCATCTCCATGACGGTGTTTGTCTTCCTGGTCGACGTGTTCTTCATGCTCTTCTTCAGTTCGATCGGCATCCTGAAGGGCGAAGGCATGTTTGACGCCATCAAGAGGATCTTCTGATGTCCGAAGAGGCCGCGAACATCACGCACGAGGACGACGCCGCCACCACCGTGGTCGAGCGCGTCGTCGACCCCTCGGTCGGCGACGTCACCAAGCCGACCATCGCCGGCTCCGGCCGACCCATGATGTGGTATGTCCTCCGCGTCGCCAGCAACCGCGAGGACCAGGTCTGCGAGGCCCTCAAACGCAAAGTCAAGATCGAGAATCTCAGCGAGTACATCGGACGCATCCTCGTCCCGACGCAGCGCGAGAAGCGCATGCGCGGCAAGGTGGCCAAGGTCTTTGATCGCAAGCTCTATCCCGGCTACGTCTTCGTCGAAATGGCCACTGAAGAGGACGGCAGCATCCGCGAGGATATCTGGTTCGTCGTCAAGGAAACCATGAGCGTCGGCGATTTCATCGGCTCCGACGGCAAGCCGACCGCCATGAAGCCGCACGACGTGGAAAAGATGCTCGCCGTCGTCGAGAAGTCGGCCGAGCAGCCGACCCTCGCGGGGATGGCCGGCATGAAAAAGGGCGATCAGGTCAAGGTCAAGGAAGGCCCATTCGAGAATTTCGAAGGCGAAATCGACGAGGTCTTCCCCGACAAGGGTCAGGTGCGCGTCATCGTGACCATCTTCGGCCGGGCAACCCCGATCGACTTGGAGTACTGGCAGATCGAGGCCGTGTAACGGTCATGCCTGAGCCCCGCTAGGGGCGACAGCCAATAGCCCAGGACGTAAGTCCTGGGTAGAAGGTGTCCAGAGTATTAAAGCCCCGTAGGGGCGAAAGAGCCGGTCAGAGCGCAAGTTGGCGTTGATTCACCACCGGTCAGAGTGAAATTGAAGTGAGGTAGGTTTCGTGGCAAAGAAAAAGAAAATCCCGAAAGCAACATTCAAGGTCCAGGGCGCAGGCGGCCAGGCGACCCCCGCCCCCCCCATCGGCCCGGCCTGCGGTCAATACGGCGTGAACCCCGGCCAGTTCGTCCAGCAGTTCAACGAGCGGACCAAGCACCTCAACGGCATGCCCGTCACCGCCGTGGTCAATGTCTACAACGACCGCACCTTCGACTTCATCATCAAAAGCCCCCCGGCCTCGGTCCTGCTCAAGGACGCCGCCAAGGTCGCCAAAGGCTCCGGCACCCCACACAAGGAGAAGGTCGGCAAGGTCACCATGGCCCAGGTCGAAGCCATCGTCAAAACAAAGATCAACGACCTCAACTGCTTCGACAACGAAGCCGGCAAACGCATCGTCATGGGCACCGCCCGAAACATGGGCATCGAAATCGAAGGGTGACGTACCCCGTCTCCCCGGTAGGGCGAAGATCCTCTTTGCCCATGCTCAGCCAATCGCACCGGGACCCCCGCGGAGCCATCCCCTAACGAGTCGACGGCCACGCCCAAATCTATCGCGCCTACTACGCTCCCTTCGCCCAATTGACATCTCCCAAAGGCGAGCCGACGCGGACGATTCACGTCTTCACCCAGACGATCCTCAACCACCTCCGCGGGCCTCGACAATCGCATCAACACTTCGGCGACTTGCGCTTTTTGCCGATCGGGCTGCGTGCCTGGAATTTCTTGATATGGTCGGGCGCGAACGGAATCTTGCAATCCCCGACCAGGTCGACGGCAACCTTGCCGATGCCCTTGGCCGTATCGACCGCGAGTTTGTGGAGCGGCTTGACGTGGCAGCCGACGGCGATAACAAAACTGTTCATCATGTACTTGAGGCGATCGGGCTGCTGGTGGATCGACTTGGCCACGCGCCCCAGAAGCGACTTGATCTCGGCGAGGTCCAGGTCCGCATCCTCCTTGATCGCGACCATGCTCCTGTAAGTCCCCCAGCCGGCCGATGCGATGGTTTCGTCCTTGGATTCGATCCACTTCAACGCAATCTCCCGGCCATGCGGGCTCGCGGATGCCACCCATGGAACGGTGTATTCGCTGACCCAGACGGTGGTGGCGTTCTTCATCCACTTCTGCAGGTCCTTCTTGGTCATCTTCGCATCGTCCGCGATCAGCCCGGCGAGATACATCGCGTCGGCGATGCCGGTGTCGTAGAGGTCCAGTGCGAGCTGGTAGTCCATCTTGACGCGCTTCTGGATCTTCTTCATGTCCTCGATCTTGACGCCGAAGCACGGCTCCTTAGCGCCGTGATTCATCCACGTCTTCTTGGTTTGAGCCGTGCCGAGTTTCTTGAGCTCGGCGACGATGTCTTTGACGGTCATTTACTTTCTCCCTCATGTTGCAGGTAACGCTCGATCATCTCTTAGTTTCGCGCTCGAAGGGTGCTATGCGAATGTATGGTCCCTGGTTGACTGTTTCAATGGTATTCTCGCACTCGAATGCGAGCCTGTCGCCCCTCGACTTCGAATTACGGCACAAGCAACCTCACCCACGTTGACACCTCCAAGGTCGCCAAAGGCTCCGGCACCCTGCACAAGGAAAAGGTCGGCAAGGTCACCATGACCCAGGTCGAGGCCATCGCCAAGACCAAGATCAACGACTTCAACTGCTTCGACATCGAAGCCAGCAAACGCATCGTCATGGGCACGGCGCGAAATATAGGGATTGAGGTCGATGGATAATCAAGTAGTGTCTTTAGGTACGTATTGCGCGCTCTATGTCATTGGCGACTCTGCTTAACCCATCGTTCCATTTGACTGCAAGGCGCGCGGCGAGAGTGGGCGATTGTTTGGCCACGGATTCATATTCAACATCATGCCACACGGGAAGAATGCGTTTCTTTCCCTCTGACATTTCTAAGGCTACTAATCCGTCGAGCTCTGTCTGAGGCCATCGTTTCGCAAAGAACCGAGGACTAATAACCACCACACCAAATCGGGACCGTATCAATCCATCGTCGATTCGTTGTCGGAGCGTGTCCCCGAGTTGAAGCTCTCTGTAGTCTACCCAAACGCGCAATCCCCGCTTTGTTAGTTCATCTGTTAAAGGCAAGACAACCGTCTCTTTATCTTCAGATGCGTGTGAAATGAAAACATCGTACTCTGTGATCGATGGGTTATCTTTGCGACGAGTGGCCTCGCTAGCACTTGCCGGAGTTTTTTCGTCCCATGAATAACTCGATAACTCTTGCATCATCTCATCGTCAAGAGATTGTTCTATTCTTGTGTCGCCTCCCCGAGCAAGGAGAGTCATATAGCCCTTACGTTGCCAGTACATTATTGCTTCAGCAAAATCTTCTTGAGTGTAAATTCGCGTATGAGATTGCATCGTTTCGAGCTTGGCGAAATTACACAAGTTCTCAGATGGGTTTGCGTTCAGGCATGAGATCATTGCGTGCAGTACATCGAATCGACAACGTCGTCTAAAAAACTGTGCGTCGCCCCGTTGCGGGTCTCTTGAATAGTTAATTGACGCTGCGGAAAACACATTTTCCGTGGGAACAAACTGTCTTCCAGCGAGAACCTCAACAGCCAAGATTATTGCACACTTGGGTATCCAGGACTTTATCTGGCGAAGCCCTTCTTCGCCATTTTCGGGAAGACGGTCGACATCAATCATCACCCAAAACTGAGTTCTCTGATCATCTCCGATTTGAACTCGTGACCCAATTCCGAAAGCCGTGCCATCAGATAGCTTCAACTGAAGTGATTCTGCCGACTCAACCAAGATGCGATTCCACCTTTTGTTTGCGCACAATCGTCCAACAAACTTAA
>JBBTET010000008.1:0-65780 GCA_038042195.1 Planctomycetota bacterium | reverse complement strand
GGTTGCACGATCCCAGCGACCGGTGCTGCCATCGTCGCAGCGAACCACAACTCGGTGCTCGACCCGTTCATCCTGTCGGCCTGCTCGCCGAACCGCAGCGTGGGATTCATGATCGCGAAGGAATATGCCGGGTTGCCGCTGGTGAAGTGGGCGGTGGAAGCGGTGGAGTGTGTGCCGGTGAATCGCAGCGGCAACGACACGGCGAGCGTGAAGGCGGTCCTACGGCATCTTGCCGAGGGAAAGACGATCGGCATCTTCCCCACGGGCCGCATCACGGCGCGGGATGAAGTCGTCGAGGCGCGCGAAGGCATTGCGATGTTGGCGATGCGAAGCGGGGCCAAGGTGATTCCGGCTTATATCGATGGGCTGCGGCCGCCGGTCGAGTGGGGGCGTTCTCGCGTCAAGGATTTGCTGTCGATGGCTGTGCCGTTCTTTCGGCGGCACCGAGCGGTGGTTCGCTTTGGCCCGCCGATCGATTTGTCGCCGTGGGTCGGGCGTGAGAAAGACCGCGAGGCCTATGTTGAGGTGGCGTCGCACATCATGTCGTGCATCCTCGAATTGCGAACTCCACAACGCCGCTCGCAAGTGGGCGCATTTCCGGTCGAACCTGTCTGAATCTCAGGTCAACTTTGCCACGAGGAGCGTGCGGTCATCGTCGGCCGGACGGTCGCCGGAGAATGACGCGACCGCGTGCAAGACTGAGTTAATAATTTCGCGAGCATCCGGCCTGCATTGAACGAGTGAGCGATCGAGGCGCTCGGTGCCAAACATGTCGCCAGTGTCGTTCTGCGCCTCGGTGATGCCGTCGGTGAAGAGGATGACCTGATCCCCGATGTGAAGCTGCGCCGTGGCCTCGCCGTAGGTCGAATCAGGAAAGATGCCGAGCGGAAGGTCGCCCGCCTGGTCGAGCGACGAGATGCTGCCATCTTCGCATCGCTTGACACGCGGCGGTGGGTGGCCCGCGCTGGCGTAGAAGATCGTACGTTTGGCCGGATCGTAGATTCCATAAAAGGCGGTGACGAAGGAGCTGTTGTGGGTCGTGTATCGGGCGGCGAGGCAGTGGTTCACATAGCCAAGGAGTTTGCCGGGTGGAATGGGTGGGCCGGGATGGGAATGGGCTATGGCGTGAGTGATGGCCATCATGACGGCGGCCGGCGTGCCGTGGCCGCTGACGTCGGCAATGAGGATGCCCCATTTGCCTTCGGGCAACGGGAAGAAGTCGTAGTAATCACCGCCCGCGCGCTTGGACGTTTGGTAGTGCGCCGCCAGATCCATTCCGGGAATCGTCGGGAGAGCGGTTGGTAGGAGTGATTGCTGGATGTTGGCGACGACTTTCATCTCTTGATCGAGTGCTTCGTAGGCCTCACGCAATTCGCCCGCGAGGACGAGCGTTCCAGTCGCGCGGCCGAAGAGGCTCGTCACCCAGACCCAACCGGGGAACTCTTCCTGCTTGAAAGCGTTCGGCTCCTTCCGCATGGCGAAGAGCATGTTGGAGGCCACCCCGGCTTCGTAGAAGGGCGTGGCAACAAGACTCCCCATGCCGCTCAGGTACTCGTGCGCCGGGTCATCGGGAGGCGCGTTGAGATCATTAATGATCCGAGGGTCGCCGGCATGAAGCATGTCGCCCAGCATTCCGCCCGTGAAGTGCGGGAGCATGTGGGACTGCTTCCACGGATTGACTTCTTCCTTCCAGAGGCTGGAGCGTGTGATGCGATAGTGAGGAGGCTGCATTCCGCGCCTGCTGACTGCGACCATTCGATCGGTGGGGAGATACTCGCCGACACGCGCGGCGTAGGAGCGGACCATGTCCTGTGGGTCGGTCTTGAGACTCATTTCCTTCATCGTGGCGACGACGAAGTCGAGTTTCTGCCGCCAATTCCAGTCGGGCCGGTCAAACATGTCACAATCCTGCAGACGGTGTGTGAGTCACGCACGGTGCATCATAATGAACCGTGTCGTGGGGACGTTGGTGGGCCGGTTCATTAAGTAAGTCCGGCGCGACTGTTTGCAAAGTCACAGACGGATGATGGGTTGTGGAAACACATCAGCCGCAGAATCGCCGTTTTTTGCTTGACACGCTTTTTATAGGGCCATACTCTGCAAGCAGATACAAGATGTTGGGGTCGTGGGCACCCCGATGCTATTAGCCGTGGCTGAACGATGTTATGCCCGTTTTGCAAACAGCAACAAAGGGATCAGGTCATCGACTCCCGCCTGACTGAGGGCGGCACTGTCATTCGACGCCGCCGGGAATGTCCGGCGTGCAAGCGACGCTATACGACGTATGAGCGCATTGAAGAAACAGCACGATTGCAAGTCATCAAGAAGGACGGCAGTCGCGTTCCGTACGAGCGAGAGAAATTGCTCGGCGGCGTTCAGCGTGCCTGCTGGAAACGGCCGATCAGCGCCGCAACCTTGCAGGGCATCGTCGTCGAGGTGGAGGACGAGCTGTTCCGACGCTTCGACCGGGAAGTGCCGAGCGTCTATCTGGGCAACGCCGTGGCAGCGCGACTTCGCAAGGTCGACAAAATCGCTTACTTGCGATTCGCCAGCATGTACCACGAGTTTCAGGTCGTTGATGACTTCATCCAGGAAGCGCGAAATATACTGGACCGCGACAAGACCGAGGTCGACGGCCAGCAGGATTTATTCAATGAGTGATCATTCCGCTCCCGACATATCGATCCGCGTCTCCAAACGCGATGGGTGCGACGAGCCGTTCGTTCTGGCCAAGCTGCTGCGCTGCATCCGCCATGGATTGCTGGCCGTGCAGGAGGGCTGGGATCTGGATACCTCCACGGCCGGCAGCCTGGGCGATGCCGTTTATGATTATTTGAAGACCTCCTACGACGAAGCAGTGGTGACGACGCGGCAACTGGCTGAGCTGGTCGAGTTGGTTTTGAGCCAGACCGGGCACTCCACCGCGGCGATGGCCATTCGCGAACATTCCCGCTTCCGGGACAAGTTGCGCCGCATGGTGATGGTAGCGACGGCTCGCCCGCGCGACGGCCGCATCATTCAGCAGCGCTGGAACAAGAGCCTGATCGTGCAGCACCTTCGTCGACAGCATGGGTTGCATTCGCCGACGGCGCGGATGATTGCCGGGCGCGTGGAGGAGCTGGTGTTCACCTGCGGACTGCGCGTGGTGACCAGTGGCCTGGTGCGTGAGATGACGCGCAGTGAGATGCTGGCATGGGGATTGCTTCCGGGCGCGCTGGTCGTCAAACGAACCGGAGGACATCGGAAAACCGCGCCGAGGGTTCACGACAACTCGGATCGCGCGTGACAGATTTGCACGTCGCCCGAAATGGTGACGTGCTAGGTCGGCGAAACGTTTCAAGGACGATGTGCAAGGGATGCACGTTTCGCCGTCCTGTTTTTGGCCTGCCGTAAGACATCGCCCTCATCCGAGCGCCACGGCAACGGGGTGCTCGTCTTACGGCGGGCCATTTTGATTCAAAAGTTTTGTGAACTCGTGATCTTATGAGGGCTTCACCACAGGTCGCCCAATAGAATAGTACGTGAAGCCCCGGCGCTTCATTTGGTCGGTCGAGTAGAGATTTCGCCCGTCGAAGATCACAGGCTGCTTGAGCGCGGCCTTGATCCGATCAAAGTCGGCCGAGCGATACTCGTTCCACTCCGTACAAATCACGAGCGCGTCGGCGCCGGTCAAGGCGTCGTAGGCATCGGGGCAGTAGCGAATCTTGTCGCCGAAGTCCTTTCTGAGATGGTCCAGGCCCTTCGGATCACTGGCATTTACCTTTGCACCGCCGGCGAGCAGGCCTTCGATGATGCGGAGCGCGGGGGCCTCGCGGATGTCGTCGGTCTTGGGCTTGAACGCAATGCCCCAAAGGGCGAACGTCATGCCCTTCACGTCGCCAAAGTGCGAACGGATGCGGTCAACCAATAGGCCCTTCTGTCGCTCGTTCAGCTCATGCACGGCTCGGAGCAGGTCGGCGTTGATACCGGTCTCCTTGGCGACGTGCCAGAGAGCCTGCACGTCCTTGGGGAAGCAGCTCCCGCCGTAGCCCGCGCCGGGATACATGAAGTGCGACCCGATGCGTGCGTCGTAGCCCATGCCGGTGCGGACTTCATCCACGTCGATGCCGAGCGGTTCGCAAAGATTCGCCACTTGATTGATGAAGCTGATGCGCATGGCGAGGTAGCAGTTCGCCGCATATTTCACCATCTCTGAGGCGGCTCGCTTCACGACGATGATCGGGTGGTTGTTTCGCACGAACGGGGCATACAACTCCTTCATGACTGTCGCGGCGTGCTCGCTGTCGGTGCCGATGACGACGCGATCGGGCCGCAGGAAATCATCCACGGCCGATCCTTCCTTGAGGAACTCGGGGTTGCTGACCACGTCGATGCGATGTTTGGCGTGGGGGGCGATGAGCTTCTCGACGTGTGCGCCGGTGCCGACCGGGACCGTCGACTTCATAACGAGAACGGTGTGCTTGGTCACTGCCTTGGCGATATCGACCACGGCCCGTTCGATCATGGAGAGGTCGGCCGCGCCGTCGGCCTTCGGCGGCGTGCCGATGGCGATAAAGATGACGTCGGCATGGTCGACGGCATCTTTCAGATTCGTGGTCAGACGGAACCGCCCCGCCGCGAGATTGGATTGCAGGAGGTCGGTCAGGCCCGGCTCGAAGATGGTACATTCGCCGCGCGAGAGTCGGGCGACCTTATCGGGGTCGACGTCCAGGCCGACGACGTGATTGCCGGTGTCGGCGAGACAGACGCCGGTCACGAGGCCGACATATCCGGTTCCAACGATGGTGACTTTCATTCGCTCTCTCCTCGGCAGACGTCGGTGCGCCGCCGCGATTCAGAAAACTGTAATCGAGAATTATCGTCGGAGTTCGTCCCTCCTTCCAGAGGTGATTGCGAGGCAAAAACGAACGGCCTACACTCCGGGGGAAGGACCGAAAAAGGAGTGGACCGTGAAGATTCAGATCACCTATTGCAATCAGTGAAACTACAAACCGCAGGCCACCGGTCTGGTGGCGGAACTCAACGAGAAATACGGCAAAGATCAACTCCAGTTCGAACTCGTCGCCGGATCGGGCGGCGTGTTCGACGTGGTGGTGGACGGCCAGCGCCTCTTTTGCAAGAAAGAGGTCGGGCGATTTCCGGGGTATGCGGAGATACCGATGGCGATAGATAAGATTTTGATCAACAAGTGACAACTGAGGTAGGCGCACCGGCGAGGATCACATCCTGCACCGTGTGTCCGCATGTCCGTGCAACAGCGATCGTTGCCAGCGGCTCTTCCGGTACATCGGGTCGCCAGAGGATGAGTTGATCGCGCAGGTCATTCACCCCTACGATGACATCCTCCTCCGCAACGCCCCAACGCAGCGGCTGCTTACAACGATACTCGGCGTGGTAGGTGTCGCCCAGCACCCGAAGCGTCAGGTGCGGCCGTTTGTCCGCGCTGAGCAGGCGCGGGATTCCGCCGCCGGACAGGAACGCGAGCGAGTGAACGGCGTCGCCGCCGGGGGATTGGAGTTCGTCGTGCATCGAGGGGGATTGCTTGTCCCAGCGGAGGATCGCGCCGTTATCCAGCCCGGTGAAGACGTGGGTATCGGTGACGAGCAAAGAGTGAATCACGGCCGGCGCAGTGAAGAGTAGCGGCGCCTCTTTCGAGTCGGGGCACCAGGCGCAAACACGGGAATCGATTGTAAACCAGAGTCGGCCGTCGTCGGTGGCCTGCACATCGCGTACGGCCTTCGCGCCCCGTAGCATGTCTTCGAGACAATAGTTTGGCGCGTCCGGTTCACCGAATGGCCAGCCAAGAAGCCCGGCTTCGGAATGGGTGGCGTAGAGCCGGCCGTTGTGAATCGCGGTGGAGTTCACGCCGCCGCGAAGATCGGCGAGCGGCGTGAATGCGTACGGCGTCGCGGCTTCCGGGGCGTCGACAGTCATTACGAACACGCCTTGCCGTGCGCCGACCAGAATGATCCGGCGGCCCTCATGCTCGCCGAGTCGCACGCTGCGCAAGGGGCCGAGGGTCATAGGAAGTGCAGCGCGATGGGTCGGGTTGCCGCCGCCATTCGACGCAAACCAGAGAAGCTCCTGCCCGGCGACGATCAGAATAGATTCCGTGCGGCGGACCGTTGTACCGAGGCTCATTAATCCTCGATATAATTCGCCGCGCCGACTCACGTCAAAGCTGCGAATGACATCCGCCACGCTCGTGCCCGGTGCCGCCTTCGTCGCAGTCTGAACACGTTCGATCAATGCAGCCAATTCGTTAAGGTGTAGTCTCCGGGCCTCGGCCGACGCTGTGCGAAGCTTCGACTCCTCTGCCAACTGTTGTTCACGCCGGGTGACAACCGCCTGATCGCGCTGCCGATCCGCGTAGGCGGTCGATGCGAACGTGACGCGAATGTCCGACTCCAGCGCAAGTCCGGATGAAAACCCAATCGGCTGAAATTGTTCCGAGAGCACAGTCTCGAAAGTCCGCCAATGCTCCGGCGACGCCAGACTGGCTGCTTCGTGTTGCTTCGTGAACGCCGACAATGCCCGGCGAATCGTCTCATCCAAATGCGTTCGCACGTCGCCTGCGTCGGCCCGGTTGCGGCTGCCGAGGAGCGACCTGCGAAGCTGCTCCAATTCCGTCCGATCCGGCACGACCTGCACCGCGATCCGCAGCGAGGCGGAATAGTCGAACCCGTCGCGCGACGGCAACGGCGACACCTCGTACTCCAACTGGATCGGCATGGCCTTGACAATCAGCACATCTCGCGCGCCGGCTGCCTCGATCGGTCGGCCACCTGCGAAGAACGAAGGCTGCGCCGCCTCGCCCCACACCAATGCAGCGCATGACGGCGGTACGACGATCTGTCTTGTCAGTCGCGTGAACAAATCGCCCGCCGGGACGACACGAGCGAAGGCTGTTTCGTCGCGAATGAAGGCGTCGAGATTGAATTCGGTGGAGATCATCCCCGGTTTCTCGCGATTCGCACTGGTTGGAAACCAGTGCCACAGGCTTACGTCGCGTCTCTGAACTGCTCGAAACGTACCAAGTCTTTCTTCCTCACGGATGGCTGCACATCGGCCAGGGCATCGGCCACGTCCTTCATCGTGATCGGTCGCGGCTCGCGTCCGTCCACCGCCTCCATGAAGGGGATCGTAGCCGACCGCTCGGCAATCGACTTGATGTCGGCCCCGCTGTAACCGTCGGTGAGCGTCACGAGGTTGGCGAAATCCACATCATCGCACATCGGCCTTGTGCCGAAGTAGATCTCCAGCAGGCGATGGCGGGCCGGGGCGTCGGGCAGCGGGACGTACACCTTGGCGTCGAATCGGCCCGGTCGCATGACGGCGCTGTCGAGCGCCCAGGGTTCGTTGGTCGCGCCGACGAAGAGCAGCGGGTTCGACGCGGTGCCGCGGTCGAAGCCCTCCAACTCTTGCAATATCTGCGGCACGACGCGGGTCATGACGCTGCTTTGCGAATCGCGTCGGCTGGGCACGAGGGCCTCGATCTCGTCGATGAAGATGATGCTCTTGGCCTCGGCCTTCGCGGCGTCGAAGAGCTTCTTGATGTTTTGCTCGGCCTCGCCGACCCACTTGCTCAGCACCTGCGCCGGGCTGATGACGAACATCGTCGCCTCGATCTCGGCGGCGATGGCCTTGGCGATCATGGTCTTGCCGGTGCCGGGCGGGCCGTAGAGGAGCAGGCCGCCGCCGGTGGCGATGCGGTATTTCGTCGCGAGTTCCGGATGGCTGAAGGGGTAGATCATCTTCATCCGGATTTCCTGCTTTACGTCGTCAAGCCCGGCGATGTCGTCGAACTTCACGCCGGGCTTCTCGCGGACGATCCAGTCCGAGGCATCGGCCCCGTTCTCTTCGCCGTCCTTGGTGGCCTGTCGTCGCCCGGCCTTCTTATCCCCGGCGCGGCTGTCGCACTGCTTGGCGAATTCGATGAGTTCGGCAGCCATCGCCTTGCGCCGTTGACGTCGGGCCAGGTCAGCCGTCTCGCCGGCGATCTGAATCATCGCATCCGCGGCCTGCATGAGAAACGGCTTGGCCTCGGCATAATTGCCGGCCTTGTACGCGGCAAGCCCGCGTTCTTTGAGGCGTTCAAAGGTGGGGAGTGAGACGGACATCAGGTCTATGATCCAATTATGGGTCGCGGGCGGACTATTCCGGCGCGACATCGACAGTATAATCTCACGGGACGATGGACGTCTGCCGCCGGCTTCCCTTCGCAACAGGGTTCGCTATGTCACATGAAGAACTAATATCAAGAATCACCGTTGATCCGAACATCTGCTTCGGGAAGCCCTGCATCCGCGGCCATCGCATCTGGGTGTCCCTTATCCTGGACATGATGGCACAGGGCATGTCGCATCAGGAATTACTCGACGACTACCCGGGGTTGGAAAAGGCGGACCTGCTCGCCTGCATTGCCTATGGCGCGGAAATGTCGCGCGAGCGATACGTAGAGCTGCCAGTTGAGAAGTCGCGTTGAAACTCAAATTGGACGAGAACCTAAGTCGTCGAACGGCCGAACTATTCAGGGCTGCCGGCCATGATGCAACTACGGTGTTCGATCAGGGGCTTGCCAGCGCTGTCGACCGAAGCCTCATCGACCATTGTCGCGACGAGGGGCGCGCCCTCGTCACGCTCGATTTGGATTTCTCAAATCCGTTCGTCTTTCCACCCGGGGAATATCCCGGGATCGCGGTGTTTCGATTGCCGCGAAACCCGACCAGCGCCGATATCGACCGGGCGGCCCAAGTGCTAATTTCCGCGCTCGTGACAGAGAAGTTGGATCGCAAACTCTGGATCGTCGAACCCACGCGAATCCGCCTCTACCGGCCGGAGCGGGATGATGATTGGGATTGAGTAAAGCCACCTGACTTGACGCGTTCGAAGGTGGGGTAGGAAACGGACATGCGTGTATTTGCATTCCTAACGGAGTTGTCAGAAGACAGAATCGGCATGGCCAACCCCTTGTCACTATCGCTTCACATAAGACCCAAGCGTTTTGCTTGCTCAAGAAAACTAATAATACGGGAAACGATGCTCTCAAGCTCTTCAAAGTACTCGCGGGCCACGGGATTCAATTTCGGAATGATGACCTTAAGGTGTTCGTCCGACGACTCAATTATTCTGAGAGCAATAGGCTTCAGTTTGTGGTCCTTCACAAACGACTCAATACACCCAGCCAACTCGGCGCAAAAAAGTGCCAAGGTTATCCCGTCGAATTCCAATCCTGCCGCTCCTGGAGGAAATCCCAACGTTCCATGAGCGGCCCAGGCGCGTGCAATTTCTTCACGCTCGAAAAGCAATTCGACATCCGGACGCATTATCACATTGCTTCCTTCTGCCCCGCGTTTTTCACCGCATTCAACTCGGCCCGTTGCTCATCCAGTTCTTCGTCCATGTCCATCGCTCGATAAAACTGCAATTCTCTACACAATTCGCCGCTTGCGATTTGGTCCCCGCCGTTCGCGATCCAACTTCTGCGCGACATTCATATCGTAATAACGCTCGCCGCACTTCGCGCACACATCGGCGGGAACTGCCGAGGACATTTGCCCGCTTCGGAACTGCACTGTCACAAGTCGACGAGTGACGCGTTTCGATCCGCACACGACGCACTCAACCAGCGTATCCCTCGTCGGCTTATGGAGAGTCGATTTTCGCCGAGATAAGGATGTAGTAGACTTGCTCGCCGTGGTCCCGACCGAAGCGACCTTTCGTGTAGATCGACGTACCTTTGTAACTGAAGCCTTTGATGACATAGAGTTTCTCCGATGCGTGGCTACGACGCGGATTCCGTGAACGTAGCGTTTTGTCAATTCGCCGGGCACTGAGAATGGCCTCCGCAACTTCAGCCGGTTCGATGTCATCGAGTTCCATCTCGTCGCGGGACTTCTCGGTGATGCGCATTCGCCCTTCGAGAACCAACCGCTTAATTCTGAGCAACACATCCATGCGTTACGTTCCATCCACATTATACCCAAAGGTCAGCGTCGATTCCGTGGTTCAGGCCGCGTGCTGGCGCGTGCGGCTCGTATTGGTCCACACAGCGGACCCTACTTCGCTTCCTTCTGCCCCGCGTTCTTCACCGCGTTCAACTCCGCACGCAGCGAATCCAATTCATCCATGTCTTTCGCGTGCTCGGCCTGGCCTTCGGCCTCGATCATCGCGTCGATTTCCTGATCGGTGACGACTTCGGCGGGGACGTTGGCGGTGTCGCTGGCGGCGATGTCTTCGACCGTTTCGAGGAACATGCTCATCCGCTCTTCCATGCTCTGGCTCTGGGCCATGGCCTTTTCCCAGGAAAGCTGTGTCTTGGCCAGGTCCGTCTCGCCGTACATGCGGCTAATCTCGCCGGCCATGGTGCTCATGGCGCTCACGAAGTCGCTGGATGCCTCGGCCTGCCGCTTGATGAGCAGGGCGTTTTTCACGGCGAGCAGTTGCCGCTCCAGCATTTTCTTAATCGTCGCCGTCTTCTTAAGCGAGTTGCGGATGAAGACATACTGCCCGTTGTCGCCGATCTCCTTCGCACGGCGAGCGTTCTTCACGAACTCGTCGGTGAACTTGTTCTGCTCAGTGACCGCCTTCTCAATGCGGCGGATGCCTTGGCGAATCTTGATGTCGCGTTCGATGCGGCGTTCTTCGGCGGATTTGAAAAGGCTCATGGGTTCTCCTGAATTGACAATGATCAATTGGCAATTGTCAATTTACTCGGCTCTCGCACAACGACAACCAGCCCCGCACCACATCGTCCGCAGAACTTCGCCGTAACGTTTGCCACCGTGGCGTTGCATTGCGGACAGATCGGCGGGCATTCGCAGGCATAGGCCCGGTCGTCTGCGAGGTAGCGTTGCAGGGCGTAGGCCAGTTGCACGCTTTCGGGATTATCCCCAAAGGCGAGCGACACAATCGACTGCACGCCATCAGGGCGAACGAGGACCTCCACGCGGGCCGGCGTGGGGAGCGAGGCGTCCTCGATGCACTGCCCATCGATGTGCCCCGGCTGGCTGAGTCGAAGGCTGCGCCGCGCGGCGAATTGCATAACGGCCGATTGCACGGCGGAGGGCGAACGTGGGATGGCAAGGTCGAGGGGCATTTGTTATTTCAAGAACGTGGTCCGCACAGCGGACCCTACACCGACGATTACTCGCTCGCCTTGTGTCGCTCACGGACGCGGCGTTCCGCTTCATCAAACGCGTGTCCCGCATCAGCGATGAGTCCGGTGTCCATTTGTTCCCAAACATCGAGCACCTGCTTTGACCCCGGCGTGAGGATGCTTTCACCGTCCTCGCCACCGATTTGGAGCATGGAGTCGAGCCGATCCTGATACATCTCGGAGGTGATCTCGTCGCTGGCGATCATTTTTTCCAACGCGACGAGGTCCTTTTCACCGATGAGGCCGAGCTTCGAGCCACGGGCCTTGGCCTTTTCGGCGTTCTCCCGAAGCATGCGCATGCGTGTGACCGTGATGGCCTCTTTGCTGCGGATATTTAGCTGCCGCGACGTGAGCAGTTGCTCGGTCGTCTTGAGGTCGAACTCCTGGGCCAGCACACGGCGCACCTCGGGCGTCTTCTCCTGTCGGCCGCGATCGAAGATTTCCTGCTTCTTGCCGGCGAGATCAGTGACGCGCTTGAGCAGTTGATCGCGCTCGCGGTTGAGCAGCAACTCCTGTCGACGAAGCTCCTGCCGCGTCATTTGCGACAGGGATTTGTTCTTCTTGTTAAGCCAGTCAAAGAGGGCCATGAGTTCATCCGAATTGACAATGGGTCATTGTCAATTTCATTCCGCTTGCGCTGGTCCGCGTTCCTTCTTTGTATCGGGCGGATTCCCTTCCTGCGCTTGTGCCACCGTTCGCGCCATGTCTTGCTTCGTTGCCTCCGGCTTGTCGCCTTCGAGTTCCTTCAGGATTGCCGCCTCATCCTCAGAAACGGCCGACTGGGCCAGCCCGACCTCCAGGCTGCTGACCAGATCGTCACTAACCGACAACTGCTCCAGAATCTCCTCGGCGTTCACCGCGGCTTCGGTCAGTTCATCGCTCGACGGCAACTGGGCCACGCTGCCGGCCTGGGCCAGTTCGAGGTTGTGAACGTGCGTGCTGATGATGTTGATTTGCTTGCTGACTACGGCCGCACTGGTGTTGCAGCGGGAGATGTCCTTGCGCATGTGGGCAATCTGCGCGGCGAGTCGGCGTTTTACGACATTTGACGAGGCGCTCTTGCCTTCGGTGACGAGTTCCTGTTCGCGCTTCTCCAGCTTGCCGATGTCGTCGTACATCCGGTCGAGGCGCGTGGAGAGGGCGGCCCGTCGCTCCATGAGCACGGTTACCTTCGCTGCCTCGTCGCCCTCTTTGGAGAAGAGGCTCTTGATCCAATCCGTGAGGGACATTGAGTCGTCCTCCTTCGTCGGGAGCGCCGTCGCGCCGCGAAACAAAATCACGTCGCCGGCCTGTCGCGTCAGTCGCAACTCGGGGTCGGCCTTCGCCGCCGCTTCAAAGCCGGCCCGCGCCACTGTAAGCGGAACACCGAGGTCCTTCGCCATGTCGGCCACGGAGATTCCGCCGATCAACAGATCGGTGCTTCGAACGTCGATCTCCCGGCGAACGCGGTCCACCTTTTGCATCGGCCCTTCCGGGTCGAAGAGTTTTATCAGACGCTCGTCCAACGGGCCACCGGGGCATCCCGCCTTCCAACCGCCTTCCTTCGTCGGTTCGACAAGGACCACACGAACATTCGGAATCCCGATCGGAGTATTCCACACATCAGTGGCAAATCCACTGGGGCTGCACACGCCGACAACGTGCGGGGCGAGGCCATCGCGCACCAGACCACGCACGTGCTTCTCCAGCGTAGTAAACGACACCGGCTCAGTGCGGCCGTCGCCTTCGAGCAGCGGACCAGGCGGCGCGAGCACCGTTGCGATGGTGACGCTCTTGAGCTTTTTCCAAAAGAGCCATTGCCGCTCGAACCCGCGAATGGTGAAGCCGCGCCCCTGCGGCAGGGCGTCGAACTTCTTGCGATCAAAGAGCCGACGATCCACCATCGCGGCGCGAACCTGCTCGGCGCGGTCATGATCCTCGCGCACGAAGATCGCCCCTTGGAACGCCTTGCTGCCGGCGGCCTTCAAGTTGGCCTGCACGCCGGCCAGATAGCCGGACTCGGTTTCGACGGCTTGTTCGATGGCGGACTTCATGCGGACCCCGATCGGTTATGCATCGTGCTTCTTTCCACACATGCGGCAGAAGCGGGCATGTGACGGGTTCGATGCGCGGCATTTCGGCTCCGTGCATCTCCACGCACCGGCGCGACGCATGTCCTCTTCTCCCCAACCGCAGGTCCACTTAAACGCCCCCGCCATCGAGTACACGACGAAGATCGTGCCGATGATGAAAATCAACAGTGTCACGATGGGAGACATTCCGGTCGTCCAGAAGAACATGGCCGATCACCTTATCTCCGCCTGCAACGGCGAGCCGCAGGTTATGCAGAATCGGTCATTCGTCTGCGGCACCGCGCCGCAGCTCGCGCACTTGCGTACCTCCGCGACGATTTGCACGCCGCACAGAATGCAATAGTTGTCCCCACGCTGCGCCTCTCCACCACACGAGGGGCAGGATCGCTTGGACACACGCGGCCCAGGGATCGGTGGCGGCGGCGGGGCGCGGCCGTCTCGTTCGACGCGAACCGGTCCTCCCATGCCTCGCGCCATCGGCGGCAACGACGGCTGAATGACCGGCGGAACACCCATCGTGTCGATCATCGCCAACGCCTCGGTCGCGCTCGCCAATCGCCGCTCGTGCCGCGTGTAGAGTCGTGAATACAGCCAGTCGATCCACGAGGGCAACCCCTCGCGCACGTGCGACGGCATGTCACTGCCGCTGGGCCGCTTCCCCGTGACCATCTCAAAGAGTACCACGCCGACGGAATACAAATCGCTGCGCGCGTCCGTCTCGCCGCCGTCGCGCTGTTCGGGGGCCATGTAGGCCAGCGTGCCGGAGATGCTCTTGCCGTCCTCGGCGAGCAGACTACCGGACTGAACGATGCTTGATGCGGTGATTTCGCCAGCCAGCCCGAGGCCGAAGTCCGTGACCTTCACATCGTCGGGTGACAACGACTCCGGCAGCTTGGAGTGACCACCGACGATAAGGATGTTGGCCGGCTTGATGTCACGATGAATCACATTTGCTCCGTGAGCATATTCCAATGCTTGCAGGATTCCGCGCAGGAAGTTGCGCACCGCCGGGATCGGCAGGCCCGACGGACTCTTCTCGATGAGCTTGTCCAGCGACGCTCCGTCCACGTACTCCATCACCAGATAGGGCACGTCGGCATAGGGGTCCAGCCCGATCGCGCGGACGATATTCGGGTGCTTCAATCCGTGAACCGTGAGGCCCTCGCGCTGGAGGTTGCGCACGAATTGCGAATCAGTCGGCACCTTCACGGCGACGCGGTCGGTTTTCCAGATGTGATGATGAGCGCGCCAGACCTGGCCGAAGCTGCCTGCTCCGACCAGTTCTTCCAGTACATATTCGCTGATGCGCTCGCCGACCTGCGGCCCTTTCATGGAACGACTCCCTATTCTTTGCGGTGCTCTCGCAGTCTCACGCCTCGGTCTGCCTTGCAAGCGACTCGCAGATCACGAAATTATATGCGGCCGCCGCGGCAAACCCCAGGATCACGACGAACCACGAGAAGGAGCCGACGATTCCGCCCTCGGCCAGATACAACGCGAGCATGATGTCCACCAGACTGTAGGCCGCGATGATCGCCACGCCCACGACCCCGGCGGCACGGGCCGACTGCATCTGCGCCTGGCTCGCCATGAGCGGTTGTATGAAGAGATAACTGCTCCACGGCAACGCCGCCGCAACGACGATCCAAAGCAGCGTGAGCTTCACGACCTGCCAACCGGTGCGCAGCGCCTCGGGATGCTGATAGCACCAGAGACCGCCGCCGGCCATGGCGACGAAGATCAACGCGGTGGCGACTTTGCCGCCGACGAATTTTCCGAGTTCAGCGAGAATCATGTTCGCCTTTGCGTTTACGTCCCAGATCGATTGGAAATCAGTTCAGAAAGACGCCCATCACTTCCAAAACCAACTCCAGCCAATCGAGCGAATCCAAGATCCAATTACGATTCTGTTGCATTGCCTTTCCAACGGTCGAAACGAAGTCCGGGCCTACTCTCTAACTATATCAATTCCATGCGGTTGCACCCCTACAATACCGGGCCGCCTTTCTAATCGCATACCTTGACGGATTTCCCGTTTCCGCCGACACTTAAGCCCTGTAAACACAAGAAATAACCTTTACGCCGCCAGTCGCCCATTCGACCGGGTGAGTTCGTCGGCGGCACCACCACGCAGGAACGACTCATGCCGAAAGCATCCGACATTCGCAAGGGACAGGCCGTCATCTGGGAAAACCAGCTTTTCATCGTTCACGAAGCCCAGCGCGTCGCCAAGGGCAACTGGCGCAGCTACATGCAGATCAAGCTCAAGAACTTCAAAACCGGGCTGCTCCTCGACCAGCGAATGAACATGGATGAGAAGCTCGAAACGCCCCACGTCGAAGACAAGCCGATGGAGTATCTCTATCGCGATGGCGACGCCTTCGTGCTGATGGACATTGTCAACTTCGAGCAGACCCCCGTCTCCAAGGATGTCATGGTCGATGCCGAGAAGTATCTCAAGGGCAACGAGCGCCTCATGGCCAAGTTCATGGACGGCACCATCATCGGCGTCGACCTGCCGAACACGGTCGAACTGACCGTCACCGACACGTCTCCGCAGGCCAAGGGCGCGACCGTCACCAACCAGAGCAAGGACGCCGTCATGGAGACGGGCCTGAAGATTCGCGTTCCGCCATTCATTGAGAATGGCGAGATGCTTCGCATCGACACGCGCACCGGTGAATACATGGAACGCGCCTGAGGCGGGTCGCGGTCGGCATGGCGACTTCCGTTTCTGGTCCAAAGCCCTATCCATTCGCATGGAATCTCATCCCACTCCTGGGCGGAGTCATTGATCCTCTCCTGGGGGTATTGGGGAAAATCACTGCCATATTCTGGCAGCCCCGGTTGCCGGCCTGTGCCGATTCGCCGACACGTCGAAAACGCGGTCTGACGCTCATCCTCGGCGGCATTGAGGGGCCGAGCATCTACAACTACTCCATCGCAATGGGGGTGCTACAAGGCCGATATCGCGGGGCTGCGGTTCGGTTTGACTGGAACGCAGGTCTGTTCGGCGTCCGCTCGCTGGTCAACCTCATGAGCCGTCGCCACCACCGACGGCAATGCGACCGTCTTGTCGAGGCGATCACCTCCTATGCCCGCGCCCATCCGGATTCGCCGATCTGCCTCGTCGCGCAGTCGGGTGGATGTTGGATCGTGATTCGCGCGCTCGAAAAACTTCCGAGTAACGTGCGCGTTCACACCGCCGTTCTCCTAGCGGCTGCGGTGTCACCGGGCTACGACATCACGCTTGCCGCGTCCAAGTGCAGCGGGAGTCTCACGTCCATCGGCGCGCTCGGCGATTATTTCTTTCTGGGACTCGGCACGACGCTCTTTGGCACGTCGGATCGCGTGTGGTCCCCGTCGGCCGGGTTGGTTGGTTGGCACTACCACCCGCCGCGCTTCGTGGAGTCTCGATGGCATCCGTCATGGGCGCGATTGGGTTACGTCGGCAATCACGTCACGTCGTCGGCCGCGCCGTTTATTCGGGTGGTGGTTACGCCGTTGCTTCGAGAAAATAACTTCTGAGCCTATTCGAATCGCAGCGCATCAATCGGGTCGAGCCGGCTCGCTCGCCAGGCAGGGTAGAAGCCGAAGAAGACGCCCGTGGCGAAGGCAAAGCCGAGGGCAATCGCCGCGATCCAGTAGGACACGGCCGTCTCGTAGCCCTTCCACGTCGTGAGCAGATACGAGAATCCCCAGCCGCCGAACATGCCGAACACGCCGCCGAGCGTGCAGAGGACGACGGCCTCGATGAGAAACTGGGCTAGGATGTCCGTGTTGTTCGCGCCGATGGCCATGCGCAGGCCGATCTCTCGTGTGCGCTCGGTGACGCTGACCAGCATGATGTTCATGATGCCGATACCGCCGACGCAGAGCGACACGCTGGCGATCATGCCGAGCAGCCACGAAAAGGACTCGCTCGACTCTTCCTTCACCGCGGCCGACTCGCTGAGAGCGAAGATGCGAAAGTCATCGGGGTCGTCGTCGCGGAGATTGTGCCGCTGTCGCAACAACCTGCGTATCTGATCCTCGGCGACCTTCGGATCGACGCCGTGGTGCGCCGCGGCAACGAGCGTGCCGGAAATCTCCGTGCCGGCCACTTTCGCTTGAAAGGTGCTGTATGGGAAGAGGATCATGTCATCTTCGTCGCGCATGCCGTTGCGTCCCTTGAAGCCGAGTAGGCCGACGACCTTGAAACGGGCGTTCTTGACCGTGATCTCCTCGCCGATGGGATTCACCGAGCCGAACAGCTCGCGCGCCGAGGTCAGGCCGATGCAGCAGACGGGGCGTTTGGAAATCTCGTCCGATTCATCCAGCGTGCGCCCGGCCTCGACACCCCAACGGCGAATGTCGTGAAAGTTCGGCAGGACGCCCATGAGGTTCGTCGAGTAATTGCTGTAGCTGGACTTCACTTGTTGCGTGAGGCGATTCGTCGGGCTGGCCGCGCGAACGGCGGCGCACTCGTCCATGATGGCATCGGCGTCCTGACGCGTTTGCAAAGGTTTTCGCTGTTGGTCGGCCTTTCGCACGCCGCCGCGCGAGACGCCCCACGACCAGACGAACATCCAGTCGTCCCCCAGGCGGGCAATCTCGGCTTCGACGCGGGTCTTGGTCGCCTGAGCCATGGCCACCAGTGTGATCACGGCCCCGACGCCGATGATGATGCCGAGCATGGACAGACCGGTGCGAACCTTGTTCTTGCCGAGGCTGATGAGGGATTCGGAGATGAGGGAGGGGAGGTTCATAGGCGTCGCATGGTATTATATCGTGGTGGGAGCCAACGTGCATTCATGAGCAGTATGGTCGGGCCAATCTACGATCCAAAGGACTACGCTGGCTTTTTTCGGCGTTCCCTCGCACTCCTTTTTGATTTCGTGTTCTTGATCTGGTTGTCTTTTCTTGCTCCTGAGATTTGGTATTACGCCGCGCCGGACGAATGGGTCACTGTTGAGTCCTATGATTGGATCGACATTGGATGTTACTTGATTGCCGTGGCGTATTGCCTGGGACTTCGCATGACAGCACACGGCACCCTCGGCTATCGCGTGATGCGAATCCGCTATGCGTCGATGTTTGATGGTCAGCCCGGCTGGATGGCGGTCAGTTACCTCGCTGCCATCACAGTATTCCTCTTGTACACATTCGGCTTGGATCACATTTGGATTCTTTTCGACAAGCACAAGCAAGCCTGGCATGACAAGGTAAGCGGGTTCTATGTCGTGAAATGCAAAGCACGCTCTCTAGGGACCCAGCGCATTGAGCGCCGACTAATCAACTTCATGATGCTCACGTTTCCTGTCTGGGAGCCTGCAGACGATGTTCCTCAGGGGATATCCGTTGCTGGATCGAATCCGAATGGAATCTGAGTCTGACGAGAGCAAACCGATTGAGACTCAGGTGCCTCACTCGATTGTCGCTACGCCCAGTGACCTCAAGGTTGCCCCGGACGAGATCACTTGGTGGCGGCCCACGTGGGGCGACGCGGCTCATCACGTCGGTTGGCGGTGGATATTTCTCACGCCGTTCATTCTAATTATTGTGGCGATAGTCGGCTTGGTGTTCTTCCGCCAATGGCGGCCGCTGTTCCTGGCCCTCGGCCTGAAATCGTTCGCCCTGTTCGGGATCGTCTCGTTCACACTCGCCGCGTGGGTGTTTCGCAGGGCCGTCCGCGCAAGGAAAGAGCCGTTCTGCATTCACTGCGGCTACAACCTCACCGGCCTGCCCGACCAGCATCGCTGCCCGGAGTGCGGTCGGCCGTATTCATGGAAGCTGATCGACGAATACCGCCGTGACCCGCAGTGGTTCATCGACCGCTGGAAGATTCACCAGCGCATGCCGGAGGCCGATGTGCCGTTCGAAGCGCGGAAGTCGCGCCGCAAGCGCAAGGATGGGACATAAAGCTGGCAGTGGATCGCGTGTGTCGCAGTGTTGACACATCAATTCAGATTGGCAAGGTGATGCGATGCGATTCGATGAAGTGAGGCGCGACCCAGATGGTTGGGGCGGAGTCGGGCGTGAAGGGAAGCTCGCTGCGCGCGGCCCAGAGGGCCTCGCCCTGAATGACGGCGCGGATGCCGCGGGATTCAAGGACGCCGAGGAGGTGGCGGGCATCGAGGGGGTTGGCGGCTTGGGCGATGCGGATCATGGGAAGTTATCCGTTGAGTCGAAGGACCGTCCTCTAAAACAACGGAACTCGCACAATAATGGTGGGTTGAGTGCAACCCACCCTCATCATAACACTCATGAGTGCATCAGTGTAAAATAGACATAGATGCCTCAATTAAGGCGATCATGTCATTAAGGAGAAATTCGGATGAAAAAGAGAGCGATTCAAATTCTTGTCTTCGGAGTCGGCGTAGTTACGACAGTCATTGTGCTGGGCCAGACGAATGATGCTGTAAAGAATTCTACTGCGAAGCCAGACTTAACTATTGGCCGCTTTCAAATGGTAACTAATACGACGTTCAATCGTCATCAGTACTTGCTCGATACTTCAACAGGGCGAATTTGGGGACTGACTTTCTATAATTCAGGAAAAACAGACGAGTACTGCGCTTGGGCTCGCATGATTAAGTTCGATACGCTCTCCGATGCGGATTTGGAAAAAGAAATCAAAGCCAACTTTGGCACGGCCGCTTGGGAGGACCTCGTGAAGCGAACAAGTTCAGATCACCAATCAAGAACGGCGGCTCCACCCAATGAGATGGGTCTAGAAACTCCAACCCCGTGACCCTGCGGGCCATAGGACTAGTCTCACGGGATAAAGAACCTCAGCGGATGGCGTGAAACCCCATGAGTGGGCCTGTCATAATCAAATTGAACGGCTCTGTCGGAATTGTGACTTGTAGTATATCAATTTGAGGTGCTGGGTGACTGATATTCCAAAGCACCCGGTTATTGCCTCGCTCCATCGCATCCCTTGCAATTACAAAAAGCGTTCGATTAAGGGCATCTGTGATTGAACAGTACATATCATGCGTATTGTCAACAACTGTACCGCTAGCCTCTATCTCGATACGAGCTGTTTCAGTCGCCTCGGCAGCTTCCGGTGTTCCTACTTTTTCAAGTGGTGTCGAGTGGAACACGAGACCATAGACAAAGCCATCAAGGTCTCGCCCATCCTTGGTCATTCGAATTGGCGGCTCGAAACTTATTAGCTTACATTGGGGAGTTTTCATTTGTGTTTCCATTGCCACAGGCCACATAGGCTCGCTCGTGTGTGCCATGATCAATTGCCATGGGCAATTGGGGATAGACAGTTATTTTATTGCGACTTCACCACTTACTCGGCGTCGATCACGCTACCGCATTCAATTTGACATTCGGAGCCGGTGCGCCGAATAGCAGGCCCTCTACTGATAAGTCCTCGTCGACGTCCGGCCAGTGGATTCCGTAGCCGCCGCCGGCCGGTTTCCAGTTGGCGCGTTGCGACGGAGTGGCATGGAGCAAAGTCGGATACCAAGCGAGGGGGACGGTGATTCGCCTGCCGTCGGCCAGGTCGACGCTGAGCGCGTCGTCGTCACAGGAGACGCCCATTACGCGCTGACCGGCGCTAACGACCGAAGTATTTGTGCCAGGCATTGAGAAACTCCTGTTGGTGTTCTGTCACGATACGTTCGAGGTCGCGTAGTTCCTTGGAACCAAAGCCAATATTACGAGACAACGACACTGTGGTAAGCCAGAACTTCGCCGAATTGTCGTCCCGATCCACGTGAACGTGGGGCGGCTCCTTCATGTCGTGACTCACAAAGTATATGCGATATGGGCCTATTCGGGCAATCGTCGGCATTGGTGGATTCGCTTAAAGAAAAAGCCCCGGGTCATTGACCCGGGGCTAAGTGGGATTCTCGTTTACGACTTCACTTCATACTCGGCGTCGATGACGTCTTCGTCTTTCTTTGCCGATTTGCCGCCGCCGTTCTGCGGGGGTGGGGGCGGGCCACCCGCTGCGCCGGCCGCTTTGGCGGATTGTTCGTAGATGATCTTGCCGATGGCCTGGCTTGCGGTCATGACGTTTTCGATGGCCTTTTTGATGGAGCCGGCGTCGTCGGACTTCAAGCGTTCCTTCAGGTTGTTGACCGCGCTCTCGACCTTGCTGCGTTCGTCGGCCGGGACTTTGTCGCCGTGCTCCTTCAGCGTGGCCTCGGTCTGGTAGATGATCGAGTCGCCCTGGTTGCGGGCGTCGATGAGTTCGCGTTTCTTCTTGTCGTCCTCGGCATGGGACTCGGCTTCCTTGCGCATTCGCTCGACGTCGGCCGGGTCGAGGCCGCTGGAGCCTTCGATCTTGATCTTCTGTTCCTTGCCGGTGCCGAGGTCTTTCGCGGAGACGTGAAGGATGCCGTTGGCATCAATGTCGAAAGTCACCTCGATCTGCGGCGTACCGCGCGGGGCCGGTGGAATGCCCGCGAGGTTGAAGCGGCCGATGGTTCGGTTGTCCACGGCCATGGGGCGCTCGCCCTGCAAGACGTGGATGGAGACTTCGGGCTGGCTATCGGCGGCGGTGGAATAGGTCTCTTTCTTGCTCGTGGGGATGGTGGTGTTTCGCGGGATCATGACGGTCATGACGCCGCCGAGGGTTTCGACGCCGAGTGACAACGGTGTGACATCGAGGACGAGGATGTCCTTCACGTCACCGGCGATGATGCCGGCCTGGATGGCGGCACCGACGCCGACGGCTTCGTCGGGGTTGACGCTCTTGTTCGGCTCCTTGCCGAAGATTTCCTGGCAGAGCTTCTGCACGGCGGGGATGCGCGTCGAGCCGCCGACGAGGATGACTTCGGTGATGTCGCTCGGGCTGAGCTTGGCATCCGAGAGGGCCTTGAGGACGGGGCCGCGGCAACGCTCGGTGAGCGGCCCGGTGAGCTGCTCGAACTTGGAGCGGGTAAGCGTCTGGTTCAAGTGCTTCGGCCCACTGGCGTCGGCGGTGATGAACGGGAGATTGATGGTCGTCTCCATGTTGCCAGAGAGTTCGCACTTGGCTTTTTCGCAGGCCTCTTTGAGGCGCTGGTGGGCCATCGGGTCTTTGCGGAGGTCGACGCCATATTGCTTGCGAAACTCTTCGGCGACGAAGTCGATGAGGACCATGTCGTAGTCGTCACCGCCGAGGTGGGTGTCGCCGTTGATGGAGAGGGTTTCAAAGACGCCGTCACCGACGTCGAGGATGGAGATGTCGTAGGTTCCGCCGCCGAGGTCGAAGACGGCGATCTTGCCGCCCTTTTTCTTATCCATGCCATAGGCGAGAGCCGCGGCGGTCGGCTCGGGGAGGACGCGCTTCACGTCGAAGCCGGCGATGATGCCGGCCTCCTGCGTGGCCTTGCGCTGGGCGTCGTTGAAGTATGCGGGGACGGTGATGACGGCGGCGGTGACTTTTTCGCCGAGGTAGTCTTCGGCCGTCTTCTTGAGGTCTTGCAGGATCATCGCGGAGATTTCGGGTGGGGTGTATTCCTTGTCGCGGACGCGGACTGTCACGAGATCTTCCGCACCACCGACCACGCCGTAGGGGACGAGCTTCTTTTCGGAGGCGACTTCGTTGTGCCGCCGGCCCATGAAGCGCTTGACGCTGTACACGGTGTTGGTGGGGTTGGTGACTTGCTGATGCTTGGCGATCTGGCCAATGAGTCGCTCGCCCTTGTCGGAGAAGCCGACGACGGAGGGGGTGGTGCGTGCCCCCAGGGCGTTGGTGAGCACCTTGGGCTGCCCGCCCTCCATGACGGCGACGACGGAGTTCGTGGTGCCGAGGTCGATGCCGATAATCTTGGACATGTCGTTTCTCCTCTCGACGGATCGAGTTTGATTTCAGTTGGTCGCTGCCGGTTTCGGGGCAGCTGAGCGGAATGCACTGCTCCTATCTATTTGGAGCGTGGGCATCCGGCACATCCAATAGCAAGGGTGATGCCAGGGGCGGCGATCGAGAGGCGAGAAACGTAATTCTTTCAATGGCAGATGGTTAGAAACGTGGCGTATGTTGCCAGATGAGTGCAAACTGCCATAGTGGCATGTCGAAGGTGGCGGTGGCAGTTGCCCACCAGCAATGCTGGAGGCTAAAGGAAGTTGTCAAAAAAAAATCGGCGGGGCCGAGGACAAGCCTCGGCCCCGCCGTCAACTATTTACCCACCAGACCTGGGCTACCGCGGCTTATCGCAGTAGCGACAGGATCTGAGCTGACTGCTGCGAGGCGACGCCGAGCAGCGAGACAGCCGACTGGAGGAGGACGTTCTGGCGAGACAGTTCGGCTGTCTCGGCCGCGAAGTCCACGTCCTTGATGATGCTTCGAGCGTTGGTCAACTGTTCCTTGGCGGAGTTGAGACTGTTGATCGAGGTTTCAACCTGGAAGTTCTGGAAGCCGCCGATTCGACCCTGTTGCGTGGCGACTTGGTTTCCCGCCACTTTTGCGATGGAAGCGGCCACACCAGGGTTATTTGAAAGGTCGTTAGTACCACCGCTCTTCAGCGTGTTGAGGTAGCCTGTCACGCTGTCACCCAGGTTCTGTGCAAAGAGCGCACTGAATCCGATGGTGGCCTGCGTGTTTGACGTGGTGCCGAGCTGGAAGGTCGCTCCACCACCTGAGATACTGACGTTGCCGGCAGAGCCTACCGCATTGCCGGTCGCCGTAAGCGTAAACTCACCGGAGAAGCCGCTGGCGTTGTAGGAGACTCGCAGACCATCGACGAATGCGTTCTGGCCGCCGACGGTGACCTGGGCATCGGTGCCCTTGGTGTAAGAGACGCCGGTGGCGAAATCGCTGTCACCGCTGATGTAGGAGGCGGAGACGAACGCTGATTCACCGTAACCCCGACTCTGGATGCGAACCGAGGAAGCAACCACGGTGGCTGAGACGCCTGTGTCGTTGGCGGCGGTGACGACCTTGGCGGCGATCTGGGCAAGCGTGTCACCGGCAGCGATCGAGATGGTCGCGGTGCCGAGGCTGCCCGTGATGCTGACCGACGCGGCACTGACCACCGACGCGCCGTTGACCAGCGTGCCGGAGGCGACGGCACCCGCGGCGACGACGCTGACAGCGAGGTCCTGCGTCGTTGTGGATGTGGGTCGTGAATAGACGCGAATGTCGGTGACTTCAGTCGGGGCACTGGCAGTGGCGCGGATGGACTGCGATCCGTCGAGGAGACGCTTTCCGTTGAACTGCGTGGTGCCGATGATGCGGTCGATCGAGCTGATGGCGTTGTCAATCTGAGCCTGGTTGGCGGCGATTTCAGCGTTCGTCAAACCACCGGAGCTGGTGCTTTTGGCGGCCAGCGACTGGATCGTCGAGATCAGGCTCGCCACTTCCGCGAGGGCGGAGTCGGCGGTGCCGAGCAGCGACTTGGCGCGCTGGTTGTTGGCCAGAGCGGCCTCGGTGCTGACCAGCTCGGAGCTCAGACTCTGGACCACGATCAGACCGGCCGGATCATCGGCACCACGGTTGATTCGTGATCCTGTCGACAACTTCTGCAGCGAGTTGGACTGCAGTGATGTTGTGTTGTTCAAGATGTTGAGCAACGACAGTGTGTTTGCGTTTGTGACTGTAAGTGCCATATCCTTCTTTCCCTTCTTTCGGTGTCTATGCCCGATTTTCAGTACTGCCAGCAGGGGTCCACCTCCATGGGGGGCGAGCCGCACTACTGGTAATGCTGTTTTCGCACGTTGACCCTGGAAACCTAAGATATAACTTCGTTTGAGGGGCTGAATCCGCGCAATAGACCATGGGATCGCAACCGCTTGTCGGAAATAGGGATAATATGGGGGGGCGATTGGGGCGGTGGTCCGAAACACAGTCATCCGGCAGTGCTGATGCGGCGGATGTCCGCCTTCATGAATCGATGCGCATGGGCTTATTGGCGACGGTGCGCGAGGTGGGGCCGGAGTCTGCGGGAGTCGTTGCGGGATTGGCTCGGGCCGGTGGAGCCGTCTCAGTCACGACGTCTGTGTCGGGATCGGCGGGTTGGGATTGTGCTTGTTTATAGGCCGCGAAGCGTGCGACGGCCTCGCGTGGGATGGGACCGATATGCCATAGGCCGTCTTCCTTGGTAAGACCGACGTGAACCTGCTTGGTTCTCTCGCCTCGACGGACGGCGAAGTCCTGTAGGTCGTATCCGACGCTCATGATGTAGACGTCGTCGAGCGCGCCGGGCAACGTGGGGACTTTCTCCAGGGCCTCGATTCGGACCTGCTTGAGAGCGTTGAAATTGGACTCGAAGCGGGCCGGGAGGACGGGGGGGCGTTGACTACTGAGCATGAGTCTGAAGTCGGAGTATTTGCCCTCCATGCAGACTCGGGCGAATCGGTCGACGAAAAGATTGAGCGCGAGGTCGGTGGTGCGGGCGGCCTCGGGAAAGACGAAATTGGGGCGTTTCTCCGGGTCGAGGATGACCGGTTCCGGGAAGGCCTCGGCAATGGTGATCGTATTCCGGTCCGTGATTAGGATAAACAGGACGCCGCTGACGAGGGCAAAGGCAAGGAGGATCAGGCCGTAGAGCCAGAATCGGCGAAGGGCGGGTTTCGTGCGAACCTGTGCCATGGATGGACTGGAGGATACACGGAATGGTCGATATCGGAAAGTCGCCGGCATCTATGTGACTTCTTCGAAAATTTGCCGGAGAGTAGACTTAAGGATGAGTGGATGCACATGGATTTGAGACGAGGACAAACGATGCGAGCGAAGATTGGTCACCGAATTCGATTGATGCTGCTGACGTCGGCCGTTCTGACGCAATTCGCTTTTGGGGGTGGAGCGTCATGCGAGCCGGCGAGCAGTAGCAATATCATTGTGGATCCACCAGATGCGACGGTGGATTTCTTCGTGATGAAGAACCGTCAGAAGGTGATCGGGCTGACGGGATATTTCTTCGGCGTCGAGTATGACAGCGTGACGTTTTCGATCCTCACACAGCCGACGAATGGGCAGCTTCTCGGGACGCCGCCGAATCTGACCTATGTGCCGAACGCAGACTATGAGGGGACGGACAGTTTTACCTATCGTGCTGAGGGCAGTGGGCAAGGCAAGGATCGCACCGTTACTCTCGCGGTGGCCGCGGCGTTTGTTCCGCCGATTGGGATTCCGACGCCGGAGTTCGGCATTAGCCAATCGCACACGACGTATGCCGGGCAGATGTACGACTACAACGGAACGATGGCGGCGTATGGCGACGCGGGGAGCGGGCCGTTCACACACTACGTTGATTTCAATACGGGGAGTGATACGACCAATCCCTTTGGGACCGTGGCCGCGCCGCGTCGAACGATCCCTGACAATCTGACGCCGGGCAGTGTGGTGGAGGTGCATGGGATTGATATCAATTACAACGCACGCATTTATATCACCGGCGAGGGGACGCTGGACAAACCGATATTCATTCGCGGGGCAAGCGCGATCAACAAGCCACTTTTTCGCGTCGGGTTTGGCATTGAGGGCAATTTCATCATCTGCGAGAATCTGGAATTCGACGGACGCGATTGGGGTACCGGCACCTTCGGAGCAGGGTGGTTCATTGTGACGGCGTCGCAATTGGCTCCGTTTAAGTTGTTTCACCATGTCTGCTTGCGACATTCTCTCATTCGAGATCAGCCGACGAACGATACGTCCACGCCGTACGGTGTGTCGGTTGGGCACGCGAGTGCATCCTTCAATGACGCGACGAGTCTGATAGAAAACGTCGTGGTGTATGACGTGGAGATTCGGAATTTCAGCCAGTGGGACAATTTCAGCGGCGCGAACGACAATGTCGGCGTGATCATGGCGACGAACAGCAGAAATTGCTGGGTGGTCGATTCGCACATTCATCACATTCGCGGGGACGCGCTCAGCGTGAATCGGGCCAATCCGCAATCCAACCAGGCGGCGGCGCGGAACACGTATCTCGGGCGCAATTATCTACACAACTGCAAGGAGAACATCATTGACTACAAGAACGGTATGACCAGCGTTTTCTCGCAAAACGTATGCCACACGATTCGTGTATCGGACTCATCGGCGGGGACGGCCATTGCCATTCATGACGACGATCCGTCCGCGGAGTGGCCGGGAAGCGATGACATCTGGATCCTCTTCAATGAGGTTTACGACGCTGAGTTGGGCGTGAAGCATGAAAACAACAACGTGTTTCCGGCTGGAAAACCATCGCGATCCACCATTTTGGGAAATGTGTTTTTCGACATTCGGTTGATTCGCGGGAATGCGAATCTCATGGGTGTGGCGATTCACAAGGGGCAGGAGGCCCAATCGCGGATCATCGGCAACACGATACACAATTGCGATCACGGGATTTGGCTGGGATTGTCGGTGCTCACTCGGCCGGACGCATGCACGCAGGTGGTGCGGAACAACACGATCTTTGGCTTGACGGAGCGATTCAAAACCTTGACCGGCAAGGACGGGATGCACCTCTCCTTGACGCCGGACACGATCGTGCCGTTCACGACGCTGGATCACAATTTGTATTTTGAGGGTGTCGGCAGTGTACGATTCAATATCGCGCAACCCGGACTCATTGAAGCCAATTTCGTTAGTATCGCGGATTTGCTGACTGGTGCCGGGCTAGGGACTGCGGATTTGATCGGCGATCCATTGTTCATCAATGTGGCGTTGCAGGATTTTCGCCTGACAGCGGATAGTCCGGGGCGGACGACAGGCGCTGCGGATGATGCGTACGCGACGTTTGCGACTCAGTTCGGATTGTCGATCGATGTGTATCAGGATGGCACGGCGCGGACGGCGGGGCGATTTGACATTGGGGCGCTGGGGGATGCGCCGTAGTCGCAGGTGGAATGGAAATGGTCCGTGCTAACGTGCTTCGCGGCGGGCGAAGCGGATGGCTTGGCGGACCCAGTCGAGCCAGGGTTCGTGGGCTGAGCCGTAGTGGTCGAACGCGATGCCACCGAATCCCGCGAGCATGGAGTTCTGAACTTCTTTCACGATCAAAGGGCCGTCGTTAACTGACCACAACGAGTGAATTCCCATGCAATGAGATGGCCCTCCCACGGACGCCATCCTTGCGTTCATTTCTGAGTCGTAGTCGTTGTCATAAGGAACGAAAAACGCGATACCGTTTGCAATTCTCATGATTGCGTCATCGATGGTCACTTCGTCTTTTTCCCGCCGATAAAGGCGAAGCCGCGACTTTGATGGGGCGGGCGATGTCGCTACCTTGAGGAGACTCATTTCGGACTGCTTTCTGAACGCGCAAAAGTCGACAATCTCAGGAGACTGAAAGAGAACGCCTCCGCGGTCTAAAAGGGGCCTTGAATTATCCGCGAGCACAGTCTTGATTGCATCAAGGAGCATGTTCCGAATTAATTCGAGATTACCCCCCTTGTCCGTCATGCCTTGCCAACAAGAAGAGCAAAAGCAGAAACAAGCAATTGCATCACGAAGGTCGTTGAATAAGTCGAAGTCGAATTCGTATTCGTCAAATAACTCGAATTGCGTGGGGAAGGCGAATCCTGTCAACTCAACTTCGTCGATTGGGTAGTTTTTCAATAGATCCGTAACAAGACCTGAGGCATATTGCTGCACGTCAGGATGCCTTGGACACAAGCAAAACGTGCTTTGGTCCCCGAATATGTTGACGCATGCCGCATGAGGATACCGCTCGACCAGAGCGCGGCCTCGATTAACGCCTAGATGGACCCGCACGGCTAGTTTCTCCTTTTCGGCCACGCGGCAGATTCGTTCCAGCGGGTTTCGCGACTTCATCCATGCTCCTGGAATGGGCCGGATGCGATGGTTGCTGTACACTGTTTTATCAGGTTGGAAATGTACCGCGGCAGGCGTAATAAACGTTTGACGGCCCCCGAGTTCTCTGCCTCTGAATTCACGAATCTCCGACGTTGTGGCGGCTACGTTGATGCCATCGACGCCAATCTCTCCGGCGAGGCGCCCGATGGAATCTTCAAGCCCCTCGTCCTCCAAGTCCCACGGGTAGCAGTACATATAGAATTGTGGTTGCATCGATCACCCTTGTCTTGGGTCGATTCTACGCCGCCCCCGCCCCCACTCAAACGGACGAAATACCGGCCCATAAGCGGCGTTTGGCCATTGGTTCGCCTAGTGTCCCGGTACAATACCAGCATCGGAGGAAAGGGATCATGATTCATCGCACCCATGTCGTTCGACTCGTTGTTCTCATTTCAATCTGGCTCGCCTGTTCGCAGATCAACCGTTCATTTGCGTCGGATTGCACGGTGACCAGCGTCGGGTTCACGCCGATCAATAATCTTGGCGCGGGGTTCTACAGCCCCAGCGGGACCCCGTTTCAGGGTGGGCTTTATCCCGGCGGAGCGAATCTGATTCCCGCAGCTCACGGAGCGGTCGGCCGTGCGCGGGCGCTGGCGATTCGAACTCTGCCGAAATACGTGCTGCTCTCCATCGGGATGTCGAACACGACGCAGGAATACTGTTCGGCGGGGGGCGGGCTGCCGTGCGATGCGTGGACCTTCATGGGGCAGTCGGCGGTGGATTCGCGGGTCAACACGGCGCAGCTTCGGATGGTGAATGGTGCGCTCGGCGGGCAGGCGGCGGCGACATGGGACAGCCCAACCGATCCGAACTATGACCGCGTGCGGGACAACGTGCTCGCACCGCAAGGGCACGTCGAGGCTGACGTGTGGGCGCTGTGGATCAAGGTGGCGAATCCGGGGCCGACGGTGAAGCTGCCCAATGCGGGGGCCGATGCGTATCTGTTGGAGGCTGCCACGGCCAACATCCTTCGCGCCGCGAAGATTCGATATCCGAATGCGACGGTCGCGTTTGTCTCGTCGCGCATCTATGCCGGTTATGCGGGTTATCCGATTCCGACGGTGAGCGCGCTCAATCCGGAGCCGTATTCCTACGAATCCGGCTTCAGCATGAAGTGGCTCATCGAGGCCCAGATCAACCAGATGAGCGGCGGGCCGGTTGATCCAATCGCGGGCGACATGAACTACAACACCGTGGTGCCGTGGGTGGCGTGGGGGCCGTATTTGTGGGCCGACGGGACGATGCCGCGAAGCGACGGGCTGACCTATATCTGCACGAATCTGGACGCGGACGGCACACACCCATCGATGACCGGCGAGCAAAAGGTCGGCACGATGCTTCGCAATTTCATGCTGACGGACAAAGCGGCGACACCGTGGTTTCGCAAGTGCGAATTGGCGGACATGAATGTCGATGGCGTGTGGACGACGGCGGACATCGCGTCGTTCGTGACGACGGTGTTGCAGCCGGGATTCGCCACGGCGGCGCAGCTCTGCGCGGCGGATTGCAACGAGGATGGGCTGGTGAACGGGCGCGACGTGGGGCCGTTTGTGAAGGTGCTGCTGGGGCCGTGAGCGCCGATGGATCAGGTGTTTTGATCGTGGGTGTCGATGTCGAGCGGTGCGTGCATGTGCTTGGCGGCACCTGGGTGGGTGAGCACCTTGTAGAAGCACCACGTCAGGAGCCAGAGCACAAATCCCACGGAGCTGAGCATGAAAATCCATCCGCCGAGCGTCATGATTTAGCCTCCGCGATGACTGGGAATGCGTTAGTGTCCGTCGAGGTGTCTTTCGATTCGGCACCCCAACGAGGTCCGGCGATCTTGATCAGAATCAGGAAGAACACCACCACGGTTGCGATCACATAGACCGAGAGGAGCGGCACGCCTCCCTGCTTGAGTTGGCTCAGATAACCGCCGAGATTGTTCGTACACCACATTACGAACACAACGGTCAGGTAGGTCGGCGTAACGTATTTGATCACGAACGGGAACCAGCGGGGGAGCTTCATCTCCGCGCCGATGTGGGCAAACCGAACACCCTTCTTGACTCCAAACGACCATGAGAAGAGGAAGACCTGCACCATCGCCAGGACGAAGATCATGGCCGTGCCGACCCAGAAGTCCATCGTGTCCAGGGCGGCCAGGCCCTTGCTGAACCAAATCACGAAGAACGACCCCAGTGCAGTGACCAATCCGAGCAGCGCGACCGAGGCCTTGCGCCCGATCTTCAAGCCTTCCTCCAAAAACGCGATGGCGGGTTGCAGCATCGAGAGCGAACTGGTGATCGCCGCGAGAAAGAGCATGAAGAACCAGAGTGCCCCGAAAAATCGCCCGCCTGGCATGTACTGGAATACCACCGGAAGTGTTTTGAAGCCGACCTGGAAGGAGCTTCCCTGCGTTCCGATGGCCCCCAAAAAGACGAACGCAGCGGGGATCGTGATGAGCCCGCCGAGGCAGACTTCAAAAAACTCATTTGTGGCCGACGCAGTAAGGCCCGACAGGACCACGTCGTCTTTGCGCTTGAGGTAACTGGCATAGTTGATGATGACGCCGAAGCCGACGGAGAGCGTGAAGAAAATCTGTCCGGCCGCGGCCATCCAGACGTCGGCGTTCAACAGCGGCTGCCACCAGGATCCGCCCTCGACCTTGGGCTTGGGGTTCCACATGAAGCCGAGGCCGTTCATGACGTTTTGATTCGGCAATTCGGGGTTGGGCGTGCCGAGTGTCAGCACGCGCACCAGCACGACAATGGCCGCAATGCCCATGATGGGCATGGCCCAGGTGCAGAAGGCCTCGATGCCTTTCGAGAGGCCTCGATAGATGAAGTAGAAATTGACTGCAAACGTGATGGCCCAAAAGATGACGCTTTGATGCAGTGAACTTCCGAGCATGACGCCGTCGGCATCATCTCCTGTTACCGATGTGAAGAATGACGCACTTCGCTCGACGTACTTGGTGGGGTCGTCTCCAAGATTGATTGAACCGAACAGGTAGTTGAACGAGTACTGAAGGCACCACGACTCGATGTAAACATAGTACATGTAGATGACGACAGGGATCACGAGGCCCAACACACCCAAGTAACGCCAGATTGGTCGTCGGCCCAATACGCCGAAGATGGCGGGGCAGGAATTGAAGCCGAATTGTCCGCCGTACTTGCCCATGGTCCACTCGGCCCAGCAGATGGGGATACCGAGGAAAAGGAGGGCGCAGAAGTACGGGATCATGAATGCGCCGCCGCCGTTTTGGGCGGCGAGGCCGGGGAAGCGAAGGAAGTTACCCAGTCCGACGGCCGAACCGGCCACCGCGAGGATGATGCCGAGTCGGCTGCCCCATTGTTCTTTTGATTGGCTCATGCGGAATCATGCTCCGGTTGAGGCGCTGGCGAAGGTGAATTGTGGGGGGACAGTACCCGTGCGGCGGGGGGCTGGCAAGGCGGGGTGTTTGCCGGGGGGTGAGACATTGATGATCCATGAAGGGAAACCGGGGTGATTGAACCGATATGATGGGTGGGGCGTAGTAAGGGCTTCTGGGCTATGTGTATTCATGAACAAGGAGATCGCCATGCGTCAGGCCACGGTTTGGGTTGGATTGATCGGCATGTTTCTGGTGGGGGCTTGTGCGAAGCCTGTGCAGAAGGAGGCGGCGTGCTGCCCGGCGAAGGCTGTGGATTCGCAGGTGGTGGACGCGGCGAAGAGCGATTCCGAGCAGCATGACAATGAGACCGTCGCCACGCTGAAGGCGATTGAGATGGAATTGTCGCTCGATCTGGATGGCAAGCGCGCCGAGTATGAAGAGGCAAGGAGGTTGAAGCCGCAAGAGGTGCAGGTAATTGAGAGCCGCGAGCGCAAGATTCTCGAGGCTGAGGAACAACTCAAGAAGGTGAAGGCTCGGCGGATAGTAGCGGAGAATGAGCAGAAGGCAGAGGCTAGTGGACACGCCTGTAACTCGAAAGCGCAAGTGGCCTTCACGGAGCGGTCGAGCGAAATGGAATCGACCATCGCAACACTGAAGGCGATTGAAACGGAATTGTCGCTCGACACGGATGGCAAGCGTGCGCAGTTTGAGGCGGTACAGGACAAGAATCCGGAAGACATGCCGGTGACGCCGGAGTTGCAGATTCTACTCAACGGTGACCCGATTATTAGTCAACTTGATCAGCGGGTTCAGCAGACTGACGAATCGCTGCGGGCAATGAAGGACCGATACGAACCGAATCACCGATTGGTGATAGAGGCGCAGGCGCAGCTTGTGATGGCATCGGAGCGCGCGGCCAAGGAGCGGGCGCAAAAGGCCGTCAAGTACAACACAGTTCTTATTGAACAGACGCGGCGCGAGTATCTCGAAGCGCTAGAGCAACTTACGAAAGTGAAGGAACGCCGTATACTGGCGGAGACGGAGCGGCGGAATCACGATGCGGAGCAGTATCGGCGCGAGAATCAATCGAAGGGGTGACATCACCGCGCAGAGCCGTGGGCCAGCGAATTGTTGTGCTACAGCGTCCCGCGTTTCTTCTGCTCTTCTTCGATGCTGACGAAGAGGGCCTTGAAGTTGCCGACGCCGAAGCCGCGGCTGCCGTGGCGCTCGATGATTTCGTAGAAGAGGGTGGGGCGGTCTTCGACGGGCTTGGTGAAGATTTGTAACAGATAGCCGTCCTCGTCGCGGTCCACGAGGATGCCGAGTTCCTTGATGACCTTAATGTCTTCGTCGATCTTGCCCACGCGGCCGGGCAAAAGGTCGTAGTACGTATCGGGGACACGGAGGAACCCCATGCCGTTGTCGCGCAACGTGCGGACAGCGTGGACGATGTCTTTTGTGTTCAAGGCGACGTGTTGCACGCCTGCACCACGGTAGAAATCGAGATACTCCTCGATCTGGCTCTTTCGCTTTCCCTCGGCCGGTTCGTTGATGGGGAACTTCACTTTGCCTGTGCCGTTTTGCATGACTTTCGACATGAGCGCGGAGTATTCGGTGCTGATGTCCTTGTCGGAAAAGTGTTGCAACTGCTCGAAGCCGAGGACGTTTTTGTAGTAATCGACCCAGTGGTTCATCGCGCCGAGTTCGACGTTACCGACCATGTGATCGACGGCGGCGAGGCCGGGGTTGCACTTCGCGGGCATGTTGAGCGGTTCAAAGCCGGGGGCGAAGACGCCTTTGTAACGTGAGCGGTCGATGAAGGCATGAAGCGTTTCGCCATAGGTGCGGATCGCGCCGCGCTTTAGCACGCCCGTCTTGTCCTCAATCGCCTGTGACGGCTCGACGACGGTCGCGCCACGATGTTTGGTCTCGACGACGGACTTGTCGACGTCGGGCACACGGAAGGCGATGACCTTCACGCCGTCGCCGTGAAGGGCGCAGTGGCGGGCGATCTCATGGTCGGGTGAGAGTGCGGTGCTGAAGACGAAGCGAATCTGGCCCTGTTCGAGGACATAACTGGCCACGTCGCGCGAGCCGGTCTCAAGGCCGCGATAGGCGATGATGTTGAAGCCGAAGACGTGTCGGTAGTACTGTGCGGCCTGCTGGGCGTTGCCGACGTAGAACTCGACGTGGTCGATGGCGTCGATGGGGAGAAAGTCCTGTGCGGCGGCGTGAGGTTGGGTGGCGGTGGCGGTCGTCATGAATGCACCTCGTAGAGTCCGCGTGAAAGCGGACCGGATGGGGTGATTATAACACGCCGCTGGCGCGGTGTATTGCGGACATGATGAGCGTTGCGAACTCAGGCTCGCTGCGGATCGGGGAAGTCGCGGTAGAGCGCTGAGCGGAAGTCGGTGACCATCGAGTAGACCTTGGCGTGGGCTGTTTCAATGGGGCCTTGGCGCGGGGCGATGGTCTCGAAGGCGGCATCGAGTTGGGCGAGGTCGGTGGCCTCGATCATGACGTGGAACTCGCCGAGTTCGGAGGGGCCGAAGCCGAGCTTGCGGCGGGTCATGCGGAAGGAGGCGATCTTGCCGGCGGACTTGAGTGCGCCGAGGTAGGCGTCGAGATTGCGGGCGAACTCGAGGTCTTTGTGAGCGTCTTTGAGGTTGCACCAGATGTGGTAGATGTTCATCGAGCGTTTCCGTGTCTCCATGCCGTCGGTTCGTTCCACATACATCGTGAATCGAACGCCGGTCACGGATTGTACGCGGCGGATAAGGGGGAGGTTCCTTCTGAAAATCACAGGAACCTGACGGTCCTTGGTTGTTGAGTGCGATAGGGCGACTACACTGGATTGGTCACGGAGGATCCGCATGAAGGTCTATCACGAATTGATTCGCAGGACGATGGCCGAGGGGGTGCATAAGCCTTCGCGGACGGGGGTGGACACGATCAGTTATTTCTCGGCGCACTACCGCGTGGACCTTGCCGCCGGGTTTCCGCTGTTGACGACGAAGAAGATGCATTGGCCGTCGATCCTGCGGGAGCTGCTCTGGTATCTGTCGGGCGAGAATCACATTCGCAATCTTCGACAGCACACGAAGATTTGGGATGCCTGGGCCGATGCGGACGGGAATCTGGAAACGGCGTATGGGCACTACTGGCGGCACTTTCCCAGCGCGACGCGCGGGACCGATGGCGAGTGGCGCGTGCGCGAGGTCGATCAGATTCGATTTGTCATCGATGCCCTGAAGCGCGATCCGAACAGTCGGCGCCTCGTCGTGACGGCCTGGGAGCCGGGCAATGCACTGACCAGCAAGCTGCCGCCGTGCCACTATACGTTTGCGTTTCACGTGAGCGAGGGGAAGCTGAATTGTCATTTGCACCAGCGGTCCGGGGACATCGCGCTGGGGATTCCGTTCAACATGGCGGCCTATGCGACGTTGACGCAGATGATCGCGCAGGAGGTGGGGCTGGGGCTGGGCATGTTTGCGCATTCCATCGTTGATGCGCACATTTACGTGGCGCAGCCGGGGTCGTCGATGGCGGAGTACGATCATCTGCCGGGGCTGAAGGAGCAGTTGACTCGCGAGCCGTTTGCGTTGCCGAGGCTGGTGATCATGAAGAAGCCTTTCGACGAGTTGACGTTCGAGGATTTTGAGATCGTGGGGTATCACTGCCACGAAGGGATCAAGTTCAAGGTGGCGGTGTGATGCTCGTTGTTGTCGAGGATAAGGACCACAAATGAAGACCATCCTTATCGTCGCCATGACCCGCGAAGGCCTGATCGGCAAGGGCGGGCATTTGCCGTGGCACGAGCCGGAGGACTTGAAGCACTTCAAGCGGACGACGACGGGGCATGCGATCCTCATGGGGCGAAAGACGTTTGAGTCCATCGGCAGGGCACTGCCGGATCGGCGAAACATCGTCGTGTCTAGGACGAAGGGGTACGCGGCGATGGGGGTCGAGGTGGTACAATCGCTCGACGCCGCGTTGGAGCTTTGCCGTTCGCGCAACGAAGCGAAGGCGTTTGTCATCGGCGGCGCGGAGTTGTTTCGGGCAGCGTTACCGATCGTGGATGAGATGATAATGACGTGGGTGGAGCGCGAGGGGCTTGTTGGGGATACGCACTTCCCGAGTTGGACTGTCGAGGAGTGGGATGTCGTCGACGAGACGTTGCAATCCCCACTGCGGTTCGTCACCTACCAGCGCAAGAAATAGGGCGGACCCGTCGGCCCGCCCCATCACATCGAACCTCACAACCCGCTATCAATGCACTGCCGGGTCTGTCGGGCTTGCATCAAGCCCGTCGAGAAACCCGTCGTTGTCGGTATCAGGATCGTTGTCGTTCGGGTCCACGCCGAAGAGCATGCCGTCGCCATCCATGTCGATGACTTCACCGTCGGTGGCTGCACCGTAGTTGGCATTGTTGTCGTAATCGGGGTCGGATCCGTCGATGACGCCGTTTTCGTTGGCGTCGTCATCGTCGGGGTAGCTGTCGCCGGAATCGTTGAGACCGTCGGTGTCGGAGTCGGTTTCGTCGCCGTCAGGAATGCCGTTTGTGTTGGCGTCGGGGTTGGTCGGATCGGTGTCGAGGCCGTCAGGAATCCCGTCGTTGTCGGTGTCAACGTTGTTCTGATCAGGGTCGCTGCAATCCACCAGGCCGTCTTCGTCGGAGTCGGTTTCCTGACCGTCGAGGACTGAATTTGCGTTGTGGTCGGGCTCGGTCGGGTATTGATCGAGGGCATCAAAGGTGCAATCACCGTCAGTATCCGTTTGGAACCCGTCGAGAATACCGTCGGCGTTGGTGTCAGAGTTTGCCGGGTCTGAATCGTAGCCGTCGGGGATGCCGTCGCCGTCGGTGTCGGAATCAGTCGGCGCTGAATCGTCGGCATCCATGATTCCGTCGTTGTCAGTATCGGTTTCCTGACCATCGGGAATGCCGTTGCCGTTGGCGTCCGCCTCGGTTGGGTTTTCATCCACAAGATCGGGAATGCCGTCGCCGTCGGCGTCCTGGTTGAGCTGATCGAGGTCAAGCCAATTGAGGACGCCGTCGTTGTCGAGGTCGTTGTCGAGTCCATCGAGAATTCCGTCGCCATCGGCGTCGGGGTTGTCGGGGGCGGCGTCAAAGGCATCCGGGATTCCGTCGCCGTCGGAATCAGGCATCGATTTGAGTGTGGCCAGGCTGAGCGGCGGAACTGTGCCGTTCCCCAGCACGTCATTGATGACGTCAAGGGCCGTTTCGCACCCCGCCGTGAACGGGAGCAGGGCGAGGCAAAGCGCGAAGCCGTGGAGAAAAGCACTCGACTTACGGCGGTACATGAAGAATCCCCCTACGGCCCCGCCGGAGCGCACTTGGCCCGGTTGATAGCGAGGCGGTCAATGGGATATCCAATACAGATTGAGTTACTGCAAACAGATAACCCAAATGGACAATTCGGGTGTAAGGCGGGGGTTCCCGCGCGGCCTGTTTTCGGACAGAAGTCGGTTGCCTGGCATTATGGGCAGTTTCGGTTGACAGGCCGTGGAGTCGGCCTTATCGTTCTGTCCTGCTCCGCCACTGGGCGAGGCACATTCAGATAGCTTTGTTCATCCAAAAGAGGCCGACCGAAGGAGCGAAAGCGACGGCGGTCTGAGGGCATCCGACACGCGGTGGGTTGCTTTAGCCTCGGGATGAGCCCTCGATGCAGCCGCGTCCAATCTGACCCAAGCAGGGTCGGCCCGCAGATCGCGCCGAAACGGGGCGATTTTGCGAGTGCAGCTGCCGTGAGTCCTAGGTAAGATCACCACCATTACCCGGTGGTGTAATGGTAGCACAGCAGGTTTTGATCCTGCTTGTCGAGGTTCAAATCCTCGCCGGGTAGTTCTCTGTGTCGCCTTTCATGGGATCGAACCGCGCGCGGTTCGATCGCGGAGCATTTGTGACGACCTCCAACACTGGTGATGGCGCTCCTCGTGGACTTGCCGCGATCATTCTCGCGGCGGGTCGGTCGACGCGCATGAAGACCGAATGGCCGAAGGTCATGCACGAGGTGTGCGGGCGTTCGATGCTGGGCCACGTGGTGGAGGCCTGTCGCGGGGCGGACATCGGGTCGTTTCACATCGTGGTCGGCTATGCGAAGGAACGAATCATCGAGGCATTCGGCTTGGATACAAGCGTTCACTTCGTTGAGCAGCGCGAGCAAAAGGGGACCGGCCATGCCGTGATGATGTGCGCCGACGCGCTGAAGGGATTCCACGGCGACTGCATCGTGATTGCGGGCGACATGCCCATGCTTCGCTCGCAGACGTTGCTCGACCTGATCGGCTCACACCGGGCCACCTGCGCCGCGGCGTCGATCGCGACGACGGTGCTGGACGACGCGACGGGGTACGGGCGGATCGTGCGCGATGCGAAGGGCGAGTTCGAGCGCATCGTCGAGCATCGCGACTGCACACCGGAGCAACTGAAGATCACCGAGGTCAATCCGAGCTACTACTGCTTCGACGCGGCGGCGCTGTTGAGCGTGCTGCCGAAGCTGACGAATAAGAACGCCAAGGGCGAATATTACATTACCGACGTGCTGGAGATTCTTCGCGGCGAGGGCAAGATCGTGCGCGCGACGACGCGCGTGCCGGCGATTGACGCGACCGGCATCAATTCGCGGGCTGAGCTGGCCGATGTGAACAAGCTGATGCAACGGCGCATCGCGGCGGAGTGGATGGACAGCGGCGTGACGATACTCGACCCCGAGAGCATCTGGATTGATTGCCGTGCGAAGATCGGCGTCGAGACGGTGATTCGACCCTTCAGCTACATCGAGGGGAACGCCCGCATCGGCACATCGTGCGTGATCGGGCCGTATGCCTACGTGGCGGACGGCGCGGTCATCGCGGATGGCAGCCATGTCGGACCGGGGGTGTTAAGCGCCTTGGATTCCGCACTGGGGGATCGGCGCAGCGTGGTCGGCACCAGCAAAAAGCAAGTCAATGTGGTTCGTCGCCCGCCGACGGAAGCCGGCGTGGGATCGAGGGCGTCCCGATGACCACCACGCTCACAGACGAAGTCAAAGTCTTCGGCGGCCGGGGCAATCCAGCGCTGTCGGAGGCCATCTGCAATTATCTGGAGATTCGCCCCGGGAAGGTCCATGCCGAGACTTTCCCCGACGGCGAATTATTCGTGAAGCTGCACGACGACGTACGCGGTCGCGACGTGTTTGTGGTGCAATCCACCTGTCGCCCCGTGAATGACAATCTCATGGAATTGCTGATCTTCATGGATTGTCTGCGGCGCTCATCGGCGCGGCGGATCACGGCGGTGCTGCCGTATTTCGGCTATGCCCGCCAGGATCGAAAGGAAGAAGGCCGTGTCCCGATCACGGCGAAGCTGGTGAGCAACATTATTCGCGAAGCCGGGGCCGATCGCGTGCTGACGATGGATTTGCACGCCTCACAGATTCAGGGGTTCTTCGACATTCCCGTGGATCACCTGTCGGCCGAGCCGGTGCTGTTCAAGCACCTGAAAGATGTGGATTTCAAAAACGTGGTGTTCGTCAGCCCGGACGTGGGCAACGTGAAACGCACGCGCGTCTTTGCCGAAAAGGCCGGCTGCGATCTGGCCATCATCGACAAGCGCCGCACGAGCGGCACGACCACGATGATGTACCACATCATCGGCGAGGTCGAGGGCAAAGACGTGATCATGATCGACGACATGATCGCCACGGCCGGCACGGTCTGCGAAGCGGCCAAGATCGTGCGCGAGCGCGGTGCCCGCAGCGTTCGCGCGGCGGCGACCCACGCGGTGTTCGCCGGGGCCGCGCTGGACCGGCTCGAACAAGCGCCGTTGACCGAGATCGTGGTGACCGACTCGATCCCGGTGTCGGCCGAGGCGAGAAAGCGTCTGCCAAACCTGGTGGTCGTGAGCGTAGCCGAGATGCTGGGCGAGGCGATTGCCCGCATACACAAACATCAATCCGTGAGCAGTTTGTTTAATCATTCGTAGCGAGGTTAGGAAGTCATGAATATCCCAACGATCAAGGCGGAAACTCGGAAGGCGGCTGGCTCCCGTGCGGCGGCGCGATTACGTCGCGACGGCAAGCTCCCCGGCATCATGTACGGCCACAAGGAGAATCCCCTGCCCATCGTGCTGAATCGCCACGACGTGGAATTGCACGTCGAGCATGGCGCGCACCTGTTCAACATCGACATGGAAGGCAAGACGCAGCCCTGTCTGATCAAGGACGCCCAGTATGACCATTTGGGCGCGGTGCTGGTTCATCTGGACCTGGCGCGCGTCGATCTGAACGAGCGCGTCAAGGTGCATGTGCCCATCGAGTATCGCGGCATTGCCAAGGGCATTGCCGAGGGCGGCGTCGTGCGGCATGAGATGTCCGACCTCGCCATCGAGTGCCTCGTGGCCAGCATCCCGCAAAAAGTTCGCATCGACATCAGCCATTTGTCTTTGAACTCGGTGCTCTACGTCAAGGATTTGAAACTTGATGCCGGCATCACGGCGACGGGCGAGCCGGATTCCGTCGTCGCCACGGTTCGACCGCCGTTGGCTGAGTCGGATACGCCGGTGGTTGCTCCGGTCGCCGGCGCGGCCGAGCCGGAAGTCATCGCCAAGGGCAAGATCGATGCCGAGGGCGAAGATGGCGCGGCGGCGGAGAAGCCGGAAAAGAAGTAACGACGCAAATGGCTGCATGAGAGTGCGGCGCGACGTTGAACGAGGTGCGCTGAACAGGAATGAAACTGATCGTCGGTTTGGGCAACCCGGGTGCACAGTATGTGCATACGCGGCATAACGTGGGTTTCCGCGTAGCCGAATTGCTCTGTGACCGATGGCAGTTGGGAAGTTGGAAGGAAAAGTTCGCCGGTCTGGTGGCGGATGGTCAGGCGTTTGGGCAGCGTGTCGTGTTGCTTCGGCCTATGACCTACATGAACCTGAGCGGCAAGAGCGTGCTGGCGGCCGTGCAGTTTTATCAGTGCCCGGAGTCGGATCTGCTGGTCGTCTCGGACGATGTGGACCTGCACCTGGGCAAGCTGCGGCTGCGAGCCAACGGATCGGCGGGCGGCCAGCGCGGGCTGGATGACGTGCTGGCAATGCTGGGCACGCTGAAGGTGCCGCGATTGCGGGTCGGCGTGGGCCGGCCGACGCGAGGCAGCGTGGCGGACTATGTGTTGTCGCCGTTCGCCGCAAGCGAGCGCGACGAGGTTGAGGACGAATTAACGCGGGCGGCTGGTGCCGTGGAGTCGTGGGTGACCCAGGGCATCAACGCCGCGATGAATGAAACGAACCGTGACTCGAAGGATTGAAGGATCGAGTCGACCAAGATCGCCGGCGGATTCCGGCGCGAGCGAAGGAGTGACCTGTTGTGAAGACGTATGAGGCAATGTTTCTGCTGGACGCGAACATGGCGGCCGATTGGCCGACGGCCGAGGCCGAAGTGAAGCGCATTCTGGATCGAGCCGGCGCCAAGGTGCTGGGGTTGAAGAATTGGGACGAGCGAAAGCTGTCGTACCAGATTCATCAGCACAAGCGCGGGTTGTATGCCCTGGCGTTCTTTGATGCCCCGGCCGACAAGATCGCCGGCATCGAGCGCGACGTGCAGCTCAGCGAAAAGGCCGTGCGCGTGCTGGTGCTTCGCCGTGAGAAGCTGACGCCTGAAAAGATTGAGAAGGCGATGACCGCGCCGCCTCCGCCGAAGACGAGCTTCCGCCCTGATGAGTGGAGCGGCGGACGGGGTCGGCCGGATGGTCGACCGGACCTCCGACCGATGGACGGTGGCGGAGCGTCTGCACAGGTGGCCGTGGAAGAAGTGCCCGACATCGACGTGCTGGACGTCTAACGACCGGTGGGTGCCGCGCGACCGCGCGGAGAGGGAGATCGACGCATGGCGAATTTCAACAAAGTGGTGCTGGCCGGCAACCTGACGCGCGACCCGCAGTTGTCGTACTTGCCGAGCAACATGGCGGTCGTCGAGTTCGGGATGGCGATCAACAGCAAATGGCGGTCGCAAAGCGGCGAGATGAAGGAAGACACATGCTTTGTGGAGCTTCAAGCGTTCGGTAAACAAGCCGAAACGCTGAATCAATACATGACCAAAGGCAAGGCACTTCTCGTTGAAGGTAAGCTTAGATACAGGTCATGGGATGGCAAGGACGGAAAGAAACATAGCAAACTTTCCGTTGTCGTGGATACGTTTCAGTTCCTCGGCGGGCCGCCGGGCGGCGGTGCTGGTGGCGGAGCGAGCCGCGGCGGCGAGCGGACCGAGCGCACGGAACGACCGGCTCCACCGCCTCGCAGCTACAACAACAGCGGCGGCGGAAACGCTGCACCGATGGAAGAGATGCCGCCGATGGACGAGGCCGTGCCCGCCGGAGACGACATACCGTTTTAAGAAATAGACAGCATTCTGAGAGGACCGAGATATGGCTTTCATTAAGAAGAGTTTTCCGAAGAAAAAGAACGACAAGGCGGCCGAGAAGAAGAAGCGGTTGAAGGCTCGCGAGGTGAGCAAGTGCCGCTTCTGTCGGGAGAAGGCCGAGGAGATTGACTACAAGGACCTGGGCTCGCTACAGCGACTCGTGACCAGCCAGGGCAAACACCTCTCGCGCAAGCGAAGCGGGAATTGCGCCACGCATCAGCGAATGTCCATTCAGGCCCTCAAGCATGCGCGCTTCATCGCGCTCATGACCTTCTGCGGTTAGGAGACCACGACCATGAAATTGCTACTACGAAAAGACATACACAAGCTGGGCCTCTGCGGCGACATTGTTGACGTCGCCACGGGTTATGCCCGGAACTACCTGCTCCCCCACCACCTGGCCCTGGAGCCGACGACGGCCAACCTCAAGTCCATTGAGAAGGACAAGGTCGTCGCCGCCCAGGAACGCGACCGCATTCGCGGCGTCCTGCGCCAGTCGGCGGCCCGCCTCGTGAACGCCGAAGTGACGATCGCGGCGGCCTGCACGCACGACGGCCATCTCTACGGCTCGGTCGGCCCGCGCGAGATTTCACATGCCCTGATGGAGGAGGGACACTCGGTCCACGCCGATCAGGTTAAGATGTCGGTGAACATCAAGGAAGTCGGAGCGAGCGAAGTGCCCATCGTCTTCGCCGACGACATTCGAGCGACGGTCAAGGTGTGGGTGGTCGCGGAGAAGCGCGCCGGCGAACTGGAAAACGAGCCGGTGAAGGAAGGTGGCAAGGATGTCCCAGGCAGCACTCCAGAAGCCCAACCGTCCGACGGCGTCAGCACGGCCCACTGATCCCATCAGCACCGGTCGGCTCCCTCCGCAGGATTTGGAAGCGGAGGCGAGCCTGCTCGGCGCGCTCTTGCTCGACCGCGACTCCATCGGTCAGGTCGTGCAGATCGTCCCGCGCGACGAGTCCGCGCGCTTCTATCGGCCGGACCACCGATTGCTCTACGAGGTGCTGGTCGACCTCTACGACCAGAACAAGCCGATCGACATCATCGTGCTGGAGGACGAGCTTCGGCGTCGGGGACTGCTAGATGAGATCGGCGGTCGGCAGTATTTGATCGACCTGTCGGAGTCGGTCCCGTCCTCGGCCAACAGCGAGCATTACGCCCGGATCGTTCGCGACAAGTCGATGCTCCGCGATCTGATCCAATGCAGCAGCGAGATCATGCAGTCGGCCTACGACCAGGCGGAGTCGGCGGTGCAGGTGCTGGACGACGCGGAGAAGCGGCTTTTCGAGGTGACGGAGCAACGCGTCAGCAATCAGGCTGTGTCGCTTCGGGATTTTCTCGACGAGACGTTCAAGCAGATCGAATCGTTTGAAGAGGGCACGCTGTCGGGCGTGCCGACGGGCTTCACTGAATTGGACTCGTTATTGGGTGGGATGCAGTATGGCGACTTCATCGTCATCGCGGCCCGACCCAGCATGGGTAAGACGGCCCTGGCCCTGTCGATGCTGGAGGCCGTGGGCATCTCGGAGAATCAACCGTCGGCATTCTTCTCGATGGAAATGAGCAAGCTGCAAATCGCTCAGCGCATGCTCTGCTCACGGGCGCAGGTCGATATGCACAAGATGCGCCACGCCCGGCTCTCCGACGAGGAGATCACCAAGCTGCAACTGGCCTGCGGCAACATGCGCGGCTGCCCCGTCTTCGTCGATGACACACCGGGGATGAGCGTCATGGAGCTTCGCGCCAAGGCACGGCGTCTGAAGATGAAGCACGACATCAAGGTCGTCTTCGTGGACTACCTGCAACTCATGTACGACCGGTCGGCGGCGAAGGACAGCCGGCAAAATGAGATCGCGTCCATCAGCCGTGGGTTGAAGGCGCTGGCCCGTGAGTTGAACATTCCGGTCGTCGCCATGGCGCAGCTCAATCGACAGGTCGAGGGCCGTGAGGGCAATCGGCCGCGCATGAGCGACCTGCGCGAGTCGGGCGCGATCGAGCAGGACGCCGACGTGGTTATGCTGCTCCATCGCGAAGAGTATTACCTCAGCAAGAAGCGAGCCACGAGTCCGGCTGCCGCCGAGCAATTTGAGAACTCCAAGGGCAAAGCCGAGATCATCGTCGCCAAGCAGCGCAACGGGCCGACCGGCGATGTCGAAGTTCACTTCAATCCGCACTTCACGCGGTTCGACAACGCCGCACCTGGCTACATCGCCGACGGCGGCGGCTACTCGGGCAGCGGATTCAACCGGGGCGGGTTCGATCCCGGGCCGGTGGCTGGCGGCGAAGAGGAAGCGTCCCCGTTTTAGTTGATCGTTGTCGAGGTACACCCTGTTGCATTCGTCTGCGACTACAATCATGCCATGTGGCAAGAGATCGTGACCTATGTGATCGTGGCGGGGGCGGCGGTTTTCTTGATATGGAGCCTTGTGCGATCCTTCCGCGGCGAAGAGGGCGGATGCGGGGGGAGTTGCGCGTGCGATGCGATGAAGAAGCCGGATGCGAATCTGGGGACTCGGCGAGACTTGGTGCAAGTGGGTATTGAGCGCGGCAAAGGGGACGCTTGACCAAGAATGAGTGAGCGAACTCATCAAGGGAAAGTCGCAATCGTGACCGGGGCCGGTCGGGGAATCGGTCGGGCGGTGGCGCTACGGCTTGCATCAGCGGGTGCGTCGGTCGTCGTTGCATCGCGGACCGTGGAACAGATTGAAGAGACTCGACGAATGATCGAGGCCGGCGGCGGGAAGGCGCTGGCCATTCGCGCGGACGTGACGCAGGAGGCGGACGTATCGCACCTGGTCGAGAAGACGATCTCTGCGTATGGGCGAATCGACATACTCGTGAACAACGCGGGGATTGCGCCGCTGATGGCGCTGGAGCACATGAGCGCGGACGTGTTTGACGGCGTGATCGCGACGAACATTCGCGCCGTGTATTTGTGTTGTCGCGCCGTGTGGGGGCACATGACCCCGGCGGGGGGCGGGGCGATTGTGAACGTGTCATCGGTGGGGGCGTTTGATCCGTTTCCGGGATTCGCGGCCTACGGCGCGGCCAAGGCGTTCGTGAACACCTACACCAAGGCGCTCGCGGCCGAAGGGGCGGAGCGTAACATTCGCGTTTACGCGGTCGCGCCGGGGGCCGTGGAGACGACGATGCTGCGGTCGGCGTTTCCGACGTTCCCGGCGGACAAGGTGCTGGCCCCGGATGATGTGGCGGCGTTGGTGGAAACGCTTTTGTCGCCGGCATGTCGGTACAGCAGTGGGCAGACGGTCGTGATTCAGCGATGAGGCTTGAGTCCTGAGACCGGAGACCTGAAGCGCGTCGCTTTGTCGCTCCGTCGCTTTTTTTCCTACGAACACGCCCCTCCCGCCAGCAGCTTGTCCACGAACGCCTGGATGTCATCGCCGTTGACCACATTGTTGCCATCCATGTCGCCGGCGCAGGCTGGGCCGGGGGGGACGGTGAGGGTGGCGGGGTCGCTGGTGTCGCTGCCGCAGGCGTTGGTGACGACGCAGTCGTAATTTGCGTTGTCGCTGGTGGAGACGTTGGTGATGGTCAGGCTGGCGGTGGTCGCGCCGCTGATGGTGCTGCTGCAACCGGATGCACCGTTGTTGAGGGTGACGGTGTTCTTGCGCCACTGATAGGAGAGCGTCGCGGTGCCGGTGGCGGCGACGGCGAAGTTGGCATTCGCCCCGGCGGCGATGGTGGCGTTTTGCGGATGCTGCGAGACCTGTGGTGCTTCGCAGGCTGGGGGCAACGAATATCGTGCGATCCACGCTTCGATATCGCCAGTGGGGTTGGTACCAAAACCGCAAATCGACACGACGTTGTTGTTAATCGTGACATCCGATGCGGCCGTCAGAGTCCATCCGCTCGGAACAGCAACGCCATTCGCAGCAAGCACGTCAGCCGCGCGATGAATGATGAGGCTGCTATCCCATATCGTGGCTTCCTGACCGTCGGTCAATGTTCCATATCCAACAGTCAGAGAAGAGTCGGGCGCTACGCCGTAGGCGGTGCTCTCGAAGAGGCCGGAAGGCAGATCGCCCAACCCAACCATTCCGGTTTCCGGTGTCCACCGCGCCGCTTCGCGGCCACTGGCGGAGGTCCCGTAGCCCACTAGCACCGCGCCGTCGGCCGAAAGGCCACGCGGGGAGGCGTCGTCCGCGCCGCCAGGAAGATCACCCAGATCAACGAAGCCCGCCTGGGCTGTCCAGCGGAACATATGACCGCCCGCACTGTCGCCAGCGCGAATGGTCCCGTCTGAAGAGACCGCCTTAATAGAATTCGCCTCGTCGCCCGAAATGCCTTGATAATAGCCGAGGTCAACCATGCCGGTGGCGGAGGTCCATCGGAATGAGGTATAGTTGTTGTTGTTGACAAATATGATTGAACCGCCAAACACTTCATTGCCGTCTGCGGTGATTGCTGACCCGTTACTGTAGAAGCATCCGCCAGGGCTGTCGCCTAAGCCGACCATTCCCGAGCCTTCGGTCCAGCGGAAGGCCTCACGTAGGTCAAAGCAATTGCTGTTGCCGGAACCGCTGCTTCCGGCGACCACGTCGCCGTTGGCCGACACGCCGCCAACATAGCTGAGGAACGCGGCCCCGGGTAAGTCGCCGAGGCCGATCATTCCGGTAGACGCGCGCCAGCGAAAGCCTTCAAAGTTGGTGCCGGAGCCTGTCGAACTGGCGTCTCCTGCGACGGTGGTGCCGTCCTGCGATATTTTTCGGGCAAAACTATTCGTCGCCCCGCCTGGCAGATCGCCGAGACCCTGAAAGCAGGGGGGCGTGGTGCATTGGCCGTTGGCGGGTTGCGTTGTCATCAAGCCGAGCGTGAGGGCGGTTGCGGCGAGTGCGGGACGGCGCGAGCGACGAAGCCACGAAGCCAAGTAGCCACGAAGGGATGCAGCCGAAGGCACGCAGGCGACGCTTCGTGCGATGTACCGAAAGGCGGGCCAGCGCCAGGCGGCGAATTGGAGTTGTTTCAGAATGCGGGGAAACGACGGGATCAGGTTCCACAGTTTCATGTCATCAACCTCCATTTGTTCGGCCAGCTCCGACAGGGAGAGGCTCTGGAGGGAGGGAGAGGATTTCAGAAGGGAAGGGGGCGAGAAAAGATGGAAAAGCGACGTAGCGACGTAGCGACGTAGCGACGGAGGGGAAGTCGTGGCGGGGGCTGGGCTTGCAATCGATTGATATTGACGCAGGAGGGCGACAAATGAATCGACGCCGTGGGGCGATTCGTCCAGACAGCGGCGGATGCGGAGCAGGCGCTTCTTCGCGGAGAGCGACGCCCACCAGCGGTCGGCGGCGGCGGTGAACTCTCGCGCTACGCGGTCGCCGGGCATGGCCGACGCGGCGAGGGCGTAGCGAGCCACGGCCTCCTTCAAGCGCCCGCGCGATTCGATGAAGCGCCCATACTCTAGAATGGCCGGTGCGCTGACATTCGCGGCTTGTAGAAACAGCGATTCCGCCTCGGTATCGCGACCGGTCGCCGCCAGGATGCCTGCCTCGATGCGAAGGCCCGCGCCGTGGTCATCGATGCGCGACATGGTCCGCGATTGCCGCAGCCAACGCTTGGCTCGTTCGACATCGCCGCACTTGAGGGCCGCATCGGCCAGGTACTCCAGAATGAACCCTACGCCGGGAAAGGCCTCGGCCGCTTTCTGGAGGCGCGGGTAGGCCCGCGCCGCTTGGTCGTCGAAGAGGTAGAGCACGCCGAGGGCCGCATCGACCAGCGGGTCGGGCTGGGAAAGCGGATCGCGGGCGGATTCGTATTGCTCCCACGACTTCAGCGCGGTGTCGACGTCGTTGGTGAGGTAGGCGTAGAGACCGAGGGAGCGGGGGGAGTTACGAAGCGACTGAGCGACGGAGCGACGAAGCGACGGAGGGAACTGCTGGGCCGATCCCGGCGCGCCGGGAATCTCGGCCCCACCTGTTGGGGGAATCCGTCTCCCTGAATCGTCTTCGTGGGAATCCCGGCGCGCCGGGACCACGCGAGCGGGTGCAAAAAGGGATTCTCGCACCAGGGATTCTCGACTCCCTTCGTCGCTACGACGCTCCGTCGCTGCGTCGCTTTTTTGCTCCGTCACTTCGTCGCTCGCAAGCTCCACCACTTCCCGCTCACGGCGAATGTCTTCATCAAACGGTGACCAGCGCAGGGCCAGATCGTAGTGACCCAGCGCGCGATTGAGCAGTGTCCGCTGGCCTTCCAGCGCCAAGGGACCTCCCGGATTGATACGACCCCAATAGAGCGTTGAGACAATGTTGGTCGCCTGGATTGGATCGAGCAGGGCCAGCCGGGCCTCGCGGACATGGGACGCCACCCAGCCGGGCACGAGGAAGACGTACACCACCAGCGCCGCGGCCAGGGCCAGCGAGAGGACGCTGCCGACAGTCACGCCCCACGTCGCGGCGCGGTTGCGGCGGACGAGCTTGGCCAGTCGGGTGACCGGCCCGGCCGGCTTGGCCTGAATGGGCTTGAATGACAAGAATCTTTCAAGGTCGTCGGCCAGTGCATCGGCGGTCTGATACCGCCGTCCCGGCTCGGCCTCAATCGCCTTGGCGACGATGGTCTCCAGGTCGCGCGGCAGGCGCGGATTGACTTTCCGCAGCCGCGTCACTTGTCCGCGCTCGATCATCCGAAGCATCGTCGCCGGCGAATTCCAGTCCGCCCCCTGCTGCCCCTTCGTCGCTTCGTCGCTGCGTCGCTGCGTCGCTCGTTTCTCAAACGGCAATCTCAGCGCCAGCGCCTGATACAGTGTGATTCCCAGCGCGTAAACATCGCTGCGTGCATCAATCGCGCCAGACTCTCCGCGAAGCTGCTCCGGCGGCGCGTAAGCCAACGTGCCCGCAAAATGCCCCGGCTCGGTCAGTGTCGAATCGGTCTCGCGAGCCAAGCCGAAATCCGACAGGAGCGGCGTCCCATCGCGACGGATCAGGATGTTCGAGGGTTTTACGTCGCGATGCACCAATCCTGCAGCGTGGACCGCCGACAGACCTCGTGCCACGGCAACAGCGATCCGACAAAGGAAGGTGCTTACTGTTTGGCCGACGACCGCATCTGAGGGCATGTTCAAGAAGCTGCAAACGTCGGCCAGGGTAACGGCCGAGGCGGTGCTGCTCTTGGATCTGGGGAATCGGGCTTCCATACCCGACTTGGCAGGCAGGGACGCCTGCCCAATCCTTGCCTCCAGCTTGAGCCTGCCGATCAGTTCGCCGAGCGTCCTGCCCTCGACCCACTCCATTGCGTAGGCCAACACGCCCTCTTCATGGATCACGTCGTGAATGGAGACCACGTTTGGATGCCGCACGCCGGCGATGGCCTGGGCCTCGGCCCGGAAGCGATCGCGTGCCCGCGAGGACGCGGTCACCCCTTGCGGCAGGACCTTCAGGGCCACCGGCCGACCGCCAACCCGCTCCTGTCGGGCGAGAAACACAACGCCCATGCCGCCGCGACCCAGCTCGCGGAGGAGGGTGTAACCAAGGAGGGTTGGCAGGGCCGTGGCGGAATGCGCGACCGCCAGTTGCCTTGCCACTTCGATCAGCCGCTCGACGTCGGAGAGCAGATGCTCGCGGCCGTCGAGCAGATCGGCGGCGTGGACACTCCGGCCGTGCTCAAGTCGGCCGATGGCGACATCGAAGGCCCAGTCGAGCCACTGTTGATCGTCGCATGGAATGTCCGGACGTTCGACCATCGGCGAGCCTCGTCGATGTGATTCAGAGCGCGGCGTCGCCATGCCGCCTCAACTTAGGGAGAGGAATCGCCGCCGTTCACGGGCGCGCCCAGGGTCGGCAGAGGCAACGAGCGGCTGGTGAATTCGGCCCTGAGCCGTTCGTAATAGATCTCGCTGCCTTTGCGGAATCGGTGTCGGGAGGCATAGAGGCCGATTTCAAGCCGCTCGGCGATCTGTTCCAGGCTGAGTTGCTCGTAGAGCCGGAGACGCAGGACTTCGCGGAACTCTTCCGGCACTGTTTCCAGCGCGGCCCGCATGGCATCGCATTGCTCACGATAGATCGCCACGCGGCTCGGCGTGGTGGAGCCGGCCGGCCCCCAGTCGGAACCGGAGCCGCTGGTATGGTGAATCGGGAGCGGGGCCTTGCCGCCGCCGCGCTTCAGGGCGCTTTGTCGGTCCGCGGCCTCGCGGATGCGATTGTCAATTATCGACAGCAGCCAAGAGCGGAAGCCGTGAACCCCGCGCCACTCGCATTTCTCCCGGTCGCGCCAGGCGTGGAGGAGCGCGTCTTGAAGGATGTCTTCCGGCGTGATCTGTCGGCGCAGGGCGGCGCTCATCCGGGATTCGATGACCACTAGCAACGACGCCGGGCCGACGGCCTCGATCAGTTCGTCCCATGCACGGGGCGAATCGGATTGGAGCGGATTTAGATCGGCATTGGAACAGGAACGGATTGTATCCATAGCGCGTGGCCGCCTTAGCGACCATTATAACGCAGGAACAGGTTCGCCCGGGCATATTGGGTGGCTTCTTGCAGAAACGAGGGCATTTTTCTTGTCGGGGGGGAGGAACTCGCCGAGGGCGGCTTTGGTTCATTCGGATTAGACTCACGTCTCTATGACGCCACAGACGATTGCCATTCTTGATTTCGGTGCCCAATACGTGCAACTGATCGCCCGCCGGGTGCGAGAGAATCAGGTGCATTCGCTCATCTTCGCGCCCGACGTTTCACCGGACACGCTAAAAAAAAATAATGTGGTCGGCATCATCCTCAGCGGCGGGCCGTCGAGCACGTATGAGTCATCCGCGCCACGACCCAACGCAGCGATCTTCGAAATGGGCGTGCCGGTGTTCGGCATCTGCTATGGCATGCAGGTGGCCTGTCAGAGCCTTGGCGGGCGCGTGTCGCCGGCCGAGCTGCGCGAATATGGGCGAACCCGTCTGGAGATCGTCACGCAGGATCCGATTCTCGCCCATGTGCCGACGGTGACGACGGTGTGGATGTCGCACGGGGACATGGTGGATGCCGTCGGGCCGGAGTTCATCACGCTCGCCAAGACGGCGAGTTGTCCGCTGGGCATCGTGCGCCATCGGTCGCGGCCGGTGTACGGCGTGCAGTTCCACCCGGAGGTGACGCACACACCCGAGGGCGGGCAGATTCTCCGCAACTTCCTCTATGAGATTTGCAAGTGTGACGGGCAGTGGAATGCCGGGTCGATCATCGATCAGACCATTGCAGCGGTGCGCGAGAAGGTGCCGGAGGATGCAGCGGTGATTTGCGGTTTGTCGGGCGGAGTGGATTCGTCCGTGACGGCGGCGTTGTTGCACCGAGCCATCGGCAAACGGTTGACGTGCATCTTCGTGGACAACGGATTGCTCCGATTGCAGGAGCGCACGCGGGTCGAGGCGATCTTCCGCGGTCATTTCAAGATGGACCTGCACGTGGTCGACGCGGCGGATCGATTCCTGTCCCGGCTGGCCGGTGTTTTGGAGCCGCAGGAGAAGCGCATTCGCATCGGTCACGAGTTCATCGAAGTATTCAAGGAAGAGGCGCAACGGATTCCCCGGGCGCACTTCTTGGCGCAGGGCACCTTGTACCCCGACGTGATCGAGTCGGGTCACGGTCATGCCGGGATGGCGGCGAACATCAAGCTGCATCACAATGTCGGCGGGCTGCCGAAGGAGCTGGGGTTTCAACTGATTGAGCCGCTGCGGGACTTGTTTAAGGATGAGGCGCGGATTCTCGGCGAGGTGTTGGGCCTGCCCGAGGAGATTGTGTGGCGGCATCCATTCCCCGGCCCGGGTCTGGCCGTACGGATTATCGGAGAGGTGACGCGCGAGCGGTGCGACCTGTTGCGAAAGGCGGATCAGATCATCATCGAAGAGCTGATTGCGGCGGGGTGGTATCGCAAGGTGGCCCAGGCCTTCGGCGTGCTGCTACCGGTGTCGAGCGTCGGCGTCATGGGGGACGGCCGGTCGTATGCCGGGCAGAATGTCATTGCCGTCCGATTCGTGGAGAGCACCGATTTCATGACGGCGGACTGGGTTCACATCGAGCATTCACTGCTCGCACGGATATCCACGCGAATCACGAACGAGGTCGCGGGAATCAACCGGGTGGTCTATGACATCACCAGCAAGCCGCCGGCGACGATTGAATGGGAATGACCGACAGGCGTGTTGACAATACCTTGTTTTCTTTTGGATCAGCGGGTAGATTTCTCCGTAGTTCGGGAGTGAGACCATGATTTATTCGGCTGGTTGCGAATACGCCATCCGTGCGCTTTCAAGGTTGGCGCAGCGTGCGCCGGATGGTGCGTTTTGTCTGCTGCGTGACATCGTCGACCAGGACGAGCTTCCGGCGCATTTCGTCGGGAAGCTGTTGCAGCAGTTGGTCCGGGCGGATTTGCTCGTGTCCGCGAAAGGGCGCGGCGGCGGGTTCGCCCTGCGAGACTTGCCGGGAGAAATCAAGCTGCGGCAGATTGTCGAAGCGATTGATGGACGAGAGCGGATTCGCGGGTGCATCCTCGGGCTTTCCGAGTGCAACGAGCATCAGGCGTGTCCACAGCACGATAATTGGGTCGCCATTCGCCGCCAGATCGAGGAGACATTGGACAAAACGACGCTTGCGGATCTGGCGGAAGCGCTGGCCAAGAAACAGGCCCGCGCGGAGAAGCTCGCGACTCGCCGGAAGTAGGGGACTGGGCATTTTTGGTATCGTCGTGGTCTCTCCCGCGCCCATCGCAGGGCAAGCCCTTGCGGCTAAACTCTGGATATCTGTATGAGCACCGATGTCGTACGCGCACGCTTTGCACCTTCCCCCACCGGCTACTTGCACGTCGGCGGGGCGCGGACGGCGCTGTTCAACTGGCTCTTCTGCCGCAAACACGGCGGACGGTTCATCGTGCGCATCGAGGACACGGACATTCTGCGCAACATCGAAGGGGCCGAGCGCAAGCTGCTCGACGATTTGACTTGGTTGGGGATCGAGCCGGACGAAGGGCCGGATCAGGGCGGGCCGTTTGGCCCCTATCGCCAGAGCGAGCGGCGCGATCTGTATGACGCGGCCGTGGCGAAACTGCTTGACGAAGGCAAGGCATACTACGCCTGGGACACGCCGGAAGAGCTGGACACGCTACGCAAGCAGGCGCAGGCGGAGAAGCGCACCTTTCGCTATCCACGGCCAAGCGTGCTGCCGACCAAGTCTGAGGCGGACCGTGCGCGGGCCGAGGGGCGGTCGGTGGTGGTGCGGTTTCGCGTGCCGGACGAGCCGATCACGGTGCAGGATGAGATTCTCGGCGACGTGACCTTCGGCGCGGGCGAGATGGAGGACCTCGTAATCCTCAAATCGAACGGCTGGCCGACCTATCACTTCGCGGTGGTGGTGGATGACCATCACATGCGGATCACGCACGTCCTTCGGGCGCAGGAACATCTGATGAACACGCCGAAGCATGTGTTCATGCAGCGGGCGCTGGGGTATGAGCCGCCGAAGTTCGCGCATCTGCCGCTGGTCTTCAACATCGACGGCACGAAGATGTCCAAACGCGACAAGCACAAGGTCGTGCGCAAGGCGGCGAGGGATCTTCTAAAGGCCAAGACGTGGACCCCGGATGACGTGGCGCGAATAGCGCAGGCCACGGTAAAGGCGACCGAGGCCTGGCTCGACAAGGCGGACACGGAACTCGATATGGAGCAAGTCACGCGACTAGCAGTGGCCGCGAACGTGGTGATCCCGGAGATCGACGTTCACGACTTTAAGCTGTCAGGGTACCTACCAGAGGCGCTCACGAATTTCGTGGCGCTCATCGGATGGTCCCCAGGCGGTGATCGGGAAATGCTGACTCGGCAAGAGATGGTCGAGTCATTCACACTGGATCGGATCAACAAAACGGCGGGGCGATTTGATCGCGAGAAGCTGCTCGCGGTGAACACGGTGTACTGTTCCGAGGCGAAGCCGGAGCGGCTGCTCGCGGCCTTTCGGGATTGGGCGGCGGCGACGGGATCAGCGATGCAATCGCTTGATGACGCCACACTGACCCGCGTGCTGGAGCTATGCAAGGGGATGCGCACGTTGGCCGATGTCGAGTACAAAGCAGGCGTGCTGTTCGCGGCGGATGAGTCGGTGGTGTACGACGCGGACGCGGTGACGAAAATACTCTTGAAGAAGGATGGCCAGGGCTATGGCGTGCTGGAAAAGTTGCTCACCGCACTTTCAGCCGTCAGTGAATGGAGCGAGCAAGTAATTAACACGGCGATCAAGATGCTGGCGGAGTCGGCCGGCGTTTCAATGGGCGACGTGGCACAACCCTTGCGTGTGGCCATCGCCGGGCGAGCCGTCAGCCCGGCGATAGCAGAGTCATTGGCCCTTCTCGGCAGGGACAAGACGCTGGCCCGAATCAAGCGATGCCTGGCTCAACGGACTCAGCACGTTTAGCTATACAGAACTTGTAATATGCACGTTGGGTGAATCGCTACCTCGCGGCTATTATTCGTATTCGGATTGCAAAGGTAGACGACCATGAGCACGGCTGAATCCAACACGCCCACCCACTTCATCCACGAGATCATCGAGGCCGACAACACAGCGCGCAAGTGGGGGACGTGGGCCGATGGGCGACCGCGAGTGCATACGCGCTTTCCGCCGGAGCCGAACGGCTACCTCCACATCGGCCATGCCAAGAGCATCTGCCTGAACTTCGGCCTGGCGAAGCACTACGGCGGGAAATTCAACCTTCGCTTCGACGACACAAATCCTTGCAAGGAAGAGCAAGAGTACGTCGATAGCATCGTCGCCGACGTGCGCTGGCTGGGCGGCGATTGGGAGGATCGCCTGCTGTTTGCGTCGGACTATTTCAAACAGATGTACGACTGGGCCTGCCTGCTCATCAAGAAGGGCAAGGCGTATGTCTGCGACTTGACAGCCGAAGAAACGAGCAAACATCGCGGGGCACTCACGCGGCCCGGGACGAACAGCCCGCATCGAGATCGCAGCGTCGAGGAGAATCTCGACCTGTTTGACAAGATGCGCAAAGGCGAGTTCCCCGACGGCTCACGCACGCTCCGAGCCAAGATCGACATGGCCAGCCCGAATCTGAACCTGCGCGATCCGGTGATGTATCGCATCCTGCACGCCGAACATCATCGGACGGGCAACGACTGGTGCATCTACCCGATGTACGACTGGGCGCACGGCCTGGAAGACAGCATCGAGGGCATCACCCACAGCATCTGCACGTTGGAGTTCGAGAATCATCGGCCGCTCTATGATTGGTTCATCGATGCGATCAATGAGGGCGAGGCGACGCCGATCCACCACCCGCAGCAGATCGAGTTCGCCCGACTGGCGCTGACCCATTCGTTGATGAGCAAGCGGAAGCTGCTCGAACTGGTGAAGGACGGCCATGTCAAAGGCTGGGACGATCCGCGCATGCCGACCATCAGCGGCCTGCGCCGTCGCGGCTACACGCCCGAATCCATGCGGGGTTTCTGCGCCGACGTTGGCGTGGCGAGGTTTAACGGCGTGATTGAGGTCGTGCGTCTGGAAAACGCCCTTCGCGAACACCTGAACAAGATCGCCCCGCGCCGCCTGGCCGTGTTGCGACCCTTGAAGCTCGTCATCGAGAACTTCCCTGACGGCGCGGTGGAGAAATTGGACGCGGTAAACAACCCAGAAGACGCGACAGCGGGCACTCGTAAAGTGTCGTTCTCAAAGGTGCTCTACATCGAGCGCGATGATTTTCAGGAAGTGCCGCCCAAGGGATTTTTCCGACTCTTCCCCGGCAACGAGGTGCGGCTGCGATATGCCTTTTATCTGAAATGCACCGGCTGCGTGAAGGATCCGACGACCGGCGAGGTGATAGAGGTGCGCTGCACCTACGACCCCGCCACGCGCGGCGGTGATTCACCGGACGGGCGAAAGGTGAAGGGCACGATTCACTGGGTCAGTGCTGCCCACGCCGTCGATGGCGAGGTGCGGCTGTATGACCATCTGTTCAAGACTCCCGACCCCGAGGATGTGCCCGAGGGCAGCAGCTACCTGCAAAACCTGAATCCCGCGTCGTTGGAAACATTGACCGGCTGCAAGCTGGAGCCGGCGCTGGCAAGCTGCGAGGCCCGGCACGACGCCCACGGAACGCTCTCACCGGACCGAGTGCAATTCGAGCGGCATGGATATTTCTGCGTCGATCCGGATTCCAAGCCGGGGACGTTGGTCTTCAACCGGTCGGTGTCGTTGAGGGATTCGTGGACGAAGACCGAGAAAAAAAAGTAGAGTGTGCATCGTTCATAATTTGTTCTTCGGCAATGTGCGTGCCGTATATGGCGGACAAAATACACTTGGAGTACCGACTTACGGGAGCCGGTTGGGCTGAATGCCGGTTGACCATAGGACAGGTAAAGGCGGTCGCAACCGCATCGCATTTTTCTGACGCTCTCGGGGACTTTGCGCGAGCCGTGGTCGACATAATCGACGGCAAACGATCGGCAAGATTTCAGTTCGCCGAAGAACCTGGGGAGTACGAATGGAAATTCCAAAGGCAACGAGACAATCTCAGGTGCGAGCTCAAGTGGTTCCCCGATGGAGGGACACCACTGGCCTCTAATCGCTCCGAAAAACGGCTTGACGTCACGCTTCCACTGGAGGATTTCATCCGTGCGGTGGATACAATGCTCTCCGCCGTCCTTGCGACGTATGGCCTGGATGGTTATTGGGAAAAATGGGTGGAACATGGGTTTCCGTTATCCTCACACGAAAGAATCCGTGCGTACGTCGCCTCAATTGACTGATGCGTTCGGGCTCTAAGCGAGGACTTCAGACGACATCGTTGCTTTCCGGCTCGATGATGACCGCCGTTCCATAGCAAAGCACTTCCGTCGCACTGAACTTACTGGCCACCTCCGACGCATCGAAGCGGATGCCGAGGATGGCGTTGGCGCCGAGGGCCGTAGCGTGGTCGACGAGGAGGTCGTAGGCCTGTTGCCGAGCCTGCTCGCACATCTCGGTGTAAGAACCGATGCGGCCGCCGATGATGGACTTGAGGCCGCCGAGGATGCCCTGCGAGATGGTCGGGGCGCGGACGATGATGCCGCGGACGACGCCGAGGTATTGCCTGATGCGATAGCCTTCGATGTTGAAGGTGGTGGTGACGGGGATGGTCATGGGGAATTCCTCGAATGATCTGCAACAGGAACGTGCTGCGGAGTTTTCTAACTGGCGGCGGGGTTGATCCACGGTACATCGGCGACGCCTTCGACGTGATTGGCGAATCGTGCCCAGGCGAAACACAGGTCGCTGATGCGGTTCAAGTGGATCACGATGTTCGGGTTTATCTTCGCTTCGTGAGACAGCGAAATCACGGCCCGCTCGGCACGGCGACAGACGGTGCGACAGATGTGAAAGTGTGACGCAGCGATGGAGCCGCCGGGAAGAACGAACGTGGTCAGCGGGGCGACAGGGGCCGTGGCGTCGTCGATCCAGGATTCGAGCCGGGCGATCTCGGATGGGCCGATTCGCGGCACGCGCTTTTGTTTGGCGTCGCCGGCCTCCATTGGTGTGGCTAACTCGGCACCGAGTGTGAACAGCTCGTTCTGGATAATGGCGAGTCGCTCTCGCAGCAGGGTCCATTCGGGTCTAATGCCGAGCGTGCCCAAGACCGACGCCGTAAGGCCGAGGACGGCGCTGAGTTCGTCCACCTCGCCATAGGCGGTGACACGGATGTGATCCTTCTGCACGCGCGAGCCATCGAAGAGGCTGGTGCTTCCGTCGTCGCCGGTCTTGGTGTAGAGCTTTGCCACTCGATGATCCAGTTGGTGTTATTCGTGCCAAGAAAAAAGGCCCACGAACTATAGTCCGTGGGCCTTGATTCAGAAAGCCGGCCGTTCGACGCAATGTACGTTGAGCAGCAGGTATGGTTGCGTCGTTCTACTCGTCAGAGTCTTCGTCCTTTTTCTCAGGCTTCTTGGGCTTGGCCTTTGACTCGGCCTTCGCCTTGGGCTTTGTGGCCTCTTCGTCCTCGTCTTCGTCCTCATCGTCTGCGGTTGCCTTCTTCTTGTCCTTGGCGGATTCGCCCTTGGCCTTTGCCGGGGCTTCGTCGTCATCGAAGTCAGCTTCGGCGGACGAGGCGGCAAACTTGTCGTAGGCCTCCTTGCCTGCCTTGAGCAGCTTCATGGGAATCATCAGATCCGTGCGGCTGATCTTGTCCTGTACACACATCGACGCGGCCACGGGGGCATTCAGCGTGGGGAACTCGAAGGGCAACGCCTCCTCGCCCGTGGCCTTGGCGATCTCGCTGACGACCGAGACGATGGTGTCGACCGCGGCGAAGAGTTCACTGGTGCGCGGACTTGGAAGATTGCCCGAGGCGGCCGTGATGCCGGAGTCGGTGGCGAGCTTCTCGCCGGACTTGATCGAGCCGCAGATAGTCTCGAAGCGCTTAGTGCCGCCGCCGAATGAGACGGCCACGTGCTTGTCGTCCACCGCGCCGAAGCGAATGATGAACTCCTTGCCGATGACCTTTTCCATTTTCTTCAGGTCTTCCTGATCGGCATCGGGCATGGCGGCGAAGTCGATCTTGATAGTGTCCACCTTTTTGCCGGCGACGGTCTCGGCGTCGGCCGAATGGATCACGCACTTCTTGATCGCGCCGAAATCCTCATCCTCAGACACGGTCGAGAAAGCCTTGTAGAGCTTTCGCACGCCGGAGAGGAACTCTTTCGCGTCGGAGACTTCGGCGACCAGGGCCGAGCCGATCATGGAATCACCCTTGGGCAAGGCGCTGAAGCTGAGGGCGTATCGCTTGATGGACTTTTGAATCTTGATGAACTCGGCATCCACGGTATTCAGTGCGTCCTGATCGAGTTCGGCACCCTGGGTCATGGCCTTGAGCACGCCTGAGATGGGGTGCTCGCCACCGAACTTTTCTGCATGTTCGCTTTGGGTGGCCATGCCTCCAAAGGCAAACATGAACTTCTCTTTCGGAAGCAGCGAGAGGATCGAGTCACTGGTGTTCTTCTGATCGGCAAAGAGACCCTGCAAGTCGCTGCCCTCGTGCGGGACGGCGAGGAAGACAAAGGAGAATCCGGCCTTGTCGAGCGTGATGGCGATCTCGAAGGCATGAACCTCCTCAAATATCTTGAACATCTTTTCGATGTCGGCCCCCCCCACGCCAGACGACCCGGCCATCATCTGAACCATCGGCATGATCATTTCCTTGTACGCCGCAAGAATGGAGCGGACGGAAATGCTGACATAAACATCGCTCTGGGTCATGACGCCGAGGCGCGAGTCCACGATGCTGTCACCGATGGATTTCTTTGTCTTCAGAATCTTCGTGGTGCATTCTTCACTGGGGCTGAGGATGACGATTTTGCCCTTGATGCCCGCGAAAGCCGGCTCACCCATGACGGTGCATTTGCTGATGCCCTCGACGGCCTCTTCGGCACCGAGCTTGGCAAGCAATGCCTTCGGGTCTTTGGCGGGGACGAGTATGGCGGTGGATTTCTCCTGGCCGCCGAACTTGTTTGGGTCGAGCATCATTGCACAGACCGGGCTTGATTTGTCGATGGTGTCGCCGAGCTGCAACATGCCGAGGGCCATGTCGCTCAGTGCGCCGTCAAATGGAAGGCTGAAGATGTCTTTCATCTGGGCAGCCTTGTCGTCGACATTCGTCAGCGACTTGGCGACCACGAATCCCCACGTGTCATCGGGGACCAATTGCAGCATCTCTTTCAGGTCGCCGGCGCGGGCGGCTTGGAGCGGCATGAGAATCGCCGTGAAGCCGGCGAGCAGACTGAGGGTTCGTTTCATCCGTGTTGCAAACATGAGGTATCTCCTAGAGGGTCGAGTGTTCCTTATTGCCAGACAGACTGATTGCGGATTGTAATCGGCATCAAGGGAGCCGTCTTTGGCGCCCACCCATCACTCGTCTATTCAGCCTCTGGCGGGATTGGGGCCTTGGGGGCCTTCGGAGGTTTGACGGTGCGGACGCGGACACTGGAATAGTCCTTCTGTACGGATTTGGCCAGTTTCACGAAGTTTGCGAGGTCTCCAGCCTCCATGGCCAGAGTGCCGGTGCAGGCGCACTCAGCGATTTGCATGGACCAGCCAATCATTGGACCGTCACGCCAACAGGCGGAATCGGGGGGTTTCGACGCCATCGAGGCCTGCTTTGCACCGTCGGGTGCTTGAGTCAGTCCCCAGTTGAGCGTCAATAACGCTCCAACATTGCCCATGATGACGAGATTTGATTTCTCCGGAAGCATCGCGCGAATGCGCTGCACGTGAGCATTCTTCCCCAGTGTACGACCGGACTGTTGCGTCTTGTGGAATTCGCTGACTCCAATGGGAGGCTGAGCCAGGGAATAAACGACATGGGTCTTGTCGAGCACGGCCTGTTGGTACGTGGCGTTCTTGCCGTACACCTGTTCAAGCTGTCGGCGGTATTGCGGATGGAGGGCATCGGTGACCAGACGCATCTCGAGGCAGTCCACGCCATCCCGTTTCACGGACTCGAACGTACCCGTCGTTCCAGCTCCCGGCATAATCGCTGCAAGCGTGGCTTCGGCATTTTCCTGAATGTACTTGAGCTGCTCAATTCCATTTTTGGCATCCGACACGGCGTAGCCACCGAGCAAATACATTGGAAGGCCGGTCTCCGTGTTCATTCCGAGCATCATGCAGGAACCGGACACATTCGAGTGAAAGGCGGCGAGCGTGTCCAACATTTTTTTTTGTGTATCGGCATTCAACTTGTCCGCCAGGGGTCTCAATGAGGAAAACCCTCGGCAGACCCGCGCGGAAATGGACTCGCCGGATTTATTTCTTTGATTGGAGCCGACTGCGAAGAGGAACGGCTTGTCCGGGAGCATGGCCAGGGAATCTCCCCCCACGAATGAAGATTGTCTCAGATATTCGGCCGACTTGCCCAGCGGGTCAAAGCGATGATGGTGTTCGAAGTGTACCGCCCGCTGGTCGAGATACACCGAGAGCGTGACCGATTGCATCTCATCCAGGACGAGCCTTAGTGCCTCTACGACGTAGTCCATCATGGCCGAGGCCGCCTCGGCATCTCCGGGCATCTCAGTCGAACTGATGCTCAGCCGGATCAACCGTGTCGCGAGCATGAACATGGGATTGATCTTTTCCTCGCGCCAGCGAGCCAGCGGGATATGCACGAACGCTTCGCCTTCGTCGAGCATCTTTTTCTGGTGTGCGTCGAGGGAGGACATCAATGAGCACTTGTCAGCCGCCGGTCGGAGAATGCGAAGGGCTTTGCGCGTGCGTGCGACGAAACAACATCCGTCGCGCATCATTGCGAAGCCGTCGGATTCCAACCCGTTGTAAGGAACAGCGACGCCGTCTCTGCCATCGGTCATCGCTTCAAATTCGTTTAGGTCCTCTGGGACGAAGGCGATAATGGCCGTGTTGATGGCGAACATCGGCCTCGGAAAAATGACCGCCACCGGCTGGGTTGGATCGAGCACGCCACCTTCGATATTGAGGGCGTCCTCGACATCATCCAACTCAAGGCCGGCAAAGTCAGGATTGATGGTCCGTGCAAACTCTGTGAATTGTTCGAGCGACTTTTCAAGATTCGGGAATACGACCACCGCACAGGCGTCAGCTGGGATGTGCTTGAGCGGATCGGCTGCGAGAAGCTGACCGGCGCTCGCGCCAAGGAGAACGATGCTGAGGGCGTTCGACCATCGAGGGCGCACGCGGACACGGCAAGTAGGTAGGATCATCGTTTCCTCATTCGACCTGGCAATAGCGGTGAGTGCCGCTTTCGATTGCGCCGATCATGTAATCATGCGAGATCGGTGCGCCGGGGGCCGTGTCGGTCGGCGTACCAGCATAGGTAAGATAACGTAAATGTTACTTTTGTTTAACGCCGGATGGACGATCCCAGGAAGAATTCGGCCGTGTCGTAACAAGTGTATCAGTAAGGAATTGCAGTAGGGCTTCTTGGGAAGAGGCAATTCAGCATACGACTCTCAGGGAAGCCGCCACGGATCGCCACGAAGGGTCTTTCGTAGCTCTTCGAGGCCCGCGCGAACGTCTTTCTCCGCCTTTTGCCGATCTGCACCCGACCCCTTGAGCATGTCAGCGATCGGATTGCCGGGGGGCGAGACCTTGGAGGCCTTCATCATGTCGGTCAACCCCTTTTCAAAGCGCTGGGCCAGCTTTGCAATGGTCCCCAACGCTTCCGTAGTTGTTCCGGGGTCGAAGTAGTGATCGACGGTGTGGGCGAGAAAGGCATGGAGATTGCCCACCAGCGCCGCCTTTTGACGGTCGGAAGCGCCGGCATAACAACCGACCGCAGCTGCAATGGCGTCCTCGTCACGGTATTCGTCGTGGTTGCCACCGGCCAACTCAGCATTGCGGGTCGCCATGATCGAGTTCAACGCGACCGCTGCAAAGTCCATGGATTTGAAGTCGGTTGCCACATCCTTGAAATTAATCGCCTGGTAAATCCTGCGGAGGACGTGCTCGTCCTTTTCCTTTGCCCCGGCCTCGCCAAGGGCCGCAAGCACCATTCGACAGGCTGTTTCATCATCCTTGATTTTCGCCCTCAGATTAAGTAGCCCTCGAACGGCTGAATAACGCACGGCCGAGTGCTTGTTCTTTGTGGCGGCTACCAGAGCACCAGCCGTGGGAGCACTTTCGAGTTCGTCCAGGACGATGACCGCAGCCATCGCCGTGTTGAGGTCTTCGGATGTGCAATGCGTCTCCAATTCACCGGCGAGAATCTCGGCATAGGCGGCGACGCCTTCTTTGGTGACGTCTTTTTCTTTTGTCGGTTTGACCAGCCGATCGCGGGCATCGCTGAGGATGACGCCGCCTGTCCCGCCAAAGGTACGCTTCACGCGCTGGCCCACTTCGGCTTCGAGTGTCGCCCGATCCTGGCTGGAAAGGGTCTTCTTCTTCAGTGCTTCAGCGAGGGAATCTTGCGCGCAAAGCACCGATGGAATCGCCAACACGGCGACAACGAGTACCCCCGGCAGGTGCTGCCACGTCTTGTTCATGTCACTCGTTCTAAGGCTTTTCCGGCCGCTCGTCACGTTCCCCCGGGAGTGTCGCATGAGCGGCGATTCACGGCATCGTCGGCCGCAGGCGGGCGGGAGACGCCGATCCGGTTGGTTTCTCCTGTCAAACGTATCCGCCGACGCCTTAGAGTGTCAAGGCCGAGCGGCGGAAAATCCATCAGAGCAACCACTTGCAGCGATTCGACCCAATACGCATCGTTGAGAGGACGCCTCTTGCAAGGTATTATCGAACGGTACGGCAGACGGCCGGTGACGATTGGAGATCGCGGATCAACCCATGAAAAGCGGCAACATCCCCGAACCGACCGTCCGCCGGCTGAGCCTGTATTTGCGGGAGCTGGAAAACCTCTGGCGAGCCGACCATCGGACGGTGGCATCAAGGAAGCTGGCAGCGGCACTCAAGTTCACAGCGACGCAGATTCGCAAAGACCTGGCGTATTTCGGCCAGTTCGGCCAACGTGGTATCGGCTACGACGTTGGCGAGCTAATTACCAAGATTCGACACATCCTGGGGACGGATCGAACGTGGAACGTGCTGCTCGTGGGGGCGGGCAATCTGGGGATGGCGCTGTCGGCCTACCGGGGGTTCGCCAAAAAGGGGTTCAAGCTCGTCGCGGTCTTCGACGCCGATCCCGCGAAGGTGGGCAAGCCGATCCCGACACAGCCGGAGATTCAGATTCAGGGCATCGAGGACATCCCGGATACCGTGCACGAAAAGGACATTCGGCTGGCGATCCTCGCGGTCCCCGGAGAGGCGGCACAGCAGTTAGTAGATACGCTGGTGCAATCCGGCATACGAGGATTGCTCAATTTTGCGCCAGTGAGCCTGGACGTGGACTCCAAGGTGGCCATGTCATCAGTTGACTTGGCGGTGCAACTGGAGCAGTTGTCGTTTCAGGTGGGGTCGGGGGTGTGAGGGCCGTATTCTCGACGCTTGCCCTCTAGTGCGCTAAGATAACTCCACGATTCAATATGTCTGGACGAGGCGAAACCCGCTCATGCAAAAACACCAATACGATCCGCACACGATGGGGGGCGACGACGTTCTCACCACCCGCCTCGACCAGGTCGTCAGCCTCATTCGTGAGCATGGCATCAACTGGGCGCGGAAGAACAGCCTGTGGCCCATGCCGTTTGCGACGGCCTGTTGCGGCATTGAGCTGATGGCCACGGGGGCCAGCCGGTATGACATCGCCCGCTTCGGGGCCGAGGTCATGCGGTTTTCCCCGAGGCAGTGCGACTTGCTCATTTGCGCCGGGCGCGTGGCAATAAAGAACATGCCCGTGTTGCAACGCATCTATCTGCAAATGACCGAGCCGAAGTGGGTGATTTCGATGGGGGCCTGTGCCTCGACGGGCGGCGTTTTCGATACGTATGCCGTCGTGCAGGGCGTCGATCAGTTTCTGCCGGTCGATGTGTATGTGCCGGGTTGCCCGCCGCGACCGGAGACGCTGATCGAGGGGGTCATGGCGATTCAGCGGATCGTGGAAAAGGACGGTGTCATCCCCAGCACGAAGCGCGGCAAGGGGCTGCGCTTGGTTGCGCAGCCGACAGTGCAGTTGAACGTACCGGCCGGTGCGACGGGAGGGCGCTGAGCATGGCGACGCACGAAGAAATCGTAAGCAGCCTTCGATCCCGATTTGCCGGAGAGTCGTTTGAGGCGAAGCCGCTGTTGGAGGGCGGAGCGAAGACGACGGATCAGTATTACATTCGCCTCGAGCCGAATCGCCTCCTCGATGTGATGAAGTTCCTGCGTGACGACGGGCAAATGAAGTTCGAGCAGCTCATCGACCTGACCTGCATCGATTATCTCAACTTTCCAAATGCATCGGACCGCTTCGGCGTGATCTACTCGTTGCTTTCCCTCACGCACAATCATCGCATCTGGATCAAGTGCTTTGTGAACGATCCGAAGCCGACCGTGCCGTCCGTCACGTCGATCTGGAAGGGTGCCGAGTGGATGGAGCGCGAGGTCTTCGACATGTTCGGCATCTCATTCGACGGGCACCCGGACCTGCGACGCATTTTGACGTGGGACACGTT
>JBBTET010000007.1:0-114461 GCA_038042195.1 Planctomycetota bacterium | reverse complement strand
ACACCCTCGCCCGCGCCATCGCCGAACTCAAAAAACACGACGCCGCCATCGAACGCGCCCGCGCTGCCACCCGGCTCGCAGACGCCAAAATCGAATCCCTCCGCGCCGCCACCGAGAAAAAGAACACCGTGAAAAAACCCTACAACCACGAAGAGTTCATGGCCCACCTCCGCCCCGCCATCCGCGACATCTACGGACTCGAAATCCCCGATGGCTTTGAAAAGGATTTCCCCATCACCTCCGACTGCGATCTCACCGCCCACGCCACCGCCCGCCAATCCCCGACCCCGTCTAGCCGCGTGGAACATCTGCGAAGCACCTCGCTTCGGTGGGCACCGTGGCGGAAGGCTTCGCCGAGCGCTGATCCGCGCGCGGCGGCTGTCGACCGCATTGGGCAGTTGCCGCTTCATTCATCGAAGTGTCCTCCGCTCATGCGGGGCCGACCTGCCGTCCCATTCCGATTCCACCGGCGTACAAGTCGCGGCCTTTTGCACCATTTTGAAGCCCCTCGTTTTCTACGACGGTGCCCACCGCGTGTTCAACGAATGCGGCACGCCGACCAAGTCGCACAGCTTTCCCACGACGAAGTCCACCAAATCCTCGATCCCTTTCGGCATCATGTAATACCCCGGCGACGCAGGGCAGATGAGTCCCCCCGCCTGCGAAATGCGAAGCATGTTGCCAAGCTCGATCTGCGACACCGGCATCTCGCGCGGCACGATCACCAATCGCCTCGCCTCTTTGAGATGCACGGCCGCGGCGCGAGAAATCAAATTGGCCCCGGTCCCCGCTGCCACGTCCCCCAGCGTGTTGCTGCTGCAAGGGCAGATGATCATCCCGTCCGTCAGAAACGATCCCGACGCCAGTGGCGCGCCGACGTTGCGATACGAATGCGCGGTGATCGCACTCGCCAGTTCCCCGCCCACCAGGGTCTCCGGCGTCGGCTGTTCGATCCCCAATTCGTCAAGAAACAACTGTCGCCCATACGGAGAGATGACCAGATGAACCTCGGTCCCCGCCTGCGCCAGCACCTCCAACAACCGCCGCGCGTACACCGCCCCGCTCGCCCCCGTCACCGCCACCACGATTCGCTTCGACATCGCATTCGCCTTTCAACTCGACGGCCGCTCGGCCAGCGTCAGCGATGCCAGCCGTTGCTTCGCCTGCCCCGCCCAATAGCTATCCGGATATCCCTTGATCAACTCGCCATACACCGTCTGAGCCTCGTCCATCACCGAATCTTCCTGCAAGACATCCGCAAGCAGAAACGTCGCCTCCGCGCCGGCCGGCTTGCCCGACAACGCCTCCGCCGCCGCACGCAGCTTCGAGATGCGACGGCTGATGGCCGGCTCCATCGCCACGATGCGAATCGCGGCATAGCCGGCGGTCTGCGACGTCGGAAAGCCCGCAATCAGCCGACGCAGATTAGCTTCGTAATTGGGATGCGTCTCATCGAAACTCAGCAGCAACGCCAGTGGATGAATGTCAGATACAGTCGCCACGGCACCGGAGGCGCCTTCCTGAAATCCCGACGCATCAATATGGCAGGCGCGGATCAACTCGCCCAGTCGACGGCCGTTGCCGAGAACCAGGTCCATTTGCATTCCCAGCGACTCGATCGGACGCGATCGCTGAAACATCGATGCACGATCCTGCTTTACGGGTTGGGTGGTGACGATCGTGGGATCGAAACGCCGGCTGAGCCGGTCCAGGAGACGCAGCGCATCGTCAAAGCGGTTCTGCCGAGCATGGATGACCGCCAGTTTGTACAACGCCATCGCGGCCAACTCGTGATTTGGAAATTGTTCCACCAACGTCTGCCAGGTGCGCCCGGATGCAATGTCGGGAACATCACATCGATGCTCCGCACGATTCTGGGACACCAGCTTGGACTTGTTCAATCGTTCGTCCTGAGCCTGCCCTTTGAGAAACAGGACGTACGGAATGTTCGGCGACGTCGGAAATCGCTCAATGAAGGAGTCACACATGGCTGCGGCTCGCTCGCGGTCGTTCTCCGAATCCTCCAGCACCTCCTCGATGCGTCGCGCGAGAATGGATCGTTTGATCTCGTCATACGACGACCGCTGCGTGAAGCCCCATTCCCGAGCCGCGTCCCGATCCGCCGCGGAGCCGATGTCCGCGGGAATGAAAAAACGGCGACTGCCCGGGCCGATCTGCCGTTCGAGAATGCGATACTCCAACTCGTCGCGTCCGACACGCGTGTGAAAGAGCACCACCGGCACGGCGAACAGGATCGCCAACACCGGCGCGATTCCCCCGGGGCGGTAGTTAATGATCTTCGCAACGAACAACGCCACCGCACAGATTACACACGAACTGAGAAGCGCAAGCACCCACGGCGCATAGAGCAGCGCCAGATTCTCCACCGAACGGGTCGGCGCGCCGGCCGGCTCCCACGACGCCATCACGAAGTACCCGGCCACCGGTATCAATCCCACAAGGGCCGACGCATAGCGAAACGAATAACGAAACCTCGGCAGCGCAGACAACACGCAACCGCCCAGCACCGTGATGCCCAGCCACGGCATCGCCGCCAGGAAAATCACCATCGCCGCGAAGATGATGGACGAAGGAAACCTGTACAAGATCGAGACCAGGATCGGAATCGAACTCAGTGTCGCGAACAATAGCCCCATGATTACGCCGTGGATCGGGACTTCCTTCACGGAGATCGGGGCTGAGAGGAAGTCGTTCAACGTTACTTGTTCCGAGCCGGTCGGTCGAAATGAGCGCTGCATCAATTCCGAAAATTCATCGCTCCCCCACGGCCACATCACGCCGGTACGAAGCCAGAAAGTGAAGCAGCACAGCCCCGCGAACAAGCCCGCCAACACGAGCAGCATCAACACCGCACGGCGTCGATACTTCGGCGCGGTCCGCGACCAAACGTCGATGATCGGTGGCGAGTCAGACGATGGATGTTGTATGGCAGTGTCCATCAGCCTCGCTTCCAGCCCAGATACACCGTGACAACTCCGATGGTCAGACGGCGAGCCATGATTCGCTCAAAGCCCGCCGTCTCCAGCAACTGAATCATGCCCGGTGCATCCACAAACGACGACACCGACTGCGGAAGATAGGCGTAGGCCCCGGTTCGGTCGCCGCTGATCCACGATGCCAGCCGAGGCAAAACGCGATGAAAGTAGAACAGATACAGCGAACCCAGGATGCGTGATCGAGGGACGGAGAACTCGAGGATAACGATTCGCCCGCCGGGTCGGAGTACCCGGGCCGCCTCGCGAATGCCCGTCTCCAGGCAGGAAAAGTTTCGCACCCCAAACGCGCAGCTCACGACGCTGAACGAGCCGTCATCAAACGGCAAAGCCAGCGCGTCAGCTCGCGCCCAGCGTAGTCGCTCGCAGCTCCGGGTTGCGGCGAGCGACAACATCTGCTCGGAAAAGTCGCAACCCACCACCCGCGCCGGACCTGCCGCCGCGAAACAACGCGAGAAGTCGCCCGTGCCACAGGCCAGATCGAGCACCTCATCGACCGCCTGAATCCCCGTCCACTCGACCGCTTTCCGCCGCCAGCGCGCATCCTGGCCAACCGACATCACCCGGTTCACCAGTTCGTACGTCGGCGCGATCGCGTCAAACATCGCCTGCACGCGCTGCGCCTTGTCCGGTTGCCCGTGTGGATCGGAGAGTCGTTTGTGGTCCCAAAGGGCTTGGTCAGCTTCCGCTTGCATGGGGCCGTATTCTAGCGAGGCCGGGGCGATTCCCTCGTTGACGCTCAGTTTTCAGTTCTTTTTTGTAAGCTCAGGTACAATGCTCAAATTCTTGGCCACCCATGCCAAGCCCGAATCCACCCATGACACCCGAGCAAGTACCAACTGATCTACAGCACCTCACAGTCCTAGCGAACGAGGTCTCGGATGCCTTTGCGACGATCCAAGGGTCGATCGTGGACTGCACCACAGGATTGGGTGGCCACAGCCTGGCCATACTCCAGTCCAATCCCAGTGTGCGTATTATCGGGCTAGACCTCGACCCGGCAAATCTGGAGGCCGCTCGACTTCGCCTAGCCCAGTTTTCCGACCGCGTCCAACTCATTCAGGCAAATTTCGCCGATCTCCCTGATGTAGTCCGAGACGCCAAAGCCGGCCCACTAGGCGGAATCCTGGCCGACCTCGGCGTCAGCAGCAACCAAATCTCCGACCCGGCACGAGGCCTTTCCTTCGACCGCGATGGTCCGCTCGACATGCGGCTCGACCCCCGACAGAAGTTGACCGCCGCCGATCTCGTCAACTCGATGGGCGAAGGTGAACTTTCTGATTTACTTTACTTTCAGAGCCAAGAGCGACACAGCCGAAAGATTTCAAAGCGGATTTGTACTGTTCGACGCCAAGGGCGGATCAACAGCACGGTCATGTTGGCCCGACTGGTTGCCTCGGCCATCGGGGAGAATCCCGATGGTCATCCCGGCCGGATTCACCCCGCGACGCGCACGTTCATGGCCCTTCGGATCGCAGTGAATCGTGAGACCGAATCGCTCATGAGTCTACTGGCGGCCGCGCCCGACCTGCTGATATCCGGGGGTCGCATTGCGATCATTAGTTTTCACAGTGGTGAGGATCGGCTGGTCAAGACGGACTTCAAGGCGCGAGCGAGTGACGGTCGCTACAGATTGTTGACGAAGAAGCCGATCGTCCCGGGCGAAGTAGAGACCAGCGCCAACCCGCGAAGTCGGTCGGCGAAATTACGTGTCGCCGAGAAATGCTGATTTTGGCTTGATATTTTGGTTCGCGCGGGTATCTTTCCGCACTGCGGACCCGGAACCAGTAGCACAGGGAGGTGCTTGTAGTGACCAAGGAAACGAAGATCGGTCTGTTGGTGGGTCTCGCATTCATCATCCTGTTTGCCATCATTCTCTCTGAAAAAGGCCCCGTTCAGCGAGGTGCGACCGCTCCACAATTCACCATTGTAGACAGCACCAGCCGCAACTCGCCGCCCACCACGGCAGATAAGCCACTGCACAACGCCGGCAAACTCCCCGTGGACAGTCAGCTCGCCCCGATAGTCCACTCCGGCTCCAAGGCCCTGCCGGCGGCCCCGCTTCGCGAAGAGCAAGTGGCACAAGCCCCTGCTGAGGACGAGCCGCTTCAGCCGTTGCCCGACTCGCTTGCCGGCCTGATCAAGTCCCACCGCGACGGATTTGAAGCCGCCCCACCGACATCACCCAAGACAGACGCCGCGCAGACTCAGCTTGCAAAGGCCGACCCGAAGGCCGACACGATCCTCGCTCGCATCCCTGAGCCGAAGAGCCACTCGGACGATGCACCATCGCTGACGTCGACCGAAGGGACGGAACAACCCGTCACGCCGCCAACGCTGACTCCTGCGGACGATGGCCCAAAGATCATCTACACCGTTCTGGCCGAGCACACCGTCCAGCCTGGCGAGAGCCTCGGCAAGATTGCCGCCAAGTACTATGGTCGCTCCACGCCGGATCGAGTGGACGCACTGTACAAAATGAACAAAGACACCATGCCGAGCATTTCCAGCGTGAAGGCGGGCCACAAGATTCGCGTGCCCAATCTCGGCGAACACGCGGATAAGTTTGAATCCGCGTCGCCATTCGGTCCCACAATTGCAAATGCCGACAAGGCCAAGACATCGCCGGACGGTCCGGTCCGCATCCCCGAGCCAATTCCCGATTCAACGCCGCGGGTCGCCGCCAGGGATCGCAAGTCCGACGCCAAGCCATCCACGATTCTCACGGCCGCGAAAAAAGACCCGACGCCAGAGACCAAGTTCGACTCGTACGAAATTCGCAAAGGCGACACGCTTAGCAAAATTGCACGGCGGGAACTTGGTAATGAGAAATACGCCAAGGACATTCAACGCCTCAATCGAATCGGCGACAAACACAATCTGAAACCCGGCACCAAGATTAAACTGCCGGCCCGACCAACCGCTCAGGGGGACACGACGACGCTTTCCGCACGCGCCCCCGAAACGGCCGAGCCGTAAGGAGTTCTGCTTGTGACGGTTTCTCGCGCATTGTTGGCCCTGTTCCTTCTCGTGGCCGTTGGAATCGCCACGGTTGGAATGCAGGCCGAATCCGCCAAGACGGCCAACCGAATCCAACGCCTCCACCAGAAAAAGGTCGTGCTGGAGCAGACGCTTTGGGCACAGGAAATGGAACTCGCCCGATTGCGTGGTCCTGATGAGATCCGCCGTCGAACCACGGAGTTGGGGTTGACCGTGGTTCCGCCGCGCAAAGACCCAGGGGTCAAGGATGCTGGCAAGGCCAGCGACTGACGGATTTCCCCTCGCCCCATGAAAAGGAATGGATGCCTTGCGGTCGCGAAATCAAACCACGGCCATTCGCCTTCTGTGCGGCTCGCTGATCGTTGCGCTCTTCGCGCTGATCGGTCGCCTCATCTACATCAATGAGCGTCAAGGCCCGACCCTTCTCGCCCGCGCCGACCGGCAACAACGCTCTTTTCATCCGCTCAAGGATCGTCGCGGACTAATTGTGGACGCTCGCGGCCGAATGATCGCCGGCACCATGCTTCGCAAGAGCATCTTTGCCGACCCCAAGGTGATTCCCGACAAAGAAGAAGCCGCCCAGCGGCTTTCCGAAATTCTCGGCATCGACTCCGCCGAGATCGGACCCGACCTGATCGCCGCCGACGATCAGCGGTTCTTTGTCATCAAACGCGGCGTCAACGATGAGCAGGCCGAACTCGTTAAGGCCACGGGAATACACGGACTCGGCACCTTCGATGAACCCTATCGCACCTATCCGATGAACTCCCTCGCCGGCGCACTCATCGGCTTTGTCGCCGCCGACGGGCACGGTGTCAGCGGCATCGAATACCAGTGCGAATCGTGGCTGCGTGGCGAGGCCGGTCTGAAGACAATCATCCGCGACGCCGGGCGCAAGGCGTTCTGGCTCGCCGATGGCGGGTATCGCCCGCCGCGCGACGGCATGCACGTCGTGCTCACCATCGACACCGAGATTCAGGCCTCCGTGGAACGCGAGTTGGAGGCCTGCATTGAGAAGTACCATGCCCAAAGCGCCGTCGCCATCGTGATGCATCCGAGCACCGGCGCGATCCTTGCAATGGCCAATGTCCCGAGTTTCGATCCGAACAACTATCAAGATTCCCAGCCGGCTCGCTATCGCAACCGAGCCATCACCGATCCGTATGAGCCGGGCAGCACCTACAAGCCATTCATCGCGGCCGGGGCGCTCGCGGAAAACTGCGTCCATCTCGGCGAGACATTCAATTGCGAGAACGGGAGCTACGCCGAAGGCGCTCGTGTCCTCCACGACCACCATCCCTATGGCAACTTGACGTTTGAGGAGGTGCTGATCAAGTCCAGCAACATCGGCATGGCCAAGATCGGCAGGAAGATGGGTAACCAACGTCTGCACAAATATGTGAAGGCGTTCGGCTTCGGTGACAAGACCGGTATCGACATCACCGGAGAAGACCCCGGCATCGTTCAACCGTTCAACCGCTGGACCTCCTTCACCACCAGCAGCATCCCAATGGGCCAGGAGATCGCCGTCACGCCGTTGCAGATGGCCCGGGCCTTTTGCGTCTTCGCCAACGGCGGTTATCTCGTACAGCCCTTCGTGATCCGCGCCGTCCTCGCCCCCGACGGCCAGCTCATCAGCGACTTTTCAAATCCGCCAAACAAGGGCCGCGTGTTGCCGGAGAAGATCGTCAAGGCCATGAAAGAAAAAGTGCTTGAACCGATCATCGAGGTCGGCACGGGCAAGGCGTCGCGGCTGGCCTATTACAAAGTCTTCGGCAAGACCGGCACCGCACAGATGGCCCGTCATGGCGGCGGTGGCTATGAGAAGGACGCTTACGTCAGTTCATTCATTGCGGCCGCGCCGGGGGACGATCCCCAGCTTGTTGTCATCGTCGCGGTGACAAGGCCGAAAAAGTCCATCGGCTACTACGGCGGCACCGTCGCGGCGCCCGTGGTGAAAAACATCTTGGCCCACGCCCTCGCATATCTTCAGATCGACCCGGACAAGAAGCCCGGCCCCGAATCCTCCAGCGTCGTCGCAGGTCCGGCAGCGGATTAGACAGTTAAGCGATCCAGCAATCTCCGACGAACAAAGGGCCAAAAAAAGAAGATACGCGACTTCTAAAATGGGTGGTTTGAAATGCCCCTCAGGCACTACCTACGCGTAGGCAGCCTTCAGCTTGCGCTTCCAGCGCGACGGGTGCCGTTCGTCGGAGTCGGTGGAGTCCGTTGTCTTGGGTTGGGCCGAGGTGGGTTTGGCTTGGGCGTTTGGGGGGCGAGGGACGGTGGAGCGCGCCCGTTGCGTTGACCGGGCGGCCTCCTCGACCACCCGTTGGAACTGCCACGCCTGATTCCGGTTGCCACCCGACATCAAGCAACCGCAGGTCGTCAGCGCCAACGCGATGACGAATAGACAGGCTGCCCGTCGGCCGTTGTTTGCCGCCGTCTTCACGGTGCTTCTCCCCCAGTGGAATGTTGCTTCGTTCCCCTCCGAATCACGATCGAAGGGCGGTGTCTCGACCCGCTCTCGGCGGCATCAGACACCCTCGGAAGACTGGGTCGGCAGGATTCGCGCGTGGCCTGAGCAACAAACCGGCGTGCGGCGTCAATCGCGGTTGCCAGGCATTCAGGAGCGAGTCATTTCGGACGACCCGCATTACCAGCATTGCCGACAGGGGTACGGGATTAGGCATGAGGCAGGCCACGGTCGTCCGATAAGGATAGAATGCCCCGGAGAGTCAGGGTGCGCCCCCGTTGCGCGCCAACCACGGAAAGGATCGCGCATGGACGCTCGGTCTCGCCACTTCATTAAACAACTGTCGTTTATCTTGGCCGTACTTGGATTCACGTCACTCGCGCAGGCGTTTGATGGGCCCGCGCCAACCTCGCGCGCCCCGACGCCCGAACAGGTGCGCTCTGTTAGCTCGACGCGGATCGTCTTCTCCTATCGTCTCGCCGACGATTCAGGCGACGCCTCGCGCGCCGAGCTTTGGTACAAAAAGGAACTTGGCAAATTGTGGATGGCCGCGAAGGTGATTGACTCCGACGGGTCGCTCATCTTCGATGCCGATGGGGACGGCCTCTTTGGCTTCTTCATCATCCTGCACAACACGGCCGGGGCCTCCTCACCGCCTCCCGCTGCCGACACCTCTCCGCAGCATTGGATTCGGGTGGATCGCTCGCTGCCGTCGGTGCAGGCCCTCTCGATTCGTCCCGATCCGCGATTCGCGGTGAATCGGGATTTGCACCTGCGCTGGTCGGCGACGGATGACAATCTCTCGGATCGACCCGTGTCGCTGCACTATCGCACCGAGCAGACGAAGTCGTTTAAGCCCATCGCCGATTGCCTGTCGCCGCGTGGAGCGTATCGATGGAGCGCGCCGACCGATGTCACGGGGCGGCTGGAGTTGAAGTTCTCGGCGACGGATCGTGCTGGGAACACTGGGACATACATCGCGGAGATTGAGCAGGCCGGCGTGGGGAAAGCGACATCGCAGCCGACCCCCAGCGATGATTTTCGTGAGGCAGCGAATCCAACGCCCGTGAAGAAATCGGTGAAGCCGCGACGCGAAGGCGACACCTCCGTGTTTCGAAGCGCTGCCTACGACGAGCCGGACGCCGGCGAGGAGGCTGCGCAGGAAGCAGCGTCGAAAGAGTCGCGGCGTCGATACGAGGCGGGCACCTGGCATCGCATTCGCGGCGACTACGACCTGGCCATCGCGCGATACCGGGAGTCCATCGAACTAATGCCGCGAGAGATGCCGCCGCGTGTCGATCTGGCGGGCGTCCTGATGCTGCGCGGCGACGCCGATGCGGCCGAGCGTGAATTGCAAAAGGCGCTGGTCATCGATCCGACGTATCGAAGCGCCTTGAAGAGCCTCGCCCTCGTGCAGGCGAAGAAACGAAATTACAAATCTGCCCGCGAAACGCTGGACAAGGTTCTGCTGCACGATCCGCGGGATGCCGAGGCCTGGCTGGCCTATGGCGACGTGGTGATGTTCATGGGCGACCGAGCCGCCGCCCGACAGGCGTGGAGTAAGGCCCAGTCGCTTCCAGAGGCCGACAAAGACGTTTCAAATCGGGCCGCGAAACGACTGGATATGTATCCGGATTCGCGGCCTGAGAATGAACCGGGCTGATCCTGATTCAAAGGCGACGCCATGCCCGACAAACCGACCCCCGACGACCTCAAAAACCTTCGAGTGTCTGTCGAAATGGTCAAGTTTGAACTGCGCCGACTGGAGAGGCGTCTGGAGTGGCTTGAACAGGTGGAGGTTTCCGAGCCATCGCCACCAATTGCAGGGCCTTCGATCTCGCCAGCGCCTGCCGCCGTCGTCGCGCCGCCGATCATCAACCCTGCACCCGCGCCGCACGATTCTCTTGCTGCGCTTCGGAAAGTGCATGGGCTTCCGCTGCTGGATGACGCCAGGTTACGCGGATCCGCTGCGAAGAAGGAACCGACCACGTCAGGCACGTTCGAGGTCGCCATCGGTAAGACCTGGCTGAATCGCATCGGGGCGTTCATCCTGTTGCTCGGCATCGGCTTCTTCATCAAGTACGCCTTCGACCGGGGATTCATCAGTCCGATGATGCGCGTGCTCATCGGTGGCGCGACGGGCTTGCTGCTCATCGCCGCTGGTGAGTACTCACTTCGCAAGGGAATGCGCCAATTCGCGGGCGGGCTGCTCGGAGCTGGGTCGGCGATCCTGTATTTTTCGACGTTCTCGGCACATGCGTATTATCACCTCATCGATACGCAAGCCGCGTTTGCCCTCCTATGTGTCGTCACAGCGATTTCCACGATCATGTCCGTGCGGGGCAATCTCCTCGGCATCGCCATCCTCGGCCTGATCGGCGGCATTTGGACGCCGCTCGCTGTAAGTACCGGCCGCAACGAGCAAGTCGCGCTGCTGACCTACCTCGTAATACTTGACGTCGGCTTTCTCATCTGTGGATTGATTCGGCAGTGGCATGTGCTGCGCGTGCTGACTTTTCTCGGCACGATTGCGCTATATGTCGGCTGGTACGACAAGTTCTATCAACCCGAGGCGATGTGGGTCACGCTCGGCTACCTCGCAGGCTTCTATTTGATTTACCTCGTTGAGGGGCAGGTCGCGGTGCGGCGCGGTGATGCTCAAGACATTTCCTCAGCAACGCTGATTACGTCGTTGTGCAACGCAGCGTTTTTTAGCGCGGTTTATTACATTGCCAACGAGTCGCTTGACCGCTGGATGGGTCTTTTTGCGGTAGGCATGGGAACGCTTCAGTTCCTGATCGCAAGGCCGCTATCGCGACTGGGCGCGGGCCCGGCGGTCATGTTCGAATCACTGCAAATCGCCGGTGCGTCGTTTCTCGCGCTGGCGGCTCCGCTTCAATTCGACAAGCATCTCGTCGTCATCACGTGGGGCCTGCAATCGGTCGTCACGCTTTGCTTCTGCCGCGGACACGACCGACCGTGGTTACGAATCAAGTCCTGCGGCATTCTCGTTGCCGCATTGGGCCATGTCTTTCTCTTTGATTTCAGAGAACCGGGCTTAAGTGAGAAGTTTCTGTCATACGGGAATTGGTATTTGACGCGGTTGCTGGCGATGATCGTTTTTCTGGGCATCGGTTCGTATGCCGGAGCATTCGCCCTGTCCTATCGCAGGGTTCTCCGCAAACTCGATGCATTCCTGTGCGCCGGACTGATCTCGTTCGGTAGCGTGGTGATGCTTTGGAACTTCTGGTTCCACTACGAGCGTTTTTTGGCTTCCTGGTGGTGGGTGGGCCTTGCGATGTTTTGGTACCTAATCAGTATGCGCAGCCCCCGGCTCGTCGCGGTGTACCTGATCATCGCTTCCGCATGTGTAAGTAAATACTTTGTTGATGACACGTATTGGTGCGCCTTGGCCGAAGGCTCATGGAGTCGCATAAGCGGAATCGGCGTGAACAGAATGTTTCTCACGGGACTCCTAATGGCGGGCGTCTCGTTGCTCTCGATCTCCTCAGCCAAATCAGTCATTGGTCAACTTGCCCCTGGGTCGTCTTGGCACGAATTTCTCCTTGGCGACCGCTTTCCAAAGCTATTTTCATTCTTGGCGGCTTTCATCATCACATGGGCCGGCAGCTTCGAAGTGGCCAGAGTATTTCGCTTTGAGCCGTGGCGGGACCATTTCAACGACCCACTCCAGGCCGGCGATGTATTCTTGACCGGCTGGTGGGTGCTCAATTCCGTCGCTTTGTGGATCGGTGTGCGATCAAGCAAGCACATCCTGGCACGCTACGCCCTGGTCTTGACGTGGTGGTGCGTTGTTTGGTTCACCATGCACGACACGATCCATGTCGCCATGTCGGACGCGTGGTCGGTATTGCAGGGCATCGCCTCGAACCGCACATTCATCCTCGGTCTTGTCATCATCGCCAACACGTTTCTCACCTATGCGATGAGGAAGCGGGCCGTGGCGGTCGCGACTCGCGCCCCGACAAGCCCGGCTGCTGTGTCCGCGCTTCTAGTCGCTGCGGTGAGTTTGACTGTGTGGCTGCCGACCTTTGAGATTTTGCGGGTGTTCACTTTTGAACCTGCACGTTTTCAGTTCGCGGACCCCAGATTAGCCATGCAAGTGTTCTTGTCGGTGTTCTGGGCCTTGGCGGCGATCTTCTATCTTTGTATTGGCTTTGCAAGGATGATTGCTGTACTGCGCTACGTCGCAATCGTGCTGTTCGGCGTGACAGTTTGCAAGGTCATGCTGATCGACATGGCCAACCTGGAGATGATCTACCGAATCGTCTCGTTCATTGTGCTGGGCCTGCTCCTGCTGCTGGCGTCGCTCCTGTATCAGAAACTTTCTGAGCGCATCTTGCATCCGGCGAAGCAACGATCGTAGGACGTGGAGTAACTGGGACTTGGGAAGGGTCTCTGGGGCCGGCGGGGGGCAAATTGAACAAGGTAAATCGAATATCAAAGGGCAACTGGATATAATGGGTAGGTCTCGGCGCTCCGGTCGAGCATCCGGAGGGTTGAACCTGTGATACTTTCTTTTCTCATTTCGGGATGGGCGGCCGCGCAATTGGCGGGTACGGGCGGAACTCAACCGGTGGATCATCAAGGGCGCGGCAGCCCGGTGGTCACTCAATCGCTCCGCCTCGCCATGCAGGCCGAACCGAATGCACCCCAGCGCGTCTGGGTATTTTTCACAGACAAAAATCTCCCCACGGAGAATCAACAACGCAGTGCCATCGCGAACCAATCCGCGAATCTAAACCCAAAGTCGGCGCAGCGGCGACGCCTTCGTCGGACGAGTTCGGGGCTGGCCGATTGGCGCGACCTGCCCCTGGAAGCATCGTACATTCGGGCTGTCACAAACACCGGGGCCGTCGCGCGTCATGAATCTCTTTGGCTGAATGGAATCAGCGTCGAGGCGACGTTGACACAGGTGACCGCACTCGAAGCGCTGCCGTTCGTTCGGCGCATTCAGCCCGTGGCCCGCGCGGCACGGCGCAAGGTGCCGGTTGAGCAACGACGACAAGAGAGCATCCCGCGTGGAAGCGGTGCCGCTTGGTACAACGCCAGCTACGACCAATTAACCCAAGTCAACGTGGTGGCTGCTCATGACGTGGGCTACACCGGTACGGGGATTGTCATCGGCATCCTCGATACCGGGTTCAATCGGTCGCATGACGCCTTCAACCAAACAACCGGTGGCGCGCACCCTGTGCAGATTATTGACGAGCATGACTTCATTAATAACGATGGCGATACCACCCAACAACCCGGCGACCCAGACGGTCAATCCTCACACGGCACGTACATTCTCGGAGTCATGGGAGCCTTTTTCCCGACGGTGCTGGTCGGCGCGGCATTTGATGCACAGTTCCTGCTCGCGAAGACGGAGGATGTCAGCCAGGAAGTCCCCGCGGAGGAAGACAACTACGTGGCAGGAATTGAGTGGCTGGAGGCCAACGGGGCCGACATGGCGACCAGCTCACTGGGCTACATCGATTGGTACACACAGGCCGACCTCGACGGGCTCACTGCGGTCACAACCATCGCAGTGAACACGGCGACTGACAACGGAATGCCGTGCTGCACAGCCGCCGGCAATGAGGGCCATGACAGTAATGCGACGATCTCGCATTTGATTGCCCCCGCCGATGCGTTGAAGGTGCTGACATGCGGGGCCGTGGACAACACCGGTGCAATCGCCTCGTTTTCATCGGATGGACCGAGCGCTGATGGTCGAGTCAAGCCGGAGGTACTCGCTCGCGGGATTTCCACGCAGACGACGAGCTTCAGTACGAACACAAACATCGTGGGCGTCAACGGCACGTCGCTCTCGACACCGGTGGTGGCGGGCGGCGTGGCACTGATCGTTCAGGCACACCCAAGCTGGTCCGTAGACAAGATTCGCCGGGCACTGTTTCACAACGCGGATTTGTTTCTCGGAACGTCTGCATTTGATTCACTGTTTGTGCGCGGCTATGGCGTGATCAACGTGATGGGGGCGATTCAGTTCGTGCATAGCGACATCAACGGCGACGGCGTGGCCGACGGGCGGGATATCGCGCCCTTCATCGCGGCGGTTGTGAGCGGAACCGGCTCGGTGGACGAGCGGCGTCGTGCGGATGTCGATGCAAGCGGAGCCGCGAATGCGCTCGACATTCCCGTGTTCGTCGATGATTTGTTGGGGAGCTGATGATCCCGATGGGGCCAGTTAGTGCAGTTATCAGTCGGTTGGAGCGTTCGCCCTCTGTGGCGAACGACGAAATCGATGAAACCTTATGACATGCGCGAGATTCGTCGGCCCCCACGGAGGGGGGCCGCTACCAGCGAATGAAAACCGCCCTTGCGCCTAACGATACGTTGCATCAGCTTCCGAAACACATCGATGTCGAGGGCTTGGGGACCGTCGGAGGAGGCCTTCACTGGTTCGGGGTGATTCTCCACCATCACGCCATGAGCGCCGCCTGCCACCCCCGTCGTGGGACGTGAGGATGGTGTGCATGGGCGGTGCATAAGCGAGACGATCGTGGTTGGCAGCGACGATTTGTGATGATTCGTCGTGGTCGGGTCAAATTTATTTATTTTTCCCGAGCGCATTGGACTCCGTTTGCGACTTTCATTCCATCGACGTCGACGGCCTTGTCGCCCCGATGTCGAGATTGAGTCCTTGAGCGTCGTTTCCTCACTCAGCCCGAACTGAGAATCAGTTCGCACCCGGCTCGTCGGGGGCGGTCCGCGCCGGCGTTTTGACGCGGCAGGGGTCGTGAGTTCGTGCGCTCTTTTCACGAAAAGGAGCCGGGTCCATGTACCATCGACCACTCGTCACCCTACTGTCCCTTTTGGTTGTCACCGTGGCCATGCCGCGCGCCGCGGAGGCGACGCCAAGTGAGTACAAGGTGCAGTATTCCATCCACGAGACCCGCAACGATCCGGAAAGTGCCGTGATCTACCGGGTGAGTCTGGAGTTGGAATACGCCACGACGGTGAATAAGCAAAACTCCTGGAATGTCACCACGATCTTGGTCTCCCACGTCGATTCGCAGGGGACCGTGGATGAGCAATGGCGATTGACCAATCCATCGGTGTCCACAGGAGATGGCAAGTGGTGGACGGCCCATGACGATACGGACAATCCAGTGATTGGGGAGTTCGTGTCGCCTCCACCCATGACTGGCACGGCCGATCGCGAGATCGGCAGCGGCGCGGACATGAATTACGACCTGTCCACCGGCACCGCCTCGGGTTCGCCTCCGTACGCAGCCACCGCCTACCTGAATCTCAGGCTTCAGCGGGTTAACGAGCCAGAACCGGACTTGGATGATGATGAAATGCCTATGGAAACAACTGACATTCCACCGGCATGACAATCAGAAGATCAGTGACCATGAGGGGCGGTGGGTCGGGAAGCGATTTTTTAGTTGTTTCTCGCCCCATGCCCTCAAGGTCCTGAGGTCCAATTCGATTGATTCGGCACTTTGGAGTAGGTCCTTGAATCGACCATTGATCACCCGACGCTTGTGTTGCCTTTGGGCCACGCTGAGGATCATGATACCTGCTTCGAATCCGTCGGCGGTCTTTGTCAACATGGCGCACTGTGCCAATCGAATTCGGCACATCATTTCATCGAGATCGCATTCCGCTTCCTTAGGATCGCGACGCATAAGTTCCTGAATGAGGTTTTGCAACTCGGTGATCTTCAGGCGGGCCATTGCGAGATTCTCTGAGTCGAGGTAGGCGGTCGACACTCCAATGAGGCAGTTCTTTTTTAGGCGAAGCATGTCCGCATTGCTCGGAGAAGTTGCCATGAGTCGATTGCAGATTTCGAGGGCCTTGAGGCTTTCGTCGATTTGCCGTGGACGGTCTTTTCGTCTCCTCGCGCCCTCAGCCGCAAGGCGATGAACCAAAAGCTGGGACCGAAGCCGAAGATTCTCGTCTCCCTGGGACTCAAATTCCTTCATGGCCGCCTGGGCGATGGAGAGGATGCGATCGCCTCGATCAATCTCATTCATGGTGTAGTACATGATGCCCATCCTCTGACAGGCGTCGACTCTGGCCGCGAGCAGAACCGGGGTGGCCCGATCCGCGAGCCTGCTGATCTCGATGGCCTTCTCAAACATGGCGATCGCATCCTCATTGCGACCGGCATCGCGGGCCACTGACCCCCAGCGGGCGTAGGAGGCCGCATCGAGACCCAGTTGGTATTGGTACGCGATCGCCTCCGCTCGCTGCCACTGCGAATACAGGACCACCAGCGAGGTCACCAAGAGCGCAACGAACGATGCGGCCACGATGACGGCGCGCTTGTGCTTCTTGAGCGTCTTGCGGGCTTGGTACCAGTGATCGGCCCCCCGTGCGGAGACTGCGTCGCCATGCAGGTAGCAGGCCAGATCATCGGCCAGGGCCAGGGCCGACTGGTAGCGCCGCTCCTTTTCCTTCTCCAGGGACTTGAAGACAATTTTCTCAAGGTCGTGGGGAATCAGGTCGGTCGAATGGCCGGACGCGTTGGGGGCAAACTGCGTACCACGAATGGATTCAGGTACGGCTCCGCAGATGTTCTGACGAATGTCTTCGGGAGTGCCGTCGATGCTGTAGGGAAAGCGGCCGGCAAGTAACTTGTACAGCATGACCCCCATCGCATACACATCTGAGCGGACATCGACCTGTCCCGAGCCGTGGGTGATTTGTTCGGGACTGAGATAGGGCAACGTTCCGAGGATCTGCCCATGTTGTGACAGATCATCACTCGTCTCTTCATTGTTCATGATCTTGGCAAGGCCAAAATCCACGACGCGGGGGATGCCGTGGCAATCCACCAGGACATTCGACGGCTTGATGTCGCGGTGAATGACGGCCTGCTGATGGGCGTACGCGATTGCACGAACGACCTGTTCGAATAGAACGATGAACTCCCGAAGCGAGGGTTGCTTGAGTAGAAGATAGTCGTCAAGGGACTCGGCCTCCTCTATACATTCCATCGAGAACCAATGCTGGCCATCGACAACTCCGCCCATGAACACCGAGACGATATTGGGGTGTCGAAGCCGGGCGATGACGTTCAACTCGCGCTGAAATCGGGCGCGTTCGGCTTCGCCGGCCAATGGGCCATGCCGCAGGAGTTTGATGGCCACCGGCCGATTCGTGGACCGTTGAATCGCTTCGTAGACGCTGGCCTGACCGCCCCGTCCCAGTTTGTCGTGGAACTCGTAGTCTGGGAGCTGCTTCTGCAAATACGCGATGTCATCCCGAGCCGTCGAAGTGTCCGAGTTCATTTCCGAGAGGGTTGGAGGGAGTGACTGCGCGAGTTCGGAAGCCTGCCGGATCACCCGTGCTCGTTTGAGCTGGTCATACAAAGCGGGCATGTGATCGGGAAAGCTGTTCCAAAGCGCGCTTTCGTCCGGGAGCTGTTGGGGATGCCGGTCAAGCACCAAATCAACAATGGAGTCGAGAGAAGTCGCGGCGGACACATCCGGCGGCTCGGAGGAGGTTGATTTCGGGAGCGTCTTGGTCGGGTTACTGCCCATCACCCATGCTCGACGAGGAGAGTTTGTCGGCCAGTTGCTTTCTGGCACGAAAGATCAGGCCTCGAATGGCATCCGGTGTCCGCTCAAGTCGCGCGGCCATCTCGTCTAATTCAACGCCTTCGATGTGATGCATCCAAAGAACTTGTCGGCTTAACTCAGGCAGTCGATCGAGCGCGTGGCGCACCTCTCCCGCAAGTTCATTCTGAGCGGCTAGGCTGCTGGGCGTGCGATCGGCCCCCCGCACAACCTGGAAGAGGTCGACCAGCGATGTCGATAAGTCTGCTTTTTCATACGTGGCCCGCCCGATCCTCTGGCGTTTCATTGCCGTGTGAAAACGGATATGCGAAATCAAAATGCGCTTGGATACATACTGTAACCAGCGAAGAAAGCGGTCGGCCGGCATGTCGGCCAGGAATTGACAATTCTGAAATGCCGCAACCCAAGCCTCCTGAAGCACGTCGTCCGCGGAAAATTTGGAACGCAGTTTTTCAGGAATGCGATTGTTAACAAAGGCATCCAGGTTGGCTGCGTGACTTCGCAGCAGGCGTTCCAACTGAAGCCGGGCCTCATGGATCGAGGAGTGCCCCGATTCGTATCCGGGAGATGTGGGAGCGACACTCATATGCAATCCGTTCGCGAGAACACGGGGGCATGTGATTCTTACTACTCATCGATTATACCCGTTCTCTGTGTCCAGAATACTTTTCAGGGTTGATCGTTGCGAAATCGCGGTAAGTACTTGATGATCCAGGGGCTTCATCGACACGATGGGATATTCACCGGTTGGTCTTGGGCGATCGTCTCAGTGCAACCCCCGCCATTGGCCCTGAAGGCGGTTGGCAGATCTTGGCCAACCGCCTTCGTGCCCTCCGCGCGGAGAGCCTCTCCGTACTTACAGTGCCTGTTTTTATCGCACCGATCGCGCAATCAGGTGGGAGGTGCGGATGTCACGTATTTTTTTTGGCGTGTGGTGTCCTTGGGGGGGTTTCAGTCTCGTTAAGTAGCGATTTCAGCTTATCCATGGCAGCTAGCAATCTAGGGTTACTTTGTCGCCCCTCTTGCAGTGCGATGACGAACAACTCGGTCAACTCGTCAAGAACCCATAATCGCTTCCTTTCAGGTATGTCCAGGAGGCAACCAGCCAGAATCGAACATTCCTGGCGGATAGGGTCCACTGGCGTAATACTGCACTCACGAGTCACTCCCTGGCTCCAGCTAGCTACTTGGCACAAAAGCACCTCTAGTTCAGGGATGTGAATCGCAAACCGAACCTGCGGCGCTCGGAAAATCCGGAATTATTTTTTGCGACACTCAAAAATTAGCGACCTACGCTGTCGTTAAATGGTCGCGTAAGCGCCTCTTGCCGTTGAAAAAGGCCCCTCAGCGTGTCCAAAGTTGCATTATTGGTTTGCGCAAGGCTCTGTGTGCCCGGAGATTGACTCGGTATGTGGGGGGAGTGTGAGAAAACGAATTGCCCCACGAACACCGGGAAGCCCCGGCAAAACCGGGAGGCTATTGGATGTTCTTCATTATGTAATGCGTTGCATCAGCTTGCGAAAGATGTCGAAGTCGAGGGCCTGTGGGCCATCGGACAGGGCCTTGGCCGGTTCGGGGTGGATTTCGACCATGACGCCGTCAGCACCGGCGGCGATGGCGGCCTCTGTCATTGCCGGAACCCAACGCCAGGTTCCACATGCGTGGGAAGGGTCGACGATGACCGGCAAATGAGTCAGTTCCTTGACGACGGGCACGGCAGAGAGGTCGAGCGTGTTGCGCGTGGCCGTCTCAAACGTCCGGATGCCGCGCTCGCAGAGGATGACCTGCTGGTTGCCGTGAGCAAGAATGTATTCGGCGGCGGCGAGCCACTCGTCGATGCTGGCCATCATGCCGCGCTTGAGGATCACAGGGCGGTCGATGCGGCCCAGTTCCTTGAGCAAGGAGAAGTTCTGCATGTTGCGGGCACCGAGTTGGATGATGTCGGCCTTCTGCGCGACCTTCTCCAGATCGGCGGGATGCATGACTTCGGTGACGATTGGCAAGCCATAGGTCCGGCCCGCTTCGACGAGGAGGTCGAGACCTTCATAGCCGAGGCCCTGGAAGGCATAGGGACTGGTACGAGGTTTGAAGCAGCCGCCGCGGAGGATGTGGCCACCGAGTTCCTTGACAAGTTTGGCGCAGATCATGATCTGCTCGCGCGATTCGACGGAGCAGGGGCCGGCGATGATGACGGGCTTGTCGCCGCCGATGACGACCTCACCGACGTGGAATTGCGAGCCTTGCGGGCGGGCGGTGCGCGAGGCAAGCTTGTAGGGCTTCTTCTCCAGCATGGCGAGGACGTCGGGGTGCGGGGCGGTGTCGTCTGGAGAATCGTCGAGCGACGCAATTTCTGGCACGACGTCAACCGTCGTTCGCGGGGCGGCGGGTTTGCTCGTCGTGCGCGCCGGATACGAGCCGAGGACTTTGAGGAAGTTCGTCTTGGCGGCGAGTTTCCTGAGCGCGTCTGCGACCTTTGGGTCGGCGATGTTGCCTTCAAAGTCGACGTAGAAGAGATATTCCCAGGGCGTGCCGGGGCGCGGGCGAGATTCGAGCTTGGTGAGATTGAGCTTGTCTGCCGCGAGGATGTTGAGGCAGTCGACGAGTGCGCCTTCCTCGTGGCGCGTAGCGAAGAGGATCGACGTCTTGCCGGGAATGCGGAGGTCGAGCTTCACCGGCTCCGAGGCCACGATGACGAAGCGCGTGTAGTTCTCCTTCTGATTCGCAACATCGCGGCGTATGACGGTGAGGCCGTAGAGTCGGGCGGCCTCTTCACTGGCGATCGCAGCCTGGGAAAGGTCCTGGTCGTCACGAATTTTTTTCGCAGCCATGGCGGTGTTGGCGAAGGACTCGATCTGGCAGTGTTTCAATTCACGGAGGAAGTCAGTGCATTGATCGAGCGCCTTGGGGTGCGAGTAGATACGGCGGATGCGAGAGAGGGGTACCTCTTCCAACGCAAGGAGGCAGTGATCCACGCGAATGATCTCCTCGCCGACGACGGCGAGGTTCATGCGGGCGAGCAGGTCGTAGGACTCGTTGATGGAGCCGGCCGTTGTATTCTCGATGGGCAGCACGGCGTAATCAGCGACGTGATCGCGCACCGCCTCGAGCATCTCGGCGAAGCTGTCGTGGCCTTTGTAGGCGACATGCTCCAGGCCGCGCGGACCGAAGTGGCGGTTGGCAGCGACATGGCTGTAGGCACCCTCGGTGCCCTGATAGGCGACGGTGATGATGCGTTGGCCGGCGCGCTGGGGATTGTCCTTGTCGACGAGGGCTTCCTGTTGATGGCGGACGGAGTGGTCGAGGATTTCACGGAAGAGGCGGGTGATGTAGTGGCCGTCGAGTCCGGAGGCACGGGCGCGTTCGACGACCTTGGTGAGCAGGTCTTCCTCTCGCTGCATGTCTCGCAGGGCTGCACCGCCGTCGAGCTTTAGACTGGTGATGGCGGCGACGATGGCTTCGCGCGCGGCAAGGTCGGTAATGAGTTGCGCGTCGATCGTGTCGAGGTCGGTGCGGAGTTTATCAAGGTCGTCGGGCATGGGAGAGCGGCTCCATCAGTAGCGATTCTATCGTCCAATTGGCGCGGGTGATTGCGAAGGCGGAAGGGCCGAGAATCGGGCACGGGATGCGCGCGTGGCCTATTTAGCCGGTGATTGTGAACGCGCGACGTGTGGTCTACAATCACCGCGATCAAATCACTCGATGAGCAAGCCCATTACCGATATGCCAGCGTCCATACTCGTATCCGTCCCCAATTGGGTCGGCGACGTGGTCATGGCGACAGCTGCGCTACGGTCGATCCGGCAGCGTTTTGGATCATCGCGGATTGTGCATCTCATGCGCCCGTATGTGGGAGACGTGTTGGCGGGGACGGGGTTCGCGGATTCCGACGTGTATTGGCCGGATCGCAAGGCGAAGAGTGCCCCGCGAAGCACGGTTGAGTTGATTCGGCGATTACGGCGTGAACGGTTTGATCTGGCGGTGCTGCTGACGAATTCGTTTCGGTCGGCAATGGTGGCGCGGCTGGCGGGTGCAAATCGCTGCGTCGGGTATGCGCGGGAAGGGCGCGGCTGGTTGCTGACGGATCGGTTGAAGCCGCGCGTCGGTACCGATGGAAAGTTTTCGCCGGTGCCTGCATTGGATTATTACAACGATGTCGCGCGGCATCTTGGCTGCGATGATGTTTCGGATCGGCTTGAGTTAGCGACGAAACCGACAGATGAAACGGCGATTGATGCGCGGTTGGGGGCGATGGATTCGGAGCGGCCGCTGGTGGTGTTGAATCCCGGCGCGAACTATGGGTCGGCGAAGTGTTGGCCGGCGGAGTATTATGCGGAAGTGGCGGATACGTTGATACGCAGGCACGGGGCGCGGGTTGTGGCGTCGCTGTCGCCAACCGAACGGCCCATTGCGGAACGATTGGCTGCGGCGGCCAAGGAACCGTTGGAGATTTTCGTCGATCCGCCGTTGGGGTTGGGGCCGCTGAAGGCACTGGTACGGCGCTGTCAGTTGTTGATTACCAATGACACGGGGCCGCGTCATTTTGCGGCGGCGTTTGACGTGCCGGTGATTACTGTATTCGGATCGAGCGACCCGGCGTGGACCGTGACGCGCTTCGCGCGTGAGCGCACGGTGATGTTGAATCTGGAATGTCAGCCGTGCATGGAGCGCGAGTGCCCGCTGGAGCACCACAACTGCATGAAGGAGTTGCCGGCGTTGATGGTGATCGCGCAAGCGGCGGAGGTGCTTGCGGGTCGAACGATGCCTGCGAGCGCACGAGGATGATGGATGTCACTGTTGGTGACTGAAAAAATTGTGATCGACCCACCATTTCGAGAGCGGTTGACGACGGCCGGGTTGAACGGCGTCGCGCCGGTGTTGGCGTGCGTGGGGGATGCACTGGCGGCGTGGAGCCGCACGACGGACGCGATTCGCGTGGAGTGCCCCGGCGGTTCGTTTTACATCAAGCGCTATCATTACCCGCGATGGCAGCAACGATTTCGCGCGATGTTGCGGGGGACCTTTTTTCGAGCGAGCCGGGCGCGGAGTGAGTATCGCACGTTGATGCTGATGCGCAAGCTGGGCATTCAGGCGGTGCGGCCCGTGGCCTATGGCGAGCGGCGGGTGGCCCACTTCGTGCGAAGTTGTTTTCTCATTACCGAGACGGTGCCGGCGGCCATGTCGCTGGCGACGTTCATGCGGAATTACAGCCATCATCGGGGGACGCCACTGGCCCGGCAGGCCCGTCTTGAGATTCTGACGTCGCTGGCCCGGCAGGTTCGGCACATGCACGAGGCGGGATTCGTGCATCGCGATCTGTTCTGGCGCAACGTGTTGATTAGGCCGTTGCCGGACAATCGGTTTGAGTTTTATTTTCTCGACGCATCCGTGGGGAGGCGGATTCGCTTTGCTCCGCGCCAGGAGAGCATCGTGCATGACATCGCGGCGATGAGCGCGTTGGCCCCCGAGTTCTGCTCCAAGGCGGATCAGCTTCGATTCCTGCTGGAGTATCTGAACACCAACAAGCTGACGCGGGAGGATCGGGATTGGATTCGACGCGTGGAGGTGCGATCGGATCGGTTTCGCGATTCGGAGATGCAGCGCATGGAGCGCGGCTCGGTCTTTGAGCCGCCGATGAATCGACCGGCCGGCGCGTTGTAATTCGGAGACCGGCGGCACTCGTCCATGTCGACTTCAATATCATTTTCGTCCGAGGATGCTCGACGCGACTTGGCGGCTGCGGGTCTGGTTCGATACGAGGACTTCGTGACTTGCACGACGGGCGAGGTCGTCGCGCGATCCGGGGATAGTGAGACTCGACGACTAACGATCAAGGGGGCACAGAGCGAATGCGAGTGCTTCCTGAAGGTATACAAGTTCGCGGCGCGGTCGCGACGCTGGGCTGTGCAAGACGACAAGGCGTCGACCGAGGCAGCGAACTATCGACACTTGGAAAAACTGGGCGTGGGCGTGCCTGACCTGATCTGTCACGGTTCGCGCGGCGGGTTGTTTCTGTTGCGTGATTCCTTCATTCTCACGCGGGCGGTGCCCAATGCCGTGGCACTGGATACATTCGTGGATGGTCGGTGGCCGCGTGCTGAATGTGGAGTCGCTGATTCCGTTCGGAGTACGATCCTTGACGCAAGCTGCGCACTGGTGCGGCGCATGCACGACGGCCAATTCTTTCACGTTGATTTGCAATGGAGGAACCTGCTGGTTTCGCAATCGACGGACGGAGCGATCCGTTTGCTCGTCATCGACTCATCGCGCGGCGGCATGCGCGAGACGGGCGTGCGGCGGCAGCATGGCCGGTTGCGCGATCTGGCCAGCTTAGCGAAGGATGCGCGGACTCGGATGAAGCGGCGCGAGATGCTGCGATGGTTTCGGGCGTATCTCGGGGTTCGACGATTGACCACGGAGCATCGCTTGATGATCCAGACCATAGAGCGCGACCGGGATTTGAAGGACAATAGCAGTCGATCATGAGTGTGTTCCTTGAAATCGAGCCGGCATTTCGTGAGGCCCTGCATGCGGCGGGACTGACGGACTTCGACGCGTTCATGCGCGCGAAGACGGGTGCGCCGACGAGTGAGCACGATGTTCGATCAACCGCCCCGATTGAGATCGCGGTGGATGGTGCGCCGCGGACGTTTTATCTAAAGAGAAACTTCCGCATACCGCCGAAGCACGCTTTCTTGCCACTCCTGCGATTCCAGTCGCCCTTTTCGCAACCGCGCCACGAGTGGGAAATGCTCGGCCAACTGCGCGATGCCAACATCCCAGCGATGGGCCGTGTGGCCGTAGGCGAGAAGCGCGTCGCGGGCATTCCGGTGTCTGCTTTCTTGCTGGTGGAAGCCGTGCCCATGAAATGGAGGCTCGACCACTGGTTGGTGCCCGGATTTGAAAGACCTCGCGACCTGCAACATCAAGAGTCGCACGACTTGCTCGTGGCTGTAGGGCAATTGTCACGAAAGCTCGACGACGCCGGGATGAAATGGCCCGATCTGCATCCGAAACACATCTTCGCAGGTCAAGATAAGAGCGGATCAACGGGCTGGCGATTGTGTCTCATCGACGTGGAGCGGATGACGTGCATGCCAACATCGGCAAGGACACCGGGCGGTTTGCCGATCTCAATCCACCGCCTCATCCACAATTGCCGGCCGTTGGATTGGACGCGCGCCTCGCTCGCGTCGCTTCTTGGTGGCTACGGTCTTGATGGGAACGAGCGATCCCGTGCGATCGATTCCGCCCATGTAATCCATCAGCCTCGATTGCCGGATATATTCGAGCACCCGCGCGCGGTTTCACTCTCAAGGCGTGATCACCTGACGTTGGCGGACGACGCCGTCCCGTGGCTCAGTCGGGCCGGGCTTCATCGAATCGAGGACATACTCATCACCACCATCGGCGAATCGCTGGGCAAACCGGGTCTGCAATCGTATCGCGAGCGAATCCGCTTGAGTCTCTCCGACGGCAATGGGCAATGTCGCACATGGTATCTCAAGCGCTACCGCCACCCGCCGTTGCGCGAACAGATTCGTCGCATGATGGCCACCGGCCGTGACCGCGGCAGTGCCCACCACGAGGTGCGATTCGCAAGGAAGCTCAACGCCATCGGAGTGCCTTCGCTTATGACGATTGCGCATGGACAGTTGATGAATGGACCGTGGGAACTGGGCAGCTTCGCAATCTCCGAGGGGTTGACCGGCCTGTCACTGGAGCAAGTCATCGGGAGTGCCACCGACGACGCTTTGGGAGTTGCCGATTCCCAATTGCCAATTGCCAATTCGCTTGAGCGCCACGACCTCGCCCGTCAGCTCGGCCTGCTCACGCGGCTCATGCACCACAACAACTTCTACCACCGTGACTTTTATCTATGCCATGTCTTCTTGACACGCAACGCCAATGGCGGGATCGTCCTCCGCGTGATTGATCTGGCGAGGATGATAGAGAAGCCGTGGCGGGCACGGCGATGGCGGATCAAGGATTTGGCGAGCCTGCATTTCAGCGCGACGGCACCGCCCGTGACACGGACTGATCGGATGCGATTCATGCGTGCCTACTACGGTGAGGATGCGACGCACGACGAGATGCGCGCCGACGCACGACTCGTCGCGGCAAGAGTAGCACGAATCGCTGCGCACGATGCCAGTCGTCGGGCACGGCTAGATCGAAAGGCCCTCCCGTGAAGATCGCCATCGTGATCGAACGACTCGAGGCCTGGCGCGGCGGCGCGGAAACCTCCACGCTGGAACTGGCGCGCCTGCTCGCGGCGCGCGGGCATGAGATTCACATCGTCACGACGACGAACATGCAATCGCCGCCGGACCTCACGATTCATCGCGTGCCGGGCATCTCAGTTCTACCGGCGCTTCGCACGGTGGCCTTCGTGCGAAATACAATGGCCTTTCTGGCGACACACAAGTTCGACCTTGTGCATTCCATCGCGCCGGTCCCATCGGCGGACGTCTATCAACCGCGCGGCGGGCTGCTGGGCGAGACGATGGAGCGCAACGTGGCCACGCGACAGAGCGCCTCGCGTCGCCTGCTCAAGCGCGCCCTCATGGCGATGAACGTCAAACAGCGGGCCATGCTCGATTTGGAGCGGCAGGTCTTCGCGCGCGGCGGGCCCACCATTCTCGCCGTGTCGGAGTACGTCGCGCGGCAATGCGAACGGCTTTACGCGGCAACAGCGCCGCGCGTGCGCGTGGTCTTCAACGGCGTGCGGACGACCCTGCCAACGAACGACGAGCGAAACCAATGGCGCGCCGAGGTTCGCAAGCAATATCATTTGAAGGACGACACGCTGTTGCTCCTGTTCATCGCCCACAACTTTCGCCTCAAGGGGCTGGACTCTCTGATCGGGACGATGTCGCGTCTGGTCCTCGGCGGCGTGCGCGATGTGCATCTGCTCGTGGTGGGGCGTGACAACCCGACGCGATTTGTGCGGCGCATTCACTCCCTCGGCATCGGCGAGTTCTTCACGTTTGCCGGGCCGACGCAGCGCGTGGCCACGTTTTTCCAGGGGGCCGACGCCTGTGTTCATCCGACCTACTACGACCCGTGCAGCCGGGTGGTGCTGGAGGCGCTGTCGTACGGGCTGCCCGCGATCACGACATCATTCAACGGTGCGTCGGAGGTGATGACCGACGGATGCGAGGGGTTCGTCATCGATACGCCGGAGAATCTGGGCCTGTGGGCGCGGCGGATCGACGAGCTTCGCTCACCGGAGTTGCGGCGCAAGATGCGCGAGAAGGCGTTGCTGTTGCGGGGACGCCTTAGCATGGAACGGCATGTCGATGAGTTGGAGACCGTGTTCCGTGAGATTGCGGATCGCAAGAAGTCGCAGCCGACCGCCGGAGCAGGGCGATGATTCAGTCATGGCACTACGGCGTACTGATGGCGGCTTCGTATCTAATTGGCGGTATCCCCTTTGGATTGATCGTGGCTCGTGTAAAGGGCGTGGACCTCCGCGCCTGGGGCAGCGGAAATGTCGGCGCGACCAACGTCGGCCGCGCGCTGGGGCGCAAGTGGGGCGTGCTCGTGCTGCTGCTCGACGCGAGCAAGGGCGCGGCCTGCACGTTCACGGCCGGATTTCTAACCTCGCGCGATGCGACCATGACAGGGACGATGCGCGATTATGTCTGGCTCGGCACTGCGGCGGCCTGCGTCATTGGCAGCATTGCCCCGGTCTATCTTCGCTTCAAAGGAGGCAAGGGCGTGGCGGCGTCGCTCGGAGCCGTTCTCGGAATCTATCCATATCTAACGTATTCCGGTCTGATTGACTTGTTGCTTTGGACCGTCGTCGTCAAGGCGACGCGCTACATCTCTCTTGGCTCCATCGTCGCGGCGATCTGCCTGCCGATCGTATTCGTGTCACTGTCTGTCGTGATGAAATGGGGACTCTCGGAACACGTCCCACTTCTCGGTCTGTGCCTCACCCTGGCGGCGATGGTCCTCATACGACATCGGGACAATATCCGACGTTTGTTGACAGGTACCGAGAACAAAGTCGGGCAACCCCGCGTCTGAACGTATTTACGGCGGTCCGTATACATGGAACGTCCATCCGCACATCCTTCCCATCTTCGCGCCTTGATTGCAAACCCTGATCGGCCATAGACTCAGATGCTACATCGGCTTTCGTCTATTCTCATGGCGGCCTGGGGGGGCTGCCGGGCGAAATCGGTGACTGGCGGAATCGTCGGCCTCATGCGACGGTTTCAGTTTGGGGGGAAGCCGCCTCGCAAGCCAATGGTCCCGTCGCACCGGGACTGACGTATCAATCATCACGGAGCGTTTTCGATTTGTCGGGATCGGGCCGTGTGGACAGACCAGTGAATGGCCGTCTTGGGGTTGATCGTTGCACGCGAGGGGCCGACGGATCATCGGCGAACGGGTCGAGACGGTCGGCTGATTGCTTTTTTGAAGGGGAGAGTCATGCGAAGTTTGAGACTCACACAGAAGGTTCTTCTGGGCGTTTTCACCACGGCTATCGGCGCTGCGTCGATGGGCGGCTGTCCGAACGCGGGCGGCTTGCTGGGACTGGTGCCATTCGGCCAGATCTCGGCCGTGCAACTCTTCGATGAGCCTTCGTTCACGATCGCGCTGAGCGTCACCGGCGCGGTGACCAACCCCGCGGCCGTCTCGAAGATCAACTGGGTCTTTGGCGACGGCGGTGGCTTCGTGGAAGGACTTCCCGGTCGCACGACAATTTCGCATCAGTATGCTGCGGTCGGCACATATCAAGTGACCGCGTTTATCTTCGGACCCACCGGATTCATCGATCAGATCAACGGCTCCGTCGTCGTCATTGACGACGGCACCGGCGGCGGCGGTGGTCTGCCCGGCGAAGTTCCCGCGAAGGCCACGAATCTGAAACCCGTTACAGAAGCGGTCGACGTGGTGGTCAAGGTCGTCCTTTCCTGGACGGCCGGCACGCGGGCCACCAGCCACGACGTTTATCTCGGTACCGACGAAGCAGCGGTGACCGCTGCGACGAAGTCGGACGTCGACAATTTCAAAGGCAATCAGACCACGACGACATTCGACACCGCCGCCACTGCCGACCTTCTGCCGGATACCACCTACTTCTGGCGCATTGACGAAGTCAATGCCGGCGGCACGACCAAGGGTGACATCCTCAGCTTCACCACCGCCAAGGCTCCGACCAAGGCCAAGGATCCGATCCCGGCCAACGGTTCGATTAGCGGCCGCGTCGATCAGATCATCCGCTGGACGACAGGCCTCCGAACGACGACGCATGACGTGTATTTCGGCAAGGTCATGGCCGACGTGGATGCGGCGACAACCGAAACTGCGGACATCTTCCAGGGCAATCAGACGGCCGTTTCGTTAGACCCTGAAGATGCGGACGCCGATCTGCCCGGCCAGCTCCTTCCCGCCACGATCTACTTCTGGCGAGTCGACGAAGTCGGCCCCGGCGGCACGATCAAGGGTGACATCTGGATGTTCACCACGAAGCCATTGCCGGCGATGATCACCAATTCGTTCCCGGCCGACCTGGCCACCGATGTCACCACCACCGTCGGTCTGACCTGGGATGGCGTGTCCTCGATCGAGAGCTACGACGTGTACTTCGGCACCGATGAACTCGATGTGATGCTGGCCTCGCGCGTCAGCCCCGAATTCAAGGGCAACCAGATCACAAAGACCTTCAACCCGGGCACACTACTGACAAATCTCGACTACTTCTGGCGCATCGACACGCTCGGTCCGGGCGGCACCAAGAAGGGCACGACCTTCCGCTTTACCACGGCGAATCTGCCGGCAGCCGTCGTCGCTCCATTCGTGCCTGCCGATCAAGTAACCGGTGTTGCGGTAGATACGAATCTGAGTTGGACGGCTGGCGTCGGCGGTGTCGTCGCCAGCTACGACGTGTTCCTCGGCACTGACCAAAACGCCGTCACGAATCTGGCACCGGCCACCTTCCGTATCAACCTGCCCGTCGGCGTCACGCTGTTCAACCCGACGACCGACCTGCCCGCAAACACGGTTCACTTCTGGCGGATCGTATCCAAAGGCCCCGGTGGCTCGAACAGTGGACCGGTGCTGACCTTCCGTACCGGAATCCTGCCGCTCCAAGCGGACAATCCCTCGCCGGCCAATAATGCCGTCGGCGTGGCACAAGCCGCAATGCTCGGCTGGACTGCCGGCATGGACGCGGTGTCACACGACGTGTACTTCGGTACGAACCAATCGTCCGTCTCCAACGCCACCGACATCGACGCCGAATTCAAGGGCAACCAGGCCGGCACGATGTTCGACCCCGGCACCCTTGATGCGAACAAGGACTATTTCTGGCGCATCGATGAGGTCGGCACCGGCGGCACGACCAAGGGCCTCACGTGGAAGTTCACCACCGGCCCCGGCAAGGCCATTGCTCCTGCACCTCCGAACGCATCCACGGGTGGGGACATCACGGTCATCCTTTCTTGGACGGCCGGCGGCGGCGCGACGCAGCACGATGTGTACTTCGGTACCGTGGCGATTGACGTGACCAATGCGAACACACTTACGCCCGGCCTCTATCGTGGTCGTCAAAACAACACGACCTTTGATCCGCCGGAAGCGCTGAGCGGTAACACGGACTACTTCTGGCGAATCGACTCGGTGAACGGCACCGTCATCACCAAGGGCGACACGTGGTCCTTCAAGACCGCCATCGGCAAGCCAACCAATCCCAACCCGGCGCACAACGCAACCGGTCAGGACATCAACGTAGACTTGCAATGGACCGCCGGTGCCGCCAATGCCACCTTCGATGTGTACTTCGGCACCAGCCTCGCCGCCGTGAACAACGCAACGACTGCCAGCGCAGAGTTCGAGGTCAATCAGGCCGGCACCGTCTTCGATCCCGGCCTGCTACTGTCCAACACAGACTACTTCTGGCGAATCGACGGCGTCGCGGCGGACTTGACGAAGCAAAAGGGCGACGTCTGGCAGTTCAAGACCCTTGCACCGCCAAACCAGGCCGCGAATCCCACGCCCGCGGACAGCGCTCAGAACATCTCGATCGCATCACCGACGCTTTCGTGGGGCGCGGTGGCCAACGTCACCGGCTACGACGTGTACTTTGACACCAATAATCCGCCGACCACGCTGGTCAGCTCCAATCAGGCCGGCACCACCTTTCCGGCCGGAGCGCTGCTGAACAGTGAGGTGTATTTCTGGCGGATTGATACCCGCAACGCAGCGGGCGTCACCACCGGCGTCGTCTGGAATTTCAAGACCGAACCGTAGCCCGGCTCTCGCGAGATGAAATCCACAAGGGCCCGTCGATTCAAAGGGATCGACGGGCCTTTCTTGTGATACGCCCGGTGAAAAGAAGCCACGAACTCGAATAGGCAACACGCGTCGCCATCGATGTCGGCCTGATTCGGATTACCGGAGAATGGGCAGTCGTCGATGCAATCGAAAATGCCGTCCTTGTCGACGGTTCCACAGCCACACACGCCCGGCTCAGTTCTGAACGGATCGTCCGGGCGACCATCCACGCAGCGAACGAACATGACCCGATGCTTAAGAGCCGCCTACCCCGTCGAATCGTAATTGATGATGCTCCAGCGTTGATAACAATGCTATGGTACATCCCCCTGAATGTGCATCATACAAATTGAGCATGGATCGACTCAAACCGATTTGCTCAGTATTGAGTAGATCTTCACGCAAGAACCCCCCGTCAGAGATATGAAATATGGGGGAGCGGCCCACATTCAGACCGATCCGGGCAGCCGTAAGTCCTTGGAATTCAACAGCGAATCAAAAACAAACCCCGCCCCGCGAATGTTCTCCGCGGCCCCCTGCCCCCGATCCACGACAGCCACGATTCTCTCGACCGTGGCCCCTGTCTCCCGAATCACCTTCGCCGCCTCCAGCACCTGCCCGCCCGTCGTGGCGATATCTTCGACCAGCAGGACCACATCTCGTGACGACAACATCCCCTCGTACATCTTGCTCGTGCCGTAATCCTTTTTCGCATTGCGCATGATCACAAACGGCAGGCCACTCGCCATCGACGCCGCCGCCGCCAGCGCCACGCCTCCGAGTTCCGCGCCCGCGATCAATGTCGTGCGCGGACCACGCATCGCCGCGAGCCGTCGCCCCAATTCCGCAAGAATGTCGGGCTGCGTCTCGAAGAGATACTTGTCAACATAAAACGTGGACTTCTTCCCAGATCGCAGCGTGAAGTCGCCTTCGAGATAGGCAACAGTGCGAATCCGCTCAGCGAGTTCTTTATGCGTCATACACCGATCTCCGGCCTCCGGCGGTGAATCTTGCCAAGCTGGCGACGATAGTCGGTTCCCACCTGCCGCTTCAGAAACTCATTCACCTGTCGCGCCGCCAGTCCGGTATATGCCGAAGGCGCAAGCACCTTATCCAATCGTACCTTTGAAAACGCATCGTCACCTTTCAGCCGGTCGATCAAATCATTGCTCCGCCCATGCTGCTTCACCTCCGCGCCGGCCACCTGTGAATGCACGCGAATCCGCTCGTGCAACACCTGCCGATCCCCGCCGGCCTTCACCGCCGCCATGAGGATGTCCTCCGTCGCAATAAACGGCAACTCCGCCTCAATGTGTGACGCGATCACTTTGGGATTCACCACGAGACCATCCGCCACCCGCGCCACGATCTGCAACATGCCATCCGTCGCCAGAAACGTCTCCGGGATCAACAGCCGCTTATTCGCGGAATCATCCAGCGTGCGCTCCAGCCACTGCTCCGCCGCATTCTGAAACCCCGACGTAGCCAGGCTGATGACAAATCGCGCCAATCCCGTGGCCCGCTCGCAGAGCATCGGGTTGCGCTTGTACGGCATCGCCGAACTTCCCACCTGCGACCGCTCGAACGGCTCCTCGATCTCCTTCAGATTCGCCAGCAGCCGAATGTCATTGGCGAACTTGTGAACGCCGGCCGCAATGTTAGCCAGCGCCGCGACGACCTGTGCATCGACCTTGCGTGAATACGTCTGACCCGTGACCGGTTCGCACTCCGTGAAGCCGAGCCTTTGAGCGACGAGCGACTCCAGCTTTGCCACCTTGCCGGCATGGCCGTTGAACAGCTTCAGAAAACTCGCCTGCGTCCCCGTCGCCCCGCGAATGCCGCGAAAACGAAGTCCTTCCGCGAGCCGCGACACTTCCGATAGATCACGCACGAAGTCCCAGCACCACAGGCTGATTCGCTTGCCGACCGTCGTGAGCTGCGCCGGTTGATAGTGCGTGAATCCCAGACACGCCAAATCGCGATACCGCCGCGACTGTCGAGCCATCGCATCAACGATCGTTACCAACCATTCCTGAAGGATGCCCAGCGCCTCGCGCATGAGAATCAAGTCGGCGTTGTCCACGATGTCCATGCTCGTCGCGCCAAGATGAAGAATCCCCCGCGCCAACGGTGCGTCATCCGCATAGGCATGAAGATGAGCCATTACATCATGCCGCAAACGTCGCTCATGTCGGGCCACGCTGCGAAGGTCGACGCGATCCACCGCCGAACGCAGCGCCCGAATCTGTCCCGCAGTGATCGACAACCCCAACTCGCGCTGCGACTCCGCCAGCACCAGCCAGATGCGCCGCCACGTCTGCGCCCGGCGCATCGGCGAGAACACGGCCGCCATGTCCGCCGACGCATTGCGCGCCACGAGCGGACTGACATAGACCGCGCCCTCGGCGCTGCCGTGAGATTGCCGCCGCGTCGCCATGATCTCAGCCGTCCATGTCCATGAGCTTATGTAGATAGGCTTCGTACTCGGCCTGGAAACCTGCAAGGTCATCACTCAGGTACGCCTGAAAAACGGCCTCGCCGAGCGTCATCCCGCCCTCGGTGTCAGCCGCCATCATGGCATTGGCCTTGCGCAGCATCGTGTCCGTGCCCATCTCGGCAAGGAGCAATTGGAACGCCTCGTGATACGAGTTCTCCTTCTTCGGTCGCATGAGCATGACGATGAGCGCCCACTCCTGCGAGTAATAGTTTCGCACCTGCACGGCCTTCTTCTGGACTTCGATCCCCGCATGTGTCCCAAGGATTTCCTTGATGGGAATCAGATTCTTTCCGGTCAGCGCCTCGCGAAGCCCCGGTGTGCGCAGATAGTTTTTCGTTGGCGTAAACGTCGGCCGGTTATGAGCGTCCAACTCAAACGCCTCGAAGTAGCAGGCCAGACCCTCATTGAGCCATGCCGGCACTTCTCGGCTGCGAGTCACTTCAAGATACTGATGCAACCCTTCATGCGCCAAGACCGACAGCGTGCTGCGCTGCGTGTCATAGTGCGACACCGTCAGCCCGCGCTCCGAATACCCGCCTGAGCGTATGCGCTTGTAGATCGCGGCCCGTGCCGGTGCGAATTCCTCGGTGAATTGCTCCCATTGTCGGCGCGATCCGAAGAGGTAGGTCTCGCACTTCTTCGGCGGCGCAAAGGGCGAAATCAGCTTTTCATAAGCCGACCAGCAGGTCTCCATGAAGCCCGGCATCGCATCGACGAACGGCTTCGACTTACACGTCGTAAAGAGTTCGTAATGATCCGACGTGAGCTTGCGGCCCTTTGCCCCGCGATACGACCAATCTTCCGACGTGAACGCCACCGGCGGCGGCGCACTCGCGCTCTTGCAGCCGCTCGCGCCGGCCAACGCGATGGCGAGGAATCCCAGAAGTTGAACGCGCCCAGTCGAAGATCGTCTCATGCGGCCATATGCTAGGCCGCTCAGCGAAATTGGCAAATGACGTTCGGCCCGTCATTTCGGAGTGGACGTGGTCGGAGACGTGGGTCGGATGAACTCGGGCAGATGCATGGGTCGCCCCTCGTTGATACTCTCAATCATCCGCACAATGATAGGCGACTTGAGCGCATCCGCTCGCGCCGCTGGATAGCCTGCCTTGCCGAAATCAACCAACGATCGGTCCAACGTGTGACAATCGGAGCAATGCAACGCCTTGGGCCGCTTCAATGGATGGACGGCGTCAAGCAGCGCCTTGCGATCCTCGCCGCCAGCCGAGTCCCGTCGGTCCAGAAACGCCCGAACGGCGGACTCTGTCTTCGGATGCGCAAGCATCGGCTGACCTGTCGCCGAGTCGCGCAGTGCCAGCTTGGCCCCGTATTCCCCGCGAAAATGCTTCGGCAACGCCTCGCGCCCCGCAAGGAGTAGCTTCCCAAACGCCTCGCTCGTCGCCCGTACAGCCGCGAAGTGGTCCGCCAACTCCTGAATCGCCGGCGGATTGCCCGCGCCGGTGGCGGCAGATTGCAACAGCCCAACGAGCTTCTCTTGCAGCGACATCATAGCGGGTTCATTGTCGGACTTCGGCGGCGACGACAGCAGCAATCCATACGCTTCGAGAATGGCCGGCGAGGAACGCGACTCCCCATTTGCCAAATCGTACCAGACCAGCTCCAACGGCTGCTTCTCCGTCTGCATGTGACAGACGCCGCAGTGCAAACTCGTCGCATGCATGTTCAGAAATGCCCGCACTTCCTTGCGCTTGGAATGCGGCAGCGGCGCGTGGCAACCGGCCTGCGTACACCCGCTGAACTTGTCCGGCTGAATCCAGCCGTCGACACGGTGGTAGTGTGCCAGCGGAGTCCGTGGATTGTCGCTGACCTCAAAGCCACGCCAGGCGGCCCGCTCGGTGTCGAGCATGGTGCGGTCCATCTTGGCCGGGATGTCCGTGATCTGCCCCGGCACCTTGCTGCTGGCCAGTGATGTAAGCAGATACCACACCGCCGACAGCGTCAAATACAAGATCAAGGCCATCAAAAATGTCGCGTAGCCGCGCGCGATGTTCTTGCGCGCCGCTTGATACCACCGCGAGCGGGACTTGGTCGCATCGGCGATCGCTGCGTCGTCAGGCAGATTCATGCGGTGCCTCCTGCGGCAAGAGGCCCAGATCGCGCGCCACCTCTTCCACCAGCTCGCTGTGTTCCTCCACCAGTTTGTCCATCGGCGTGTGCCCGGTGATCGTCGCCGGCGAAAGCGGAAAGACGCGCGGCGCGAGGATGACGTTGTAAATATGCAGGATGCCGACGTGAATCACGGCGAGAAACGCCTCGTAGGTATGTGCAATCGTCGACAGATTGAATATTCGCCCGCCGACGAGATGAGACATGTATTGCTCGCCCCACAAGATCGCCCCCGTAATGCCCAGGAGCATCGTCCCCCAGAACACTCCGAGATACTCAAACTTCTCGGCCGGACTGAATCGCCCAAAGGTCGGCCGTTCCTTGCGCAGGAACATCAGACAGGCGAGCAACTGGAAGGTCTTCTTCACGTCCGTCGGCGAAATCCACATCGGCAGCGACGTGAATGCCTTCGTGTATCCGTCCTTGTGACCCGCCGAAATCAGACTCCGCGCCTGCGCCAGGAACACAAAGAACACGTCCACCATGTGACCGATGAAGCCGATCACCAGAAAGATGCCGGACCAGTGGTGAATGACCCGCGCGACCTGCAATCCGCCGAACATCTGCACCAGCATCGCCGCCCACGTCCGATCCGCGAACTTCATCGGGAAGCCCGTCAACACCAGAAGCGTGAACAGGATCGTGAGAATCCAATGCTGCACCCGATGCCGAGGCTTGAAGCGTTTCAATCGCTCGCGCCCGCGCGGATCAGCCATCAGCCGCGTCGCCAGATCGCGCACCTTGCCATCCCCGTGGTGCTCACGACCCACCACGATCTGAAACAGCTCCAGGAGCACAAGCAACGCCGACGGTCCAAACGTCAAAATCGTCAGCACGATGAATGTCACCGCCAACAGGTATTCCATCGAGCCGTGTTCCGTCGGCAAATCGAGATGGACGGCCGTCGCCGCGATGCTCTTGTCCGCCCCCGGGTGGCATTCCGTGCTGCGGCACGAATCGGCGAGGCGCACGGGATTCACCGACGACTTGGGGTCGTTCCGCCCCAGCATCCGATGGGCGTTGTCACCGGCGCTGACGTGGCACGAGAGACAATTTGCCGTTGACTGATCGCCGAGCAGCGCGGCTTTTCCGTGAAAGCTGCGCACGAACCCGGCGACCGAATCCTTCATCTCGTGCGTCTTGTTGATCAGCGGATCACTGTGGCACACCGCGCAGACCTGCGCCAGCTCGAGCGGCGGTCGCGCCGGCACCAAGCGCGACGCCACGTGACGAAGGTAATACACAACGTCCAGCGGCACCGTGTCGGTGTGACATACGTCGCACCGATCAAAGGTCCGGCCGGACTGCATCGCCGCAATGGGGATCGTGTTCGACGGGTCGCGAAAAACCGGCTCATCATGGCAATACAAACAGTTCGCCTGTTCCGGGGAAAGCAGCGGCCCTTTATTGAATTGAAGATTGAGCAGCGTGTCGGGTTTGTGCGCGCTGTCCTGCAACATCCCCTTCACATGGGCATGGCTGAACTCTCTCGCGATGCCCGACTGGCTGCCGAGGTGACACGCCCGGGCGCAGTCCACCGGCGTCACCGTCTGGTGCGGAATGACGGACACCTCCGCCCGCACATGGCAATCGGTGCAGCCCAGCCGGGCATGTGGGCCGCGCCGATGGTTGGAATAGTCGGGGTCGGTGAAGAACAGATGCAATCGCGACGTGTCGGTGTCCAGTCGACTCAACCCGCGATATTGGTGGCACAGCAGGCAATTGTCCGGATCATCCGCGCGAACCGGCAAGGTCCACACAAGTCCGATGAGCGCGATCAACATCGTCGCGCGCGCCATCGTGGTTCGGTTCACTGTTCTGCCCATCCGCGCCATTATGCGGCACGACTGTAGTTGATTCCCAGTTTCTTGTCGGCATTGGACCAGCACACCTAGGACCCATGCAATTCGCGCGCCCGAAACCCGTGCCCACTAGTCCCGGCCTCGGCCGACGTCGATTTCGGCACCCCGGCACTTATCCACAGACCTCCGAGAGCCAATCCGGGGCCGGCGGGGGCCGGTCTACTGTGCAGGAAACGCCTTGGATGGTAGATGCGGAACGGAGGTCAAGACCGGGTCGTGTTTGGGCTTGGCTGGGCCACACACCAAAACTGGAGAAAGTCGGTTAATCCGATTTCGGCGGACGGGCGCGGCCGGTCTTTACGGCCGGGTACCGATTGAATACAGATCCCCCCCCCGCACGGTTGGTTACTCTTTTTTGGAATCTGGACATGCAGATTCACAGGTGTGTCTGTCATGATAGAAAGAATTTGATATTGCCAGGCATTCGTCCCGCGTTCTCACGCTGCAAAACTTATCGCTCCCAAATGTGCTGCAGCACGCGCCGGTACCCTCGGGATAGCACAGCCCATCAAGCGTAAAGGTGCCGTCAGGGCATTCGAGGCCGATACTCTCGCATCCGAATGCGTTGAAAAACCACACCAGGCCAAGCATCACCGAGAACAAGGCCCAACGCATACCGGCCATACTTCGCGCCCTGTGGTTGAATCGTGGCTCTTGCATTTGGCATTCCCTGGGTGGACCGGCATGTCCCCTATCAACGTGCCCGGCTACCCCGCTGGGCCGTGTTAGGTCATTGTAACACATTCACCTTGCGAGAAGGATAAAGGTCGGGCGGCAGGTCCATCGGCCTCCAATTCTCCACCCGTCCCAGCCGAGGTCGATTTTGCAGCGCTCGGTTCACGTGGAACTGCAGGGCGCGGCAGACCGGCAAGTCGAAGATCCGCTCGCAGACCTCGCCTGGGCGGCCGTTGTGGGAGTTCCACGTTCGGCCTGCGGTGGGTGATCGCGCGGTTCACGCCCGGCATCGGCGGAGCAGACCAAGCGCGCCGACCAACAGCAGTGAAAGGCTGCCCGGCTCGGGGACGGTGGTGGTGGTGACGGTGACGAAGTGGCCGTGGTCTGCGGCGGACTCGCCATCCGCTCCCGGATAGCCGGCGATCTGGAATGGCGGTGCGCCGGCGGCAGCGGAGTCGACAGGCAGCGCCCCGAAGCGCGTGGCCGCCTCGCCTCCCACGTTGTTTTGCAGGAAGACGTTGTTCGAGCTGCCGGAGGTGGTGAAGCGAAGTCCGAACATCCGCGTGCCGCTGAATGTGCCGGCGTCGTAAGTGTCGGAGCGGGCGATCAGCGAGTTGACAAACGGCGAGGTAGAGTTGGCGTTGGAACTCGCGCCGAATAGCGTCAGGTCGCCGATCTGGGTGCCCAGCGTGTCGGTGCCATCGCTCATGTCGGTGTCGATGCGGCCGGAAAACGAGCCGGCACTGGCCGTGACGGTGCCGCCGGTATCGCTTTGGGCGGTGGCGTAGCCGCGAAGCGCCACATCGATAACCAAATGGTATCCAAGATTGCCAGGGTCGTCGACGGTGAAGAGCAGGTCATAGGCCGCAGTCCTCGGCGAGGTCAGGGCGACGTCCGGGCCATCCGGCTGTTCGACGCGGATGGCGTTGTTGGAGATGAACTGGTTGCTGAAGCTCGACACGCCGCCGCCATTGAACACCGGGCCGAGCGTGTTGCCCGTTTGCCAGGAGCGCGCGATGCCGGTGCCGCCGCTCGAGAGGTTGGCGGCGCTGTTATTGCTGAACGACTCGGCAGTGATCATCCCGGCTTGGACGGGGGTCACCGCGAACAGCGCGGTGCATATCGCGGCCAGGCGGCCGATCAAACCTGCGCGGATTGGATGGATACGGCGACCCGTCAGGATCTTCTCCATGTCTGCTCTCCTGAATGCCCACGGCTGCGGCGGACGATAAATCGTCGGCCGGGCGGCGCGATTCCGCCACGATAATCAGACTGAATAGTATGCTAAACGCTATCCCGGAGTCAAGGAACCTCCGGCGGCGTACCTCGTCCATACTCAGGCTCCGACCGGAGTCGATTTCGCCACCGTCGCATTCATCCACTGAGCTCCGGGAGTCAATCCGTGGCTGGCCGGGGGCGGTCTTTGATGGCTCACATATAGTCAGAGATATCTCAGAGCAACTGTGAGCCACTATTGGCCTTTACTAGATGCTCTCTATATCTATGAGAGATATCTCATATCTAGTGTGAGATATTGAAAATGCTGCCTGAGAGGCTATAGAATGGGCCGGTGGACCATTAAAGTGGCCTTTTCGGGCCGCGGCGGTGGGTCGTGGGTCGGGAGGATCGTCCCGGCCGGTGCCCGTGGCCATCGGCCCATTGGTATAAGGAAGCTGGTCCCGGTTGGAGCGCATCCCATGCCGGAGGGCAACACCAAACACTTCTTCCCGCAGGGTGATGGCGACTTCATCGCCTGGGCCGAGCGGTTCAATACCTATGTGCAGCTCAACTTTCTGTCCATCGGGCTGAAGCTCTCCGATGCCACGGCGGTGAACTCGACGCTGCTGCGCTATCGCATCGCCCGTGCGGCCCACGTGCAGGCCCGGGCGGCGGCGGCCGCGGCGGTGGCCGAGAAGGCCGAGTCGCGGGGCGAGTTCGAGCGGGTCATGCGGGCCGCCGTGCGCCGGATTCAGGGCTTCGGCGGCACGACCGACCCGGTCCGCGCCGAGCTGGGCATCACCCTCCCCGACCGCACGCGCACGCCTATCGGCCCGCCGCCGACGCGGCCATTGGTCAAGGTGGATTTCTCCCTGCGGCTGACCCACCGTATCACGTTTGCCGATGAGCGCACACCGCAGCGCCGTTCAAAACCCAAGGGCGTGATTGGGGCGGAGGCGTGGGTGAAATTGGCGGCGCTCAGTGATTCGCCGCCGAACGGCCCGGGCGATCTGCGATTTCTGTTGCTGGCCACACGCTCCCCGGCCATTGTGGAATATTCAGGCATAGATGCGGGTAAAACCGCGCACTACATGGTGAGATGGCTCAGCCGCCGGGGAGAAGCCGGACCGTGGAGCGAAACGGCCAGCGCCACGGTGGGGGTATGAGCTCGTTGATGGCACCGTGATCAGCCGGTCCCACATTGAGCGGGTTTGACCTGGCATGCGGGAGAATCCGCTTCCCCATCGAGAAATCCACCGCTTCAAGCATCAGCCATCCAGTGACTTGCCATCCCGTTGCGGCTGAACCAGCACCACCGGATCGCGTGCCATTCGTTCGTATCTCTAGTGTTCTCCCATAGATTGAATCAACCCGCACGGCCTGCCTTTTGCGGGGGGTGGTGTGTTTCCTGACCAGTTGCTCCGATGGCACGGTGATTGCCAACATGCATCGGTCGAGGAGTCCGGTGTTTCCGCGCGCAGCTTGTCGTTGCGGCGGATCAACTCGGACGGAATCACTGGAGATGTCGAAATGTTCAAACGTGTGGTGATGGTCAATGTGTTGGTGTTCAGCGCCCTGGTCCTGGCGATCGGTGGCTCCTCCTGCCCGACGACGCTTCCAACGCCAGTTGATCCGGCGGCCTATACCAGTGCCAATCGGGTCACCGGCGGCTTGCTGTATGACAAATGGTGGAAGGCGGCCGGTCTTGCGGAGCCGACCGGCGATCATCCGCTGTGGGCCAGTCGTCCGGATACGACGAGCAATACCCGTACCGGGCCGGACACATGGCGCTGCAAGGAATGCCACGGATGGGACTACACCGGGGTGAGCGGTGCCTACGGTACCGGCAGCCATAAAACCGGAGTCGTCGGTATTTTTGGCACGACCAAGACCGCCCAAGAGCTTTTCGACCTAATCAAAACCCATCATTCGTACGGAACCGCCGGCCTCAGCGATACCAACATCTGGGATCTGGCCAAATTCGCCAAGGAGGGATTGATCGATACCAATACGATCATCAACTCCACCTCCAAGGCTTTTCTCGGCACCGCCGCCACAGGTCAAACCCTGTACGCAAATAGCATCGGCACCAACGCGGCTTGCACATCCTGTCACGGCACGGACGGCAAGACCCTCAACTTCGCAACGCCGCCAGAGACAGAGTACGTCGGGACGATCGCCGCGGACAACCCGTGGGAACTCCAGCACAAGATCCGCTTCGGCAACCCGGGCTCGGCGATGCCAAGTCTCATCAACGGCGGCGGCACAAACCAGAATGTGTCGGATCTCGGCGCGCATTGCCAAACGTTGCCGCAGTCGTAATCAGTCATTGCTAGGCACTGAAACGCCTGCCAAGACGGCCGACCCCGCGTTCTTTGAACGCGGGGTCTCCATGGGGCTGCGCGATGGCGGATGTGATGCGGATCGAGCACACCTCCGACATCGCACTTCCGACATCCCACGTGCGCCTCGCCCTATCCCGCAGACGGCACCGCCCAGCCCGCCGCCACAAGCGCCAGCGCGACTCGGTCGCAAAGCACCTCACTGCGGACCCTCCCGCAACAGGGCGGACAGCCCCCCAGGGCCCACTAATGCCCCTGCACATGACCCTGACACCGAAAAGCGGCTTTCCACGTTCCCATCGAGGGTTTGAGGTACAACCCCCCCGGTGTCGGGCTTCTGGCACGTATCCTGCTTATGGAATAGGCAACCGGGCGCTTGCTCGGTATGCTGACCTTCCCCCACTCGCCGGAATCGGGTCAGACAGCCAAAAAATGGCACAATAGAATCGAGGAGCAATCATCATGTTCAAGTCCCCCAAGACCGTATCGATGCAGGCCATGATTGTGATCGGATTGGCCCTGCCGATCTTCCTCGGCATGACCGGCACCACCGGCTGCCCCGTGGTTCCGCCTCCCAATGGCGGCGGTGATGATATTACTCCCGGCGACACCGGCGTGACCGGCAAGTTCAAAGGTGCCGCAGTCTGCATGCAATGCCACGCCAATATCCACACCGACTGGGTCGGTACTCTGCACACCAAGGCCCTTGAGGCCCTTGAGGCCGTCGGACAAGGTTCCAACGCGGCCTGCCTCGCCTGCCACACAGTGGGCTTCGGACAAGAAGGCGGCTTTGTGGATCGCGCCACGACCAATTCCCTCGCCGGCGTCCAGTGCGAGAGCTGCCACGGCGCTGCGGGTGACCACGCAATGAATGCCAGCGACGAAACCCTCCGGCCCAAGATCAGCCTTTCGGCGGATGTCTGCGGACAATGCCACACCGGTGAGCACCAGCCCAACTTCGAGGACTGGGGCATGTCCAGACATGCGGATTCAATACAGGACTCTCATATTACGAATTGGGCCACTGGTGGTGCGAGCAGCAATCTGACGTCCTGCGGAAAATGCCACTCCGGCGACTATTTCTTCCACAAGATGATCAAGGGTGAGACGAATGACAGTACCGGCAAGCCGGTGGATGGGAACTACCTGCAAGGCAAGACCGACGCGGAGATGACGCGAGTCACCTGCGTGATTTGCCACAACCCGCATGCCAAGACCGGCAACGCCGCCACGCCAGACGACGGACGCGACTATCAGCTCCGCTTCCCGCAGATCAAGTTCACGACGCCAACCAGCGATTTGACCCTGGCGCAGGATCCAACGCGATTCAACCTGTGCGGCCAGTGCCACCACACCCGCGACCGCGTCTGGACCGACTCCTCACGCGAGCCGCACCCCAGCGATCAGGCAAACGTCTTCTTCGGTGAAATCCCATCACCCGCGGCGTTCCCCGACCCCATCGTGCCGCCGCGAGCCTCGGTGCATTTGAATGCCCCTGAGCAGTGCTCGACCTGCCATGTCGGTCGAAAGCCCTTTGAAGAGGGCGTTGCACCTGCCGTGTCTGGCCACACCTTTACGGTGTCCTTCATCAACTGCGTCCAGTGCCACGGCACCGAGGCAATCGCCGAGGCCAAGCTGAACGCCATGAAGACGGAGTTTGATATTCGAGTCGCCTTGATCGAAGAGGCCCTGGATGTGTGGGCGGCGAAGGCTGCTCAGGTAACCTGGTGCAGCGCCCTCCCGGCGCACACCGGCCCATGCTGGGAGTTCACCAGCGAAGGCGGACCCGCCAACAACGCCGGCGGTCAGGGCAAGATTCCGAACGAAATCAAGAAGGCACGTTACATCCTCTATTACATCAAAGAAGGCGGCGGCAGCGGCGCTCACAACCCGGACTTCGTACGCGAAGCCCTGATGATCGCCGAAGAGCTGGCCCTAAACGCGCCGGATGTTATCTAACGGCAGATCGCTTCGCTCCCGCCCACTCGCTCGGGAGCGAAGCGAGGAACAAGCCGTGAACAGCTATCGAGACTCGGGGTGCCATCCTCTCTTCCCGAACACCGGCACCTCGAGCCTCGATTCTTTTGTAGAATAGCGCCCTCGCAGAGGAGACCCCTATGGGCGCATACCGAATGAGTGTGACAGGTCGCCGAATCGCTTTGCAGGTCATGCTCGTGGCAACGGTTGCCATCGTCGCCGGTGCATCTAGCTGTCCGCTGAATCCGGGCCTCACCAACCCAGGCAACTACAACAACACCACCGACCCGACCAACGGCGGCGCATCACTCGTCGGAAAGGCCGCGTGCAGCGCCTGTCATCCCGCCATTGCCGACCAGGTCGCCCTGCATGCACACAGCGCGATCTCCTGCGAAGATTGCCACGGCCCCGGCTCCAATCACCTCCCGAACCCTTACGCACGGGCGAACTTCGTCGACCTGACCGGCGCGCAGTCCTGCGGCAACTGCCACGGAAAGCCGCCCGATGCAGACGCCGGCGACATCCGCGCCCGTGATGGCTTCATTGACCAGATGCAACAATGGGTCGAACTCCGCGCCAGCGGTGGACACGCCTCTTTCCTGTGCGGCTATTGCCACGATCCCCACGCCTCAACGCTCAACGACCGCCCGAACGGCCTCCGCAACGAATGCACCGCCTGCCACGGTGACCAAAACATGGCCCTGCACAAGGGAATCGTCTTCACGCGCGGCGATTACGTCGAACCGCTCACCTGCGAGAGCTGTCACATGCCGTTTGCGGTCCTCGCCTCGGCCCCTGCCGCGCCCGACGTCGTCGGCCCCCTGGCCCACATCGGCGACAAACGCGCGCACATCTTCCGCATCAGCGACGTTCAAGCCGACTTCAACGCATTCCTCAGCGATGACAAGTCGAAGGTAAAACTCGATTCCGAAGGCCGCGCTGCCATGACCGCCGACATGGTGTGCCTGCGCTGCCACAACGCCGTTTCACTGCCGACGCTCGCCTTCACCCCCCAGCGCGCCGGCGAATTCGCCGGCTTTGTCCACCTCGACACCGTCCTCAATCAAAAGCGAATTCGCGAACTTCTGACCCGACCACAGTAACCATGTCGCGTCAGTGCTTCTGCGGCGAATGTCCGGCCGGTGCACTCGAATCGACCAGGCGCGGCTTGCCGTAGACGTCAAACTGGATCGCTTGTCCCGCGATGTGAATGGTCGTCTCCGACAGGTGGCCCAGCATTCCGAATCCCAGCGCAAGTACGACCGCAACGATCCCGAGTCGCGTCGCCCATTTGCGGCGTTTGGGATGCCTTCCCGGGCTTGTTTCAATGAACGGCCACAGGAAAAGCAGTGCGAACGGAACTCCGGAAATCATGATGCCCAGGAATTTCCCAAGCGGCCCCGAGAAGTATTTGAGCAGTTGGTAGGTCGGAAGAAAATACCATTCCGGCTTGATGCCCTCCGGCGTATCGAGCGGATTCGCGGGTTCTCCAATCTCCCACGGCGAGAGCACTGAAAGCGTAAACAACGAGGCGAAGATGACCGCGGCCACGGCACCTTCCTTGGCCATGTGTACGGGCCAAAACGGTACGCCCGACTCCGGGGCAAATGGCTTTTCCTGCCCGACGTCCTCCAGCGTGGCGAGATTGTGGAGCCGCATCAACACCAGATGTGCCGTCAGGACGATGACGAAAGCCCACGGCAGCAGGGCCACGTGAACCACGAAGAATCGTGACAGCGTCTCCTGCCCGACCGTTGGTCCGCCGAGCAACACCTGCTTGAGATGCTCGCCGACATAGGGAACCGCGCCGACCACCTCCGTCCCGACTGTCGTGGCCCAATACGACAACTGATTCCACGGTAGCAGGTAGCCGGTAAACCCAAAGAACATAGTGAGCAGAAAGAGGATCACACCCAGAATCCAGGTGAACTCGCGCGGTTTCTTGAACGATCCCATGAAGTACGTCCGGGTCATGTGCATCAACACCGCCGCCATCATGAAGGTCGCGCCCCATGCGTGGACTTGGCGCATCAGCCAGCCGAACGGGACTTCGCCGGTGATGTACTGAATGGACTCGTGTGCTTCCTTCAAGGTCGGCCGGTAGTACAGGAGCAGCAGGATGCCCGTGACGAACTGGCTCACAAACGTAAACAGGGCGACGCTGCCGAAGACGTGCATCCAGCCGGTGTGGGGCGGCAAGCGCTTATACAGCTGCTTCACCATGAAATGGTGAACCACGGAAAAGGCAATCCGCTCATCCAGATAGCCAGGCAAACGCTTGAGGCGGCTCCACATCGTGAGTTCCCTAGCTTTCTTTCAGCCCCTTGATAATGACCTCTCCCTGCGCCACCGACACCGAATACTCCGGCAATGGCTTGGGCGGCGGCCCGGAAACGACCTTTCCGTTCATGTCGAAAACCGCCGCATGGCAGGGACAATCCAAGCTCCGTGATGCGGAGTTCCAATGGACAATGCATCCCAGGTGCGTACAAATGGCCGAATAAGCCTGAAATTGTTTGTCCGTTCGTAAAACGACCACCGGCTTACCCCGAACCAGCACCTTCTTCGCGTCCCACACGGCAAACTCGGTCTCCTTGCCGGCGGAGGTGCGATCACTCCCGCCGCCACGCTTGCGAACAGGAAGCATGTAGGCGATCGCCGGCCAGATCAGCCCGGCGATGGCCGACGCCCCCATGGCACCAAGTACAACGTCGAACCACCGTCGGCGCGTGACCAGCGAACAGGCAATGGGGGAAGTGACCTCATCGACTGAGTGCACGTACTGTTTTCGCAATTCAAGGTACTTGCGGTACATGAGTACCGCGAAAATCGCAACAAACACCCAAATCGGCCAAAGCGACCCGCGTCGAAACGTGAGTCCCGCCTCTTTGGTATCGAGGGAGTCGCTTACTTCCTTGGCGATGTCGTGGATCTTCTGCGAGCGCTTCTTGATTTCGCCCTGGTCCAGCGTGTGAAGAAACGCATAGAGGGCCACCACTTCCGTCTTCGCATCTTCCGCACGGACGGCCTCATCTTGAACAAGTAGCACGCCCCGACCGACCTCACTCACCCGCGAAGCAACCTGAGCGTATTCCCACTGGGAATCGAGAAGTGCCCCCCGCAACTCGTCCCCGATCCCCAGTGCGATCTTGTCGCTTTCCGCGAAAAGCTGCACATGCGGGTCTTTGCGCGTGCCGCTGTGGCAGTAGCGGCATACGACGCCAAGTTGTGTCGCGCCGCCCAGCTTGGAGATTTCCTGCTTGAAGCGAGTCGGCAGATTCTCCTTCGACTCTGACGCAAGCCGGCTGTACGTCTCGCGAAGCGTGTCCCCGGATAGGGATGCTTCAAGAATCTCATGGTTGAAACGCTGTCCCCCCTTTGCATGACACCCAATGCATCGGGCCATGACCGGCAACCGCCCGTGGATGCTAGTCAGGAAATACTCTTCGACCTGTTTGTGACACTGCCCACACACATGGCTGACTTCCTGAAACCCCGGAGGTGCCGCCGCGTGGTTGCCGTGGCATGTTGCGCACTGTGGAGACCCGGCGTCCCCCTTCTCCAGCACGTTGCGACCGTGAACGCTCCGGCGGTACTGTTCGACAATCTCCGACGGAATATCGTAGGCCTTCATCAGTTCCGCGTTGCCGTGACAGTGCCCGCACGTCGAGGGAATGTTCTTGAAAAAAGTGCGGCTAACGGGGTTGTCATGCTTCAGGACGTCATGCACGCCGTGGCAGTCGATGCAGACGGCCACGCGATCATCGCCCTTTTCCTTGAGTTGCTTCCCATGGCCGCTGACCAAATACGAAGCGAGTTGGTCCGTGCGTAACCCGTAGGGATTCATCTTCTGCACGTTTGCATGGCATGTGCCGCACAAATCCGGGACCTGCGTACGTTGAGGCTTGCCTTTGAATTTGACGCCGTGGTCGAACGACGCAGGACGTGCTGTGGCTGACGCCGCCGGCTGACTGGAAACAGGCCCATAGGCCGCGATTTCTTTCAGGTCCAGGGCATAGTCGTCGTCACCGCCATGGCATTCCTGACAGCGCACTGCCTTGTTATGAACCGAAAGCTGTAGTTGACTTGCTTGAGCAGTGTGGCATGCATCGCAACGGATGAACCGGGTTTGGCCGATGACCAACTGCGGAAGCCACATCACGACGAACAGTACTGGAACCGCCCAGAGTGCCGGACATGGCAACCTGATATCGACCGGCGGATCGTCTGCTCTGGTTTTTGAGAAGATGGGAGAACATTGGGAGTGACCAATCGCGTTTTCTCGCATAGGGGGCACCTATCGCTCGCCCTCCGTCTTTCAACGGGAGGCGGCGTCATCATCACTTCCTAGCGTCAAACCCTCGCAATCCACAACCGTTCACGGCGACGAGAAAACCAGAATAACATGCACTTTCTATGCCATCTCGCTGTCGCTCTCAGCCGGATCTGAGACTTGCAAGGTCATGACGGATCATACCTGCTGCGGATTCTCCCGCGATGTTGAGCGAAATGCCACATAGTTGGACCAAAGGGATCCCATCGACACAGCGAGCCTATTTTCGGTGGCATTCCATGCAAAGTTCTATCCGGTTCATCCGAAGAGCCACCGCCGCATCCTCCGGCGCATCAGCCCACAGCCCCATTTCCGACGTCGCATGGAAAAGCCCTCGCTGATGTGGATTGTGACACGTAAAGCACGTCACCTTCTTGTCGGCCAGCGGCAACCGTCGCGACAGTTCGTTCGGATCAGCCATCGCCTTGAGCAACTCCGGCCCCGCCAACATCCCTTCGCCCGTCAGATCGCGCCCGACTAGCCGCCGCTTGATCATCGTCGTGACCGGCCGATCGACATGCCCCGCCGCCGATACATCCCAGTGCCGCACGTGACACGTCAGACACACTTTCGATCCATCCGCCTTCAGCAGGGATACAAAATACCGAGTGCCGTCGCCCGTCAGATACGGCGTCTTGACGTGGCAATACAGGCATGATTGCTCCTTCACGCGACCATCGGCTGCCAGTTGCTCATGCGGGCTGAATCGCCACGACGGATCGGCCTGGTGACACGTCGTGCAATACGCCGTCGGCCTGTCCGCGTCGTAGCCGCGCACCATCGCGGGATTCACGGTGGGCCGCGCCGCCTGCGCGGTGCAATGTTGTCGCACGTCGTGGCACGTCGCGCAACCGATTCGCTCATCCACGCGGGGCCAGTCCTTCGGCGTGTTCACACCATTGCTCGCCGCCAGTCTCCCAATCGGATGCGCCTCGGCCCGCGCCCGCACACCGTCGTGGCACGACAGGCACAGCGAATCCACTTCGTCCGCCGCGATGGCCAATGCCCGCCCGCTCTCCATCGTGTGACACGCCGAGCAATTCACGGCAGACCAGTGCGGATTGATCGCGGGTTCGGTCGCATTCGCCAACGCACCGGGCTTGTATGACAACGCGGCAGAGGCTTTCACCTTTGACCGCTGCACCGGCGCGGGAGTCGTTGCCTTGTCTCGCCACGCATACACCCGCACACCCGGCTCCAACATCTGCTCGGCGACCAGAATGTAGTACGCAACATCGAATCCATCAGGCAACATCCCCGCGCTGCCGGGCCGCGTGCGCGAGATAGCAATCCCGCTCGGCGTCAGCAGCGCCCCAACCCCGCCATCCGGCTCGCCAAATGCCAGCAGCGGTTTCCCTTCGGAACTAAATGCGTGAACGCGACTTCCCGACGTGTCCGTGACAAAGATCGTCCCATCCGGCCCCACCACCACATCACGCGGCCGCCCAAAGCACCCGACGCAGTCGCCGGCCTCCCCAATCTCCCGCGCAAACTCCCCGCGCGGCGTCAGCACCTGCACCCGATGATTCATCATGTCCACGATGCAGACATTCCCATCGGGCGCAACGGCTATCCCCATCGGAAACGAGAATTGCAACCGGCTCGACCCGCGCTCCCCGATCCGCCGCCGATGTCCGCCGGTCCCCGCGTCATAGACCTCGATGCAATGCCCCTGTAAATCACTGACCCAAATCTCATCGCCGACACACGCGACACCGGCGGGTCGCAGATCGTTCCGGTGGCCGATGCGTCGCACAACATCGCCGCCCGCGTCATACTCCAACACCCCCGCCCCCTGTGCATCAGCCACGAGCATGTGACCGGTCTTGCTGAAACAGATCGCCGACGACACCTTCGGTCGCTCCTTCAAGCGAAGCTCATCTATGCCGGCCGCACCAGCGTGATATCGAAAAATCGCCGACACCGGCCCATCAGAAATGAATACGTCCTCACCCCGAACTGCAATCGCACCCGGTTTTAGGATGCTCGCCGGTGGCTGTGGCTCCTCCCCAAATAGAAACAGCGAAACTTCCACCTGCGATCGAGTCGGCTCGGCCCGTGTCTCCAACCGCTCCAACGCCACCACCCACGGCGCCTGCGGCGCACGCGGATAAAGCCGCTCCGGAAATCGCTCGTGAACCTGCTGTAAGTTGGATTCGCCGCAACCAACTAGAAAAAGCAGCGGACTAACGATTAGGACAGCGCGACTCTGTAGGGTCCGCTGTGCGGACCATTTTAAATGACTCGGCTTGAATATCATTCTTCACGTTCCGGTCCGCACAGCGGACCCTACAAATAATCCGCTGCCCCTATGTGCCCTCGTGCCTCAGTGCCTTCGTGCCTTTTTTCCCCTCACAACCGATGACACGCCAAACACAAACTACTCCGCTGATTCGACCGCACCAGCATCGAAGGATGCCGCTCCGTATTGTGCGGGTCGTGGCACGAAATGCACTGCACGCGCCCGCTCGGCAGCCGAACACGCCCATCGGCTTCCACCTCCGCCGCCGTGCGGTACTTGGAATCCACCAGCGGATATTTCGCCCCAATCGGATGGCTGGTCAACGGCCGTGAGCCGACTTGCTGACTGCCCAGTTGCCCCGTCCACATCAGTGAATGGCTCGACGTATAGACATCCGGCGCGGTCACGCCATCGTGACAGCTCAGGCACAAAATGCTCGAACTATTCAGCTCATCCCCAAACGCCTGCCGCAGCGACGCCGCCTGCGCTGGTCGCGGCGCGCGATCCAGGAGCGGGGCACGAGCCGTCGTGATGTGCGGCGTGTGACAGGTCAAGCACAAATCGCGTGGGTTGTGCCGATCGCGGCTGAAGTCGTGCTTGCTGCCGATTAGGCCACCGGCGAATGAATCGCGCAATTCCGGCGGCACGTCCCACTTAGCTTCCGTCGCAGGCAGGGTGGTCGCGCGTCCGGTGCGCTGCGCCTCCACGCAGGATGCCGATGTAATGGAGATGACGAAGATCGAGAGCCCGAGAAAAACGCACCAAACGGCGGTGCTCAGTGTAGCGAAACGCCGTATACGGTTCGAGCTTTTGCAGTATGATCTCATCGTGTTCGGGAACAGACTATACGCCGCGCGCACGTGTCCATCAAGATGCGAAAACGCGGCACGCTGAAGCGCGCTCGGCGCGGTGAGTGCGCGATGGGCCGCCCTTGGGGTCGGGCGGTGTGCGGAAGTTTTGTTGCCCGATGGCCCATATACGCCGCCACCTGCTCCATGCAACGCTGCTGATTTTCGGCGCGGCAACTGTCGCATGGGCGGACGATGCATCACCCGCCACCACCACGCAACCCGCCGTCGTCGATGCAGCGCCACGTCGCCTTAACTTCATGAGCATCGACGAACTCTCCGCCGACCTTGGCTTTGATGCCGAACTCTCTCGACGCCACGTGCGCAGCGAACAGACCAGTTGGCTCGGTCCGCCCGCCTACCGACAGCGCAACGAATCCCGCATCTTCCAGGAAACGCTCGGCCTCAACTCCAGCGGCAGCCTCATCGACGAACGCATACTCAAATACGACGCCATGGCCCGCTTCGGTTTCTCGCAGGAGCGATTCCAGGAAGACACGCCCGGTCTGGGCGGACAGGAAAACGATCCACACGGCCAGGTACTGGAATACGACCTGCGCCTGCAAGCCCTCCCCGTCGGAAAAATCTCCGCCTCGGCCTTCGCGTCGAAACTCAATGACCGACTCGCCCGCCCATTCCTCCCCAGCCTCGACCGCACCCGCGAGCGCTACGGCGCGCAGATCAACTACAACGACTCCACCCTCCCGATGTCGCTCACCATCGAGCACCTCTACGACGACCTCGATGGCAGCCGCTCCTTCTTCTACAACGACAGCGAGCAACGCGCCGAAGACGCCTTTCGCTATGAAGCCACGTGGCAACCCACCGCGAACCACTCCATGAAGCTCAACTACGAGTACATGGACCGCGACGAGCAATACTCCGGAACACGCGACACCTTCAACAATCGCCACAACTACTTCTCGCTGCTCGACACCATCACCTTCGGTGACCAGGGCCGCAATCGCCTCGAAACCATCGCCCGCTACGAGGATGAGAAAGGCGACTGGGCACGCGACGTGGCCGAGTTCGCCCCGCGCCTCCACCTGCAACACACCGACGACCTCTTCACCACTTACGGCGTCCAGTGGCTCAAGGAAAACTTCCAGCAACTCCAAAGCAAAACAGGCCGCGGCGACGTCGGCCTCACCCACACCCTCGCCAGCGCCCTTACCAGCAACTTCAATCTCTACGCATTGACCCAGGACGTCGACGAAAACGCCGACAGCAAGGAATGGGGCGGCCTCGCCAACTTCGCCTTCAGCAAGGACAACGACCTCGGCCGATTCACCAGCAACCTCTCCTACAACCACACCGGCTACAGCACCAACGACGGCGACCGCGACGGCATCGTCACCGGTGAATCCGTCACCTTCATCGACCCGCTGCCCGCCATGCTCTCGCACAGCGACGTGAATCTCTTCACCGTCGTCGTCACCGACCTCACGCGATCGCGCATCTTCCTGCCCGGCCGCGATTACACCCTGCTCCCCATCGGCAAGTACCTGTCGATTCACCGCGTCTTCACCGGCCAAATCCTGAATCGCCAGACCGTGATGGTCAGCTACGTCTATCGTGTGTTCAACGACTTCGCGATTCGACGCGACCGTGTCGATGTACGCGTGCAACAGGACTTTAAGAACGGTTGGACACCCTACTACGCCGGGACCGCACAGGAGGAAGACGTCAATCGCCAACGGTTCCTCCTCTACAACTCCGACCGCGACGTAAATCGCCACCGCATCGGCATGACCTACAAAAAGAAGCGGTGGTCCGCCGGCATGGAATACGAAACCAACGACGACAACATCGATCCCTACCAGGCCGTCCACTTCAACGCAGATGCCGTCCTCGCGCAAGATGCAATGCAACTAGTCACCGGCCGTGGCACCCTGTCGCAATTCGCCTTCGACGGCCTGCACAGCCTCGAACCCCGCGACACCGTCCTCCTCGACCTCGGCATGAACTATCGTTACACGCTCGGTCGCAACATCGAGGCCAACGCCAACGCCGCCTACCGCTATGAGGACGACTCCTTCTTCGGCCGAACCAACGGCGTCGACCTCCGCACCAACCTCGCCTACCGAATCGGATTGTTCACTGTCTCGCTCGAAATAGAATACGAGACGCTGCACCTGCCCACGTCGGAGGATGATTCCTTCGGCGTCTGGATCCGAGTGCGCCGCGAGATCCCGATCATTGGGAGGGCACGATCATGACCACGGACCTTCTCACGTTTAGCCGCGCGGCTTGCCAAGCGCTTCGACTACGCGCAACCCTCGTGTTCCTCACGATTGCCATCGTTGCAAATCTCGGCTGCCAAGGCCCACTCAAACCCGTCTTCACCGACCAAAATCCCCCAATCGTCTGGCCCAAATCCCCCGACCAACCCCGCATCCGCTACATCGGCCAACTCACCGGCGAAGACAGCCTCCACGCACCCGCGAAAGGCCTCCAATCCCTCGGCGAACTCTTCACCGGCCCCAAGCCCAAGATCGGTTTCTCCACGCCGATGTCCGTCATCGCCAAAGGCGACCTCGTCTTCGTCGCCGACGGCCAGAATCAAGCCGTGTATCGCATGGACCTTGCGTCGCGCTCATTCGCCACGATTCGTGACACCGGCTCCAAGCGACTGGAATGGCCCATCGACCTCGCCTTCGCAAAGGACTCCATCGCCGTCGTCGACAGCAAACGCGCCGCCATCTTCCTCTTCAACATGGACGGAGTCTATCAACGCACCATCGGTGAGGGCCAACTAAAACGCCCCGCCTCAATCACCCACGACGCCTCCACCGATGAGTTGTTTGTCATTGACAGTGGGTCGCACAACTGCAAAGTATTCGACGCTACGGGTACCAAGATTCGAACGATAGGCGCGCGAGGTGCCGCAGCCGGCGAAATCAACTTCCCCACCGGCATTGCCCGGCTCCTGGATCGAGGCTTTGCCATCGCCGACTCCATGAACTTCCGCATCCAAATTCTACGCTCCGACGGATTGCCGCTGCTCTCCTTCGGCCATAAGGGCGACGCCGCCGGCGACTTCGCCCTCCCGCGCGATGTTGCCACCGACTCACAAGGCAACATTTACGTCCTCGACAACCAATTCGAGAACATCCAACTCTTCGACGACCAGGGCCGCCTGCTCATGGCCCTCGGACAAGAAGGCCGCGGCCCCGGCGAGTTCTACCTCCCCGCCGGCATCAGCATCGACGACCAGGATCGCATCTGGATCGCCGACACCTACAATCGCCGCGTGCAGGTGTTTCAGTATCTAAAGGAGACGCAGCCGTGACGACACGCACTTTCGCCACGTCTGTCGCTTCTGGTCCCCTCCCCATAATAAGGAGAGGGCTAGGGTGGGGTCGCGTCATCTGCGCATTCGCTCTTGTCATCATCGCCCCCCTCCGCGCCGACGAGTCCGTCGTCAATTCCAAACACGACCTCTCCACCTTCGGCCCCGGCACGGTGAAAGCCCTCAACGAAGGCGAAGTCTGCATCTTCTGCCACGCCCCGCACAACGCCAGCCCACAGGCCCCCCTCTGGAATCGCTACAACCCCACGACTTACTACCGCATCTACAATTCAAGCACCACCGATGCCCGAATCGATCAGCCCGGCGGCCCCAGCAAGATGTGTCTCTCCTGCCACGACGGCAGCATCGCCCTCGGCCTCGTGCTCAATCGCCCGCCCACCGACCCCATCCCCATGAACCAGCCCTTCATGCCGACCGGCCCGTCGAATCTCACCAACGACCTCTCCGACGATCACCCCATCGGCTTCCGCTACGACCGACAGCTCTCCAACCGTGACAGCCAAATCCGTTCGCCCGACCTCGTCGACAGCCGCATCAAGCTCGGCCCGCGAGGCCAACTCGAATGCACCGCCTGCCACGATCCACACAACAATGAAGTGGGCAACTTCCTGCGCATCACCGACCGACAATCCGCCCTCTGCAACACCTGCCACAAAATGGAAGGCTGGGAAGTCAGTTCCCACGCCCAGAGCCCGCGCTCCGTGCAGGTCACATCGACCAACGGAATAAAACTTCCCTTTCGCTCGATGGCGGAAAACGCCTGCTCCTCCTGTCACGTCGTCCACAACGCCCCCCATCGCGAGCGACTCCTCCGCGACCGCCCCTCCGATCTCTGCATCACCTGCCACGACGGAATCGGCGGAATAAATATTCAGGACACACTCAACAGCCGCAGCGGTCACACCTTCAACAGGCTCGCCGACCTACACGACCCGAAGGAAAACCCGCTGCTCATGCCGCCGCACGTCGAGTGCGTCGATTGCCACAACCCACACTCCGTCCGCCCCAGCCCGCTCTCGAACGCGCTCCTGCTCGCCGACCGTCGCGGGCCGATCCTCCCCGGCGCAATGAGCAACGCACGCGGCGTGAATCTCGTCGGCGCACCAGTCGACGAGGCCCGCTTCTATTACGAAGTCTGCTTCCGCTGCCACGCCGACAACCCCGTGCTCATCCGCCCGCGCATCAGCCGCCAGATCGAGGGCTTCGGCAACATCCGTCGCCAACTTCTCCCCACGGCCGCGTCAGCACATCCGATCACCTTCCCAACATTCCTAAGTAACGAAACGCCCAGCCTCCTCCCCGAAGTCCGAACGCGCCCGATCATCGGCTGCCAGGATTGCCACAACAATCCCGACGCCCGCCAACTCGGCGGCGGCTCCGCGAACGGCCCCCACGGCTCACGCTTCGACTTCCTCCTCGCCAACCGCTACGACACCGCCGACTTCACCGTCGAGTCCCCGCAGTCCTACGCCCTCTGCTACAAATGCCACGATCGCAACTCCATCCTCGGCGACCAAAGCTTCAACTTCCACAATCGCCACGTCGTCCAGGCCCGCACCCCCTGCTCCGCCTGCCACGCCGCCCATGGCGTGAGCGGCAGCCGCGCCAATCACGACCACCTCGTCAACTTCGACCTCTCCATCGTCGGCGGCCAACGCTTCTATGTGGACACGGGCCTCTTCACCGGCAGTTGCACCCTGACCTGCCACGGCGTCAACCACACGAATTTCACCTACGGCCCACCGTAATGCGGCACAGCCGCCTTCTGCTTACAGTCCATCATATGAACTCTTTTGAATCGCTTTCACAAGATGCACATCGTCGGGGGCAGCACATCAGTCTGCTCGGCGTCGTGACCAATGTTGCTCTCGCCATGATCAAACTTCTGGCTGGCGTACTTGGGAATTCCTACGCACTGATCGCCGATGCCGTGGAATCCACGGCGGACATCCTCTCCTCCATGATCGTCTGGAGTGGCCTCCGTATCGCCGCCGCGCCGGCCGATGAACGTCACCCCTACGGCCGTGGAAAAGCAGAATCGCTGGCCGGCGTCGTCGTGGCGTTGATGCTCATCACTGCGAGCATCGGAATCGCCATACAGGCCATTCGTGAGATTCTTAAACCGCACCACTTGCCGGCGGCATTCACGCTTTGGGTGCTCATCGGGGTGATCGTTGTCAAGGAGACGCTTTTTCGAAAAGTGCATCACGTTGCCAAAGACATCAAGAGCGGTGCGGTCCTTCTCGATGCGTGGCATCATCGAAGCGATGCCCTGACCTCCACTGCCGCGGCAATCGGAATCACCATCGCTTTGATTGGCGGCAAAGGATACGAACCGGCCGACGACTGGGCCGCACTCTTTGCTTCTGGAGTGATCATGGTGAATGCCATCTTGCTGATTCGCGCTCCGCTCGCCGAGCTGATGGACGTACGACAGACAATTCTAGATAAAGATGTGCAAACAGCCGCCCGCAGTGTCCCTGGGGTGCGCGGCGTGGAGAAAGTCTTCTGTCGAAAGAGCGGTATGACTTTCTTGATTGACTTGCATCTCGAAGTGGACCCCGAATTGACGGTCCGTGCCGCCCACGATATCGCTCACGATGTAAAGGACGCCATACGTCGCGCGAACCCCAGCGTCATGGACGTCCTGATACACGTCGAACCGGTCGGCGAGTCCTATCGGAGTCATCGCAAGTCGGAATCACCGTCTGCCGACGCAGCCCCAAACGTGAATTGAAACGACACGCACCACTCCAAAACCGCTCGGTACGTGCAGTTACGCCACCATGGCTTGCATCCCCGCCACCCACTGCTACAATCTAAAGACTACACAGTCCTAATATGGCTGCACTCTGGAGATCGTCCGCATGAACATCCTGCTCGTCTGGCCTTCCGACCCGCCCACCTTCTGGAGCTTCAGCCACGTACTCCCTTTCGTCGCCAAGAAATCCGCCTACCCACCGCTCGGCCTCCTCACCGTCGCCGCCATGCTCCCGAAAAGCTGGAACCAGCGACTCGTCGACCTCAACGTCCGCTCCCTGCGCGACGCCGACCTCGACTGGGCCGATTACGTCTTCATCTCCGCAATGATCATCCACGCCGACTCGGCGAAACAGATCGTCGCCCGATGCATCGCCCGAAATAAACCCGTCATCGCCGGCGGCCCCCTCTTCACCACCGGCCACGAACGATTCCCCGAGATCAAGCACTTCGTCCTCGGCGAAGCCGAAGACCTCATGGCCGGCGTCGCCGCCGACATGGTCCGTGGCGACGTGAAGCCGCACTACCGTAGTGCCGTCCGCCCCGACGTCACCAATACGCCGATCCCCCGCTGGGATCTCCTGCAAAAAAGCCAATATGTCACCATGCCGCTGCAATTCTCCCGAGGCTGCCCCTTCAACTGCGAATTCTGCGACATCATCGTCATGAACGGCCGCATCCCCCGTGTGAAGACGCCGCAGCAAATGATCGGCGAACTCGAAGCCCTCCTCGCCACCGGATGGGATGAGTCGGTCTTCATCGTGGATGACAATTTCATCGGCAACAAGGTAAAGGTGAAGGCCTTCCTGCGCGAGCTGGTCTCCTGGCGGCGCAATCGCAAGGTGTCGCTGCCATTCACCACCGAGGCCTCGCTGAATCTCGCCGACGATGCCGAGCTGCTCGACCTCATGGTGCAGGCCGGCTTCAAGAAGGTCTTCGTCGGTATAGAAAGCCCCTCGCACGAGAGCCTCACTGAATGCGCCAAGGTGCAGAACTCCTCGCGCGACATGGCCGCGTCGGTGCGCCTGATTCACAAGGCCGGCATCGAAGTCATGGGCGGCTTCATCGTCGGCTTCGACAGCGACGGCCCCAGCATCTTCGAGCGCCAGCGCCGCTTCATCGAAGAGACCGGCATCGTCACCGCCATGGTCGGCCTGCTCACCGCCCTCCCCGAAACGCGCCTCTTCCACCGCCTGCGCGAAGAAGGCCGCCTCCTCGCCCACAGCACCGGTAACAACCTCGACGCCGTGCTGAACTTCATCCCCAAGCTCGACCGTGAAACGCTCATCGAAGGCTATCGCGATCTGGTCAAGCGCATCTACACGCCGCGCGAGTATTACCAGCGCGTGCTGACCTTCCTGCGCGACTACCGCCCATCCGGGCCGAAGGTTCGCCTCACCCAATCCGACCTGCGCGCCTTCTTCCAATCCCTCTGGACCCTCGGCATCCGCACCCGCGGCCGCATGGAGTTCTGGAAGTTCACCACCCGCGCCCTCGTCTCCCACCCCCGCGCCTTCAGCGAAGCCATGGCCATGGCCATCACCGGCTACCACTTCCGCCAGGTGGCCGGCACGATTTGATTAAGAGCGCGTCCTGAAACCCCTGTGGCACCGGTTTCCAACCGGTGGGGTTTCAGGACGCACCCTAAATGAAACGCCCCCTGCCCACGGCTTGCCGTTTGGCGGGTGACACAAAGAACCTCACCACCTCTCTCGACATCCCCCGACCTCTTGCATGCCATGCAAGCGCGCTCTCCATTTGACCACCCTCCCCACACTCTTTAGCCTTCCAACCCATATGGCCGGAAAGTTGGAGATCAAACCCGCCGCCAAACCCATCAAGGATTACTACGCCGCCCTCGCCGCGTATGCCCGGCAAAAGGTCAAACACGAAACCGCCCTCCGCTCCGCATTCCAAAACCTCCTCGACCACTGCGGCCGCAAAACCGGCTGGACCCTTATCCCCGAACTCACCGACACGCCTCGTTCGAGAATCCCTTCTCGCACGCACGCCCCGGTGGAATCCCTTCCCCTCTCCGCCACCCGCACCCGACCCGACGGAACCTTCCGCGACGACTTCTACATCGATCGCGGCCACTGGGAAGCCAAAGACACCGCCGACGACCTCTCCGCCGAAATCAAAAAGAAAATTGCCAAAGGCTACCCCCTCACCAACATCATCTTCGAGGACACCCGCGAGGCCCGGCTGTATCAGAACGGCAAACACGAAGGCACCTACGACCTCACCAAACCCCAGCCCCTCTGCGACCTCCTAAACGCCTTCTTCTCACACACCGAACCGGCCCACGACAACTTCGAAAAGGCCGTCGGAGAGTTCAAGCAGCGCGTCCCCGACCTCGCCAAGGGACTGGTCGATCTCATCGCCGAATCGCACAAATCCAACGCCCCCTTCAAAGCCGCCTTCGAGGGCTTCTTCGAGTTGTGCAAAAGCTCGCTCAACCCCAACCTCCGCCGCGAGGCCGTCGACGAAATGCTCGTCCAGCACCTCCTCACCGAGCGGCTGATCCGCACCATCTTCGACAATCAGGACTTCACCCGCCGCAACGTTATCGCGGCCGAAGTCGAGAAGGTGATCGACGCCCTCGTCAGCAAGTCCTTCAACCGTCACGACTACCTGAAGCAGCTCGACCGCTTCTACCTCGCCATCGAGGCCGCCGCCAAAACCATCACCGGCTTCTCTGAAAAGCAGCACTTCCTGAACGTGATCTACGAACGATTCTTTCAGGGCTATTCAGTCAAAGTGGCCGACACCCACGGCATCGTCTATACCCCGCAGGAAATCGTCGACTTCATGTGCGCCAGCGTCGAGGAAGTCCTGCAAAAAGAGTTCGGCAAGACGCTCGGCGACAAGGACGTCCAAATCCTCGATCCCTGCACGGGAACAGGCAACTTCATCGTCAACCTAATCAATCGCATCCCCAAACGCGCCCTGTCCCGCGTGTACAAGGAGCAGCTCTTTGCCAACGAAGTCATGCTCTTGCCCTACTACATCGCAGCCCTGAATATCGAGCACGCCTATTTCGACAAGACCGGATCGTACGAGCCATTCGAGGGCCTTTGCTTCGTGGATTCGCTCGACCTTGCCGAATCAGAGCAGCGCCACTTCGGTTTTATGACTGAAGCTAATACCCAGCGTGTGGAACGACAGAAAAAAGCCCCTATCACAGTGATCCTCGGCAACCCGCCGTACAACGTCGGTCAACTCGCCGAGAATGATCGAAACAAGAATCGGAAATACGTGACAATTGACGAGCGAATACGCGCTACCTATGGAAAGGACTCAGCGGCGACAAGCGTTAGCAAGCTCAACGACCCGTATGTAAAGTTTTTTCGATGGGCTCGTGATCGGTTAAAAAATCGAGACGGGATCATCTGTTTTGTGTCAAACAACTCTTTTGTCGAGAACACGGCTTTCGACGGGATGCGGATGCACTTTGCCCGTGACTTTCAACAAATCTTTCACATAGACCTTGAAGGCGATGTCCGACTTAATCCGACGCTCTCTGGTACACAATTTAATGTGTTTGGAATACAAGTCGGAGTTGGAATCACAATTGCTGTTCGACGCTCTTCACTAAAACAATGCGATCTTCGATACGCGGCAACGGACAAATTGCTAACCAGACACCGAAAACTATCTTGGCTTGCATCTCACTCGTCCATCACAAACGTAAAATGGCAAACGCTTCGACCCGATAATCGGAACTCTTGGATGGTCCCGGCTCACGCCAAGCAGTTTGACTTACTTGTATCAGTGGCGGGAAAAAGCGAGCGAGCCGATTCGTTTCATAATACAAAGACAGTATTCAAAGATTACTCTCTTGGTATCGCAACGCATCGCGATTCAGTCGTTTACGACTTCTCACAAAGTACGCTAATCGAAAGAATTAAGTGGTTTATCGAAGCTTACAACGCTGAAGTAGATCGTTGGAAACGGAGTCCACAAACTGAGAACCTGGATGACTTTGTCAAGTATGACTTGATCACTTGGGACCGCGACCTAAAAAATGATCTTAAGAGGGGTCGCTACGCAGCGTTTTCGATGGACGCTGTTAGATCCGCAACATATAGACCCTTTACGACGACATGGGTCTATTTCGACCGCCTATTAAACGCGGAGGTCTATGGTTTTCCAGCGATCGAGCCGCCGAAGAAATCGGCAGACGGAAACCGAACGATTTGTATAAGTGACATAGCACATCGATCCGAATCATTCAGTTCTCTTGTAGTCAAGGGCATCGCCGACCTACATCTGTGTGCCACACTTGACGGTCACCAATGCTTTCCATTTTACATTTACAATGAAGACGGCTCCAACCGCCGCGAAAACATCACCGACTGGGCGCTACAACTCTTCTGCGACCACTACAACGACAAGAAGATCGCCAAGTGGGATATCTTCCACTACGTCTACGGCCTCCTCCACCACAAGGGCTACCGCGAAAAGTTCGCCGACTGCCTCAAGCGCGAACTCCCCCGAATCCCGCTTGCCTCTTCGCGGGACGATTTCCACGCCTTTCGTGACGCCGGTAAAACCCTCGCCAAACTCCACGTCGACTATGAATCCGTGAAGGAATGGCCCCTCAAATGGATCGAAACCCCCGGCGTCCCCCTCGCCTACCGCGTCGAAAAAATGAAACTCGCCAAGGATAAGAAATCCCTGATCGTCAACGACTCCCTCGTCCTTGATGGCATCCCCAAGGAAGTCTTCGACTACCGCCTCGGCAACCGCTCCGCCCTCGACTGGGTCATCGACCAATACCAAATCTACACCGACAAAAAGAGCGGCATCACCAGCGACCCCAACCGCGAAGACGACCCCGAATACATCGTCCGCCTCGTAGGCCAAGTCATCCGAGTCAGCGTCGAAACCGTCAAGATCGTCAACAGCTTGCCAAAGTCCTACGGCGGCCCGCCCTCCTTATCACCGAAGACTGCATCACACCGTGAATACAAAAATGGCTCCACCTAAGCAATCCTTGATGCTCGCAAGTTTCGATAGAATCCGAATCGTCGAGGAGGCCACGCAATGATCTGGAGGATCGACTCGTGCAAATCCTGACCGACTATCAAGGCCGTCAGGTCCGCCTCACGGACGAACGATTGCGCCATATCCATGAGCATCCCGAGATGATCGGACTCGATTCCGCAATCGCCGAAACGTTGTCAAAGCCCCAAACCGTGATAGAATCTATCAGCGACCCGCAGGCTGAGCTCCTTTACCGCTATTACCTGGGCACTCGGGTCGGCGACAAATGGCTCTGTGTGGTGGTCAAAAGTAACGCACTCGACGCATTTGTGGTCACCGCCTATCTGACCGATAAGCCCAAACAGGGAGTGATTCTATGGCCCCCAAATCCGTAACCATCTGGCTCGACCAGGAAGGCGATTTTCTCGAGGTCTTGTTCGACCCGTCGAAGTCCGGCTACTTTCGCGAGACGGCGGACGACCGTCTCATGGAAAAACTCGACGATCAGGGAAACGTCATTGGCTTCTCCATCCTCCGTGTCAGCTCGGTCAAATCACCGTCTCCGATAGAGTTCGTGCTGAATTAACCTCGTATTGAACTCAGGGCATGGGGCGGGTTCTACTCAAGCCGCCGAATTCGACCAATCACGAATCGCCCCACAGTCAAATCCGCGAAACCCGTGCAATCTGCGGTTACAACTCCAGACCTAACAACAACCTATCACAATTCACAACCACGCTGAAGCGCTGAGCAAGATTAGTAGTCGTGTGGGAGAAATCTCGACGCGGATATGCACCTACCCGAAGCGCCAACGAGGAACGAACCATGACACAACATCGCCCAGCGATCACCTTCCTCCATCGGTCCCTTCGCCGCTCGGCCCACTCCGCATTTCGACTTTTCGACGTTTCGACGTTTATTTCTCAATCTGCGCGAATCTGCGAAATCTGCGGTTTCACTTCCCCGAATCCCAAACGATTTTGCGGGCATTTGCGGGCATTTGCACTCTTTTGCGGCCCCTCTTTTTTTGCCGCGCCGATCTTCGACGATTCAACATCGCCAACCCAATCCGTGCAGTCTGCGGATTCGCTTCCCACAGTCCCCAATGACGACTAGAAGAATCACCACCCCAATCCGCCCGACGATTATCGGAGAAACGCCGTACCCCGATATCCATCTCGATCCTAAGCCCGCCATGGCCCGAAACCGATAGTCCGAGTGAGATTCCACTAAGTCGCCAAAGGCCCGTTTCCTTGCCAAATGGCGGACTCGAAGTTATCATAAACTGATTCGCCAACAGTGTTTGCCGTACGGATACGCAGAGATAGAACCCACGGACGGGGACGGGCGTACTCTACCTACCGGGATGCCCGATCAAAGGGAAGAAGCATGATCGCTGAAAACACCTCGTCCACGACGGGAGCCGCACGGCCCAGCCCGTTGCGCTTCCTGGACCCTCGATTCTATCTCGACGCGTTCGCTTCCAGCGGCGAATCCTTTCGTATGTTGGTGCAGGGTGTCAAACGTCGCCAAGGCTGGTTTTTGGAACGCATGACGTTTCGCCGCGGCATCAACCTCGCTGTCGGGGCCACGCAATACGCCCTCAAGGCGGAGAAAATGCTCGCCTTCCCCTCCGCCGTGAAGATCGACATTTCCCCCATGTGCAATCTCAGTTGCACCGTCTGCGTCCACGCCGATCCAAATGGAGACCCGGCTTTGGAAAAGCAGGAGTTCCACCCGCAACATCGAATGTCGGTCGAGCAATTTCGTGGAATCGTCAAGCAGATTCGGGGGCGATCATCCGCCGTGTCGCTGTATTATGTCGGTGATCCTCTTGTCCACCCCGACCTCGACGAGATGTCCACCATCGCCAAGGACGCGGGCCTCAATGTCCACATCAGCACCAACTTCAGCTTCGCCCTCACCGACGCCCGCATCCGCCGTATGGTCAAGAGCGGCCTGACGCATCTGACGGTGTGCGTCGATGGCCTGTCACAGGCGAAGTACGAAATGACGCGCGTCGGCGGGCGAATCGACCGCGTCCTGAACAATCTCAAACGCATCTGCGAGTTCCGCAAGGAATACGGACAGGTTTATCCCAAGGTCGAAGTGCAGTACATCAAGTTCCAGCACAACCTCGACGAGGTGGAGCCGGCCCGCAAGATGCTGCTCGACATGGGCATCGACCAGTTCACCGATTTCTTCGGCGACCTCGGCAACTACACCGACCGCGATCCCAACTTCCTCGAAGTCATCGGCCCCCACAAAAACAAGGGCCTCCCGCAATGCTATTGGCCGCACAATGCGACGGTCATCAAATACAACGGCGACGTCATCCCCTGCTGTACCTATCGCATCGGACATCAATACACCGCGAAAGACGATCCGAAGCACTTCGGAAACGTCTTTGAAACCAGCCTCGCCGAAATCTGGAACAGTGAAAAATACCGTGATGCCCGGCGAATGGTGAACAACCCGGAGGTGATCAACTCCGAGCCGCGACTGAAAGACCACTTCTGTTACGGTTGCCCGGCGATTTACAAAACGACCGATCGAACCACGCAGGGCATGTCGTGGAATGTGACGTGGGAAGAGCGATACGAAATGGACGAACATGGCCGCCCGGTGGCCAAGCGCCGCTCCGAAGAAGGCTGGAACGTTAGCGAAAAGTTTGTTCAGGTCGGCCTGCCCAACGGCGAGAAGGCGACCGTTTGAACCAGCGATGTGTCAATAACGTGGCACGCTCGTATCCACCTGCAACGACCACTGATCGATCCCACCCGCCATGCTCTTCACATCGGCCACTCCGGCCCTGCGCAGAATCGCCGCCGCGCTGAGGCTGCGACCGCCGTGATGGCACTGCGCCACGATCGGCAGCCCCTTCGCCAATCCACGCACGTCATCGGCTCGCCCCTCCAACTCCCCAAGCGGAATCAGGTGTGCCCCGTCAATCTTACAAATGGCAAACTCCTCCGGCTGTCGCACGTCGAGTAGCAGAAAGGCCTCGCCGCGTTTTCGCATGGCGTCCACGTCCTGCACCGACACTTCCCAGTTTGGATCCATACTCATGATGACACCCTCTCCTCGTGATGGCGTTCTTACGGGAGGGTGGTGTGAGGGTCAAGAACGAGCCGTGAGAAACCGCCGCGCGATCTCGCAGTGCATGCGAATGGCGATGGGGATCGCCTCATCGGCGAAATCGTAGGTGCTCTGGTGCAGCGTGGGCTGCTTCGCCGGGTCGCCGCGCCGCACGCCGAGACGCCAGAAGGCAGCAGGGACTTTCTGGGCGTAGTAGGCAAAGTCCTCGCCGCCCATCGAAGCGTTCACGTTCTCCGCGACCTTGTCGGCACCGAGAACGTCTCGCGCGACCTCCTCCACGAAGCGAGCCATCGATGCATCGTTCACACAGACGGGATAGCCCTCCGTGACTCGCACGTCGGCCCGCGCCCCGAAGGCGGATGCGGTCTGCTTGGCAATCTGATCGAACAACTCCACGGCCCGCTTGCGCGTTGTCGGACTCAGCGTGCGAATGGTGCCGACCAGTTCGGCGGTGTCGGGGATGATGTTCGCAGCCGTGCCTGCGGCGATCCTGCCGATCGTGACCACGACGGAGTCGAGCGGATCGGTGAAGCGCGAGGCAATGGTCTGCAAGGCGGTGATGACGTGTGCGGCGACGACGATGGGATCGACGCCCTTGTGTGGATAGGCCGCGTGGGCACCGGTGCCGTGAATCGTCATCGACCAGGGATTCGTCGAGGCCATCGCCGGCCCGGCCTTGATGCCGACGGTGCCGAGGTCGAGATAGGGCCAGCCATGCAGGGCGAAGATGGCGTCGACCTTCGGATTCTCCAGCACGCCCTCATCGCACATGACCTTCCCGCCGCCACCGCCTTCCTCGGCGGGCTGCCAGATGAACTTCACCTTGCCGGGCAGGTCGCTCGCCATGTGCGACAACACCTTGGCCGCGCCGACAAGGCAACTCGTGTGCCCATCGTGCCCACATGCATGCATCCGGCCGGGGTGCGTGGAGGCATAAGCCAAGCCTGTCTCTTCCGTGATGGGGAGGCAGTCGAGTTCAGCGCGGAGGGCAATGCAACGGCCGGGCTTGTCGCTATTCAGCGTGGCGACCACGCCGGTTTTGGCGACGCCGGTGCGGATGGTGAGATTCGGCAAGGCCTTGATCTGGTCGAGGACTCGCCGAGCGGTTTCGTGTTCCTCGAATCCGAGTTCGGGATGGGCGTGGATGTCGTGGCGCAGGGCGACGATGGAGGGCGAATACTCAGTGATCAGTTCATCAATCTGTTTCATGAACGGCCTCTTGGTCGCAAGTCTGACGACAACTACTGAATGCTTATCTTTGCCGCCTTGCGCTTGCCGACCTGAATGAGCATGTCGTCCGAAGGCGTTAGCTTCACCTGCGGGTCGGTCGCCCTCTGCTGGTTGATCGATACGCCGCCGCCTTCGATAAGGCGCCGGCCTTCGCTGGTTGAGGGGGCCAGGTTCAGCACCTTTAACAGTTTCGACAGCGATATGGTGCCGTCGGGGTCGCACACGGCGCGCGACAGGGCGACCGTAGGGATGTCGTCGCGCAGGCCGCCTTCGACCATGACCTTTTGCCAAAGCTGCTCCTCACGGTCGGCGGCGGTTGCGTCGTAGTAGTGCGTGACGATCATCTTCGCGAGCCGCATCTTCGCGTCGCGGGGGTGGGACTTGGCCGGGTCACAGATCGTGGCGATCTCCTCTGTCGGGCCACTCGTCAGCAGCGTGTACCACTCGGCCATCATGGCGTCGGCAATGCTCATGGTCTTGCCGAACATGTCCTTGGTCGTGTCGGTGATGCCGACGTAGTTGCCGAGGCTCTTGCTCATTTTCTCGACGCCGTCCAGCCCGCGCAGGATGGGCATGATGACGACAATCTGCGGCGGCTTGCCGTGTTTTTCCATGAGGTCGCGGCCGGCGAGATTGTTGAACGTCTGATCCGTTCCGCCCAACTCCACGTCAGCGTCGATCACCACGGAGTCGTACGCCTGCATCAGCGGGTACATGAACTCCGTAACGACGATGGGCGTCTCGTCTTTCATGCGCAGCTTGAAGTTCTCGCGTTGAAGCATCTGCTGGACCGTCATGTGGCTGGTGAGCTTTAACACGTCGGCGAAGGTGAGCTGGGCGAGCCACTCACTGTTGTAGCGGATCTCCAACTTGTCCGGCGACGTGTCCAGCACCTTGCCGGCCTGTTGGAAATAGGTCTCGGCGTTCTTCTTGATCGACGCTTCATCAAGAATCGGCCGGGCCTTGGTCTTGCCGGTGGGGTCGCCGATGCGAGCGGTGTAATCGCCAATGATGAGGACGCCCTTGTGGCCGAGGTCTTGAAACTGGCGCATCTTTCCGAGGACAACAGTGTGTCCAAGATGTATGTCAGGGGCCGTCGGGTCCATGCCGAGCTTGACGCGCATGGGTCGGCCGACTTTGATGCAGTATTCGAGGCGACTGCGTAGGTCTTTCTCGCTGTAGATGGCCTCGCAGCCTCTTCGAAGGTGAGCAACTTGATGGTCGATCGATGAATGAGCCACGCGACTAGGATAGCTCAGAGGGCCAAGGCATGGAAGCAAAGAAGGAGCAACAACTTCCATTCTAATTGAGCGTCGCGACGACCATCGTGGCCTGCCCGGAGCCTTTCGCTGCCACGGTATAATTCGAACTTCGGGCGACTTTGACGACGGTGAAACTGGACCTGAACAACTCGCGATTTTTGAAAACCTGTGGAAAAAACGATGGAAAAACGACCATGCAAGTTGCACGGTGCGCCTGAAGCAAGGCCTTCATGTTCTCTGGAGATTGAGCACCACGTCGAACAGCAGCAATATCCGACACGATGTGATGGTTGTTCAATCCCAGTAGATCAATAATTCGCCGGTTGGAAAAATACCGCAGGGCACCGGCATCATTCACCGCGACCACGGTTCCCGGAGACGTGTTGTCCGCAAGCCATCGTCCCAATTCCACCTGCACCTCATTCATGTTTTGGCAGTTCCAGGCGAATTGACTGCGATCAGTCATGATTCTCCGCGGGTGCTGTAGCAACGTGGCAGTCAATAACAGGAGGGACACGACTGGCATGATCCATTTTCTGATTGACGCATTCCGAGTTCTTCCCGAAATCGGCGTCCACTTCGCGGACCATATGGTTCGCACCCCAATCGCGATCGGAATAGCCAGAAATGCTACTCCAGGCGCGACATAGCGCACCCAATAAAAAAACGGGCCACAGCCCGACGGGAACGGCCGCGTGCAGGCCAATCCGACGAAGAAGAGCCAAGGAAAGGTCGCCACGGTCCAACCCACGGCCCCCGAGGTCCGCATTATCGCAATGATTCCGATTACCCCCAGTAGAATCCCTGCGCCTTGATACGTCATAGGGAGGGGCCAGATCATTTCTTTGACGATGACCAGGAACCCCGCTGGGAAATCAGAGGTGAACTTCGCGTAAAACGTATTGGGCAGTGGCCGACCGGTGACGACCTGGCAATACAACACCCAAACAACGCAGGCAATCAACGTAGGATACAGCAGCTTGATGAGATGCAGCTTCTTATGGAGCACCCGCCCTCGCCATGCAATGACTTGAAAGACAATTCCCAAGAAAACGAGAATGAACATCTCAGGCCTGGCCCAGATCGCCGCCGCGAACAGCCATCCCGATAGGGTCGCGCGATCGCGTCCCATGGCTGCCAGTGCCATGAGTCCACACGCGGCCGCAGCACAAATTTCCATGCCGGATATTTGTGAAAAGACAAGTGGCGGCGTGGAGGCCGTCAACAGGCCGGCCAAAAGTGCGGTCCATTGGCAGCGCGTAAATGTGAAGACGAGATCGAAGGCGCCCAGGCTCATCAAGATGGCCCACAGGATGCCGATGACCTTGACACACATGACGACGGAGATGGGAAAGGCCTTCGCGGCCCAATGAACGACAGCACAGTTCAACATCCATAGAGGGCTAGTGAATCCCGCCTCGGGAACACCGTCGTTGTAGCATGGAAGAAACTGCTCTGAAACAGAGCGACCGTATACGAGATGTATCCATGCATCGTCGAGCGGTAGACCGGTGAGTGCGGCGTCGGTTCCGGGGCTGCGATCCGTCAGAAACAAGATCGCCAATCCAGCGTGGAAGAGTACAATCATCGCCACGGAAAACCATCGAAGTCTCTTCCTTGGCGCTTCGGAGAGCAATTGGGGCACTTCTGCTGGTATGGGAGGGATCGTCATGGCGAGCGAAGACTCCGTGGCATGGCTCACAGTGCTCCAAAGCGCCGGTCACGCCTGGCGTAATCCTTAATCGCGGTGTTCAAGTCGTTTCGCCCATACTCGGGCCAAAGCACATCGGTGACATGCAACTCCGCGTAGCTGATCTGCCAGAGCAGAAAGTTGCTGACCCGCATCTCGCCGGCCGTGCGGATGAGCAGATCGGGGTCGGGCATGGTTGCGGTGTAGAGGGCGTTGCTGATGGTCTGGTCGTCGATCTGTGACGGTGACAACTCGCCCGTTGCGACACGGCGGGCGATCTCGCGCACGGCGTCGGTGATCTCAACGCGGCTGCTGTAATTCAACGCGAGGCACAGCGTCATCCCCTTGTTGTCGTGGGAGAGGCGGGCTGTCTCGTCCAACTCGTGCAAGACCTCGTCGGGCAATCCCTCGCGCCGGCCGATCTGCACGAGGCGGATGTCGTTGTCCATGATCTCGGCGCGTTCCTTTATCAGGTACTCGACGTACAGCCGCATCAGATGGGTGATTTCGTCAAGCGGGCGATTCCAATTCTCGGTGCTAAAGCTGTAGAGCGTGAGTTGGCCGATGCCGAGGCGGGCCGCATGTGTCACGATCTCGCGGACGTTGGCCGCGCCGGCTTCGTGGCCGCGCACGCGGGGCAGGGCCTGTCGCTGTGCCCAGCGACCGTTGCCGTCCATGATGATGGCGATGTGGCGCGGGAGGCGGTCGAGCGGGACGCCAAGTTCCGACTGAGAGTCAATCTTTTCAAGCGTTGGCATGGTCGGTGTATCGCAGTCGATCATTCTATGCGAAGTCGGTCGGCGGCTCTTTGGTTAGATGACAGGTGTACGATGCAACGTGGCCAGCCGTTCGGCCCCGACGCTGACCAATGTGATCGGCAGCTTGAAATACGACTCCAGCCGGTCGACATAGGCCCGTGCATTGGCGGGAAGGTCGGCGTAGCTCGTCGCGCCTTCGATCTCTCGATCCCAGCCTGGCAGCGTCTCCAAGACCGGCTCGACATTTGCCAACACATGGGCGTCGGGCGGGAAGATTCGCAACAACTCCCCGCGATATCGATAGCCGGTGCATATCTTCAACTCCGGAAACTTACTCAGTGTATCGAGGTGCATCACGATCAATTGCGTGATCCCGCAGAGATCAATGCTGTACTTCGTCGCAAAGGCGTCGAACCAGCCGCAGCGCCGCGGGCGGCCGGTCGTCGTGCCATACTCGTGGCCGCGCTCGCGGATGAGGTTGCCGGTTGAATCAGACAGCTCCGTCGGGAACGGTCCGCCGCCGACGCGCGTGCTGTAGGCCTTGACGACGCCGAGGTAGCTTCGGATGGAACTCGGCGGCACGCCCGCGCCGGCCGCCACGCCCGCCGCCGTACAGGTGCTGCTGGTGACGAAGGGGAAGGTTCCGTGGGTGATATCGAGGAGGCTGCCCTGCGCGCCTTCGTAGAGGATGCGTTTCCTGGCGGCGATTGCATCATGCAGGATGAGCGTGGTGTCGGTGACGTGCTGTGCGAGCTTCGCACCGACGGCAAGGGCCGCGTCCGTGATGGAGTCTGCAACGAGCGGTTCGTTGTCGCCATACAGTGTGGCAAAGACCTTGTTACGTTCTTCGACGACGTGGCGAACCTTGCGACGGAACTCATCGGTGTGAGATAAATCCGCGACGCGCACGGCCGAGCTGCGCAGCATCTTGTCGGCGTAACAGGGGCCGATGCCCTTGGCGGTGGTGCCGATCTTTCGGTCGGCGTCGAGGCTGCCCTCGGAGAGGCGGTCCTGCTTCTTGTGCCAGGGCATGACGAGATGGGCGCGGTTGGAGATGACCAGATTGTCGGCGACCTTCACACCTCGCGTGTGCAGGGCCTCCAGTTCGCCATGCAGAATCTCAAGATCAAGGGCCACGCCAGGCCCGATGACACTCAGCACATTCGGGCGCAATATTCCACTGGGCACCAGATGCAGGGCGAACTTCTCGCCTTCATGCCGAACCGTGTGTCCCGCATTCGCCCCGCCGGCATAGCGCACGGCAACGTCGAAATATTCCGTGAGCAGATCGACGATCTTGCCCTTGCCCTCGTCGCCCCATTGCAGACCGACGACGCTGGTGTTGCCTAACGCTTGGTAATCCATGATACGATCAGCGCACTTCAGCGCTGCCGGTGGAAATGATCTTCGTTCGTCAGGGCCGGCGCTACGCGCTCGCGCCCATCAATTCACTACGCAGCGACAATAGCTCCTGATACGATTTCTTCCGTGAACCATCCTTCTTTTGCAGCCCGCCCCACGGCGACGGCGCGACGCCGTCGGCCCAGGACTGCCACGAGACGGACTCGACAAACGACTTGGACAGCGCAATTCGATAGATGTCACGCAGCCAATTGCTCTGCACCTGCTCGTTCCATTCGTCATGCCAGTAGCCGCTCATGGGCGTCATGCCGTCGGAAGGGACGCCGGCGCAGCTCACATGCACCGGTTTTCCATACGAGCCAATGCGATCGAGGATCGAGGAAATCTGCAAAAGGTCGCGGACATATTGAGCCGTGTGCTGACCGCCGAATTGCAGTTGCACACTAAAGGCGTCGAAGTTGACGCCGCTTTGCAGGGCCATCTCGGCATAAAGCGTCGGCGGAATGGACTGCGGATCGTTGGCGTAATACTCGCCCCATGGCAGCACCAGACCCAAAATCACCTCGCTCTTGGGCGCTGATTGTCGAGACAGAATGGCCGACATCCGCGTCAACTCGACCAGTTGCTCAAAGCTGAGCTTGAAGGGGTTGTAGGCGTGCAAGCCGACGCAGACCTCCCAGCTTTGCACGTGGCCGCCGAAGGAGCGGATGACCGTGCGCAAATGTTTCATGATCGCCTCGCGCAGGCGGTCGTAATCCTTTGCGACTTTCACGAGCCAGTCCGGCGTCTCCCACGGTTCAAACGAAAGCAGTGAGCATCCACGAATCGGCATCTTGTGCGTCTTGAGATGCTGCAATGCCTTTTCGAGATGTCCCGTCTCATACTTACCCTCGGCCGGCTGCAACGAGGCCCAGGTGAAAGGCAGTTCGACGAATTGGAATGCCTCTGAGATGCACGGCATGGCTGCATCGGTGTAATGCGTCGGATCGATGCGACATCCCAGTGGCAAGGCGGGCATCGTGCCGTTTTCTTTTCGCGCCGGCAGATTCACATCGGCGTGATAGGTACTGAGCGATTCACCGATCTTGACGCCGATGGTGAGCGATTGGTCGGCGAACTTCGCGGCGGTCGCGCCATCCGAGGCTGCCAATGCCTCGACGAGCAGGTCGCGGGCCTTGTCGATCTCGTCGTAGAGGGACTTGCCTTGCGGATGGTCGTAGAAGCCCCAGTCTTCTCGCTTCTGGCTGATGCGCATCAGTTGGCCGCGGGCCAGTTCGACGTGCAGGTGGTACGGCTCAGGGCGATCCAGGACGCGCGGCGTCTCCAGCAGGATGCGGCCCACACCCTCAACGGACCACATCAGCGCCAACGCGGCTGCTCCACGCGACCGGGCGTCACAAACCAGTTCGCCCTTCTCCAGGCGAATCTCAGATCGGACGGGCACATGATCGGCACCGAGCAGATGCGCCCCGTCGAGGCTCAGACTTCGAGCGGGTGCGCCATTTTCAAATACTGTAAATCGCAACATCGGTTGTTCTTAGGCAACGGCCCATGCGTGCCGTCTTCGCAGGCCCCCGGACGTTCCCACCGAGTTCCCCTGCCTATGATACGGCCCCCCCGAATGTCGGTACAGCAAGTCGAGGCGTGGCTCGACGGAAGTCAGCCCGCGAGATTCACTGGCGTCAAAGGCTTTTCACCGCGAAGCACGGCGATCACATTGGCCGCCGCCGTCTCAGCCATTTTTCGCCGGGTCGATTCCGTGGCCGACCCGATGTGCGGCAGCAGGACGACGTTGGGAAGGTCGAAAAAGTCACGGGCGATTCGCGGCTCATTCTGATACACATCAAGTCCCGCGCCGGCGATCTGACCGGCGCGAAGGGCCTCGATCAAGGCCGCCTGATCGACCACGTCGCCGCGCGCCGTATTGATGAGAATGGCGTCGCGCTTCATGCGGCTGATCGCACGGGCGTCGATGAGGTGGCGGGTTTCGGACGTGAGGGGGACGTGCAGTGAGACAAAGTCGCTCGACTCCATTAGTTCCACCAAGGGCACATGACGCCCGCCGAGTGCTGCCATGGCCGGGTGGTCCGACCGTCCGGCGTAAAGAATCGTCATGCCGAACCCCGTCGCGCGCCGGGCCACGGCCGTTCCAATCCGCCCTGCGCCGACAATGCCCAGTGTCCGCCCATGCACATCCGCCCCAAGAAACTCCAGCATGTTCCAGCCACGCCAGGCTCCGGCGCGGAGCAGCCGCTCCGCCTCACCCGTTCGACGGGCGGTCGCCAGGAGCAAGGCCCACGTCAGATCGGCCGTGGCTTCGGTGAGGACGTCGGGCGTATTGGTGATGAGGATGCCAAGGCGCTTCGCGGCGCGGACATCAATGTTGTCAAAGCCGGCGGTGCATGCGGCCACAATGCGGCATCGACCGTGTGCGGATTGAAGCACAGCCTCATCCATGCGATCCGCGACCTGGCAGATGATGGCGTCATGCTTGGCGGCTTGGCGAACGAGTTCGTCATGATCGGGCGGCCGATTCAGTGAGCCGACTTTGACAGCCAAACCGGCCTGCGTGAGCATGGCAATCCCGGCGTCGTGGATGATTCGGGTGACATAGACGTGTCGGGCATTCATACGGATCGCAAGTTTACCAGAGGCGCGGTCAAGGACGAAGGCGTGAGGCGAGTTCATGTTGCAAATCACCGCGGCACACGATGAACCGGACCTGTCGCACATTCGTGTGCTCTTCCGCGAGTATGCCGAGTCGCTGGGGTTTCATCTGTGCTTCCAGGACTTCGACCGGGAGATGGCGGAATTGCCGGGGTTCTATGCACCGCCGGATGGCCGCATTCTCATAGCGCGGTGGGCCGACGACGTGGCCGGCTGCGTGGCAATGAAGAAGCTGGGCGACGGCATATGCGAGATGAAGCGGTTCTACGTTCGTCCGGCCTTTCGCGGAAAGCGAATCGGCGAGGCCATGGCGAACACGATCATCGATGAAGCGAAGTTCGCGGAATACACGCAAATGCGGCTCGATACCGTGCCGACCATGCAATCGGCGATTCGCATCTATGAGGCGTTGGGCTTCAAGGACACGGAGCCGTATGTCTACAACCCGATTCCGGGCGTGCGCTACTTGGAATTGAAACTGACATAACGAGCTAAGGCATCAGCAGGTCGATCATCGCGTTCACATCACGTCCGTCGGTGCGGCCGTCGTGATTGATGTCGCAGTTGATCGTGTTGCAACCCAGATGGGCTGCGTCGTAGCCGGCGGGATTCACAAGTCGTTGAGCAAAGTGGGCGAGGTCGGCCATATCCAAAACTCCATTGCAATCAGCGTCACCGGTCACCACCGGGTCAGTGAACTGAGCAATGAAGAAACTCCGCACTGACACCTCCGTGTCGGCACCAAGGAAGCCGTGGCCCGCCGCGGGGATGATGCGAAAATCGTGGAACAGGGCATTGCTCAACATCGCGTCGGCCAATCGCACACTTTGATTCATCGGGACGGATGAATCGTTCGTTCCGTGGCCGATGAAGATCGGGGGATCATCGGCGGAGAGCCACGTGAGGGGGTTCACCTGATTGCAGAGCGCCACCAGCGCCGGGTACGGGGGATTCGGATTGGATAGATTCGCTTTGATGTCCGCGAGTCCTTGTCCGGGATCATCCCAGCCCACAAGGTTTGATTCAGGGGAATTCGGATCGTCATGGTCGAATCCACCCGGCGGCGTGGTGATGTCCTCATTCATGTGCAGAATATCTGTCGGCCCGAAGTAATCCGCCGCCGCCTGCACGCGACTGGAGAAGCCGAGATTGCCGCCGGAGGTTCCTTCCAACGCGGCCACATTGCCGGATGTGGCAAGTAGAGCCGAGAGATGCCCGCCGGCCGAGCTTCCCCAACAGCCAAATCGCGTGGGGTCGAGGTTGTATGTCGCGGCATTGGCGCGCAGGTAGCGCACCGCGCCTTTCACGTCATGAATCTGCGCGGGAAAGATGGCATCCCCGCTCAGGCGGTAGCTTGTGCTGGCGACGGCGATCCCGGAGTTGAGAAAGAGACTTGTTGATCCTGGTGCCCCGTTATGCGTGCCGCCTTGCCAACCGCCGCCATGAATCCAAAGGACGAGCGGCCACGGTCCACCGGTCGCGGGAAGATAAATGTCGAGCATGACGTCAACAGTTCCACCGGCATCGCGCGGGACAGTGGCGAAGATCACATCGTTAAAGGTCGGCGTCACTTGAGCGGAAGCAGTGCGCGAGAGAATCATGAACGACAGGCTACAGGCAAGGGCATTCAGAGTGCGCGGATTGGTCATGGATTCCCGACTCCTCCCCCTGACCAGCCAAACGCCAACCGATACGGAGTATTGCCGCCTCACCAGCGACTTGGTGTCAATTTAAGAAACTAGCGGCGGCCGGAGTTGAACCGGCGACCCAGGGCTTATGAATCCCTTGCTCTGCCAACTGAGCTACGCCGCTGTGATGTCCTTTATTAGAGCGTTGGAAGGCGGTTTCGTCAACGTAGTAGGGGTCGCTGATCGCTCCAGAACAGTCACATCGCCGCATGAATACCGGCCGCCGCGATCTTGCCTTCCTGCACGGCGTCCACGACTTCCGCACCCTTGCTCGTGCAGTCGCCGCCGGCGAAAAGCTTTGGGACGCTCGTCGCCCCGGTCGATGGGTCCACGATGATTCGCCCCTTCTGCACCTTCAAACTCGGCAAGGCCGCGACCAGTTCGACGAGCGGCTCCTGGCCGAGGGCCTTGATGATCATGTCGGCGTGCAGCGTGAAGTTCGCGCCGGGGACGTGTTCAAGTTTCGCATCACGCCCCTCGCCGACGAGCTTCGTGCGGGCAAACTCCACTCCGGTCGCCCGGCCGCCGTCGCCGACGATGCGAAGCGGAGCCGCTGAGAACTCCCAATGGATACCGTCAGACTTGGCAAGTTCGTATTCATAGGCGAACGCCGGCATCGCCTCGGCCGTGCGTCGATAGGCGATGGTGACATGCTCCGCGCCGAGTCGCACCGCCGCCGTGGCGACGTCGACGGCCGTGTTGCCGCCGCCGATGACGATGACGCGGCGACCGATCTCACATTTCTCCAACGGCATCATGTGCGTCTGAAAAATAAAGTCGAGGGCCTCCCACACGCCGGAGAGTGTCTCGCCGTCGATGCCGAGCGACGACGTTTTCCCAAGGCCGAGCGCAAGAAAGACGGCGTCGTGATCGTGGATGAGTTGCGCGATCTGCGCGCCGCTGACGGGCGAGTTGAGGCGAAGGTCGATGCCGCCGATCTGCATGACGCGCTCAACTTCACCGAGCGCGAACTTCGTGCCGTACTTGTAATACGCGATGCCGTAGGTGTTGATGCCGCCGGGCATCTCGCGTGCTTCAAAAATGGTGACGCCGTGGCCGCGCTTGCGAAGCTCATGGGCGCAGGTCAGGCCGGCCGGCCCCGCGCCGATGATGGCGACCTTCTTCCCCGTGGGTGGCGCAGCCTCGAAGAATGAGATGCCTTTGTCCGTGGCCACGTCGCATGCGAAGCGCTGAAGCCGGCCGATGCGCACCGGCTCCTTAAGCAGCGTGTTGTCAACGCACGCGCCTTCGCAAAGGACTTCGGTGGGACAGGCCCGCGCGCACGAGCCGCCGAAGATGTTGGATGCGAGAATCGTCTCGGCCGCCCCGACCGGACTCTTGTGCAGTATCTGGCGGATGAACTTCGGCACGTCGATGTGCGTCGGGCAGGCACGGGTGCAAGGTGCGTCGTAACAAAACAAACACCGCGATGCCTCTGCGACAGACTCGTCAGGCGTGTAGCGCGGTTCGAGTTCCGCGAAGTTCGCCGCGAGCTGCGCGGCCCGTTCGGAGGTGGGCAATGGATTGGCCATGGGGCGATTATACCTTTGTTGCAGCGTCGCACGGACACAGGAATGTCGGGGATTCAATCGGTCCCCGTTGAAGTGCATACCACTACATATGGAGAGGTCCAAAAACGAGCACCGGCAAAACTCACAGGCTGTGTTTGTGGCCGCTCGTCCATAAGTGTCTTATTTGCGGGGGATTCCATCAATAGCCCGATAATCGCGCAGAAACTGCTTTAGATATGGTCACGCTGCGCAAGTTCTGCATTCGCTAGATGTTGTGGCAGTGGTGGATTTCGTGATGGGGTGCTACCGGCCATGCCGATATTAGGAGTGAAGACAGTATTGAGAAACAGCCCTGGTAGCTCGCCGCCAAGAACGTCTGAGAAGAAAAGTCCGATTTCAGTCTTGGCGGTGCGAACCAGTAACGAGTCTGCTCCGTAGCTTGGGGATGGAGTCCTAGAACGGAGCGAAGAGAGGTCAACGATGAACGATATCAACTCACTGGGAACCACGGCAACGTCAGGAACGTTGCGCGAGTTCGTCAATCAGTCGCTCCGCCGCTCGACAGACTTGGGCGGTTCCACGGCCACCCTCGATGATCGCGTCGAAATCTCCGAGTTGGCCACCTTCCTGAATCAACTGGCCGAACTGCCCGAATCCCGGGCCAGGCGAATCGTCGCCGTCCGGAACCAGATTGAGCAGGGGACGTATGAAACAGATGAGAAACTGATCGTCGCGACGGAGAAAGTACTCGCGGCTTTGTAACATACTCCTTACGCCGTGATGCGTATCACGGCGGTTCTCTCTCCTCCACATGGATGTGCGGTTGAAACGGGTTACGGCGATGGCCGGCCCGTTTCGGCTTTTTTACACCACGAGCAACTTTGTTATTCGGACCCACTCGGCACGTCGGGTGTCTTGTGGAATCGCGGCGTTGACCGGCGTGTATTACAATGTAATACTCCTGTGAGTCACGCCGCAGCAATGATGCCGGAAACCGACGCCGACCATGCCGACGAAAAAAAACTTCGCCTGTTCCATTGTCGCGCTGTTCCTCGGCACGGCCTGCGACGCGACCCCGCGACCGCTGACGACGACCCGACCCGGCGTGATGAAAGTCTTCGTCACCATCGCGCCGCAGTCGTACTTTGTGAAGCGCGTCGGTGGTGATCGAGTCGATGTCGGTATCCTCGTCGGTCCGGGGCAATCACATCACAGCTACGAACCAACGCCGCGTCAGATTCAGGAGTTATCCAGCGCCCGAGTTTTCTTTCGGATCGGCCTGCCCATTGAGCGCGGCCTGATCGACAAGATTCAGAGTTCCATCGGTGACCTGCGCATCATTGACACGTCGCAGGGCGTGCGCCTTCGCGATGCGGCTGAGGCCTGCCACGAGGAAGGGCACGATCATTCACACGAAGGCTCCAAAGACCCGCACATCTGGCTCGACCCCAAGCTGGTCATGCTTCAGGCTCGGAACATTCGCGACGGGTTGTGCGCTGTTGCTCCGGAACATCGAGCGGAGTTCGATGCCAACCTGAAGGCATTCGAAGCCGACCTTACCGCGCTCGACGGGAAACTCACGCAGGTACTTGCCCCATTGAAGGGCCGCGAGTTCTTCGTCTTTCACCCGGCCTATGGCTACTTTGCCGACGCCTACGGCCTGAAACAGGTCGCCGTCGAGGAGGAGGGCAAGGAGCCGAGCATGAAACGGATCGACAGCCTCATCAACCGCGCCAAGCAGGCCGGCGTGAAGCTCATCTTCGTGCAGCCACAGTTCCCGACGGCGGGGGCCAAGATCATCGCAGACGCCATCGGCGGCGCGGTGGTGCCGCTCGACCCCATGGCGGTGGACTACCTGAGCAACATGGAATCCATGGCCCGCGAGGTGAGCAAGGCACTTGGTCAGTCACGGGAGGCGACTCGTGGCTGAGGGCAGCGTCATTTCCGCCACCGGCCTCGACTTCGGCTACGACGCCGACCTGGTGCTGGAGAACGTCAACCTCGTCATCGGGGAACGCGACCTGGTCAGCTTCGTCGGGCCCAACGGCGGCGGCAAGACAACGCTGCTCAAGCTGATCCTCGGATTGCTGCAACCGAGGCGCGGGATGATTCGCGTGTTCGGTCTGCCGCCGGAAAAGGCTCGACGGCGCGTCGGCTACATGCCGCAGTACGCACAGCTCGATCCGCATTTTCCCGTTGATGTCATGGATGTCGTGCTCATGGGGCGGCTGGGGACCGGCTCACCCATCGGCCCGTATCGTCGGCATGATGTGGATGTCGCCATGCAGTCGCTGAAGGAAGTGCGCCTCGATGCGTATTACAAGCGGCCCTTCTCAGCGCTCTCCGGCGGACAACGCCAGCGCGTACTCATCGCGCGGGCGCTGGCCTGCGAGCCGGAGTTGCTGCTGCTCGATGAACCGACCTCGAACCTCGACATGGCGGTGCAGGATAATTTTTATGACTTGCTGACGGAATTGAGCAAACGTCTCACCGTCGTGCTCGTCTCGCACGATGTCGGGTTCGTCTCCACCTTCGTGCGGACGGTGGTCTGCGTGAACCGTACGGTCTCCGAGCACCCGGCCAGCGCCCTCAGCGGCAAGACCATCGCCGAACTCTATGGCAGCGACGTGGCCATGGTGCATCACCATCACCACGATCACGACGGACACCATCATCATTAAAGGCACAATGCATCCATGACCGAGTTCTTCCAAGCCCTGCGAACGCTGCCTCTCCTGCAGAATGCCCTGCTCATGGGCATCCTCGCCAGCATCGCATGCGGCGTGATCGGGACGTACGTCGTGAGTCGACGAATCACGTCCATTGCCGGGGCCGTGGCCCATTGCGTGCTCGGCGGACTCGGCGCGGCGAAGTACTACCAGGTCACGCACGGCTGGGCGTGGTGCCATCCGCTCCTTGGGGCGTCGGTCGCGGCCGTGGCGTCGGCGATGATCATCGGGTGGGTGAGCCTTCGGGCCAAACAGCGCGAGGACACGGTCATCAGCGCCATCTGGTCGGTCGGCATGGCCATCGGCGTGCTCTACATCTCGCAGACGCCGGGCTACAACGAAGACCTGACGGGCTATCTGTTCGGCAGCATCCTGCTCGTGTCGCCGCAGGACTTGTGGCTGACGGCGGCGCTGGACGCGGTGATCGTGACGCTCGGTCTTCTCTTCTACGACCGATTCCTCGCGGTCTGCTTCGACGAGGAGTTCGCCCGGCTGCGCGGGATTCGCGTGGAGCTGTACTACCTTATGCTGCTCGTGCTCACGGCGCTCACCGTGGTTGTGCTCCTCAAGGTGGTCGGCATCATCATGGTGATCGCCCTGCTCACGCTGCCGGCGGCGGTGGCGGGGTTCTTCGCGCGAACGCTGTTCCAAATGATGGTGATCTCGACGCTCATTGGGATCGGCCTCACTTCGGGCGGGCTGGCGATCAGCTACTCACCAAGCCTACCGGCGGGGGCGACCACCATCGTGCTCGCGGGGCCGGGGTATGCGGGGGCGCTGGGGGCCAAGTGGGTGTTTCCCGGCCGACTCCGAGGACGCGCGACGGCGAGCGCGGTTCCCGATTCAGGGGCCGGTCGCGGCAACTGATTGTGGAAAAAAGAGGGGCCGCAAATTGCCGCAAATCGCTGTTTTCGCCCGCAAAATCGCACAAACCGTTTGCAGTTTTTCGCGGGGGGAGAAGAGAAACCGCAGATTTCGCGGACGACGCGGATTGGGTTGGGAATGAAGGCACCCGCCGCGGCGGGTAAACTGCGGCTCAGAAGGGAGGAAGGGGTTGCTTTGCAACGCGGGCATTGGGGGGCCTCCTTTCGTGCGGCAGTAAGACGGCGCGTACGCCCGGCCGGCTAAACGGGCGGTACTAACTTGTACCTAACTAATATAGCACGCGGGTGGGCGGGGGCAAGGGGAATTTTGAGATTTTTTTCGAGGGGACGGTTTGGGTTGCGGGGAATTGCGGCAGTTTGTCTGAAGATCGCGTAAGTCTTCGTGGGTGAGGGAGTTGCGACTTGGAATATGTAACCACAGATTTCGCAGATTGGCGCAGATTTTTGAGTGGTGATTTATTGTCGCCGAGCTTTTTATCTCGATGGGGATAGCGCCAACGTGGCTTGGTTGTCGATGGGCGCGGAATTTCCGGGCTGGGCTGTACACGTCTACCAATCTTGCTCATCGCTTCGGGAGGGTTGTGAGTTGTGATAGGTCTTTGTTAGGCAAGGAGTTGGACCGCGGATTGCATCGATTCGACGAAGGGCGAGGCCGAGTGGGGGTTAGGTATTCGGAACAATGTCCAACAGCCAAAACACCGGCTGTGAGATTGCCGTTGGTTCGCAACTGGTCGATTGTGAATGGTCAAAGGCGGTGGGTTGCGTACAACCCACGCTACAAAACTGTCGCCCAGATTCCGCTGATGTTCATAACTTTCCCTCCTCCGATTTGGCCGGTGAAGAACTATCGTCGGGCTTAGCGAACAAAATGTAGTTTGGATTGACCTTGCCTTGGAGGTCGGCCATCTCCGGGCCAGGGGGCGACATTGACTTTACTCTGACACCAATAGTGATCGGCACTTTCAGATAACCGGGTTTCTTCTGGTACATGTGGAAGACGCCTTCCAGGGTGTCCTTGATAGGTTGGCCTGCCAGAACGACATGTTCACTCTCGTCAAAGAACTCGACGGCAATTGACAGGTTTTCTGGCTTGGTACGGAGTGCCAACATGGTTGGCGGCATTGGCAAGGGGTAAAAGAAACGAGCCACATCATCCCGATTCAGAATGTAACCTTTCTGAGAGTTCGGTCGGGAGAGAGGAATGAGGGTTACGTCCATCGTCTGCGTAGACCCTTCCAACGGTGTGTGCCCGAAGTCAGCGCCGAATCCCTGCTCCAATCTTCCCACCACGTCTACGTCATCAATGAGTAGACGAGCGGATCGAATCTTGGCTGGGCGGGAACTTCGGCAAATCACTGTTAGGCGCATGCCGGGGCAGCCGATGGCACCGATGAGTTGGAGATCGCTAGCCATGTCCAACTTCGCCTCGAGGTGAACAGCCTCCTCGATGGTCGGCGAACCGTAGTGGTTGTGAATCGTGTGTGCCGTCTGGCCTCCCATCTGGCCGTGACTGGCGATAACCGACCCCTGCATCGCGCAATTGGAGATCGCCACTGTAATGAATCGTTCGGCAGTCGCCTCATCCAAAGGAGACAGGCCGGTGTGTCGAGATTCGTGTTGCTGCTTCACCTGAAGCAGTCGGTCAGCGGTGTACCCGGTGTGGTCGTCATCAACGATCTTGTGATGGACATTGCAGAGCAGTAAGAGATTGTCGAATCCGTGACGCTGCTCGTTGGTCTGTGCAGCGTCGTATCGAGCGGCTCCAGGCTTGTCACCCTTGATGTGGCAAATCTCACCAACAATTGACCCGGACTTAGGATCGACCAACGGCGTCGAGCATTCTGGGAAGGCGCAGAGGTTCCCAGACAAGGCGAACAGCCGTTTCACTGTGGGACGGGACGGTTCTTTTGAACCATTACTCGAAGCCAGGGGGCCAATTCTCCTCAAACGGTCCACGATGCCGCGACCTTCTTGGCGACTCTTCAACTTGGACGTCCTTTTGGCCATCGCATTTACTCCATCTGATAGACCCTCGATCTGATGAACGGCGTGGATGTGCGATGTTCGCCGAGAGCGGACCTAACCGAGTTGTGTCGGCCGAACGAACTTTAGGTCGGCAAGATCGACCCCTTCAAGCGGATTCTCACCTACGGTCCAGCCTTCGATAGTTTCGAGATAGCCGTCGCCGTCCCTGATCCCAACAATAATGCCAAGTCCGTGCTCAATTCCTTCAACCTCAAAGTGCGCATCCCCTTGGCTCAAGGGGACCGGCGAACACCTGACGCGATCCACCTTCACCCTCGTGTAAAACCCCACGATGGTATTGATGCGGTCCACAACTTCCGCAGAAGCGACCTGTTCACGAAATGCATCTGCCTTATCGCCGAACAGCGGCGCGATGCTATCCAGCGCTCGCCGCTCAAAGTCTGTGAATGCGGGGAACGGAGGGCAAGCGGGCGCGTCCGCGAGTGGCCCGGTCATCCAACCGTCTCGGTTTGGTTTTGGCGCGTTCATCGGCGTTCACTCCAACTGATCGGCTGACAATAGATACTGGATTCGCGAGCGTCAAACTGCTCAGGCGACGCCTCTGTTGCACTCGGCCGACCGACTCGCCGGTGCGACGACGATCGTGTTGGCCGGCGCGATCTACGCCCTGACACTCACCGCTCGTTGGGTTACTCAACACATCCGTTATAATCATCAACTCGATTTTGTCACTGGCTGGATGCACCTTCGGGGAGGGGCCGCATGACTCGATACTTTCACATGAATGGCGCAGCGGTTGGGACGCTTTGCCTCCTGGCGCTCCTGGCCTGCACCGGTATGAGTTGCCCGGCGGGAATTTCACCGATCCCGGCCACAATCACGATTCCTGACGGAGCGTCGGGCGTATCGGGACAAGACTCACGTACCCGTCTGTTCGTGGTCTCGGCGACCATCAACGGCCAGGGGCCTTATGCCATGATTGTCGATACCGGAGCGGCGGTCACGACCGTCTCATCCAAGATCGGGAATCTTCTGCCGAAGACGCCTTTGGTATTCGGGGTTCAGGGTGTCGGCGGCACCGTCGAGAAAGTCTCCACCGTGCAAATCGACGCGCTGGTCATGGGCAGCATGGAATTCAAATCTTTTTTTGCGCTGGTCATCGACATACCGCTCTTCGCCGAGCGGTCCATTGATGGAATCATCGGGGCTTCTGTCTTTCATGATGTCACACTGATGATTGACTATCCGAGCCGGACGCTTCGCGTCGAAACAACGCCTCTCGCGCAAAGCACCTGCAATATTCCGATCAAAGGCGGCGATCTTGGCCCACAGAATACTTATTCGGTCCCTTCCATCAATATCAACGTGGCCGGTCAAATCATCGACGTGTTCATAGACTCCGGCAGCGAGAACGTTCTTGACTTGCCTAGTACGTACAGCACGTTGCCTTTCGTTGGACCTCTCAACACGACAACAACCTCGGGGGTCGCCGGCAGTCAAACGAATCAGGTCGGGACTCTCAACGGCGATGTTATTGTCGCCTGCAAGACCTACAAATCGCCGACTGTGCACCTGGGCGGTTCCCTGGCCGCCGTTGGATCCGGGGGCTGGCAAAAGACCATCTTTTCACTCGATCAACGTTCAAAACTGATGCGACTAGAGACGCCCGGCTGCGCGCCGAATCAAGACTGCATCGAAGAAACGGGCTATCGCGTGTACGAAGTGGCCCTTCCACTGATCGAATACAGCGGGCAGCTTGAGGTTCTGGAGGCTGGTTCGGAGCTTGAACCGTATCGGCTTTGCGATTTTTGGGGCGGCGGCCCCGACTGCACCACGGCGGCCGTTCTCGTCCCGCTTACCGACATATTTCCAACGCGCGAAGAGGCCGTACTCTCGTTGTGCCCCCGAATCACCAATTTGCATGACATTCCGTTTTTTGCCTTTCCCATCGCCTCCCTCGACGGAATCACAAAAACGCTGAGTTTTGGAGTACTCAATATCATTGGCGGATGCCCGTAGGCCTTTTACGCTCGATGGTTCCACTTCGGGAATCGCGACGCCATCTTCGAGCGATAAAACCACACTCGCCAATTCGTTTGTCTTGATGCAATATAGCGTTATGACCGATCGCACCCTCCTCGTTGGCATCGACGAAGCCGGCTATGGGCCGTTGCTGGGGCCGCTGGTGGTCAGCGCGGCGGCGTTTGATGTGCCGCGCGAGTTGGAGAATGAATCGCTGTGGAGCCTGCTGCACCACAGCGTGACCGCCAAGGCGACCGTCACGCGCGGGCGTGTCGCCATCCTCGATAGCAAGAAACTGCACAAGCCGAAGGAAGGCTTGGCGCGGCTGGAGCGGACCGCGCTGGCGGTGACGACGGCGTGGCGCGGGATGCCGCCGGGGCTGCGGGCGTTGCTCACGCTGCTCTGCCCCGACTCGGTCGGCCTGCTCGGGCAACATCCGTGGTATCGCGACGCCGACCCGCGACTGCCGTTGGAGGCCGATGAAGGCAGCATTCGCATCGCGGCGCGGCTGCTCGCCGAGGATGTCGCGGCGCAGGACGGAAAGGTGGCGGGAGCGTGGTCGGAGGTGTTGCCCGAGGGGCACTACAACCGGCTGGTCCGCACGACGCACAACAAGGCGACGGTGCTGCTCGGACTGACGCTGCGATTGATGCAGCGCGTGGCCGATGCGCATCCGACGCACCGGATACATTTCTTCATCGACAAGCAGGGGGCGCGGGAGCGTTATGGCCCGCTTTTGCTCAAGAGCTTCGAGGATCGGCGGTTGCGTGTTCTTGAAGAGGAGCCGGACCGCAGCGCGTATGAAATGGTGCGCGGCGACTCGACGTGGCAGGTGCATTTCAGCCAGTCGGGCGAATCACATCATCTGCCGACTGCGTTGGCCAGCATCTTCAGCAAGTATCTGCGCGAGCTGCTCATGTCGTGCTTCAATGCCTATTGGCGCGAGCACGCGCCCGGGATTCGCGCGACGGCTGGGTATTATGAAGATGGGCATCGATTCCTGCGAGACATCGCCGCACACGTTGACCGCCTCGGCGTGGATCGAGCGCTGCTGGTGCGCGAGCGATGACCCATCGAGCGTTTGTGAAAGGCCGCAACCGTGCATAGCGCAATTAAGAACTGGCTCGAACGGCATCAGCACCCGGTGTCTTTCTGGCTGCACATGGTCGGCATCCCGCTTGCGGTCGGCGGCCTGATTCTCGGCGGCGTGCAACTCATTCAATGGCGGTGGGATCTCTGGTGGAGGCCGACGATCCTGATCTTCGTTGGTTACCTGCTCCAATGGATCGGCCACCGCATCGAGGGCAACGACGTGGGTGAGATTATCCTCGTGAAGAAGTGGCTGGGGATGCCGTATGTGGCGATCTCGCCCAAGTTTAGTGTAGAAAAACCGCTGGAAAAGCGGCTCAGACCTTGATTGCGGCCACCGCTCGCGGGACAATACGAGTTTCTGAATCGGTTGCACGGATTCCGCAGCCGACTGAGCCGGTCGATGTCCACTACCTCATCAAACGAAGTGACTGCCTTGCTGGAGCGGGTCCGCTCCGGCAATCGTGACGCCGTGGACCAATTGCTGCCCCTGGTTTATCGCGAGTTACACGAATTGGCCGAGCGTGTCCTTTGCAATGAACGACGTCACCATACGCTCCAACCCACGGCCCTGATCCATGAGGCATTTTTGCGGCTGGTCAAGCAGGATGACGTGCAATGGCAGGGGCGGTCGCATTTTATCGCGGTGGCGTCGACGGCCATGCGCCGCATCCTCGTGGATTATGCCCGCGCCCGGGTCGCGCAGAAACGGGGCGCTGGGTATGGCCGGGTTGCCTTGGAAACCGTGGAGGTCGTCCAGGACGAATCGCCCGATACGGATATTCCCGCGTTGGACGATGCACTGACGCGCCTGGCCGCGCTGGATCCGCGACAGGCGCGGATCGTTGAATTGCGTTTTTTCGGGGGGCTGGGCGTGGAGGAAACGGCCGCCCTTCTGGAGATATCCACGGCCACAGTAAAGCGGGAATGGGCCTCGGCCAAGGCATGGCTGAAGCGTGAAATGAACGGACCGTGCAGCGAATCATGATCCCATCGGGGGTCGATTTTCCGCGTTCAGTCTGGGAATGAGCGGCAATGAATCCCGAGCGATGGCGACAAGTAAAACAGGTTCTCGAATCCGTCCTGATGCGGGCGCCCTCGGACCGCGCCGCGTACCTGGCTGAAGTGGCGGACTCCGACCCGTTCCTGAGGAAGGAAGTCGAGTCCTTCGTCGAGGCCTACGAGGACGACCCCAGCTTCATTGAAGCCCCGGCGATGAACGAACTGCGCGGTATGCCGATGTCGCGAGTCGGCATGTTGCCTGTGGGAGAGGCGATCGGGCCGTATCGGGTGACCCGCCTGATCGCCTCGGGTGGAATGGGGGCGGTGTATGAGGCGGTCCGATCCGATGATGCGTATCGCAAACGCGTTGCCATCAAGATCATCCGACCCGACCCGTTCGCGGATTCCCGTCAGCGTGATGAACTGCTTCGACGATTTCGCGCGGAGCGACAAGCCCTCGCAAACCTGGAGCATCCCAATATCGCGCGATTGTTCGATGGTGGCGCAACGTCTGAGGGGATCCCCTATCTCGTCATGGAGTTCATCGAGGGCCTGCCGATCGATCAGTATTGCGATGAGAAGCGATTGAGCATTGCCGCGCGGCTCAGGCTGTTTCGAGATTCGTGCGCCGCGGTGCAATACGCCCACCAAAGCTTGATCGTTCATCGCGATTTGAAGCCCGGCAACATTCTGGTCGATGAAGCGGGCACCGTGAAGCTGCTGGATTTCGGCATCGCCAAGCTGCTTGATTCGGATTCCTCCGCCCTCGCCGGAGGGATGACGCAAACCAGCGCTCAACCAATGACGCCGGCCTACGCCAGCCCCGAGCAGATTCGCGGCCGCCACGTCACGACCGCAAGCGATGTCTATTCGCTTGGTGTCGTCTTATATGAGCTTCTGACCGGCCATCGTCCCTATGACGCCAATGGCGGCGGCCCGATCGAGTTGGCGCGTCTCATCTGCGATGCGGAGCCGCCCCGTCCTAGCGTGGCCGTCTCTCGGGTATGGCGGACGGATGCTCAGGGCGGATCGACGAGTTCGCTCAAGCCTGAAGATGTCAGCCGAACACGAGAGGGCGCGCCGACCCGTCTGCGCAGGCGCCTCGCAGGTGATTTGGACATGATTGTCCTGACCGCGCTTCGCAAGGAGCCGGATCGCCGTTATGAATCGGCGGCGGCGTTCTCCGAGGACATCCGCCGGCATCTCGACGGGGAACCCGTTGCCGCGCGAAAAGGCTCGTGGTCCTATCGAGGGACGAAGTTCGTGCGTCGACACCGCGTTGGCGTGTTGGCCGCCTCCTTCGCGGCGATATCACTGTTGACGGGGACCGCCGTTGCTATCTGGCAGGCGTCAAAGGCGAATTTCCAAGCCCTTGAGGCGCGAAAAGATGCCCGCGTCGCCCATCAAATCGCTGGATTCTGGACGCAATTCTACCGACCGGAGGAATCCGGGCGTCCCGATCTGCCTAGCGTTGACTGGTCACGTCGCAGCCGAAAAGCCGGCGTGACGTTGGATGCATTGCTTGAGGGCGGCATTCAACGGATCCCAACGTTTGATGAGCGACCTCTCGTTGAGGCCGAGTTGCGCGAGAACATGGCCCAGATTTGCAACGAACTTCACCGCTTCGATGAATCGCTCCCGCTGCACCAACAGGTTTTGACGATCCGCAGAAAAGCGCTCGGTCCAGATCATCGTGACACGCTGAGATCCGTGAGCAATGTCGGGTTTACGCTGATGATGCTCGAGCGTTGGGAGGAGGCAAAGACGATCCTGGTCGAGGCGCTCGAGACCGGCGGCCGGGTGTGGGGGCCTTCTGCACAGGACACTCTCGGCACGATGCGTAATCTGGGCTATGTCGAATCACGATTAGGCCAAAAGGATAAGGCGGAGGCCCATTTTCGTGAGGCTCTGACCGGCTATCGAAGTGAATTGGGCGAGGATCATGAACACACCTTGCGTGCAATGAACAGCCTGGGAAAGCTGCTTAGCGAGCGCAGACGATTCAAGGAAGCGGAGGAGATGCTCCGGCAAACGGTTAATCTCAGCACGAGCCACCGAGATCGCGGCCCGAATCATCCCGACACGCTGGAGGCGGCCAACAATCTTGCGGGCGTGCTCTATGCGGAAGGCAAGCTGACCGAGGCCATCGAACTATTTCAGCAAGTATACGAAGGATGTCGCGGCGCCCTTCCCCCCGGTGATCCGTTGACATTGAAGGCGGGGAACAACCTCGCTCATTGTCTCATGAAGGGCGGCCACATGGAGCAGGCCGTGACGATCCTTGCAAACGTTGTTCCACAAGCGGAGAAACTCTGGCCGGGCGGCACGGTGGACCTCGCGATTTTTCGCGGCAACTACGGAGAGTGTCTTTCCCGGCTTGGCCGTTGCGACGAGGCTGGACGACAGCTTTCCGCGGCGTATTCGTTTGTGGAGGCTCGCCTCGGCCCCGATCATGACCTGAGTCGAAAGACAATCCTCCGACTCAAGGAGCACCGACATCGATGCGGCGACATCGAGAAACCAGTCCAACAACAAAACGCGGCGGATTCAGAGGATTCGGAAGAATCCGAGGAATAGCAAAACACCCATCAGAGCGGCTTGAATGCCGCGATTCTGAGTTCGTGGAGGGAAAAACGATGAAGCATGACACTAAAAAACTAAAGGTCTTCTTCCTGACGGGCCTTGTGCTCGCCATGGTGGTCTGGGTCAACGCCGGCAATCTGACGCCACCGGCCGGACCGGTCACCGGCACGATGAAGGATCTTGCCACGGTCGAGCCGCGAACGCCGATCACATCGCTTCCGTTCACGATTTCATCGCCCGGTTCCTATTATGTGGCCAAGGATCTGACGGGCACCTCGGGCCAGCACGGCATCGCTATTGCGTCATCGGATGTGTCGCTGGACCTGTCCGGGTTTACGCTGCGGGGCATACCGGGTTCGCTCAACGGCATTCACGTGTCCGGATCGCGGGCCAAGATTCGCATTTCGAACGGCATCGTGTGCAACTGGGGCGGTGGGGGAATCAACACGCAATCGGGCGACAAGGTCACGATCATGTACGCCGTCGCCCGGGACAACGGCGACTACGGCGTCTGCACCAACGGAGATACCACGGTGCTGTACATGAACTCCAACAACAATCAGAACAAAGGATTGGTGATCGGCGATCGATGCATCTGCAAAGACGCCGAATGCTGCAACAATGGCAGTGATGGAATCATGACCGGGAGCGGCTGCAAGATTGAGGATTGCGTCACGTCCTCCAACGGCGGAAACGGGCTGGCCGCCGGTATCGGAAGCATGGTCACCATCTGCGTCGCCCAATCCAACACCCTTGACGGCATTCAGGCCGCGGATGGATGCAGCGTGATCCAGTGCACGGTGCGGGCGAACATCAATGACGGCATCGAAGTCAACGCACAGTGCCTGGTGCTGAACAACAATAGCTCCAACAACGGCGCCGGGATCGGCGATGGCGCCGGCATCCATGTCGTGGGTTCGCCCGGCGGCGGCACGCGCGTGGACACCAACAACTGCACCGGCAACGACCGCAATTTCGACGTCGATTCCACCGGAAACATCATCACCAGGAACAGCTCTTTCGGAGGGACGGTTCCCTTCGATATCGCGGTCGGCAATTCCGTCGGCGCGGTTATCAACGTGGCCGGCAACGGCGCATTCGCCGTCGCCAATGCCTGGTCGAACTTCGTGTACTGATCGACTGCCATCGCGGTCACGTTCATCCGACCCGGCGCGAGTCCCTACCGCAACTCGCGCCGGGTTGTTTTTGCTGCCGCCCACGGGCCTGTTCAACCCCACTTTATTATTTTTGAGCCATCTCCGGACCAAATTCCGCGTTAGTTCCGGGGCCTGACGCTGTGCGACTACCGCTCGAGTTGCCGCGAAGGGCCTCCTACGAAACAAACCGGCGAGAAAGCCCTGCGGCGCGGGCCGCGAGGGTTCGTCGCCCCCCATAACCACAAGGAGTCTGATCATGTGTCGAGGGAAGAACCTGTCATTGACGCTTACATCGCTGCTGGCCTTCGCGGCTGTGGCGAACGCCCAGAATCAGCCCTGGCAGTTTCCGAATGGGGCGGTGGAGTCTCGCGTGCAAACGTGTACGGCTCCGCAGCCCCTCAATCGGGTGGCCATGGACGACTTTCAATTCGCACAGACGACTACCCTTCGCTGGGTTCGCTGGTGGGGCGTGGTCTTCAACCCCGCGCAGCTGAACAATAGATCTTACTACGTGGCGATTTACTCCAGTGGCAACGGTCCGTGTCCGGCCCCGTGCAATCCGACCGTCATACAGGCCCCCTCGCCGTACTGCCTGGTGCCCAGCGTCACGGCTGTTGGGCAAGATTGCAACGGCCGCACAGTGTATCGATTCACCGCATGCCTTCCCGCGCCGTTTGTCGCGTTGGGCGGCACAAAGTATTGGCTTCAGATTTCCGAGAACAACTCCAACAGCGCCACCGCGGGCGAGGACTTCCGATGGTCGGGATACCGCGACATTCACAACTGCCCAGCCCAGCAGCGCGACGCGGCTGGCGTGGTGGCATGCACCATCAACGATGACTGTCCACAGCCGATACAGACCGACCTGTCGTATGTGCTGCGAAGGACCTGCTTCGGCGGCGTGATCGTGATTCCGCCGGTCATCCTGGCACCGCACGTATTCTTCGCTGAGATCAGGCCGATCGGCGCCCCCGACACATCTCCACCGATCTATCGACAACCATTGACCGTGGATAGCGGCGGGGAGTACTCGTTGGACGAAGCGGATCTGCCCGACGGTCAATACACCGTGACTCTGGTCGGAATGGGAATGCCGCACTTCAAACAGCCGCTTAACGTGATAAATGGCGTTGGTACCAGCAGCTTCTTCGATATCTTCGTTGGCGATCTCAACAACGACGGCATGGCGGACGGCGGCGATACGCAGTTGTTCGTGAACGGCCTGTTACATCCGTAACGCGACTTGACTTTCATTTTCTCTCCTCCCACGCACCGGCGACCTACCAAGTCGTCGGTGCGTGACCTTTTTGCGCGAATCCGTCACTTGCCACGTCGATATGGGTCAAGCTCCCGCCTTCGGCTGTTGAATCCCCGCGCGGATGCTGTTGCGAATCCGCTCGGCATCCGCGCTGGGCGGCTTCGTCGTGGTATTCAGGACGCCGGTGCCGATCTTCTCCGAGAGCAGCATCGTGAGCAGGGCCTCCATGATGCCGCCCTGGCCGCCCTTACCGTCGCCGTTCGAGCCGCCGATGACGATCTTGGGCACGACATCGACGCGCGACTCTTGAATCGCCTCGGCAAAGCGCTGCATGACCATTTGCGTGAGTTGATACTGCGGTCCGCCATAGGCGCGAACCTGCTCTTCCACGGCGATGGCCTGACCGATACCGATGCGGGCGGCCTTCTCGGCTTCCGCCTCGGCCAGCGCCCGAATCTCGGCGGCCTTTTGCAGCGACCGTTGATAGTCGGCCTTGCCCTGGTTGCTCTGGATGGTGATGGACACCTCGCTCTCGGTCAGGGCCTGCTGCTGGCGGGCCTTGGCCTCGGCCTCGCGAAGCTCGCGCTCCTTCACGGCCGCCTTCTCCTGGCGCGAGTATGTCTCGATCTGCTCCTCGGCAATCTGGCGCGTGCGAAGCTGGGTGAGGATGTTCTCGATCTTCTGATCACCGGCCGGTGACGCCGGCGTGCCGATCAAGACTTCCTCCAGTTCCAGATTGTAATGCGCGAATCGCTCCTTCATCTCCTGTCCGGAGACTTTCTGGATCATGGCGCGATCTTGCAGAAGCTGGATCAACGTTCGTGTCTGGCCGACGTTCTTGAAATACGCCGACACCATCGGGTCCAGCGTCTGCTCGACGAGACGTTTCACGTCGCCGAATCGCTGAATGACCAGCGGCGCGCGTTTGTAATCAATATGCACCACGACGGACAGCGGCAGCGACGGCTCAAAGGCGTCCTTCGTGATGAGCGAGACCTCGCTGAGGTTTTCATCGAACTTGTGTTGGCCGCTCTGATTGCGAATCCACTTCAGGATGAAGTTCGTCGTTGGGACGGGGATCAACTTGCCCGCGTAGGTGTTGAACGCATACTTGCCGGGGAGCAGCGGCTCGCTCCAGACGCCGCGCTGGCCCATCTTCACCAATTCGCCGTGCTTGTAGTCTTCTCCGGAAAGATCACGCCCCAACTCACCGGTGTAGGACACGACCACGCCGACGGTGCCGACCTCGACGACTGTCTTGGCCACAATTTCCACCGTCACAAAGAGGCGATTCAGGTAATAGGTGCCTTCGACCAGCACCTGTAACTGCCGCCCGCGACGACCGCCGGCCAGGAGAAACTTCTCGGTATCCTGGTAGTTGTTGTGATAGGTGTCCGCTTGTGACACGTCGCCGCCGACGACCGGGGCGATGATCTCACCCGCATCCAGGGCCGGGCCGTCGTGAACCGTGGCGATGCCGATGACGTCGTGTTCACCCTCGATCACGACCGGCGTGAAGCCGTCGCGCTCCGTGATCAACTCCGCCATCTTCGTGAAGAGTACGTCGTCTTCTCGGTTGAGCCGGAGGAAATAAACGGCTTCCGACGTAATCACCACGAATTGGGCGAGGTTGATGGCGTAGGTGCCTTCGCGCAGCACCTTGCGCTGCGGGCCGCGTTGGCCGCCGTTACGCAGGAAGTCGCCGACATTTTCGAAGCTGGTCGCATTGACATTGCATCCAAGCGTCTGGGTCGGGGCGAGCGCCACGCCGTCACGCGCGAAGATGTAACCGATGTGGCCTTGCGGGATTGTCACCAGCGGCACACGATGGATGTTGTATTGCAACGGCATGAGCCAGTGCAGGCCGCCGCGCAGCACGTCCGGCTGATAACCCGCCTCCTGTTGCAAGGCGATGAGGCCGCTCTGAACCGAGCCGTGCCGACTCCAGCGCTTTTCAATGATGCCGACGCTCTTGTTGGGGATGTACCGCAACCCCCAGAGGATGAACAAAACAAAGGCACCGCCAACGATCATCAGGGCGTTTGCCAACATAGGAAGCTCCTTCTATTTTCGGAAGGCGAGCCTGGGACGATGGGCCAGGCGGCCAACGTCACAAGCCCGCACGCAAGTATTAAACAACGATTCGACGCGAGCGGTAGCGCCGGCGGCTACCAATCGACATAGACCGTCAGCGCGTGGACGGCCCACGATGACGCGCGTGTTCGATGTGCGTAATGCAACCGGCCCGCTCTGCAATTGAGAGGAATCACGGCAATCTCTCCAGTGGTCGCCTGCGGGGTTAGCTGACGGGCTTGCGGACACTGGCTCCGCGACCGCCTTTCGGCGGATGCGCCCCGGCGACGGCTCGCACGACATACGCGCGTGCGCAACGAATCGTCGCGGTTGGGTTCCCCGCTGCCGCGATTCACCAGAGGCGTACGCGACATTCGGCACAATTGACCGTCTAAAGTGTAGTTTCCACGAGGGCCGCGTCAAGGGAAATCGAGTAGGCGTGTCGCGTTTTGAATGAGAGCCGTCGCAAAGTACGTCGTGGCAAGAGGTAGCGATGGGTTATAAAGCGCCGTGTAGATTAGAATCGCATCGAATAGTCCTTAGGTGATCTCGTGTCTCAAGACGAAATCAGATTTCATAAAAGAGATTCGGGGTATGATGGGCTGACCCATACTACTTCTGCAGACTTCCTTGGCCGCGTGAGTGGTTATCTCGTCGGATACACGTTCGAGATTAGCCAGGCTGGTCGATGCCCGCTTACAGGCGCCGAGATCAAACAAACGAGAATTCTCCTCATCCAAATCCGACACGGCCATGGACCACCGCTGAGTTCGACACAGTTTGCATTCCCACCTGAAATGCAACGTGACTTGGAAAACGGGTGCGCCCGCCTCACATTTGAAGATCGAATCGTGTGGCTGGTTCACTACGATGCGGACTCATATCTTGCCTCGCAACAACTTGAGCCGTGCATTGATTCAGTCGTTGCTGGGCTCAAAGAGAGTGGAGTATCACCAACACCATCCACTTGTGATCATTGCGAGCGACGAGCCACACTGGATGTATTCCATCATGGGCACGTGATGCAGGTGTGTGACCTATGCAATGCCGCACATTCCAGCGAACCAAAGAATCCGCAAGCACTTCCCATCATGTGGGGATGGTTGACACTGGAAATAGTGCGCGGAATCTTGATTTGGTGCATCCTGAATCTCATAGCAATCCAAATCTCGAGTACATGGACCCGTCTGACCGGAATGAAGCACATCTATGTGCCACACGTCATGGAACTCTTCATGTTGCTGGGAGCCTCATGGTTAGTTGGCTCTCCCATCGGCAAGAGAGTTGCGAAATCAAACCTCTTGCAGCGACGCAGCAAAATTATTGGTGGAACAGCATGTGTTGCTGCTCTGCTGGCGGGGGAGTTGCTTTGGACAACGTGGGTTTTGCACGCTGAAACAGGGGCTTGGTCGCCAACGGCAAGCGCCAAGATATTGCCCTACCTTTGGTGGGAGCAGGGCGTTCACGCTGTTCTCCGTCTTGTCGTCGCCGGATTTGCTGTTTACTGGGCGTGTATTACCTCTGTTTCAGCGGTCAAGCCTCCGGCCCCAAAGCGGCTCAAGTAATAACCGACCGCTCATTCGTTTGGAGCGTGTACACAAAATCAAAAATTATTCTCGTCATCCCCTTGCCTTCCGCCCCCAGCGGGGAAGAATTGAAGGATATGCCGATCCTGCGATGGGTATATCGAGTTTTCTGGCCGGCTTTCTGATCCGGCCTGACGCACTAGTTTCTTGAAGCGCAGTCGCGCAAGTCGAAGAGTGGACGGCCTCGCACGTTTTGGTTCTATCTCTCGACGCGTGGTTACCGGCGGGCATGGCCCCCGGGGAATCGGCGTCTTCAATACTTCGAACAGGGAAAGAAGCTCGCAGGTGCCAGGCGCCCCGACACGGGCATCGGCCATCATCTCCGGCCGCGCCCGTGGGGGAGCCGCACCGCCTCGCGGAGAGTCTGCGCATGGATCGTCACAACATCACACAACCGACACTCAGGAATGGAGGGGGAGGGACGAGTTGGGAAGACCCTTCCGGGGGTATTCCTTCTCCTCCGATCCGGCGGTTGCGAGAGAGGGCGACGAGGCTGACGGAGCGCCATAGCGGAGGAGTGGGCTTTGCGCTTCGAGGCACGCGCCCTTTTTCGCAACGCCATCATGAATCATTCTGTTCAGTTTTTGTCGAGAGCCGCGCCGTTCGTGACAGGGGCGGCGCGCTCTCCACCGGGAGTGCAGCGACGGGCCAGGAAGCAAGAGCAACCGAGAGCAAATGCAAGGGAGTGGGCCTGGTGAATCGCGACCGGCGTCGATCCACGGGCCGGCTCAGTCCGCGCGGGTACGCTCCGCGCAACCTCGCACCAGCCGGCTCGTGTTGCTTTCCGGAAGGGGTGGAGGCCCGTCGCGTGCGCTGATCGTCGCTCGTGTTTCGTGGGGAGAGACGTGCGACGGTCGACCGAAAGGCCGTGGCGGGACGCGGGAGTCCGCCACGGCCGCTTCGTTGGTAGGCCACTACGTTTACTTTGCTGAGACTATTCCGGATCGCCGGCGGAGGTGTCGTACACCCACTTCTGCACGGCGCGGTCATAGCGGACCAGCTCATCCGGCTTGAAATACAAACCGATCTCAAACTGCGCTGCTTCGGGTGAATCCGAGCCGTGGATCAGGTTGTAACTGTTGGAGAGACCAAAGTCACCGCGGATGGTCCCCGGCTCGGCCTTGCTGCCGAAGGTCGCGCCCATCATCTTGCGCGAGACGGTGATCGCATTCACAGCTTGAAGCGCCATGACCACGACGGGGCTGCTGGTGATGTATTGGAGGAGCCGGTCGTAAAAGGGCTTGCCCTTGTGAACGGCGTAATGCTTCTCGGCGAGTTCACGCGAGACCTGCATGACCTTCATGCCGACGATCTGAAACCCTTTCTCCTCGAAGCGGGTGATGATGCGGCCGGACAGGCCGCGTTGGAGGGAGTCGGGTTTGAGAATGATGAGCGTGCGTTCCATGTTCCGTTTTCTCCGGGAGTCGTGTTCGTCTTTGTTATTTGTGAGCCGGGATTTTAGCGAATTGGGGATTTGCGTAAAGGCCGAATGGCTATTCCATGCCCGACAACTGCTCGTTGATGCACAAGGCCTGGGCACGGTGCATCTGGGCGTGCTCCACATCCATGTCGATAAATGCCTCGTGCAAATCGACCAGCGCCGTCATGACCATCGGATCGCACGGGGCCATCCCATCGGCCGCCGTCATCGCCTCCATCGCCTCGATCACATCCCCTGCGGCTGCGTGGGCCGCGCCGAGATTCGTGAATCCATCGGCCTCATCAGGGCGAATCACCGTGTAAACAGCAAAGCACCTCGCGGCATCCAGCGGCTCTTCAAAATCCATCTGCACCACGCCGAGATTGAACCAACCGCTGGGAACGCTTGGCTCCAATCTCGTGAACGCGAGCCATTCGTCACGGGCCTCAGCCAGTCGCCCCGCGCGTTGAGCCAGCGTGGCAAGGTTGTAATGCCCACGCGCATGGTCGGGCTGCATCGTCACCAGCTCACGAAACTGCGTCGACGCCTCGCCGTGCTTCCCGCGCCGATAGAGCAGGACGCCGAAGTTGTATCGCGCGGCCGCGTCGCGCGGGGCAATGCGGATGAGAAACTCGTAGGATGCCTCGACGTCGTCAAGCCTCTCCAGTGCCGTGAGCGCTGCGGCGCGGCCGGCGAGCGCAACTGTGTTCGACTTCGATTTCACTAGCACACTGTCATACGCGCGAAGCGCTGCATGGTGCCGCCCCGCATCAAGATCGCGCTGCGCGCCAAGCAATTCGCCCGTGGTGCTGTCGGTCGCATCGAGTCGCAATTTGACCGACGCCTCGTCCAGGTGAGCGGCCACATCAGACCACTGCATCGTTGGCGGCTCGACGAAATGTCGCGTTGGCTTCTTCTTATGTTTGGTCACAACGGATGGATCGGTGACAGGAATCGTGGGGGAATGCTCAACAGGCTCAACGTCCATCAACAGCCCGCGCGACGACCGCACCCATCGCGCCGGCGTCGGCTCCTCGGTGGCGGAGAGATACGTCCACAGTCCGCCGACCAACACGGCAAAGACGAGCAGCGAAAATGGTATGAACCAGCGCGAGGTCACGGCGCTATCGTCGTCGCCTCACCCCGCGTCGTCAAAAAAAGGGGCAACGAGCATGATCGGGCGAAAGAGAATTTCGCGCCGCTGCTCGCTGCAGGTCGTCTTCCCCACCGGCGGTCGCACGGCGGCATGTGGCCGACCGATGCAACGGCGAGTGGCTTCCGGACGCCCCTCCACTGTCATCATTGTATACGGCTGAAATGGACAAGGCGACCCACTGATAGTCGCGTTCACGGTAAAATGTCCCCCAATGGCTGCCGCTCTCACCATCGCCGCTACGCGTCATGCCTGCATCCTCGGCACGGCCGGCCACATTGACCACGGCAAATCCAGCCTCGTGAAGGCCCTCACCGGCACCGACCCGGATCGCCTACCGGAGGAACAGGCCCGCGGCATGACGATTGAATTGGGCTACGCGCACCTGTCATTGACCAACTCGGCGGGGCACAACCTTCAAGTCGGCATCGTCGACGTGCCCGGCCATGAGCGATTCGTCCGCACGATGGTCGCCGGCGAGACGGGTGTCGATCTCGGAATGCTCGTCGTCGCGGCGGACGACGGCGTCATGCCGCAGACGCGCGAGCACGTCGATATTCTGGACCTACTTGGACTGACGCTGGGGTTGGTCGCGATCAGCAAAGTTGATCTGGTGCCGCCGGATCGGTTAACGACTGTGCACGCACAACTCGACGAGTTGTTTGGCGCGAGACCGATGGCCCGGTGGCCGCGCGTGGCGTGTTCGGCCAAGACGGGCATCGGATTGACCGAGGTGCGCGAGACGATTGCGCGATTGATGGTCCAATTGCCTCCGCGCGAGGGCGGCGCCATTTTTCGGCTTGCGATCGATCGGGTGTTTGCCGTGCATGGGCGCGGGACGGTGGTGACCGGCTCGGTGCTGTCGGGTTCCGTCAGGCCCGGCGCATCGTTGGAATTGCAGCCGACCGGACTGACGTGCAGGGTGCGCGAGGTGCAGTCCTTCGGAGCGGCCGTTTTGGACGCGGCGGCAGGCCAGCGGGCCGCGTTGAATCTCACCGGCATCGAGCGCGAGGGGATCGATCGTGGCATGGAATTGGCGACGCCGGGCTACCTCACGCCGGCGCGGTATGTCGATGCGCGTGTGCGCATCCTGCCTCGTCGCGACAAACCGTTTGCGTCACACCAGCGCGTGCGCGTCTGCATGGGCACGACGGAGGCCATTGCGATGCTCGTTGTCGTGGGCGATGCGCGCATCGAGCCGGGGGCCGAAGCACTGGTGCAGCTTCGATTTCAATCGGCGGTCGTGTTCGCCCATGGCCAGCGATTTATCCTGCGAAACGAAACAGCACAGACGACGATTGGCGGCGGTCGGATTGTGCGGCCCGTGTCTCGACGATTTCGCCCGTCGCACGGCGAGGAACTTCAGGCGCTTGAGCGGGCCGAATCGCGCGAAGTAATGACCCGATTTGACGAGACCGTGCGCCAGGCAGGATTTTTGCCGCGATCCGACACGCGAATCGCCTGCGAGATCGATGTCGCGCCGGCCGACGTGCCCGCGCTTCGAGAACGAATGCGACAGACTGGAAGACTCGCGTCCCTCTCAGGCGGCTCGCTCGTCCACACTCAGACACTGACAGCCGTTGAGGAACGGGCGGCGGCCTTTCTTAACCGCCATCACGCAGTCCATCCGCTCGAGCCGGGCGTGTTGCGTGATCGCTTCGTGACGTGGCTGGACCGGCGTACCACGCCGGGCGGCGGAAAAGCGATGCTTGCGCGGCTGGAGTCGGCAGGCGTCGCCGTGGCGAAGGGGCCGTATCTGGCCCACCGCGACTTTCGCCCGGCATTGTCGCCGGAGGATGCCGCGTTGGTGGAGGCGCTGGTGGGCGAAATCATGGCATCGGGATTCGATCCGGCGCCATTGCCCGCGCTCAAAGCCTCAGCGGGTTTATCGAAGCAACGGCTCAAAGTGCTGGAAGACCTGGCGAAGACCGAGGCCCGGTTGGTGATGTTCGCGCCGCAGCACTATATTGCCGCGACGGTGATGGCCAACGTGAAGCAGCGTGTACGCGAGCTGGGCGACGGTCGACGGTTCAAGCTGGCCGACGTTCGAGATGCGTTGAAACTGTCCCGGCGCGTCGTGCAGCCGTTGCTGGAACATCTGGATCGTATCGGATTCACGCGCCGCGTCGGCGATGAGCGTGTGTTAGTGGATATCACTCGATGAGCACTGGATCGGATCTGTCGCGCCTGCCCTCCATGACGGTTCTGCTCAAGGCGGCCGAATCGTACCACGGCCTCCGCGCCGAGTCGCGCGTGGTCGTGACCGAGGCGCTCCGTGAAGTGCTTGATGCGATTCGGGCTGAGGCGGCGGGCGACGCGCGGATTGAGACGATCCTGGCACGGGCCGGCTTACTTGTTCAATCGCGGGGCGCGACGCGTCTGGTGCGGGTCATCAATGCGACGGGCATCGTCCTCCACACCGGCCTGGGCCGAAGCGTTCTTGCCGACGCAGCCGTTCAGCGCATAACCGAAGCCGCCGGCTACTGCAATCTCGAAATCGACCTCGACTCCGGCAAACGCGGTCAACGCGGCCAATACGCCGAGCAAATCCTCTGCCGCCTCACCGGTGCCGAGGCCGCACTCATCGTCAACAACAACGCTGCCGCGACGATGCTGGTGCTGCACGGCCTCGCCAAAGGCCGAGAGGTCATCGTCTCGCGCGGGCAACTCATCGAGATCGGCGGCTCCTATCGCCTGCCCGAAGTCATGTCCGCCGGCGGCGCGATCCTCCGCGAGGTCGGCACCACCAACAAAACGCACCTGAGCGATTACGAAAAAGCCGTCACCACCGCGACCGCCATGCTCATGCACGTGCATACCAGCAACTACCGCGTCGTCGGCTTCACGGAGAATCCGACCGTCCCCGACCTCGTCGAACTCGCCCATCGCCACAACGTCCCCATGTTCGATGACCTCGGCAGCGGCGCACTGCTCGACGACGAGATTTGGAAATCCGCCAACGAACCGACGGCGACAGACAGTCTCCGCAGCGGTGCCGATGTCGTGGCCTTCAGCGGCGACAAACTCCTCGGCGGTCCGCAGGCCGGCATTCTGCTCGGCAAGAAGTCGATCATCGAGCGTCTCCGCAAAGACCCAATGACCCGCGCCCTGCGCATCGGCAAGCTGACCGCCGCCGCGCTTGAAGCGACCCTTGAGTTGTATCAAACTCCCGCCGAAGCCAAGCAGCACATCCCCATCCTTGCCGGCCTCTTGGAAGGGATCGACGCCCTGACCTCGCGCGCCACGCGACTCGAGGAGGCATTGAAGAAGCACTTGCCGACCGAGTCGTTCAACGTTCGTCGCGACGAAAGCTTCGCCGGCGGCGGCTCGCTCCCTGCATGGCCGATGCCGACGGCGGTCGTCGAATGGCGACCCACGGTCGATACATCCCTCGACACCCTCGCCCACCGCCTGCGCATGGGCCGCCCCGCCGTCTTGCCGCGCATCTCCGAAGGGGCGATGCTGTTCGACGTGCGAACGATTGCCGAGTGCGAGTTAAACGAGTTGGCCGGCGCGGTGAGCGCCGCCGCCGCACTCAGGGACGACCATGCCTGAGACCATGAAGTACGCGATCATCCTTCCCGACGGTGCCGCCGACGAACCCGTCCCCGAACTCGTCGGCAAGACGCCCCTCGAAGCAGCGCAGATTCCCTACATCGACTCCATCGTCGAGATGGGCCGACTCGGAACGGTTCGCACCGTGCCCGAAGGATTTATCCCAGGCAGCGACGTAGCCACGATGTCGCTCCTCGGCTACGACGTGCGAAAGCACTACACCGGTCGCGCCCCGATCGAGGCCGTCGCCCGAAACATACGCCTCAAGCCAGAGGACGTGGTCTACCGCTGCAACCTCGTCAACATCACCAACGGTGAAATGACCGACTTCACCGCCGGCCACATCACGACCGCCGAGGCCGACCGCATCATCAAGGATTTGAACGCAAAGCTCGGCAATGAAGGCGTCGTGTTTCACACCGGCGTGTCGTATCGCAATCTGATGGTCATCCCCGACCCCGATGCGCTGGAGGTGGCCTGCATGCCGCCGCACGACATCCCGATGGAGGCCGTGGCGTCATATCTGCCAAAAGGCAAAGGCGCGAAACGGATCAACGAGTTGATGGAGCAGGCGTCGCGCATCGTGGCCGGGCACGATGTGAATCTCGTGCGCCGTGACCTCGGTGAGTTGCCCGCGACGAACGTCTGGCTTTGGGGGCAGGGCGTGGTGCCGATCATGCCGCGCTTCCGACAGCGATTCGGCATTCGCGGGGCCTGTATCGCCGCGGTCGACCTGATCCGCGGACTAGGCAAGCTGCTAGGCTGGACCCTGATCGATGTCCCCGGTGCGACGGGCTATCTCGACACCGATTACGAAGCCAAAGGCAAGCACGCTGTGAAGGCCCTCGATGAATACGACCTCGTCGCCGTGCATGTCGAAGCGCCTGATGAAGCCGGCCACATGGGCGACGCGAGGGAGAAAGTGAAAGCGTTGGAACGCATCGACGAATGCGTCGTCGGGCCGGTGCTGGAGAAGCTGCGCACGTTCGAGAATTGGCGCATCCTCATCGCACCCGATCATCCCACGCCCGTCGGCCGTCGCACTCACACCGCCACGCCCCCGCCCTTCTGCATGACCGGCAACGGCGTCTCCCGCGTCGTCGGCTTCGACCGTTTCAGCGAGCGCAACGCAACGCAAAGCGACCTGCACATCGAGGCGGGGCATGAGCTGATGGAGTTTTTCCTGAAGTCGTGAGTGGTGCGCGCGCGCTGGGTTCCGCGGCGAACGCCACCGAACAGGACAAAGGTCCTACATGCGGCGCATCGATGCAACATGTCATCAGGTCCTCGCAACGGTAACGGGAGTTTCGCCCGCAGGGTCCTTTCTTGGCTGCTTACTTAGGTATTGCCTCGAGCTTCCAATCGCTTTGGGCGACACTCGTTCGAATCCATCCGTCAACACAGACTACTTCGGCGTTATCAGTGTAATATGCGATCATTGAGTCAGGCCCAGTGTTTAGCAAGGATTTGTCTCCTCTTACTACTGGAGATGACTCTGTTGGAAAAGAAAGAAAGCAGATTTCATTGTTGATGACAAATACGCGGTTGTACGCGCATTCACGTATCGCAAAGCGCCGAGGGAGTGCCATCAGTTTCAGATCGATATTGTCAAGAAAAGAATCATAAAGCTCGATTGGAAACGCCTCTCCCGCTACTAAGTCAGTTCTTAGCAGCGTCCGAGTCCTTGTATCGATCATGACAAAAACCTCGGCTCCAGCAGTGTTCGGCAATATTGGCGCACAAAAAGACTTCCCATTTTCAAGATCATTGCTGAACTGTAGAAAGTAATCAGTATTAAAGTGAGTTGGAGCGTTATTGCGAGGCGATGAGTAATATTCCGTTTCAACTTCACCGACGACAGCAAGAGTTCCACCGTTGCGATAGCGGAGGACATTCTCGATGTATCGAAGTTCTGAGTCGAAGAGTCGGCGCATCGCAAAAAGCCTATTTGTTTTTGAGAAACTCCTGCCGATATTCAGTGCGGAATTGACGCATTCCCTCAAAGATATATTGCGTCTGTTGCTCTGGCGGGAGCTTGCTAGCCTCTTTAGCTAGCTGGCTGTGGCGTTCGGCAAGCGCTTCGGCCTGTGCCAGCTCCTCTTCAGCTGTCATTCTCGTCCATCTTTGCGTCCAACCGCTACGGGGAGCGCTTCAAGCAAACGCGTGTCGGATTCGCTCGTGGCATGGCGTCCATTCTCAGCGGCGATCTCAGTGGAAATGATTTCCCCGGAGCGTCGTAACTCGCGCGTCCGTGGCACGTTACCGAGGCCCTGTCCCGAATCGTCGGCGCAGACCATCGTCAACCGATTGGGCGGTAGTTTCAAGCGGGTTAATAGGAGAAAGCTCCCCGAGTAGGACTCGAACCTACAACCTAGCGGTTAACAGCCGCTCGCTCTACCATTGAGCTATCGGGGATTCGACACGCCTCGCGACGTGAACCCCTGATAATACACCCCCAACCGGGCATGTCCAGTAGCGCGAACTCTGCGGGAAATCGGCTGGGGCACGTGGTTTTCTCGGCCGTTTACAGGCCCTTCTCCCGCGTCAGCCTGATCGCTTTGTTGTCATCCTCCGTCTTGCCGCTCATCGAGTAATCATTGGCCTGCCGGTTATGGTTCACCGCCAGCTTCTGCTTGTACAGCTCAACCACATCCTTCGCATCCAGCCCCACACACATCGCCATGCTGATCCAGAAAAAAAGTAGATCGATCACTTCGACCCGGGCGTTTTGCAGGTCGTGCAGCTCATACCGTCTACCTTCTTTGGCCTCTTTGCACCAGTGTTTCCAGTAGGTGCAATTGCGAAGCTCCTCCAACTCGTTCGACGCCGCCATCAGATAGTTGTTCAGCCACTCGCCGGCCAGCTTCGGGTCGAACTTCTTTCGCAGGGCCTCCGGGTCGAAGCCGATCCGTCGATTCAACTCTGCCTGGTGCGTGAATAGCTCTTCGAGCATGGGGGTCTCCTTGGGGTTAGCCCAGCAGAATAACCTCAGTACGGGGCGGGCCAAAACAGGCATTCCGGCCTTCTTGACACGACTGGCTGGGAGACGTATGACACCCCCAGTGGCGCGTTGTTATAGGCCCTGTGAATTGTCTATGAACGGTAATTCCATCGCGCCGCCACGACCCCGCGTTTCACGCGAGCCGACCATGTCGTTGCCGCATGACTATCCGTCCATTGGTTTCACTGTCCTAGATTGCCAAGGAGTCTGACCCCATGAAGCGAATCGCGATTGTCACCTGTCTTGCCCTGCTCGTCGGTTGCGGCCCCAGCAAGCGCACCGCCACCATTCAGATCACTCGAATGGTGGAGCCGAAAGCGCCTCTCTCGTCGCAGCACATGCAGATCGCCGTCATGAACGCCCGCATGGAGGGCGACACGGAGGAGTTCGACCAGAAGAAATGGTCGGAGATGACCGCCAACATGATTCAAGGTCGACTTGAGCAGGCCGCCGATCAGCACAAGATCCCCATCAAGCTTGTGGACCGCGAGAACATGAAGCAGTCCATGGGTGAGAAGGATTTGGCCGCCGCCGGAGTAACCGATGGCAGCGACCAGATGGCCGCCGCAAAGGTACAAGGTGCGAACGCAATTCTCAGCAGCAAAGTGACCATCAAGGTTGACAAGCAAAAAGGCACCGGCAAGACCATCGACGCCATGAGCGCCATCGGTTGGGCACGCGGAGGCGGCGGCAGTGTCCACACCTCGGATGTTGAGAAGGAGTCCCGCAACATCACCGTACAGTGCCAGTTCCAGTTGAAGGATCCCGGCACGAATGAAGTCATCGTCTCTCACAACGGAATGCCCAGCCAGCACTTCGACAAGGCCAAGACCCCCAGCCCCTTCTTCGGCGGCAGCAAGACCGAGGCCAACATGACCCCGCGCGACAAGGTCATCGCCGTCATGATCGAAGAGCAGGCCCAGGACTTCCTCTGCAAGATCGTGCCCATGAAGATTGACACGAGCCTGCAAGTGCAGTCCGGCAGCACAGATGCCAGCGTGGCGGCCGTCAGCGCGATGGTCGTCGATGATTTCGAGACCGCCCTCGGCCATTTCAAGACGGCCATGAGTGAAACCCCGGACGACCATGAGTCCATGTTCGGAGCCGGTGTCTGCTGCGAGAAGCTAAAAAAGATCGAAGATGCGAAAAAGTACTACCGGCAGGCCCAGAGCATCAAGCCCAAGGAAGAAAACTACAACCAAGCCGTCGCCCGCGTGTCTCGTATGTGATGGCTGCGCGACTCTGTTAACGCTTTACAGGAGAAACAACATGATCCGACATCGATTACTAACCTGTGGTGCCATCGCACTCGCGACGATCTGCAACACCACCCTACTGGCCGATCCGCAGAAGGATGCCCAGAACAAGGCCCTCTCCCAGCGTGCCGCGACAGCCGACGCCTATCGCAAGCTGGGCGAAATGATCCTCGGCTTGCAAATCAACTCCGAGACTTATGTGAAGGACTTCGTCGCCGAGTCCGACACGATCCGCACCTCCTTCGACGGCTTCGTCCGTGGCGTGCGCCTTGGCAAGCCTAAGTGGGATTCGGAAATGGTCGCCTCCATCGAGGCTGAAGTAACCGTCGCGAAAGTCGTCGAAGAGTTGAAGTCGATCCACTCGCGCGAATACAAGGGCAACACCATCAAGTCGAACGACTTTGACAGTATCACGACCTACGTCAAGAAGGACATCATGAAGGTCGTCGGCATGGGCGCGCCGCGCCCCGACCTACCACCGGGCATTCCGGGCGGTGAATTGGCCATGCCCGCCGGCGTAACCGCGCCTGAGCCTGCCGTTCCCGCGATCTGGAAGGGTATGCCCGCGCAGGAGCGACTCATGGCTGCGAAGGCAGCGGAGCGCGATGCCCAACGCAAGCTCGTCGAGCGAATCAAGGGCCTGCGCGTGACGAGTGAGACGCGCGTCCGCGATTTTGTTGCTGAGAGCGATCGCATCGACACCGAGGCGGCTGGAATGCTCACCGGTGCGCATCAGGTCGGCAAGCCGTACTACCACGACGAAGAGTTGATCGTCGAAGTGACCTATGAAGTGCCGGTCGAATCGGTGATCACCACGATCAAGGAACTGCACAAGCGCCACTACAAAGGCGACAAGGTCACCGGCATGGACGTCGAGCACGTCAGTCAGCAGATCAAGACGCAGACTTTTCAGGCCACCGGCATGGGCGTGCCCCGTCCCAATGCGATCAAGGTCGTCGCCGTTGCGATGAAGACCGAGATGCCCGACTGGATCGGTCAGAATATCCGCGCCGAAGGAAACGGCGTTCCCAAGGCCGGCACCACCGGTCCGCAGGCCAAGCTGATGGCCGCTCGCGCTGCGGAGTTGGATGCCAAGCGACGCCTCGGCGAACAGGTCATGGGCTTCGCGATTGACTCGAAGACCACGGTGCGCGACTTCGTCACCGAGCACGATGAGATCAATACGCAACTCATGGCCTACATGACCGACGCACGTGTCGTTGATACCAAGTTCGACGGCGAAGGCACGGCCACCGTCACCGTCGAGATGCCCGCGATGAAGATTTGGGAAGTCATCCACACCTCCATCCGCGTCTCGAAGTTCTAGGAAACGAATGGATTTGTTTTTTGTGGCATAGGCAAACGGCCTGTGCATCAAGGAGAACAGAGTATGATTCGAAAACTCTTCAGCCTCACGCTCGTCATCGCCGTAGCTGTAATCTTCACCGGCTGCGCCGAAAACGAGCACAAAGTCACCACCAAGAAGGAATCCCAGCACGAATCCACGCCGCAGGATAAGTCCCCCGGCACGATGGTGGTTGAGTAACCTTCGATGAAGCAGTATGTCAACAAGAAGCCCCGGACGCGCCCCGCGTTCGGGGCTTTTTTTCTATCACTCCTGCTTGTCAGCTTCGCCTTGTGCATCGGAGCCGCCGCATGTCAGAAGGATCAAAAGATGCGCGACCGGCACGAAGAGATCCTCCGGCAGGAAGAGGAATAGTGCGCCGAGATGGATCGTCGCATACCCCTCGCCAGGGACGGCAAAGGCGACGACCGGAGGGGCGTCGGCTTTTTTATGCGCCGAGTTCGCCGAGGAAAATCACATCGACCGCGTCGCCGACTGACCTTGGGTTTGTGGGATCGCGACGACAGAGCAGGGCGTTCGCAAGGGCAAGGCCGAAGGGATCGCCGGAGCCGCCCCAGGCAACGGGTTGCACCGTCAAACCGTTCGCGGCATCGTTCCAAACCTTCGCCGGAATGAACGCGGGACGCGGATCCTTGGCGAGCTTCAAATCACTGGCGAGTCGCACACGAATCGTTGTCGGCGGTTCAGTCGGCAGCCCCGATAGCCCCCGCAGAATCATTCGCGCGAAAAGCCATGCACAAACAAAGGCGCTAACGGGATTGCCGGGAAGACCGACGACATGCTGCCCATCGGGGCCGCGCCCATAAGCAACGGGCTTCCCCGGTCGCATGTCGACACCGTGAAAGAGCCACTGCACGCCGAGTTCACTCAGCACCTTTGGAACGAGATCGAGCGTGCCCATCGACATGCCGCCGGAGACGATAACAACGGGGTGACACATCGCGGCGACCAACTTGGGCCTCAACTCCACTATCGTGTCGCGTGCTATGCCAAAGTCGTGCGGCACGGCATCGAATTGCCGCACGAGCGCGGAGAGCATGAGACCGTTGGACTCGTGGATCTGACCCGGGCGGCGCGGTGAACCGGCCGGCACGAGTTCGTTGCCGGTGGTAAGTAGCGCAACATCAACAATGCGCGAGACGGTGAGCATCGAAGCTCCGGCGCTCGCGGCAGCGGCGAGGTGTACTGCTTCGAGGCGCAGCGGAGGCGTGAGCACGGTGTCGCCGCGACGACGGTCGGCAGCGCGAAGAGAAATGTTCATGCCGGGTCGAGGAGCGACAAGAAGAGCAACCGTTGTGCCGTTTGAGGCGAGTCGCGTGTCCTCGATGCGAACCACCGCGTCGGCACCTTTAGGAACCGGCGCACCGGTATTTATTTGTATGGCCTCACCAACACCGAGCGTGGTGCTAACGGCTTCACCAGCGGCGACTAAACCGCAAACACGCAGCGTCGCACCCGGCTGCGCGCCATCTGCCGAGCGCACCGCGTAGCCGTCCATCATGGCTTTATCAAACGCTGGAGCATCGTTCTCCGCGACAACGGGCGCGACGAGGACGCGACGATGAGCATTGGCAAGTGGGACCGTCTCGATTCCAAGCGGCTTGACTTGCGCGCGGATGATGTTCCACGCCTGATCCAGCGTCAGTAGTTGATGAGCGTCACGGCCCCATGTCGTGGTGCGACTCATGGGTTACGCCTTTCGCGGACGGTCGTCAAAACCATTGGGATGATTCTTGTGCCAGTTCCAGGCCGACCCCACGATGTCGACTAGATTCTCGAAACGTGGCTTCCAGCCCAGTTCACCGCGTATCTTCGTGGAGTCGGCGTACAGTTCGGGTACGTCACCTGCGCGACGTTCAACCTCGACGACCGGGATCGCGTGGCCGGTGACGCTACGAGAGACATCCACGACTTCGCGAACGGTCGCGCCGTGACCGGTTCCGGCGTTGTAATAGCGGGCCGCTCCCGGTGCGACGGTTTCAATCGCCAGCAGATGAGCCGACGCCAAATCCTCGACATGAACATAGTCGCGCACGCAGGTGCCGTCGCGCGTTGGGTAGTCGGTGCCGAATACCTTCACACAATCGCGTTGGCCGAGAGCGACCTTCAGCACATTCGGAATCAAATGCGTCTCGGGATCGTGGTCTTCGCCAATGGTCCCGTCAGCCGCAGCACCAGCCGCGTTGAAGTATCGCAGTGCCGTGAATCCAAGCCCCCACGCGGCGGCCGAGTCGGTCAGTGCCCACTCGACGGCCAGCTTCGCGCGGGCATACGGGCTGGCCGGAGCCTGGGCGAAGTCCTCCGTGATCGGCATGCGCGGCGGAATGCCGTAGGTTGCGCAGGTGGAACTAAAGACGAATCGCTTCACGCCGTGGCGCTGCATGGTTTGAAGTAGTCTCACGGAGTTGCCCACGTTGTTGTCGTAAAAAGGGAGTGGGTCGAGGACCGACTGACCCACTTCGATAAACGCGGCAAAATGCAGCACGGCCTCGAAGCGCAGCTCGGCAAAGAGATCGTCCAGCAACACGCGATCCGCAAGGTCGCCGACAATGAGCCGCGCCTGTGGCGCAACGGCCTTTGCGTGGCCGGCGGAGAGATTGTCGAGCACGCATACTTCGTGGCCCGCGGCGACGAGCGCCCGGACGCAATGACTCCCCACGTACCCCGCCCCACCTGTCACCAAGACTCGCACTCGTTGCTCCTTCTGGCATCGCAATCCAGCGCAGAAATTGCCGATCCCGACTGAAAACTCATCCGTGCCGGTGCGCCAGCCGACGACAACAAGAGAGGATACCGCAAGGCGTGCGGGGCACGCCACTCGCGGCCACCCGTTGTGTCGGGCCGCGCCTCTTGGCCTTCTTGCACAAGGAGTATCGCATGGATCTTTGCACCCTCATCAGCCCGATCTTTGACGTCCTTCAGTTCCAGTACAACGCCATCTTCTTCTGGGCCACCTGGGTCGGTTTTGAAGTCCCCAACGCTCGCACGCTCTTCGGCGGCCTGCTCGGCTGCACGGCCTGATCGCGAACCGGCGTTTCACTATGAACATCATTGGCTGCGCCTCGTCACAAACGGGGCGCAGCCTTCTTTTTTTTGACGGAGGGTTTGCACGCAATCAATTCAAACGCATGGCGAGAATCGTGATGTCGTCGGTCTGTGTGTGATTGCGGGTGAATTGTTTGATGGATCGCCGAACGCGCGTGATCATCTCGCCGGGCTGTTCGGTCAGGTTGCCGCGTAAGGCCTCTTCCAGCCGGTCCATACCGAAGGGTTCGCCCGACTCATTCTCCGCATCGGGCACGCCGTCGGTATACATGAACAGCGTCAACGGCCCCGCGCTCAAATCCGCCACGAACGACTCATACGCAAACGACTCCTCGATCCCCAGCGGCAGGCTCGGATCGACTTCGAACTTTGTGATGCCGCTTGGCCGCACGATGTAGGGTGGCAAATGCCCGGCGTTGACATACGTGAACTGCTCCTTCGCGGGATCGAGCAGGCCGAACAAGCCGGTGATGAACCGCCCGCTGCTGACGTTTCGACAAATGAGTTTATTCAGTGAGTCCACCGCCCGGACGAGGTCGGAGTCGCGATTCAGCGTCACATGCACGGCGGCTTGCAGATTCGCCATGAGCAGCGATGCCGGCGTCCCCTTACCCGACACGTCCGCGATGACCACGGTGATCAACCCATCGGGCCGCACAAAGTAATCGTAATAGTCGCCCGAGACGGAGCGGCCCGGATCATTCAGTGCGTCGATAATCAACGCCCCAGTGTCGAGCGGTTCCGCTGGGAAGAGCTGCGATTGAATCTCGCGCGCCGTGGTGAGGTCCATCTCGACGCGCTGACGCTGGCGCATTTCGTCGACCAACTGGACGTTGACCAGCCCCATCGCAGCCATCTGCCCCAGCGCGGCGAAGAAATCAGCGTCCTCCTTGGAATAGCCCCCGGCCGTGGTGACGCGGTCACCGTAGATGACGCCGTGGACGCGCTGGTGATATTGAATCGGCACACACATTGCCGAGCGGATGTTGTTCGAGATCATGCTCATGGTCGGATCGGCCTCGGCGGAGCTGGTGTCGTTGATCAGGACGCGCTCGCCGCTGTGCAACGCACGATCGACGACGCTACGGCTGATGCGGAACTCATTGCCCGCGTCGCCCTTGAGGTTTTTTAGCTTCACCCATTCGGGCAGCGACGTGCCGCCCTTCCACAGCGCGACGCCGGCCCGCTCAAACCGCAGAAGCTCAATGCAGATTTCAAGGACTTCGTTGAGCAGATCATCCCGGTCGAATCGTCCGGTCATGCGGCCGTTCAGCTCGTAGAGCTTCTCCAGTCGCATCTGCGGCAGGACGAGCCGCTGATCCGATCCCCACGCGCTCGTACTCGCGTAGGTGGTATCACTCTTCGCCTCGCTCAGAATCACCTTGGGCCCGGCCGCCGTCCCGTGAAACGTGAGCAGGCAGGCCCCGATGACGATGCGATCCTTGTCGCGCAGCCGCGTCGCCGCGGCGAGCGTCGTGGAATTGAGAATGGTCCCGTTCTTGCTGCGCAGGTCTTGAATCCAGAACGAGCCGCCGCCATCCACATACAACCGGGCATGTCGTCGCGACGTGATCGTGTCCTCCAACGGCACCTCGCACGACGCATCCCGGCCAATAACGACCTCGGCCCCGTTGATCGGGTGCTCCGTCGCGCGGCCGTCGGCGTATTGAACGGTGATGGAGGCCATGCTCTGTGATACCGTGAGGGTCGGAAATACTCGTTCGGCAACACGGATTGTATCACAACACAGCAGCGATGGCTGGATCGTCGGCACCGTGAGATTCAGCCGTCTCTTCCCGCCACAGCACCTATCCATATAATGTTGTGTTTGCATTATCAATCACGGCCACGGCGCGCCGATCGCGCCCGCACGCTTCGGAGTCACCATGTCAACCAACCCCTTCAATTCACGAATCACACTTACCACCAGTAGCGGCCCGATCGATGCCTTCAGCCTTCGCAAGCTCAGCGAGCAGAATCTCGGCGGCATCGACCGTCTGCCCTTCTCCATCAAGATTCTCGTCGAGAACATGCTACGCCACGTCGGCAACGGCGTCGTCACTGAGCAGGACGTTGTCGAGCTGGCCAAGTGGAACGCCAAGGCCCCGACCTCACGCGAAGTCCCCTTCATGCCGGCTCGCGTCATTTTGCAGGACTTCACCGGTGTCCCCGCCGTTGTCGATCTGGCCGCGATGCGCAGCGCGATGGTCCGGCTTGGCGGCGACCCGAAGCGCATCAACCCGCTCGTCCCCGTCGACCTCGTCATCGATCACTCCGTGCAGGTGGACAGCTTCGCCACTCCCGACTCCCTCGGCATCAACGAAGACATCGAGTTCGCCCGCAACATGGAACGCTACGAGTTCCTCCGCTGGGGCCAGCGCTCCTTCGCCAACTTCCGCGTCGTCCCGCCCGCCACCGGCATCGTGCATCAGGTGAATCTCGAATACCTTGCCAAGGTCGTCATCGCCCGCAAGATCGGTGACAAGCTCGTGGCACTGCCTGACACCGTCGTCGGCACCGACAGCCACACCACCATGATCAACGGCCTCGGCGTCCTCGGCTGGGGCGTCGGCGGCATCGAGGCTGAAGCCGTCATGCTCGGCCAGCCGATCTACATGCTCGCGCCGGACGTCATCGGCTTCAAACTCAGCGGCCGCCTGCCCGAAGGCGCGACCGCCACTGACCTCGTCCTCACGGTCACGCAAATGCTCCGCGCGCGCGGCGTCGTGGAGAAATTCGTCGAGTTCTTCGGCGACGGCCTTGCCGAGTTGTCGGTCCCCGATCGCGCCACGATTGCCAACATGGCCCCCGAATATGGCGCGACGATGGGCTTCTTCCCCGTCGATGACGAATCGCTGCGCTACATGGAGCTTACTGGCCGCACCCGCGATGAGATCGACCTCGTCGAGCGTTACAGCAAAGAGCAGGGCCTCTTCCGCACCCAGGGAATGCCCGACCCGATCTTCACCGACGTCATGCACCTCGAACTCTCCACCATCGAGCCATGCCTCGCCGGCCCGAAGCGCCCGCAAGATCGCGTCCGCCTCTCCGACGTGAAGTCCTCCTTCCGCAACGCCCTCACCGCCCCGCTGAAGGATCGCGGATTCGGACTCGCCCCCGCCGAGACGGACCGCAAGGCCAACGTCATCGACCACGGTCGCACCACCGAGATCGGCCACGGCGCCGTCGTCATTGCCGCGATCACCAGTTGCACGAACACCAGCAACCCCTCCGTCCTCGTCGCCGCCGGCCTCCTCGCCAAGAAGGCCGCTGACCGCGGGTTGACCGTGAAGCCGCACGTCAAGACCAGCCTCGCCCCCGGCTCGCGCGTCGTCACCGAATACCTCGGCAAGGCCGGCCTGACGCCGCATTTGGAGAAGCTCGGCTTCCACACCGTCGGCTACGGCTGCACGACCTGCATCGGCAACAGCGGCCCACTCCCCGACTCGGTGGCGAAAGCCGTCACCGACGGCAACATCGTCGCCGCAGCCGTGCTGTCGGGAAATCGC
>JBBTET010000006.1:0-20914 GCA_038042195.1 Planctomycetota bacterium | reverse complement strand
GGAGCTGGATGGTGGTGAGGTCGAGTTTTTCTTCGAGGCCCTTGATGACGTTTACGGGATCAGCGCCTCCGCGGTCGAGCTTGTTGATGAAGCAGATGCGGGGAACGTTGTAGCGCTTCATCTGGCGGTCGACCGTGATGGACTGGGACTGGACCCCGGCAACGCCGCAGAGGACGAGGATGGCACCGTCGAGGACGCGGAGAGATCGCTCGACTTCGACGGTGAAGTCGACGTGTCCGGGGGTGTCGATGATGTTGATGTCCATGTCGTTCCATTGGACCTGGGTGGCGGCACTGGTGATGGTGATACCGCGCTCTTTCTCAAGCTCCATGTGGTCCATGGTGGCACCGTCGCCGCCGCCCTTGACCTCGCTGATCTTGTGAATTCGACCGGCGTAGAACAGGATTCGCTCAGTGAGGGTGGTCTTTCCAGAGTCGATGTGAGCGGAAATGCCGACGTTACGGAGTTTGCTGATCGGGGAAGCGTTCATGGAATCAGTGTCTCGCAGTGCTTTGGCGCCGGGAATGACGGCCATGGCCTGTTCTCCAACATCAATCACGCAGCCTCTGGACCGAGCCGGCGTTTTTCGGCATCGGTGGGGAACTCCCGGCGGTCGCTCAACGCGAGCGGAAACAGGTTCAGTGAATCCTGCTAATCCGGGGATAGGACCGACGTGCGGACATCCGGAGGCAATTCAGCCGAGCCCCGCACTATATCGGAGGTTTAAAAGGCTGTCAAAGTTAATCTTCCGGGATGGGTGGCGACCCTTCGTGGGAGGGCTGAAAACGGGGTTGACGAGGAGAGAATGACAGTTTCGCGCCATCTCAGCTCTCAGCGAAGCCTTGCGGCCAAACAGGTTAGAAAAACGAGGCCCCAATGATGGCGAGGATGTCTTGAAGGCAGCCGAGGCCGATGGCGTGGCAGGAGCCGAAGGTGAGGGCAGCAAGGAGGCGAAAGCGATTACGACGATGAAACAGCGCGTACATGACGATCCTCTGTGAAGAAGGTGGGGGCTGTCGCGGAAGATACGTTGTAGCTTGTCGGCGGTCAAATCCGCGATCACAGCAGTAACGGAGCCACGCCAAAGAGGAGGCCCTGGATGCAACCACCGACGCCGAAGAACCAGACGGATCCGACTGTGGCGGTGGCGAGGAGAATGAGTTTGCGTTTGTTCATTGGTGAGGACTCCTTGATCGAGAGGCTAGATAAGAAACGGAGTTGCGAAGCGGAGAATCATGTTGGTGCATTGGCCGGGGAGGATGCTCCCGAAGGCAACGCCGACGGTGAGCAGAGTCCACTTTCCCCATCGCGAAGTGATGAATCGAGTCATGTGATGGAGCCTTTCCGAGTGTTTAGAATGTGAAGATCAGATTCGTACTAACACGTTGTTCGAAGATGTCGTTATTGGCGACAGTCTGCAAGGGAAACTCCCAGACAGCGCCCCAGGAGATGTGGTCCACGATGTTCCAGCGGGCACCGATGCCGCCCCAGAAGACGGCCTTGCCGGCGACGTCGTTTGAGCCGAGGTTGGCATAATCAAGACCGCCGTCGTTAAACGGGAGATGGTCGCCGTCGCTGAGATAATGGACGCCGTGTACTTCAAAGAGTGGGAAGAAGAGACGATCCATGATTTCGTAGCTGACGTGACCGTTCCAATGAAAAAGATGGTTGCCGCGGTGCTCATCCATGGCGATGCGGCCTTCGGCGTTGGCGATGAAATTGAGTTTTCCACAGCCTTTGTAGGCGGTGAGAAAAGGAACGAGTTCGTCGACGTTTCCATGAAGCGTATTGGCGTGGCCGTTGGAGAGTTTCCACTTGAGACCTGCCGAGGCGACGAAGTCGCTGTCGTGGTCGACAAAGAAGGCGTACTTGAGGCCGAGTGCAAGATCATTCCAGCCGGTTTCGTCCTGGAGAATCGGGCTTTCGAGGTGGGAGATTCCGTCGCTAGTGGCGATGAAGGACAGGCGTTCGGTCAATGCAAGGCGCAGCTGGAGGGCATACACGTTGAGGTCGCCGCCCTTGAGGATGCTTTGCTTCGGGAAGTCGTGAAAGAGATAGACGAATCGGATGTCGGAGTTGATGAAGGGGTCTTCAAAGTAGAGGGGTGAGCCGACGGGACGCGGTTTGTCGCGGAAGTGCTGGTCGCCGTAGAGGAAGCCTTTCCAGAGAATCTGTGTCGGCTCGGACATGGTGTTGGTGGTCTCCGATTTCGAAGCTTGCTCGGCGGGCGGCGAGCCTTCATCGCGGAGGGCGAGCGGTTGGCTCTCCTGCAGGCGGACTCGCCAGTTGTCTTCCTGTTGAGGAGACGACTGAGCGTTCGCAATCGTCTGAGCGATGGCGAGCATCATTAGGGATGCTACTGTGAACTTCCGAACCGGGCTTAAGATGAGCAGACACGTTCGATTGGGGAAGGCCAAGATCATGAGTGTCTCCAGAATAGAGTAAACCCTTAGACGAAATATGCTTGCTATCGTCTCCTTCCTTGGCATTGGTCGAGACAATAGCTTTTCGTCGGATCGTAAAGTCGAATTTGTATTCGTCAAGTAGGTCTGATTATCTTTTTATATGACGATTTGTGGGCTGAACCGGCCATCGCTGACTTGATGTAGTGTTCGTTGAAACCAGATGTTATGGCTAGTGAATGAACTCGCGTTCATCAGGCGTGGCGTCCTTTGTGCGGACTTTGGGTTGCCCTCGCAACCATTCTTCGTGGCCGACGACGGCGGTGTTAATTGGTTCGATGTGGATGGCGGTGCGGGTGGTGGGCCAGATGCCTAGTATCGCGGCCTCGATTTGATGGCTTAGTGAATGGGCGGCCACAACGGTCGTCTCAGGCAGCATGACAAGGTGCATTTCAATGTGGCGCTCGGCACCGCTACGTCGTGTGCGAAGGCCATGGACTTCGACGAACTCCTGCCCGAATTGGCTGACGATGGCGGCTAGCTCGTTAACTTCCTCTTCGGGCAGAGAGGCGTCGGTGAATTGGCTGAAGACTTCCTTAAAGACATGCCCGGCGATCAGGATCAGACACACGGCAATGGCCAACGCGAGGATGGTGTCGGCGATCGGGTAGTGACCGAGGCTGCCAATGAGCAGGCCGCCGGCGACTCCGCCGGTGATGTAGATGTGCGTGCGCAGGTGAAGCGCTTCGGCGAGGACGGCGGGTGATTTTGTTTCGCGGGCGAGGCGCATGAGATAGGCCGAGACGAGTTGGTAGAAGACCGCGGCACATGCCATGACGGCGACGGTGTAAAGGGGGATTCGCTCCGGCATTTCGTCACGCATGAGTCGGCCGATGGCTTCGTAGGCAATGCCGATTGCAGCGGCGACCATGAAGGCCCCTTCGATGGCTGCGCCTAGAGCCTCGAACTTGCCGTGGCCGAAAGGGTGGGTGCGGTCGGCGGGTCGGGCGGCGAAATAGACGGCCATGAGCACGATGATGGAGTCGACGCCGTCGAGGAGGGTGTGAACGCCTTCGGCTCCGAGGCTGGCCATTCCCTGGAAGTAGCCGACAGCGAGTTCGATGAAGCCCACGAAGAAGCTGGCGGCCATGGCGATCTTGCAGGCGCGTGCCCGCTTTTCGGTTTCGTGTTGATCAGGCGTCGGGGTTGAAATGGACATGTGCGCTCGCGACCATGAGATTAGAGCGTGGCGGTAGGAGAAAGTCGAAGGCAGCCGACGAGGCCTCGCAATCGAGCGATCCAGGTGTGTTGGGCGATGACGTGATTCCTTGTTCGCTCGGCGCGATCCACGAAAGTGCGGGGGTCCGCAAGGTTGGACTTGGTGACGGCAACCAGTTCAGCGGGGGATGTAAAAGTGGTCGCGAGACTCGTGTCCAGAGGGGGCTGCCACTTGAAATGATTCGACACGGCGACGGGGATTCCGGCGGCCATGAAGTTGAGGATGCGGTATTCGGAATTGGGTTGGGGCCAGATGAAGACGGCCAAGCCGATTTCCGATAGAGGAGCGAGCGAGTCGCGTGGGAATGGCTTGATGCGTGTTTCCGGGAGCCGTGCGTCTGGATACCAGCACGCTCCCCATACGTCGAACTCGATGCCGACCGACGCCAGGGCGTTTAGCGCGGCCTCATAGGCGGCATGGGGCATCAGGTGGGTGTGGATTCGCTCGAGGAGGCCGTCGATGACGTGGTCGCTTTCGAGGCGTATTCCGATGGCGCGTTGAGCGCGGTCCAGCAGCGTGGCGGCGTCGTTGGGGCGGTCCGGGGCGGACAGCAGGTCTCTCACCTTTTTCCATAGATGCAGGTGTGACTGGAGGTTTAGTCCCGCCTTTTCAGGGGATGGATCGAGGCGGTCTCCGATGAGGACGACGGCTCGACCGGGCGGGGCTTTGTGTGCGGCCCATTTGAGCGACGCGGCGGGAGGAATGAGAACGACATGGTCATGCGGCCAACCGGCTTGTTCGGCGTCGCGTTGCCGGACGGATGATTCGACGCAGAGGTAGGAATCGGGTGCGTGTTTTTCGGTAGCGTCGATGACGGTGTCGCCCCCCGCCAGGATGATCTTGGGGCCGGGGGGGAAGCGGTAAGGAAGTCGCGCAGGCATCGTGTCGAGGTAGACGATGGATTGCGGCGAACGCGCGTCTATGTGGGATTGGATGAATCGGGAATCGGCACGCCGTGGCGAATCGGGGATCAACACGTCGCAGGACCATGACAGTGCGACAGCGGCGTCGCGGATGTCGGCGGCGCGATCGAAGAGATCGTTTGACGAGACATTTGAGAGGATCAGCAGATCGACGGGAGTGGTAGCGGGCGGCGCGGTCGCACGTTTTTGATGAACGCTTGTTGTGATCGCGGACATGCGATTCGAGAGGTTATTCACGCAAGCATGGTCAAACCACGGGCGAGACAGGATTCGATCGGGGACGACGTAGCCGGGGTTCGTGACGAGAAAGTGTTCCAGACTGCTCCATGCGTCGTCGCCGGTGAAGAGGCAGAGTCGGCCGACATCGATGTCAATATGCACGTCCACGAGGCTGAGTGCCAATCGCATGGCCCAAGCATTGGGATCGGTGACAAAGACGGCCTGGTGAGGCAGGAGCCGGTCAAGGAGGCGTCGGAGTTCGAGACCGTGGCCGAGGGGGTGCAGCAGGACGTTTCCGAGGCCGGGTTGAAAGGCGTCCACTTGGGCTGGAACGCTGATGGAAGGCATGGTGGTGCGGCCCAGCCAGTGTGTTCGCCCCGTGTCGTCGGCCCAGGAAAAGGTGGGGGATCCGTCGCGTCCGATGGCGGGTCGTACGGAGTCGGGAGGAATTGCGTTGCGGAAAAGGTCGGCAGTGTTTGGGTCCATCGCGCTGATCGCGCGGAGGTTTGTATCGAGGATCGCATCGCAGTTGAGTTGTGGGTCGAGTGGTGCGACGGCGGACATGAGTCATCCTTGACGTCATCGGGGCGCGACTATTGAAGCGAGCCGAACCAGCGATTGGCGGCGATGGCGATCATGCCGCTGATCCAGAGGGTGTATAGGATTGCGACGAGGGCCACGTAGGTGCCGGAGATTTTGGGGGCGAACTCTTTTTCCCATGCGTAGTCGGTTGGCGGTGGCATGACGGTCACGATCCCTTGGCGGTTTTCTTGGCGTTTTGGGTCAGGTCGATTCTGAAGCTGGTTTCAAAGGCGGTTTTGAAGTCGTAAACGTTGGTGAAATCCTCGATGACATCCTCGGGTTGCTTCTGAAGCAGGTCGCTGTCTACCAGGGCGAAGACGAGTCTGCCAAAATCGTGGGTGGTCCGTACGCCCCAGGAGTTGAGCACGGCCGGGGCCATGAGTCCCCATCGCTCGCAAGCAAGTTCGCGTAGGCCCTCACAGAGTTCCGCGCCGCCGACGTGCAGATTGAGTCGGTCGAGGATGGCGTCGGGGCCGCCCTGCTCGGTAATGAACGTAGCGAGTTCAGCGGGCATGACCTCCTGCTCCACGAGGGACGGAAGGTCGGATTCGTCGCACCCGTTTTCGTCGAGCCACATGAGGATTTTGCGAATGTCGTGGACGGATTCACCGTGGCGTCGCTGGACGGTGTAATCGAGGCCCTCCTTGAGGAACTCGAAAGCGTCAATGGAGTACTTTCCGAGTTCGCGGGCGACGTCGGCAACTGTTTTTTCTGGCGGGCTTCGCATGGCTACGAAATCTATTAACGAGTTCTCATGGGATTCTATTCGCATTATGAGGCCGGTGGGGATGGCGGGCGTCCGTCACCGGAAGGGGGGCCGCTCGGACCTTGGGGCCCGCGACCTCCACCACGGCCGCCGCGTCGTCTGCGACGGCGATTGCGGTCGCGTTGCCCGTCAGGCTGAGCATCAGACTGCGGCTGAGAGTTTGAAGTATCGTGGTCAGTCGGCGGCGTAGCATCGGCCTCGCGCGGGGGCTGGACGGGGGCAGGTCGATCTTGTCGCGGGCGATTGTCTCGTCGTCCCTGCGATCGGTCGGGCGGCGCATCGCCACGCTGCCGCATCTCCGGCTCACTGCGTTGCGGGGGTGGCGGAGCGGAGTCGCGGTCGAGGACTTTGGTCATTTCAAAGCCGACGGTTTCGATGGTGCCATCCGCGTCGTATTCGATCATGAGGAGTTGCGTCAAGACCTGGCGATCCTTGACGGTGCCGACGCCCTTGTCTGTCTCGACGCGCGTACCTGCGCGGGGGAGCTTGGCATTCATCTCTTCATAACCCTCGTGTTCGTATCGCAGGCAGCAGCGCAGTCGACCGCAGCGGCCGGAGACCTTTGACGGATCAAGGGTGGCCTTTTGCAGCTTGGCCATTCGCATGGTGACGGGGCGAAGGGTTTTTAGGAAGTTCTTGCAACAACACTCACGACCGCAGATTTCATAATCAGCGACGAGTCGGGCCTCATCGCGCGCGCCGACCTGGTGCATTTCGATGCGGGTGTGGTATTCGTGGGCGAGTTCGTGAACGAGGTCGCGGAAGTCGACTCGGTTCTCCGACATGAAGTGGAAAATAACGCGCTCGCCGCCGAAGAGATGCTCGCAGGCGACGAACTTCATCGGTAGCTCGCGCTCGCGGGCTAGGGTCTTGGCGCGGAGCAATCTCATTTCCGCGTCCTTGTTGATGCGGCGCTCCTCGTCCATGTCCTGCACGGTTGCGCTGCGGAGGATGCGCCCGGACTTGGGGCGGAGGAAGTCGGGTCCGCTGTTCTTGACGTATTCCATCATGGTCGAGCGTTTGACGGACTTGTCGCAGCCCGAGCAGGTGAGGCTGACCATCTGGCCGACCTCGATGCCGCGCTCGGTCTGGATGATGACCTTCTGACCGCAACCAAACAGCATGCCCTGGGCATACCGGAACTCTCCAATAAAGTTCATGTGGCCATAGCGGACGGCGCAGGTGGGGTAGATTTTTTCGAGTCCGTTACCGCAGGTGTTGGGACCGCATGTGCTGGGGGCGAAGCTGGGCGACCCGACCGACGGGTCGGGGTTGTTAGTGAGGACATTGAGGCTTGCAACCATGAGTCGCTTTCCATAGAACGGCGTATTCGCCGTTGATTGTTGGACGTAAACGATGACCGGCGGTTCGCGCAGACTGGGGCGCGGCGGGTCGCTCAGTTGGTCATTGTACCCGGTCGCAACAGGACTTACAGGCTAAACTAGCGGGCTTTGCTGCGTCAGCCGAGATGAGGTTATTGCGATATACTAGGGGGAGTTCTTGTTTGCCTACCTAGAGGGGGCGCGCTATGCGGGATACCACGCCATGAAACTCGGCTGTTTTGCTTTGTCAATTGTCTGCTTTGCACTTCCGGTGGGGCTGGTTCATGCATTCCCAGGCGCGCCTGTGGACATACGCGACGAGGTTTTCTATCAGATCATGCCAATTGCGTGGCGTGATTCCAACAACGATGCCCAGAGGTTTGGCGACTTTGGAGGGATGACCGCGTCGCTCGACTATTTGCAGGGTCTTGGCGTCACGGCCATATGGATGACGCCGATTTTTCCCTCACCGGCCTATCACGGATATCAGCATGGTCCCGCGGATCAACTCAACCCCTGGTTCGGCACCGAGGCTGAGTTTCTGAACTTCGTGCAGCAGGCTCACTCTCGCGGAATCAAACTCTTTGTTGACTTTGTCGTCTATGGTATTAGTCACAACTCGACGTGGTTTCAAAGTGCTGTCAACAATCCTGCCAGCCCGTATGACGGATGGCTTGCGTTCACCAACGCGGCCAACTCGACCTATTTAGGGAGTGTTTACACGACGTGGAACGGCAGTACCGTTGGGCACATCCATTGGGATTTGCGAAACAGCAGTCCCGTCGGCCTTGATACCGACTGGGCGCGTCACTGGCTTGATCCCAACAACGACGGTGATCCATCGGACGGCATTGACGGATTTCGACTTGACCATGTATGGGAGAACTACGGCAGCGGACCGGATGGTTGGGGCTATAACCTTGACGATTTCTGGATGCCGTGGAAGGCGGCGTTGAAGGCCGTCAATCCCGCGGTGATCACCTTCGCCGAGCAGGCGGATTGGGGCATCACCGGTGCCACGCTAATGCCCGCGTTTGATTCGACATTCACCAAGCCTTGGGAGTTCGCGGCCCGTGATGCACTGGCGAACGAGCTTTCGGCCAATCTGTATAGCTCCACCGCATCGACACTCGCGCAAATGCCGGCGGGGCGGACCTTTCTCGGCATTCTTGGCGACCATGACGTGGATCGGCTCACGTCCATTGTTGGGGGCAACCTGACACGGGCAAAGGCCGGCGCAGCGATTCTCATGACCGCCCCATTCACGCCCATCGTGTATTTCGGAGATGAGATCGGCATGGTGGGGACCAAGGGGAATTACGGCAGCGATGCCAACGACATCCCAATGCGCGAGCCGTTCAAGTGGAATTCGATCGCCGGGTCGCCGATGAGCAATTACTTCGTGCTGAACAGTCAAGCTTACATGAATCGATTCTCGCAGAACAACGACGGGCGCAGTGTTCAGGAGCAGAACGGAGTCGCGGGTTCGCTTTTGGAGACGTACAAACTGCTCATCGCGGCGAGGAAGAACAATGTCGCCCTCCGGCACGGGGCCTACGTGCCCGTGACGAACAACAGTACGCGCGTGTGGTCTTTCTTGCGGCACGCTGCCGGCGAGCAGACTCTGTTGGTGGCAATTCGCGTTCGCAGCGGGTCATCGACAACGACATTCAATCTCTCGAACACGGTCATCCCGGGCGGATCGACCACCGTGCGGGACATATTGAGTGGTCAGTTTCTCGCCAACCTGACCGACGCGAACAAGGCCGCCTACGGCATGACCCTGGGCGACTACGCCTTTCGCATCTTGGAAGTGAATCTTTCACCTGCCTTGCCGCCGCCCAGCGAGATCGACGGCGCGATGATTCCGACTGATTTGGGCCGCTACTCACTCGTCGCATCACAGAACACCCCCGCATTCGGCGACAACATATACGAATTGGATCAACTGTTTCTTCGCCCACGAGCCAGCGACATGCGAATCGGCGTGACGGGGAACACGCTGGCCGACGGAACCGGCTTTGCTTTGTTTATCGACAGCGTGGCGGGAGGTCAAAGCGTTCTCGATTTTTCAGGCTTTGTTCCGCCGCCATCCGGACCCAATGCTCTAACCGGCCTGCAATTCGATGCCGGCTTTGCTCCGGATCATCTGATTTACGTGAACATAGCCGGCGGAACGATTTATGTGGATCAATTCGTGCTGCCGACGGGAGGCCCCGCGAGCAAGACCTATCGAGGCCAAGGAACCATGAACGATGGAGATGGATTGCTGACGGGGGGGGTCAATCCCAACGGGATGCAAGTGGCGATGACCAACACCAACACGCAGGGCATTACGGCAGACAGTGTTGATTCCGTCGGTACTGCTTCGACCGGTTTCGACATGCTCGTACCGTATGGAGACGTTAGTAGCGTGGGATTGGGAGGGTCGGTCAAGGTGGCCGCGTTTGTTCTCCAAGGCAGCGGACAGGTCATGAACCAGTGGCTGCCCGGTTTGGGTGGGCCGCACGCCAATCTCGGCCTCTCGCCCGACATGACCGCTGTTCCCGGCGATCAATTCGCGACTGTCGCACTTCGGCTTCCGGCGGACATCAATGCAGACCATGCAGTGGACAGCCTGGATATCGCGGCCTTCGTGGATGTGGTGCTCGGTCTCGATTCGGATTCCAACCGTCAAGCGGCAAGCGACCTGAATCGCGACGGCATGGCCGACGGGGCGGATGTACAATTCTTTACCGAGGCCTATCGGGGCGGCTAGGAGGTTGCGTGTTCTGGTTGATCCTGCCGCAGGTTGGCGTGAGGCGGGCCGGCGGGGGGCGTTTCTATTGTTTGTAGGGAAGTGGAGTAGGAAGTAACATATCTGGATCAGGCCTTGAATCGGCGTTTGCACAGCGGCGTGCGAGCTGTTATTGCTTTCGAAAGCCCCATCGAATTGGAACCCCATTCCGGAGGAAACGAGATGAACGTGTCGAAACGAATTCTATGGTGTGTGGCCGTTGTTGGCGCGATGTCGCTGGCGGGCGGTCGGGTGTTTGGCTTTGACTCAGCGGAGCCGAAAAAGGTTTGCTCGGTCGAGGGGATCAATGAGTATCAACTCGGGAATGGGATGCGGGTGTTGCTGTTCCCCGACCAGTCGAAGCCGACGGTGACGGTGAACGTGACGTACTTCGTCGGTTCGCGGCATGAGGGCTATGGCGAGACGGGCATGGCTCACCTGCTGGAGCACATGGTGTTCAAGGGGACGCCGGATCATCCCAAGGTGTGGAAGTCGTTGCAGGAGCATGGGGCGCAGTTCAACGGCACGACATCGTATGACCGCACGAACTATTTCGAGACGCTCTCGGCGTCGGACGAGAATCTGGAGTTCGGCCTGAAGCTTGAGTCCGACCGCATGGTGAACAGCTACATTGCAAAGAAAGACCTGGAGTCCGAGTTCTCCGTCGTTCGCAATGAGTTTGAGATGGGCGAGAACAATCCGATGGGCGTGCTGTCGGAGCGCATCTGGTCGACGGCCTATCTATGGCACAACTACGGCAAGTCGACGATTGGCTCGCGAGAGGACATCGAGCGAGTGCCCATTGAGCGGTTGCAGGCGTTTTACAAGAAATACTATCAGCCGGACAACTCGATGCTGGTCGTGGCTGGGAAGTTAGATGAGGGGAAGACGCTGAAGCGGGTGAACGAGTTGTTCGGGGCCATTCCGCGACCGACGCGGGTGTTGGAAAAGACGTACACGGCCGAGCCGGTACAGGATGGCGAGCGCGAAGTGATCTTGCGGCGCGTGGGCGACGTGCAGGCGATCGGATGTGCCTATCACATCTGCGCCGGGACCCATGAAGATGCGGCACCACTGGACGTGTTGTCCGACATACTCGATGCCACCCAGACGGGGCGGTTGTACAAGGCACTGGTGGAGACGGAGTTGGCCGTGTCGGTGCGGGCCAGCGCCGAGAGCCTGTTCGATCCAGGCCTGATGGAAATCTCGGCCGAAGTACGGATGGACAAGTCGCTGGATCAGGTGCGCAAAATTCTGCTGGAGACTCTGGACGGATTTGCGAATCACGAGGTGACGGACGAGGAAGTCGATCGGGCGAAGAACGCGTCGGCTAAGCAGTTCAATCAGCTTATCAATGACAGCGGCCGCGTCGGCGTCCTTCTGACGGAGTTCGCCGCGATGGGCGACTGGCGCATGATGTTTTACTACCGTGATCAGATGGAAAAGGTGACCGCGTCGGATGTGAAGCGCGTGGCGGCCCAGTATCTGCGGCCGAGCAACCGGACGATCGGAACGTTCATCCCGACGAAGGAGCCGACTCGCACGAAGGTGCCGGAGACACCGGACATTGCGATGGTGCTCAAGGATTACGCCGGACGCGAGGCGGTGAGCGAGGGCGAGCAGTTTGACGTTTCGCCGATGAGCATTGAGGGCCGGACGAAGCGGCTCACCGTGGCCGACGGAATGAAGGTGGCCATGCTGCCGAAGAAGACGCGCGGCAAGAAGGTGAACGTGTCGTTGACGTTCCATTATGGCTGCGAAAAGGACTTGAAGGGCCGCACCGACGCGGCGGGCTTCCTCGGGGCCATGTTGCAGCGTGGCACATCGAAGCACTCACGGCGCGAATTGACGGACGCCTTTGACAAGCTGAAAGCCACTGTGAACTTTGGCGGCGGCGGCGGTGGTCGCGGCGGCCGAATGGGCATGGGCGGTGGCCCGGGCGCGCCGGGCGTGATCTCGGCGAACATTGAGACGGTGCGGGAGAATCTGCCGGCCGTGCTGCAATTGGTGGGCGAGATGTGCCGGGATTCGACCTTTCCGGACAAGGAGTTCGCCAAACTGAAGAAGCAGATGCTCAGCAGTATGGAGCAAATGCAGTCGGAGCCGACGGCGTTGGCGATGATGGAGATGCGACGCCGCATCGCTCACTATCCGAAGGACGACATTCGCTATATTCCGACGGTCGAAGAGCAGATTGATCGGCTGAAGAAGGTGGAGTTGGAGGACGTGAAGTCGCTGTACAAGGACTTCCTCGGTGCCAGCTACGCAGAGGCGGCGATTATTGGTGATTTCGATTCGTCTGAGATTACGAACGTGATGAATGACTCGTTCAAGAACTGGAAGAGTCCCAAGCCGTTTGAGCGGATCGCGATGCCCTATCAGGAGAACAAGTCGGACAACCTGGTGATCAACACGCCTGACAAGACGAACTCGCTCTTCGCCCTGGGCATGAATCTGGAAATCAAGGATGACGATGCGGATTACGTCGCACTGTCGATGGCCAACTTCCTGTTGGGCCAAAACTCGAACTCACGTCTCATGAATCGCATTCGCCAGAAGGAAGGCCTCTCTTACGGGTGCGGGTCGAACATGTCAGCCAGTTCGCATGAGAAGGCCGGCAACTTTTTCGCGTTTGGCATCTGCGCCCCGCAGAATGCCGAGAAGGCAATGAACTGCGCGAAGGAAGAGATCGACAAGGTGCTCAAAGACGGCTTCACCGAGGCGGAGCTTGAGGATGCTCGAAAGGGATACCTTGAGCAGATGAAGGTGCAGATGTCGAGCGACGGGGCACTCGCGGGGATGTTGTCGCGCGATCTGTATCTCGGTCGTACTATGAAATATCGTGAAGACGATCTGGAGAAGGTGCGCAAGCTGACCGTCGCGGACGTCAACGGGATGGCCAAGAAGTACATCGATCCGTCGAAGATCGTGGCCGTGCGGGCCGGCGACTTCGAGAAGATCATGGAAGAAAAGGGCGAGACCGGTGCCAAGCCCGCGAAGAAAAAGAAGAAGACGGACGACGGCGATGAGAAGTCGTCGAGCTAATTCGTTGACTGCGAAACGATTGATATGATCCCAGAGCCGCGGCCATGGATGTGGTTGCGGCTCTTTTCTTGGAGCAGGCATGAAGACGGCGATTATTCTGAATCGAGATCAAATGGGCGAGGGTGATCGTGCGCTGGGGCAGAAGGCGCTCACCACCTGCCTGCGGAAACTGGTGACGTTCGGGGACACGTTGGAGGCGATCCTGCTTTACAACTCAGGCGTGAAGCTGGCGGCGAAGGATTCGTTCGTGGCGGTGGAGCTGCGGCAACTGCATGACAACGGCGTGGAGATACTGGCCTGCACGACCTGCGTGGAGCATTTCGGGTTGACGGGCAGCCTGCTCGTCGACAAGGCGAGCAGCATGGATGAGATTGTGTCGGTGATGCGCAAGGCGGAGAAGGTGATCACGCTGTAGGGTGAGGATCGGCAAAGGGGAAAAAGGGCATCATTTCTAAATCGTGAACCCTTGAAATCGGATATAACAGACTGTTATACTCGGACAGTGAAGTCGTCCAATTGGGTCTGACATGTCCACTGTCATTTCGTGTCAATCTTGCGGCTCTCGATTCAAGGCACCGGCGCATCTGGCCGGCAAGCGAGTGCGGTGCAAGTGCGGCTCGCCGATTTCCATTCCTGCTCCAGAGGCTGATGAACTTGACCTCTCCGCGATGTCGGAGGGCGTGAGCATTGAGACTTCGCCATGTCCGTCGTGTGGGGCGGCGATGACGCCTGGGGCGGTAGTGTGCATTGCCTGCGGATTCAATGCGACCACCGGAGCGAAGGCAGCGAGTGCCGGCGGCGATGTGTCGACCATGCCGCGACGAACGGAAGTTCTGGCGGCTGAGGACGAAGGCTGGCCCAGCATGGGGCAGCGGATCGTCAAGCTAGTGATTGCGTTGGCGGTGCTTGGCGCGCTCGGCGGAGCGGGTTGGTATATCCGTGGCGCGATCAAGCATAATCCTGGAGCCGAGGCGAAGGAGACACTCGCGAAGATTCAGAATGGGATGAATCCGGAAGAAGTGGTGGCGATGGTCGAGCGTCCACCGAGGGAGACGTGGACCACGGAGGATCCGCCGGAGGGGTCGCAAAGCCTGATGCCGAAGGAGGTGCGGTTGCCGTATGTCGAGAATTATTTCAAGACGCATGGCGCGGAACGGCTGAAGTACGGGTTTGTGTTCATTTGGCGATTCAGCGAACGTGCGCAGCTTCACGTCCACTTTGATGAGGAGGGCAAGGTGGCATCGTCAGAGATTGTCGACCGAATGAAAGCACTGGGGATGTGAGGATACACGGATGATGACGGATTGGGATGCTGACGGGAACGAGGAGGCAGAGGCGGAGATGCTGCGCGAGGGGTCACGGGTGGCCCTTCAAAGCGTTGCGATTTGGGCGGGATTGGAGGCGATGTTGATCTTCACTGCGGTGTGGGCCGTGCGAGCACCGATCCTGGCGTCCCAGCAGTTATTCACCAGTGGCTCCGCCTATTGGTACGAATCGTGCATGCCGGCGGTGTTGTTCGCGTTACTTGGCGGCCTGCTTGGCGTGCTCCTCGGATGGCGCATGACATCGGCATCGGGACTTGCGGGGCCGGCGGGTTGGCGCATCGGCGTGTTGGGATGGAGCGCGGTGGGTGGGGCGGCGGTGGCGGCGGCATTCATGACGTTCAGTGGCGGAGTGCCGACGTTTTTCTGGGTGGCGTGGACGGCGCTCATGATCGCGGGAGTCTGCGGCGTTTCAGTGCATACATTGTGGGTGTCGTGACGCACATCACACTGCGACGGCGGAACCGAAGGCGCGATTCAGGGCGATGCCGATGCTGTCGAAGATGAGACCGGCGTTGGCGTTTTGACCAATCTGATATTCGGCGGTTGACAAGGCGCGGATGGCGTTGGCGATGCTCCGCGTGGATGAACGATTGGCGAGTGCGGTGATGGTGGGGTCGCCGATGCGTGCGAGGGGGGATGTGCCGACGACGGCGCGTTGCACGTCTCGAAGGAGGGTGCCGGTGATGGCGAGGACGAGGGCCTGTGCCTCACGGGCGGCGTTGGTGTCGCCCTCTTCGTCGGCGTCGGTGTCCTTCGCGCCGGACGACAACTCCTTGGCGAGTTCGGCCAAAGCCTTGCCCGCGCCGAGCGGATCGTCGATGGCGGCCTTGCATACGCTAACCACATTTCTCGCGCGCTGCTGGATGCCCATGTCGGCGTAGCGCAGGGCCATGCCGAGGCTGCCCTGGGCGAGCTGCACAAGAAACGCGGTGTCGGCGGGGGCGAGTTGGCGGTCACGCTCGATTCGTTCGCTGACGAAGGCGTCGGGCAATGCGCCGAGGGCGATGTGTTGGCAGCGCGAGCGCGTCGTGGCGAGTAGGTCGTCGGGGGCCGAGGCGAGGAGAATCAGATAGCTGTGGCCGGGCGGCTCTTCGAGCGTCTTGAGCAGGGCGTTTTGAGCCTGAATGGTGAGGCGGTCGGCTTCGACGATGATGAAGACCTTGGCGATGCCGCGCGAGGGACAAAGCATGATACGGTCGAGGACGAAGTGGCGGATGACATCGACGCCGAGGTCGATGGCCTTTCGCCGCTGGACGGCCTTGTCGGGGTGCATCTTGTTGAGGGCGCGGTGGATGCGGTGATAGTCGGGATGGTTTCCGGCGGCGAAGAGGATGCAGTCGGGGCAGGTGCCGCAGGAGTCGTTAGGTTGAACGGCCCGCACAGCGGACCCTACTCGGCTCTCCGCCATTGCGACATTGGTGCCGGTGCAGAGGAGGAGCTGGGCCAGCTTGGATGCGAGCAGTTCCTTGCCGACGCCGGGGGGGCCGCTGAAGAGGTAGGCGTGCGGGACGCGGGTGCTCGCGAGGGCGCGAGTGATGCGGCCAATGGCGGCGTCTTGATGGAGGACGTCAGAAAGCGGCACGATCAAGCGCCTCCATGACTTTCGCCTGCACGGCTTCGACGCTGCCGGAGCCGTCGATGATGGTGATCGGCGCGGGATAGATGGCCGGCAGGTCGAGGAACATGTTGCGCACCTTGTGATGAAAATCGAGGGGGCGATGTTCCATGGCGTCGGGGTGGGTGTCGTGGAAGAGGCGGACCTGCCCATGCACATCGCCGTTTTTCTTTTTTGACTTTGGTCTGCGGCCGGTGCGATCAAGGCCTTCTTCGGCGCTCAGATCAAAAAGCAACGTCAGGTGCGGCCAGGTCTTGTCGATGGCGAAGCGGGCGAGGTCGATGACGCGCAGCGGGTCGTAGCCAGCCGCGCCCTGGTAGGCGCAGGTGGCGGAGACGAAGCGATCGCAGAGGACGGTCTTGCCGGCGGCAAGGGCGGGGTCGATGACGTCATGAAGCAGTTGGGCACGGGAGGCCATGAAGAGGAGCGCTTCGCATCGCACGTCCATCTTGGTCAAGTCGTAGTCAAGCAGGACATGACGAATGCGGTCGCCGATCTCAGTGCCGCCGGGGTCTTTCGCCTGGACCCACGGAATCTTTGCGGCTGTGAGGGATTCGCCGAGCAGTTGAAGCTGCGAGCCTTTGCCGGCACCGTCGACTCCGTCGAAGACCAGGAACTTGCCGCGAATCCGTTCGAGGGTTTGTTGGGCCACGCTTAGCGCCCCCGGCGTTGGTGGATTGTTTCGTATACTTCGGCGGCGTTGTAGCTGGAGCGGACAAACGGCCCCGACGCGACACTGAGGAAGCCCATCGCGCGAGCCTCGTCGGCGATGTCGTCGAACTCGGCGGGCGGGACGTAGCGAGCGACTGGGGCGTGATCCTCGGTGGGGCGGAGGTATTGGCCGACGGTGAGGATGTCGACGCCCACGTCGCGGAGGTCTTGCATGGTCTGTTGCAACTCGTTGCGCGTTTCACCGAGGCCGACCATGAGGCCGCTTTTGGTGTACACGTTTGGCTGACGCGCCTTCACCTTGCGAAGTACGTCGAGGGTGCGACGGTACTTCGCCTGTGGTCGGATGGCGGGTGAGAGGCGTTCGACCGTTTCCTGGTTGTGGTTGTAAATGTCGGGGCGGGCGTCGCAGAGGGTGCCGAGCAAATCATCGCGAGCGTGGAAGTCGGCCGGGAGAACTTCGATGGCGCAGTCGGGCGAGAGCCGGCGAACGTGTGTGACACACTCGGCAAAGTGGCCCGCGCCTTCGTCGGACAGATCGTCGCGGGCGACGGCGGTGATGACGACATGACGCAGGCCGAGTTCGGCGACGGCCTGGGCGAGTCGGAGCGGCTCGTCGTGCTTGACGGGTTCGGGTTTGGCGGTGAGGACGGCGCAGAAGTGGCAACGTCGCGTGCAGCGATCACCGAGGATCATGAAGGTGGCGTGCTTGTGGGACCAGCACTCACTGAGATTGGGGCATCGGGCCTCTTCGCAGACGGTGGCGACGCCGCTTCGCTCGACGATGGCGCGCGTTTGGAGCAGCACATCGCCGGTGGGCAGAGGGCGTTTGAGCCAGGGCGGGAGCCGTCGCTCGCGCGATGGGTCGGTTGATTCCAGAATGGTGAGTTGCATCGATTCCAAGTCGGGTTTCACGCTGCGTTTGTGTGTGCGTCCGCGTCGGTAGTATAACTGGTTTACGCGGGTCGTCGAAGTGCCTATGCTCCCATTGGGAAGAGGGCTGTGAGGTGTGCCATGGTCCAGATTCGGAAGATTCTCTATCCAACGGATTTTTCGGAACTCTCCGAGCATGCGCTGCGCTACGCCTTGTCATTCGCCGAGTCGCATCGCGCGGAGTTGCACGTGCTGCACGTCGTGGATGAGGCCTACCAATACTGGATGGCAATGGGGCCGGGGGCCTTGCCGATGGGACCGCCACCGGACGAGATGCTGGAGATCGCTCGAAAGGAACTGGCAAAGTTTATCGAGTCGAAGGTGAAGGCCGTCGGTGTATCGGTGATCCCGGCGGCACTGGTCGGTCGCCCGTTCATGGAGATCGTGTCGTACGCCCGCGAGAAGCAGATTGACTTGATCGTGCTGGGGACACACGGGCGCAGTGGGTTGCGTCATGCGATCCTTGGTTCGGTGGCGGAGCGCGTGGTGCGCAAGGCTCCGTGCCCGGTGCTGACGATTCGCCATCCTGGGCATGATTTTGTGATGCCGTGATTGCAGGAGGTCCGCACAGCGGACCCTACTTTTTGACGACGCGGCGCAGCGCGAATAGCCTTGTCCACATGAAAGCCATTGCCGTCATTCCGGCGCGATTTGCCTCGGTGCGCCTGCCGGGCAAGCCACTTCTGCGTGAGACGGGTAAGTTCCTGATTCAGCATGTGTATGAACAGGCTCGATCTGCCACGACGATTTCACGCGTGGTGGTGGCGACGGATGATGCGCGGATTCTTGATGCAGTGAAATCGTTCGGCGGTGAGGCGGTGATGACGCGGGCTGACCATCCGAGCGGCACGGATCGGGTGGCGGAGGTCGCGGCGGGGATGGATGCGGACATCGTGGTCAACGTGCAGGGCGACGAGCCGGAGTTGGAGCCGGGGAGCATCGACACCCTTGTGGGGTTGATGGCGGCAAATGCGGATGCGCCGATTGGAACGCTGGCGTGCCCATTTGCGATAGGAGCCGACCCCGTCGATTCGAATGCAGTGAAGGTCGTTGTCGATCAGCGTGGGCGGGCGTTGTACTTCTCTCGGTCGTTGATTCCATTCCCGCGCGACGCGGGCGGGCGCGTAGAGACGCCGACGAATTGGCTGTTGCACTTGGGGATATACGCCTATCGCCGGGAGTTTCTGATGAAGCTCGCATCGCTCAAGCAGACACCGTTGGAGAAGGCGGAGAAGCTGGAGCAGCTTCGCGTGTTGGAGCATGGGTATCCGCTGGTTGTGGGGGTGGTGCAGCGGGCGGCGATTGGGATTGATACGCCGGAGGACTATGCGGCGTTTGTGGCGCGGCACGCCGCACGCAGGTAGATCGTCCAAAGTCAACGGCCATTCAAATCAAGGGAACGCCTTCTTAGGATCGGCGTAGATGGTTGGGCCGCGCAGGTTCTCGGCGCGTTTTTCAGCGATGAGTTGTGCGGAATCACCGGCGGCGAGGGCACGGGGGAACTTGTCGCCACGGATGGACTCGACATGGCTGTCGGCGAAGACGAGGTTCGCGCCGAACTCCAGTTTGCCACCGATGGGGTGGCGATAGCCGATGCGGCTGTTGGTGTCGCCGAGGCGCGTGACGGCGTGGCGGCCCATGTAGATGCCGTCGGATGCGGCGATGAACTCGGATGGCTTGGGATTTCGCAGGCGGCGCGACTCGGTGTATTTGCCGAAGGAATCGGGGCCGAGGCCGATGGAGGCGGTGTAGTGCAGATCAGCGGCGGCGATGTTGGCGGGCGCGGAACCGATGGGGTTGTAGGCATTGAGCCAATAGCTGACGCGGATGATTTTGTTGAAGCCCCATTGGGGAATCGTCGTCGCCTTCTTGGGGACACTGTCGCCGCCGACGCTGGTGAAGACGAGGGGCCAGTCGGTCCAGCCGCGCGGCTTGCCGGAGTGGGTGCCGGTCTGGCCGTCCTTCATGCCTTCGATGTTGACGGTGCTGGGGCAGTAGAAGATGGTGTTGGTGTCTTTCTCATTGGCGGGGACGAGGCCGTCGCGGTCGAGGATCGGCCCCCAGCCGTCGAGGGGTTGGTTGGGTCCACCGGTGACATTGGTCGGGCCGATGGCGGGGAGATTGAACGACGGGATGACGAGGCCGTCGTTGGCATCGCTGTACATAATGAGTCCGACGCCGATGTAGCGGAGGTTGGACTTGCACTTGATGGACTGGCCCTGTGCCCGGGCACCGGAGAGGGCGGGGAGCAGGATGGCGAGGAGGATGGCGATGATGGCGATGACGACGAGGAGTTCGATGAGTGTGAAGGCGCGGCGGTGGCGGGTTGTAGTGGTCATGTCTTATTGAATCGGTCGCAAGGGGCGGCGGTCACGCGGGAATCTATTTCTGAAGTGTATCCGCAGATTTCGCAGATGCCACAGATTGATCGGGGGAAGCAAAAAACAGCTGACAATTGCTGACACTAGCTGACACACCTCCAAACGGGCGAGGGTGAAAGGGGGCGAGGGTTCAAGGGGTCAAGTGCAGGAAGAGGTTGCTTCGCAACGGCGGGTTGTGTGAAAAAAAAGTACCCCCGCAAAATAGTGCGAAAGCCCGCAAAAGGCCGCAAAAAAAGTCCTGAGTCTTGAGGCCTGAGGCGCGGAGGAACACGTTGCTGCGCGATCGGCGGTTTGGAAAAAAAGTACCCCCCACAAAAAACCACAAAAACCGGGCTGATGCCCACAAAACCGCACAAACCGTTTGTGCGGTTTTGTGGCGGAGGAGTTGAAACCGCAGATTGGGCTTTGGAACCATCGAAACGAAACCCGTGTCGTGATGATTCACGTGGGACATACGGCTACTCCTTGTACACGTCTCTTTCCTCGCCACAGACACCCATCAGTCTTGCTCCGTGTTTCAGTGGTAAGTTCGTTTTTTGTTTGGAAACGCGGTTTGGGGGTTTTGTAACATTTTCAAAGAGGTCCTGAGACCTGAGGTCGTGAGTCTTGAGGCCAATCGAACGAATTGCGGCAGTTTGGGGCTGTTGAAAAAGTCTCCGTTTTTTCTTGGTGTCGGC
>JBBTET010000005.1:0-24678 GCA_038042195.1 Planctomycetota bacterium | reverse complement strand
ACGCGCATCGCCGAGGTTGCCGCCCGGTTCACCCTCGACGCCATGCCCGGAAAGCAGATGGCCATCGACGCCGATCTGACCGCCGGAATGATCAACGAAGAGGAAGCCCGCCGTCGCCGGGAGAACGTGACGCGCGAGGCCGACTTTTATGGCGCGATGGACGGTGCCAGCAAGTTCGTCCGCGGCGACGCCATCGCCGGCGTCGTCATCACCATCGTTAATATTCTTGGCGGTATCTACGTCGGCATGGTCGAGAAGAATCTCCCGATCATGACCTGTCTCGAAGTCTTCACGAAGCTCACCATCGGCGACGGCCTCGCGGCGCAGATCCCCGCGTTTCTCGTCTCCATCGCTGCCGGCATGATCGTCACCCGTTCGACCACCAAATCGAACATGGGCGAGGAAATAATTGGCCAGGTCACGTCGCGTCCCACGGCTATGATGCTCGCCGCCGCGTTCCTCTGCGTCCTCATGCTCACGCCGTTGCCCAAGCCGCCGCTTCTCGCCATGGCCATCGGTCTGGGTGGGCTGGGTTTCATGCTCACGCGCAAGCTCGCCACTGACACCAAGGCCGTTGCGACCAAGGCCGCCGTCAAGACCAAGGAGCCGGAGAAGATCGAGTCCTTCCTCAACATGGATGCGTTGGAGTTGGAGGTCGGCTACGGACTCATCAAGCTGGTCGACAAGAAGCAGGGCGGTGACCTGCTTGATCGCATCAGTAACATCCGCCGCCAGATCGCCATCGAATTGGGCCTGATCGTTCCGCCCATCCGCATCCGCGACAACGTGCAGCTCGAGCCGAACGCCTACACGCTGAAACTCCGCGGTGCGGTCGTTGCCAAGGCAGACCTCATGTCGGCCCACCTGCTCGCCATCGACTCCGGGGCCGTCACTGAACAAGTCCACGGCATTGAGACAAACGAGCCGGCCTTCGGACTCGCCGCTGTTTGGATTGAGCCGTCCGCCCGTTCCCTCGCTGAGCAGCGCAACTACACTGTCGTCGAGCCGACCAGTGTCCTGGCGACGCACATCACGGAACTGATCCGTCGCCACGCCGCCGAATTGCTCACGCGGCAGGATGTCAACCGACTCTTCGACCATCTCAAGGAGCGCAGTCCGAAGGTCATCGAGGATGTCTCGCCCGATCCGCTCAAGGTCGGCGAGATTCAGACCGTCTTGCAGAATCTGCTCAAGGAGCGCGTGCCAATCCGCGATCTGGAGACCATCCTCGAGACGCTCGCCGACTGGGGCCGACGCACCAAGGATCCCGAAGTGCTCAGCGAGTATGTCCGCGCCGCCCTCGCACGAACCATTTGCGAGTTGCACAGCGATGACACCAACACCATTCACGGCGTCACGCTTGATCCCGCCGTGGAGGATTTGATCAACTCGCACGTTGAGCGGAGCGACCGTGGTTCATTTCTGACGCTTCCGCCGGTGACAGTAAACAAAATAATCGCCGCGATACGGAACGAACTCGACGCAGCGGCGACGCGCACCAACGGAAAGCCGCCCGTCCTCATCACCGCACCACAGATTCGCCTGTGGGTTCGTCGGGTCATCGAGGCCGCGTTGCCGCAAGTAGCCGTGCTGGGCTACGGCGAGATCGTGCGCGGCGTCAATGTCCGAACACATGGACTGGTCACGCTACCCGAGGAAACGACTGCCACGCGCACGACGGCCGAGCCGGCTCGTGCTGTGGCGTGAGTGAGAGACAAGGAAGTGTATGAGCCGAAGTATGACTGAATCCGACATGAGCCTGAAGACCTATCGCGGGCGATCCATGTCCGACGCCCTTGCCCGCGTCAAGGTCGAACTCGGCCGTGATGCCGTGATCCTGCACACCCGCACCATTCGTCGTGGCGGCGTGCTCGGCCTTGGCGCGAAGACCTTTGTCGAAATCACGGCCACCGCAGATTCGCGCGTGACGACGTTTCGCCGCGCCACGAATGGACCGACCAGTGGCGAGAAGATAGAGTCTCGCGCCACACTACGCGGCATCGAACCGGAGAAGCCTATGGCTCCGCTTTCCTCCTCGCGTACGGTTGAAGTCGATCCCTCCATCGTCAAAGAAATCCGGGAACTGCGCTCCATGGTGTCCGGCCTTGTGGCGAAATCACCAAAGCCGCGTCCGAAGGTGCCCACCGAGCTCGTCGATCAATACACGCGGCTCCTACAACAGCACGTCAGCGAGGAATTGGCGAGATCACTCTGCGAGCGCGTCGCGAAGCAATTGAAAACAGGCGCGATCGATCCGAAGTCGACCGACAAGGCCGCCATCACGCGAGACCTCGTCGAGGCCGAGCTGCAACAGTGCATCGAAACAATGGTCCCGTCCGCACCGGAGTTCCCCCTCAACAACCCCGGCGGCCCCACCATCATCGCCCTTGTCGGTCCCACCGGTGTCGGCAAGACCACCACCCTTGCGAAGCTCGCCGCCAATTTCAAGCTGCGCGAAGGCCGCCGCGTCGGGCTTATCACCATTGACACCTACCGCATCGCCGCTGTCGAGCAGTTGCGCACCTATGCCGACATCCTCAAGATTCCGCTCGTCGCCGTGAACACACCCGACGAGATCGTCACTGCCATTGCCGGCATGAAGAACTGCGATGTGATCCTCATCGACACCGCCGGTCGCAGCCAGCGCGATGACCTTCGTGTGACCGAACTTTCGCAATTCCTTGACGCCGCCAAGCCCGATCAGGTGCATCTTGTGCTCTCCAGCACCAGCCGTGAGGAGATCATTCGAGAGGCCGCGATGAAGTTTTCACCACTAGGCGTGAAGCATGTGATCTTCACGAAGCTCGACGAGGCTGTCGGATTCGGCGTGATTCTCAACGTGTTAAACGATGTTGGATTGCACGTGTCCTATCTCACCAATGGCCAGGCCGTGCCTGACGACATCGAAATCGGCAGCGCGTCGCGCGTTGCGCGATTGATTCTTGGTTTGCCGGAAACGTCAACGGGAGCAACGGTGTGAGCGCGATTCCCCTCGACCAGGCCTCGCGCCTTCGCGCGATGATGGATGCGCCGACCGCTCGGACGGTCACCGTTCCGCGCCGTCGCGCCCGTGTTCTCGCCATCGCCAGTGGCAAGGGCGGCGTCGGCAAGACGAACATCGCCGTGAATCTGTCTCTCGCTCTGGCCCGCCGAGGCCGTCGCGTGGTGCTCGTTGACGCCGACATCGGTACGGCCAACGTGGACGTGCTCTTTAATGTGCAATCTCGCTTTGATCTGTCCCACGTCGTCCAACGCAAGAAGCGCCTCGACGAAATCACCGTTAAGATCGACCCCGGTCTGCGCTTCGTCCCCGGCGCATCGGGCCTCGCCGATGTCACCGACCTGGCACCACAGGATCGCATCGTTCTTCTTGATGAAATGTCTCGCCTCGAAACCCAGTGCGACCTGCTGCTCCTCGATTGCGGCGCGGGCATCTCGCAAAACGTCCTCGCCTTCGCCGGTGCGGCTGATGAAATCCTCGTCGTCACCACGCCCGAGCCGACCGCCCTCACCGATGCCTACGCCCTGATCAAAGTCCTGCACCGCGCTGCTTGCCCTGCACTCTACTCGCTGGTGGTGAATCAAGCAGAGTCCCAGCGAGAGGCCCACGCCGTTTACGAACGACTCGCCGCCACCGCTGAACGATTTCTCGGCCTGCGCATCTCAGCTGCCGGGCAGGTTTTGCGTGATCCCTGCGTGCCGCTCGCCGTGCGCCAGCGCGCCCCATTTTTCAGGCAGTATCCGCGCTGCCCGGCGTCGACCTGCGTGGCAGCACTGGCGGAGCGGGTGGACCGCCGCGACCCGGACGCCTCCGACCCGCGCGGCTTTTTTGATCGCCTTCTGACATTTTTCAACTGATACGCGTCCCCTGCTTCGCCGATGCCGAATACAGAAGAGGCCCAATATGGGCCATTGGTGAGACGAGGGCGATGTGGCTCGACTGTGTGGCGCCTGTTGTGGGTTGGTGGTCTTCAGCGCAATGATCTTGCGCGGGTTGGCCGTCGGAAACTCCGTGCAGGTCGTCATCCTTCGCGCCGTGACAGGACTCTTCGCCGGTCTGGTCCTGGGCAGCGTCGTCGGTTGGGTTGGGATGATCCTGATACGCGATCATCTTCCCGATCCGCCCGTGCCCGAGCCGGAGGCCAACGAGCCTCCGATCGATCCCTCCACCATCCAAACCGTCTATTGATCGCCCAAGCGCCAACGTGCGCCTCATGAGAAATGGAGCAGGACCGGATGCTGGCAACCCAACTCGATGTCCCCGCGGCGTGGAAGCAGTACAAGAAGAATCCGACGAACGAGCTGCGCAACCGCCTCGTCGAACAATACATGCACATCGTTCGCTTCAACGCGGAACGCATTCATTCCAAATTGCCGAACGAGGTTGAAATCGACGACCTCACCTCGGCCGGCACGTTTGGCCTGATCGACGCCATCGACGCCTTCGACCTGGGTCGCGGCGTGAAGTTCGAGACCTACTGCTCACCACGCATCCGTGGCGCGATCCTCGACGAGCTGCGCTCCATGGATTGGGTGCCGCGCCTCGTGCGCAATCGCTCTCAGAAGATCCAATCCGCCACCAAGGCCCTGCAGAGCGAACTCGGCCGCATCCCCAACGACCGCGAAGTGGCAGAACGTATCGGCGTCTCCGGCACCGAGTTCACCCGTATGGTCCGCGACTCCAACGCCGTCTCGATGACCTCGCTCTCCCGCAAGGCCTTTGGGGGCGATTCCTCCGGCGAAGTCACTGAGATGGAGATCGTCCGCGATGAGAATGCCACCAACCCCGTCCGCGAGATGCAAAAGTCCGATCTGAAGGAGCTGATCCAGAAGGGACTTTCCCAGCCCGAACGGCTCATTCTTATGCTATATTACTATGAAGAGATGACCATGAAGGAGATCGGCCTGACCCTCGACCTCTCCGAAAGCCGGGTCAGCCAGATGCACTCCGCCATCGTGGATCGGTTGCGATTTCAGTTGAAACAGCGCGACAAGGAATTCCGTCTCTGATTCCAGTCGCACATGGGCAGTGAGCCATGTCCGCCATTCCGCCGAACGTGATCGTGTCCGCCCTCCAATCCACGGCCGCGCAGCGCGAACAGGCCAAGGAAATCGACACCGCCCGCACCGCCGTCAGCGAAGCGGCCCGCAAAGCAGCGGCCGGTCCCGACGCTTTCGTCGAAATCGAAGCCACCGACGGCGACACCCAGGTCCACACCGACTCCGGCGGCATGGGGAGTCAGGGGCGACAGGATTCCAAGCCTGACGTGCAAGTGCCCATCGATGAATCCGCCGACCCGAGCGAAGACGATTCAGGTTCGTTGCACATTGACTTGTCAGCCTAAGCAAATGAATTAGCCCACATTATTCCGGCTCCATCAAATCCAGTTCGCGACTTCACCGTGTACGATTCGTTCGCAATGGCTCTAATTCATCTCGAACCAGCCAATAATTGCGAAGCGATTGGTCGATTAGCTTTCGATCAAAGTCAGACCGCTCGGCTGCAAAGCGAAGAAACTCGATGATGGCGGTGGCTTCGGCAGAGGTGAAAAGCGCATGGCGCTTGCTCATAACTTCAAACCAAGTCAGTTTTCCATAACGATAAGGGTTAACTTGTTCGTTTCTTTTGTGGTCAGTAAGGCCGGAATAGAGGTGGAAGACTGGATTGGCCCTACCAAGAAGTTGATCGATGTCCGCAATCATGAAAGCCGGAGTATAGAAACGAAACGCAGCTTCGCTGAAAAACGACAACGCCGAACTCAATCCATCCGGTGCAGCGTCAAGAAACTCTGGAGCGAGGGTCGTCCAATCTCGTTTTCCAAGGAAAGCAAGCTGAACCTCCCTCGGTTCGTTGCCTTCATCACTGGAGATGAGTCGCGCATCGCCCGGATACTCCACTGTGGCGAAAGCGTTTCGGATAAGGGTTTTGAGAGCTGCTGGAATCATTGATCAGTTTGGCCGCTTTGATCTTAGAAAGTTTTCCTGTCCCGCACCGACTTTGCCGTTGACACGTCACAATATTAACCAACCGGGGTGATGGTCGTCATTACTCTTGCTTACGCTTTTCAGGAAGCAGTCCCGGCAATTCCACCAATCGCGCCCCATCCTTATCCATCACCGCCATCTTGGCGCCGGCGCGCATTGTCGCGCCGCCGAAGGTGCCAACCTTCGAGATTGCGTAAAGAATGAGCGAATAGTTCGGCTCTCCTTTTTCGTCGCAAAGCCGTTTTTCGGTTCGATCACATATCCGCTTCATGACCTCCATGCACGCTTCGCCTGGACTTCTCCCTTGGCGCATCAACTCGACAATCAAGAACGACGAGCAATTCTGTAAGTTCGCCTCGCCGCGCCCCGTGGAGCCGGCCGCCCCGACGCCGTTATCAACATACAGCCCCGCTCCGATGATCGGTGAATCGCCCACGCGCCCCGGGACCTTCCACGATAGGCCGCTCGTCGTGGTCACGCCGCCGATGTCGCCTTTCGCATTGATACCGAGGCAGTTGATCGTCCCCCATGTGAACGGGATCGCGTCCTTGCCGCCGGTGCCTTTCGGTGTCTCCCCCGCTCCCTGACGGTCGCGGCTCTGAGGGGTCTCGCCCACCGGCTCGAGCCAAGCGTCTTTCGACGACATCGACTCTTTCCACTTCAGCCAGGCCTCGCGCGACTTTTCGGTCAGCAGATTCTCCTCCTTGAATCCATGCGCCCTTGCGAAGCGCAGCGCCCCCTCGCCCACCAGCAGCACATGATCCGTCCGCTGCATCACCATCCGCGCGACGCACGAGGGATTCTTGATGTTCCGCAGCGACGCTACGGCCCCCGCCTTGTGCGTCGGCCCGTGCATCACCGACGCATCGAGTTCCACCACGCCGTCCTCATTCGGCAGCCCACCCAGCCCCACCGATTGATCGTTCGGATCATCCTCCACGATGTTCACCGCTGCGATCACGGCGTCGAGCGGATCTTTGCCGTCCTTCATCAGGCGCATGGCCGTTTCGATGGCTTTGATCCCGTTTGCGCTGGCGACGACGAGCGGCAGGTTTCCGATGCGTAACATACGATCTACTTGCGGACCCTGAATTAGCGGTTTGACTTGCGCGATGAGCGGTTCCGCTCCGCGAAGCGCTGCCCCACCAGCCAATGCCGCCCCGGTCTGAATGAACCGTCGCCTCGTCCATTTGTCGATGTTGCTCGCCATATCATTAGCTCCTGAGTCTCTTTGGCCCCGAGGACACGCGGCCTGCCATTGAGGGGTCAAGATCGTGGCCGCCGGGAATTATCCCGGAATTGCAGTCCGATACGCAATCGCGTAAAGTATGTCCAGTACGCAGTTTATCACGATTGCCCTAAAAACTAGCTCGTTTTCCGCCCGCAAACGGCTAACTTGTATTCGTATGTGCTGTCTAGAGTTATGAACGAAATCGCGGCGTTGGGTCGCATGGAACACACAGAGGCCGAGCAGCTCGACGCAGAGGCCGTGGCCCGGTCTCTTGCAGGTGACACCGCCGCGTTCGACCGCCTGATTGAAAAATACCAGCGGCGCGCGGTCGCGGTCTCCTATCGGCTGCTCGGGAATCTGGACGACGCCCTTGAAGTCACGCAGGACGCGTTTCTCAAGGCCTTCCGGTCCCTCGCCTCTCTGACGGAGCCGGCGCGATTCGGGGCCTGGCTGATTCGGATTGTCAGCAATCTGTCGCTGAACTTCCGTCGCGGCCGCCGCAAGAATCTGTCGCTCGCGACGCATGAGGATGATGAGACCGGCGTCCACGAGGATCGCATCGCTGATCCGTCGAAGGCTCGCACCGTACCGCACGATCCGGTGCAGACGTCTGAAACGCAGACTGCCATTTCGGCCGCGATCCACGCCCTGCCGGAGCAGCAGCGACTGGCCCTGGTCCTCTTCGCGTTGGAGGCCCTGCCGCAGAAGGAAGTGGCCGAGATCATGCAGTGCAGCGTGGAAATGGTGAAGTGGAACGTCTTTCAGGCCCGAAAGACCTTAAAGGAATCGCTCGCAGAGTACTTGGAAGAATGATGACGAATCGCGAACAACTCGAACGGCTCTTCGCTGAATCCGACGGCGCTCCGATGGACGCGGTCGATCAGGCGCAGTGCCGCAAGCTCGCCCGGCTTCTGGGCGGCTGGCGAAATCTCGACGCGACGGTCGACTGGCCCGCCCACGCGCGAACGATTGCCTCCGCCGTGCGCAACGACGCGGAGGCCCGCGCCTCGGCCCACGTCGATCACCTGATTGATCCATCGACACCCGCGATCGCCGACGCCGAGCTTTCGCGCGAACTCGTACATGAGTATCGCGCCGTGGACGACATGCTGCAAAACGCCGCCCAGCCACATCCGCCCGTCGACTGGGACGCGCTCTCATCGAAGATATCCGCGTCGGTTTGCGCCGAGGCGCAGTCGCAATTGGCCGCTCGCCGCGCTGCCGCCCGACAAATCGCTGCTCCCTACGCAAGTCGTCGCATGGGGGCATGGGTCATTCGCCTTGGCATTCCGCTTGCTGCTGCCGCTGCCATCGCGATGGCAGTGTGGGCTTCGCGCGGAACATCACCAATTGTGAAGAATCCTGAAAAGACACCGGGCGTCTTCGTTGACTTGCCCGACCCGGACAACTCCGGCAAGGTCTCTGTCACGGTCGACGAGACGAAACCCAGCAACGCTGTCATGGAGGACGCGTCGCCGGAAGGCTCCGGGATCGCCGTCGGCCCGCCCGCCGCCGAGACCACCGAGCCGCCCATCGACCCGACCATGATCCCGTAGCCCGATCGGGCGCGGTCCTCCAATGTGGCAGTGTGGCACAGGCTAATAGCCTGTGAGCCGAAAGGAGTCGATGATGAATCGCATCCTCTATTCACTTGGTAGTGTGTTGCTCTGCACTGCGCCGGCCTTCGCACAGCCCGCCGACCTCGGCGCCAAGCTCGATGCCAAGCTCGACACCGTCGCCATTCACGGCATGGAGATTGAAGCCATCTTCGCCGATCTCGGCAAGCAGGCCGGCGTCGAGATCGTGCTGGATGAGGATGCCGTCGAATGCCTCCCCTGGGGCAAGCAAACGCGACTCTCCGATGTCAGCATTACGAATGCGTCCCTTCGTTCGGCCCTCTCACAAATCCTCGACGCACTCGGACTGAAATTCACCATTCGTGAAAATAAACTCGTCGTCACCGCCGGCGAGCCGCTCCAACGCCTGCGCCGCAGGCCGACGTGGGACGAGTTGAAACTGTTGCGCCAACTCAACGAAAAGGACTACGCGCCCGATTCATTCGCCGGCCTCAAGATTCAGTACCGCATCACCAGCAAAGTCGACGCCAAGAGCATGTTGCAACGCCAGCTTGACCTGTCCGGCAAGGGTGCCGTCGCCGACATGCTCGAGACCGCGACGGCCTCGCTGAATTGGGTCTGGTTTGTCGAAGAGGATCACGTCGTCATCCGCTCGATGGAGGCCCAGATCGCCAACAAGCTTTCCCGCCAGATCAGCGTGCGCTACTCCAACGTCCCCCTCTCGCAGATTCTCACCGAGTTGGCTGAGAAGGCTGACGTGCTCATCAGCTTTGAACCCGGCATGATGATGAAACTGCCGACCTCCACGGCACAAAGCTACACACTCCTGCTCCAGTCCGTCTCCATTCGCCAGGCCGTCGAACTCATCTGCGCCGAGACCGGCCTCAAGTATGAGATTCGCACCGAGGGCATTCACATGGCCCTCTCCGACGCCGCGACGGCCGACCCTGCAAAGGTCGCGACCACCGCAACCGCGCCGCGAACGAGTCCCTACGCTGCGAAGCTCTCCGTCCCCAGCGCCGACGGCGGTTACACGTTGGAGTTCCTCGTCCGAACCGATGAGCTTCCCCCCGACATCCTCGAAGCCCGCGGTCAGATGCTGCAAGAGCTTATCCAAAAAGTCCGCAAGGAAATCGCCCCAACTGCGACGCAGCCCCCCGCGCAAAACGCCCCGAGCAAGTAACACATGCTCTCTCCATCTGGGCGAGGGGTTTTCATTTTCAACAAGCCCGATGCGTAAAAACGATCACGAGCGCCGTCCCCCCGGAGGCGCTCGTGTCGCGGATAGAACAGTGTGAAGGTGTGGGTCTTGAGTACGGGTTTGCTTCAGGCCAGTCGTCGTCGCATCACAAAGAGCGGCAGGCCGAGCATTAAGGCAATCAGGGTACCCGGCTCCGGCACGATCAGGTTCTGGCTTCGAGGATCCCAACCACTCTTGAGCACGTACGAGTTCGTGATGTAGCCGGCGAGGTTGCCGGGGATGGCGGCGAGGTACGCATTCGCCTGATTCAAAATGTCACCGGCCGTGCTGAACTTAAAGTCGCCGTTGGCGAGGCTCAGTGAGCCGCCGAAGTCATCAACGACTTCCCAGATGGCGATCTGCAAGGCGGCACCTTTGATGTTGTCCGTTACGCCGGCTTTGAAGGTGTCATAGAGATAGGCGGCAGCCACGCCACCAGTGATACTGGCAACCGGATCAGAACCGGCGAGCCAGTCAGACTTTATGGAGTGATCCATATCGACGCAGAAGGCGACGAATGGCGTGCTATCAATCTTGATGTTGATCTGGCCCGCGTGGACGTTCAACGTAGTGCCGTTGTGAACGACCTGCACCTGGCTGTTGAACCCGAGACCGGTGTATTGAATCACGCTGGCTTGAGACGCCGAAGCGGCAAGCCCGATCACAGTGGCGGCGGTAACGAAGACCTTGCTCATAATCCGTCCCTTTCTCGTTAGCGACTTCCACGAGGCGGCGTGCCTCGTTAAGAGGAGAATTGGCATGAGCCGGGCCAATGACGCGAGCGAGTCTGCGAGAACCGCAGCGGTCAATAATGCTGAGCAAATCGAGGCTGGAGTGGCATCGGTGAGAATCCTTGGGCGACGTGTCGAGTGTGACGGTTGTATGGTTGGTGGATGAGAGTCAACGCCAAATGGGACTGATAACAACTCGATGGCAGTGTGACGTGAGTTCCGTAAAAGCTGGCGCGAGGATTACAGGGCGTCGCAACAAGCTATCAAGTCCGACCTCGTTGCCCCGATGCAACACGGTACAGGCGTCTTCGGGTGCGACCTGATTATGGGCGATTCACGATCCACTGTATGGAATGAAGAATGTCGTCCTTGGCAGCGCTGTCGAGCCACGCCATATCTCCCGGCCCGCGCGGCACGACGAATCGAAGTCGATCCGACATCGCCTTCTTGTCGACAAAGAGGTTCTCATAAACCAGAGAGATTTCCTTGATACCCGAAGTCAATGGCAGACCCAGCGCATCCATCAGCCGTTCGATGCGCAGTCGGTCTGAATTCAAAAACCCCATACAGCGCACTGCCAACTCCATTTCGCCAACCATCCCTAGCGCGACGGCCTCACCATGACGGAGTTTATACTCTGCTGATGACTCAATCGCATGACCAATCGTGTGCCCGAAATTGAGGGCGGCTCTCCCCACGCTCGACTCGGATTGCTCCCGTTCGTCCGCTGCAACAATAGCTGCCTTGATCTCACAGTTGCGTCGAATCAACTCCGGAACGTACGACAAATCGTGCTGTCGAAGGTCCGATGCGTGTTGTTCGTGCCATGCCAGAAACGCCTCCCCGGATATGACTGCGTGCTTCACCGACTCCGCAAGTGCCGCCGTGTAGTCACGATTCGCCAGCGTCACAAGCGTGTCGGGATCAACCATCACGAACAATGGCTGATGAAACGCCCCAATCAGGTTTTTGCCCAGCCGATGATTCACGGCCGTCTTGCCGCCGACGGCCGCGTCGATCATCGCTTCGAGCGTCGTGGGGCACTGCACAAACGGTACTCCACGATGCCACGTCGCCGCGACGAATCCAGCAAGATCGCCGACGACGCCGCCTCCCAGGGCAATGATCGGTGCATTGCGAGCGTGACGTGCAGCCGCCAATTCGTCATACAACTGCGAGGCCATGTCCAGCGATTTCGAGGGCTCGCCAGGCGGAATGGTCATCAGGGTGTACTCGATGCCGGCGTCGATGAGCGACCTCCCCAGCCGCTCGGCGTAGAGCGGAGCCACCGTCTCATCGCTGATAATCGTCGCCAACGTTGACCGACAATGGGTCGCCAACGCCGAACCGACGCGACCCAGCCCGCCGGGATCGATGTGAATGTCGTAGTCCCCGTCGGGGAGTGGAACACGAACCGTATCCATTTACACGATATTACGACACTCGGTGCAACTCGGCGAACGTCTCGGCCAGTGCCAGGTTGATTGACCATTCGCGTCACACGGCACAATCCAGCCGCTGACGACATGGAGCCTTGTGGCGGATAAAATGATACTGGCGACCTTTTTCGGAGGGGTGGTGCGATGGTTCAGAAAAAACGGCAAACTCACATCGCGGCTCTCTTGTCCCTCCTCATATCGTCGGTTGCTTTGCTCCTCTGTGTATGGAGAACTACTGGGACCAATGCAGTTGCTGCACGGGCGGAATCCTCCGTCATTTCGCCGCTTGCCTGCTATCCCGATGACCTGACCGATGACGAGCGGGCGGAGATCATCCGTGTGTTTGGGGCGAGACCTCCGGCGATGAACCGGCTGGCAGGGGAGCGATTCTTCACGGACGTCGTCGTGTGGACGGGCGATGGAGTTCAGGGACCATCACGCCAAGCCGCACCGGCGAAATTGACCTACAGCTTTCCGACGGACGGGATCGTGTGGGGGTTGGAAGAGGTTGCGCCGATCAACCTGAATCGACTGAACGAAAAGCTGTACGGCCTGTTTGGCGTATTCAATCTGGATCGCGGTCGGGAATACATTCGTCAGGGGTTGGCATCGTGGCGCAGGGTTTCGGCGCTGACCTATCAAGAAGTGCAGGACAACAACAGCCCGATGGATGAGGAATTGCCGCGGCTGCCGACGCGCGGGGACATTCGCATCGGCGGCATTCAGGCGGGCATACCCAACTTCATCGCATACAACGCATTTCCCAGTAGTAGCTTTGTCGGCGTGCAGGGCGCGGACATGTGTATTAACACGTCGTACTTCAACGCAACGACATTGAGCGATCCTGCGACGGACTATCGAAAGCTGCGTAACGTCATCGCGCATGAGCACGGGCACGGGCTGGGCTTCATTCACACGGTGCCGTGCAATTCCACCAAGTTGATGGAACCGTTTCTAACGGCATTGTTGGACATGGTGCAGCTTGATGAGATGCGCGGCGTGCAGCGGAATTACGGAGATCGGTATGCCGGCAATCACTCACCGGCCGCGGCACATGACTTCGGTGACCTGACGGAGCCGGTCAAACGGTCGGTCGTTGAGCGATTCCTATCAGTCAACGGTGCTGATGGCGTCAACAATACCAATGAGGACTGGTTCCGGTTTCACCTCAGTTCCTACGACGTCTTGACCCTTCAGATCATCGTAACGCCGAGGGGGGGGTCGGCTCTGCAAGGACAGCAGGAAACTGCCTGTGTCGGAAGCGGGACGACGGTGGACGCGAACCGTGCGGGGGACTTGGCGGTAGAACTACGCAATGGTGATGGAAGCCAGATCATCCGAACGGCCTCGTCGAGTCCGCCGGGCCTGTCGGAGTTGATCTCCGTTTCAGGGCTGGTGCCGGGAACATTCATGGTGCGCGTGTATGACGGCGGGCCGAATCCGGAGTTGAATCAGATCTTGCAGCTCTATGATCTGACGATTCGATTGGATTCGGCGAAGGCCCCGCCCAAGGCGATTGCCGGCATCGACAAGACGATTGCGGCGTTTTCAGATTGCTTCTTCATGGGTCACTTGAATTCGTATGCGACTGAGCCGGGGGTGTCGATCGTTCGTTACGACTGGGATCTCAATGGCGATGGTGCCAACGAACAACTGGACAATCCGACCCCACAGCAGTTTTTTTTCTCGAACGGTGTGCATGAAGTCACCCTCAGGGTGACGGACTCAAATGGATTGACCGCGACGGATACGATTCGGGTCACTGTGTTCGCTTCGGTGACGACTATTTCAAGCGTAACGCCAGTGCGGGCCTATCGAGGGCAAACCGTGCCGGTGGAAATCACGGGGACGAATTTCAAACACGTCACAGCCGCACACGTGTCCGTGTCGGGCGTGGGTGTAAACGTGGTCGGCGAGGCCGTGTCGGACGGACTGGGTACGGAGTTGACGGGCTTGTCGTTTGTCGTTGCGCCGAATGCCCCGGTGGGGGCGAGGAATGTGTCGGTGGCGAATCAGGACGGATCAGCGACGCGGCTGGGGGCGTTTACCGTCGATCAGCGACCACGGCCGATACCGGATGGAACTGCCTTTGGAGCCTCTGCTTTTGACTAATCGGTGACGGACTACCGGCGCGGTCCAACGCCGCGCCCGCTCCGTCGGCGTCTGTTTCGTCTGCGTCCACCCGTTTGGTGCCCCGCGCCGCCTGGCGATGAGCCGGGCTTTGCATGTGGGCGGTGAGTGTTTCCTCCATGTGCTGCGGGCCGCTGTGCAGCGTCACGATTCGGGGTCGCTCCCTGGTGAGCCCCCTGGTTCTTTGACGCTGCCGGACGAGATGGCTGGTCGCGCTGGCCGTGTCGGATCGCTGCGGTGCGGTCGGGATGGCTGTGACCGATGTCCGGCTTGCCGTGTGCTGCTCGGTTTCGTCGTGGTGCAGGCGCGTGGTGACTCTGCGACGATCCATGACCGCGCGACTGGGTATGAGCTTGCTTGGGTCGGTTCGGCCGGTGAGGCGGGGACTGCTTCGGCCGGTCGAAGGTCTCGTGCGAATCGGCCACTTCTGGATACTCGGGATGCTCTGTGTTCACCGCGATGGTCTTGCGGATGAGTCGCTCGATCGCCTTGAGGTGCGAGCGTTCCAGCGCATCACAGAACGACACGGCAACGCCCGATGCCCCGGCCCGAGCCGTGCGACCGATGCGATGCACATACGTCTCCGGGACGTTCGGCAGGTCGTAGTTCACGACGTGCGAGATGTTGTCAATGTCCAGCCCACGCGCGGCGATGTCCGTCGCAACGAGGACGTGCGTCTTGCTCGTCTTGAAATTCTCGATGGCCCTCATGCGGGCGCTTTGGCTTTTGTTGCCGTGGATCGCCTCGCTGGCAATCCCGACTCGCCCCAAATCACGAACCACGCGGTTGGCTCCGCTCTTGGTGCGGGTGAAGATCAGGGAGCGGAAAAACTTTGTGTCACGAAGCAGGTGGGCCAGCAGCGCCGGCTTGTCTTTTTTCTTCAGGTGATAGACCGACTGCTCGACATTGTCGGCCGCGGCGGACTCCGGAGCGACCTGTACACTGACCGGCTTCTTCAAGATGCTGTCAGCCAGCTTGCGAATGTCGGCCGGCATGGTGGCGGAGAAAAAGAGCGTCTGCCGCGCCGTGGGCACCTTGGCCACGATCTTGCGGATGTCGTTGATGAAGCCCATGTCCAACATCCGGTCGGCTTCGTCAAGCACGAAGATTTCCACCGCGCGAAGATCAACGTAGCCCTGATTCATCAGGTCGAGCAAGCGACCCGGCGTGGCCACGAGAATGTCGGTTCCACTGGTAAGTGCGTCGACCTGTCGATTCTGATTGACGCCGCCATAGATCACGTATCCGCGAAGGCCGGTGTGGCGGCCATAGGCATGAAAACTCTCGCCAATCTGCGAGGCGAGTTCGCGCGTTGGCGATAGAACCAGTGCTCGTATCGAACGAACCTTTCGATGCCCGCCGCCGGTGTGGTGCAGTCGGTGCAGGATCGGCAGGGCGAAGGCCGCTGTCTTGCCGGTGCCGGTTTGGGCACAGCCGAGCAGATCGCTCCCCGCGAGTACATGCGGAATGGCTTGCGCTTGGATGGGGGTGGGGATGGTGTAGCCTTCGGTCACGATGGCACGAAGGAGTGGCTCGGAAAGCCCGAGGTCAACAAATCTCATGAAGGGTCCTGTGAAGTTGGGGATGGAAGTGGAACGCGCCGTCAAATGTCTCGGACGCGAGTTGCGTCCCCGTAAAGTCATCGGAACCAGGCGATTATCCGACGGCTTCCTGCCTCATCAAATCAAAGAGGATCATAGCAGATGTTTGGATGGCTGTCCACCCAGAGCAGTATCCGGCCTGTCAGCCCGGTTTCGACGATGGGAATTCATCTTGTTGTGCGTCAAAGCTGTTTCTCGACGGATTATTCTTCGTATGACGATATCAATTAGAATCCTCGCATGAGCACACCGCCCCCGGATCAAGGCTCGGGATCAACCCCGCACCGTCGTCGTCCTCGCTATGCCGGGACGCACCCTCGTTCTTTTGACCAGCGATACAAAGAGCGTAACGCGGACCAGTTTCCCGACATCGAGGCGCATGTCCGCGCTCAGGGCCGCACACCCGCCGGCACGCATGTTCCGATCATGGTGGCCGAGATACTTGATGCATTGCGTCCTGCTCCTGGAGAGATCGTGGCCGATCTGACGCTGGGGCATGGTGGTCACGCACTGGCGTTTATCGAGCGCACGGCCCCGAACGGTCTGCTGATCGGGCTTGATCTGGATGGTCCGCAACTGGAACTAACCAGGCAGCGACTCACCCAGACGGTTGATCCAACGCGTTTCCAACTTTTCAACAGTCACTTTGCCGGCTTGCCCAAACTGCTCTCGACGAACGGGATTGCGGGAGTGGACATCCTGTTCGCCGACCTCGGCCTGAGCAGCATGCAGATCGACAACCCGGCCCGCGGGTTTTCTTACAAACTCGACGGCCCGCTCGATATGCGGATGGACGCTCGTCGTCCGCGTACCGCTGCAGACGTCTTGCGTACGATTTCGTTGCAGGAGCTTTCCACAGCGCTGCAAGACCTCGCGGACGAACCGGAACATCGACAGGTTGCTGAGGCAATCCTCCGGCGTCGGTCCGAACGGGCCATGACGCGGACCAGTGAATTGGCGGATGTCGTGCTGAATGCGAAGGGCTGGACTCGCCAAACATGGAGTGCCGCCGTCGCCAAGGAGAAATCCGAGTTGCATCCCGCGGCTCGCACCTTTCAGACGCTGCGGATTCTGGTGAATGACGAGTTGCAAGGCTTGGAGCAACTTCTTCGCGTCGCGCCATCCTGTCTCAATCCAGGAGGCCGCGTGGGCATACTAACGTTTCATAGCGGCGAGGATCGACGCGTGAAACATGCACTGCGTGACGGCTTACGCGACGGTATCTATGGTCAAATTGCGGACGATCCAATACGCCCCGGCCCGGTTGAGCGAAGGGACAACCCGCGCAGCTCTCCCGCGAAGTTCCGTTGGGCGATGCGGAAGATGGTCGAGAGCGATCAACGCCCCGAGGCCTTGGCCGGATAACCACGCTGTCGCAGAATCTCGACCAGCGTGTCCCGGTGGTCGCCTTGCAATTCGAGGCGCCCATCGCTGATGGTGCCGCCCGTGCCGAACCTTGTTTTGAATTCCTTTAGTATGGCCGCCAGGTCAGTAACGCGGGGGTCGAAGCCGCTGATGATCGTGACGACTTTGCCCCCGCCTCTGCGCTCGCGGCTGATGCGAACAGGTTGATGCTTCGGGAGCAAGACTCGCCCTTCCACATCCCGTGGACAATTGCAAATGTCCAGAGCCTTGCCGCACTGATCGCAAGTGACCGGGCGTTCCAGTGGTGTTCCATCGAAGAGCCCGGGCATGATCTCATGATAGCGAATCCTCTGTCTCATCGATGGCTCTTGCGTTATTTCAACAGGATTCGTCGTCCTTTCGAGTCGCAGTGCCTTTGACTCTATCAAGCTGGATAGAGGAATCTGCACTCCCACCGAGATGCCAAGAATGCTGGTACAAAAAAGAAACCCCGCTTGGCTGTTACGCCAAGCGGGGTTGTTTTGACTCTTTCGAGTTTGCTTCGCCACTTGGAGCGGCGAATCGTGCCAATGCCTTAGCGGCTTCGGCGTCGGAGGGCCAGCAGAGCGCCGATACCCAGCATAGCGAGGGTACCCGGCTCGGGCTTGGCGATCACGTTGTCAATGTAGGTGCCAACGGGGCCACCAGAAATTGAGCCGCTGCCACCATTCTGGAAGTTGTCGCTGAAGAGGACAATTTCCTCGACCTGCGTACCGCCGTAGAGGTAGCCGGTGTAGATGGGCGTGAGGTTCAGCTTGTCCGGTCCCCAAGAATAGACGACGCTTCGATTCGCGTAGTCATAGTCGAACTGGAAGGTGAACCATGTGTCGAGGGGTGCGATGGCGATTGCCACGAATCCGAGACCCGTGCCAGGACCGGGGCCATCTAAGTCATCAAGGGCATAAACATAGCCCGTGTATGAAAAGATGATGCGCGAGGTCGAGAAACCTTGTGCCGGTGTCTGCGGGGTGACCGTATAGTCAGCACCACCGACATCGTCGATTCGCATGTCAAGGTTGAAGGTCGGGGTCAGGAAGTCCTTGAACTTCGGGGTGAACGCACCAACATTGGTGCCGTTCGGGAAATTGGGGTTCATGTCAAGGAGCAGGCTCTGGGGCGAACCGTTGCCCTTGGCCACGACGCCACTGGAGCATCGGGGGCCTGGGGGCGTCAGGTTGGCTGCGCCGAAGCAGCGCCAGCCATTGACGTTGCTGATCAAGCCGACATTGTAGCCTTCAGCCTGCTCAAAGCCGGTTCCATTAAACGTTCGTGGTCCAACCTCATCCGGGCTGGCGATCGCCGACGCATTGGGCGTGCCAAGCCGCGGGTTGACCGCGAATGCTGACGAAGCGGCAAACACCGCCATGGCCGCAGCCATCATGCCTACTTTTCCTACTACTCGCATCATTTTCTCATCCTCCATATTACGGTGAAGCGTGATGCCCCACAAAGAGGCCAGATCACACACACCAGACAATGAAATACGTTATTTGTACTTCTTTCCTCACTCTGCCAGCCTGAACATACAGGCCAGCCGAGAGGGCATGGCTCGCCCTCTACTACTCACTCTATTACACCCGATTTGCCCCCCCCATGTCAATCAGTTCACGAAGAAAAGTAAAAAAACTATTCCCTATTTTTCATACGAAGCGCCCTCTTCTCTTCTACACTCCGCCTTGCTTTATGGGTAATATCTGCGTCGCAATGCTTTGTCATTACTAGAGTTATAGCGATAACGGGAGTGCGCTATGCCATGCGACATCCAGAATCGGTGCTGGTTATGGCCCCTTGCGCGGCATCATCAAAAAAAGGGATGTTACGATGAAATCCTTTGTCCAAGGTCTTCCAGTGTCTATCCACACGACGATGTTTCGGGCGTCACGCGACCACGAAAGCCCCTGACCTGCCCAGTCCCGCTGCTACACACCGGCTCAATTGCCTATCTTGTTAGGAGCTTCACCATCGTGAACAACCGCGCAGATTTTAAGATAGTCTGAACATCACCACATTCATCAGTTAGGGTCCGCCTGCTCTCCAACCACAATGCCGTACTGTCTTCCCCGACTACAAGAGAGTCAGCGCAGTAAGACCTAATAGTTATTGGAGTTCTGCTGAACTGACTCGGTGATCGCGCGCTCGACGCACTCGGCCTGCTTCACTACGCCACCATCTCAGCCACTTCATCCTTGAATCGTCGGCGCAGCCGGTTGATCACATCCTTGTGGATCTGACTGACCCGTGATTCCGACAGGTCCAAAACAAGGCCGATCTCGGCCATCGTCAGACCCTCGACGTAGTACAGGATCAGGGCCAGACGCTCTTCCTTGTTCAACCCACGGGCGATGTAGTCGGTCAACATCTGGCGCGAGATTCGTTGTGAAGGGTCGACCGCGCTGCTGTCGCTGACGTCCCAACCGCCTGGCGAGCCGCGATGATTGTTGTCGTCGTTTTGCACGGCCGAGAGGTGAACTTCATGGCCCAGCCGAGAGAGCCGGGACATTTCCGAGAAACGATCCCCGTGAAGGCCCATCTTCTGGGCGATCTCAGCCTCGGTAGGTGGCCGGCCCAGCGCTGAATCGAGGGCCTCCTTGCTGAGCATCCGCTGCTTCTCGAAGCTGCGAACCGTCCGCGACTGGCCGTCGAGCGAGCGCAACCAATCCATCACGGCACCATGAATGCGCTGCTGGCAGAAGGTCTCGAACTTGGCCTTGTGGCAGGGGTCATAGGCCTGCACCGCCTCCAACAGGCCGTCGTAGCCTGCCGAGCAGATTTCATCGTAGCTGATCTGGGCCGGCAGCTTTTGAGCCAGTCTCGCCGCCATCATGTGAACGAGGGGGCGATAGTGTTCGACCAGCAGATTGCGAAGCTTGATGGGCTTGCCGGTCAGATACTTCTTCCATAACGAGTCCACTTCTTGTCGAGCCGATTTCATGCGAAACACTCCGTTGTTTTCGCCGGAACCAAGCCATGTAAATCAAGGCCGAGTCCAGGGTTCATCCATGGTCGACCAACCTGATGTGAGATGTGGGTAGCTTCGAGTTCGGCGTCCCTGCCGAGTGCGATCTGAACTGCATACCTCCATGGATGCTATGTGCGGCTGAGGAACACTACCGGACGAACAGCGACTCGGCAAGCAAAATCTTCCTGTGATTTCAAATAATTTCAGAGGCAATGGTTCTTGCAAATTCTGCGCGTCGAAGCGCGAGAATCACGACCACTACAGATCGTCCCTCATTTGAGGATCAGTACAATTACCAGCACCAGAATCACAATGGACTCGACAATCAGTCCGCCGATCAAGAGTGGCGAAACGGATCCACCGCCGGCTCCATCGTTCTTGGAATAGGCCGGCCCCGCATCTTCTCCATCGCTCAACGTCTCCAACAGCTTGTCATCCATCGACGTGCGAGCCTGCAATGGGGCCTCGCCACGCGAGACACGCTCCAGATCTACCAACAAATCCGTGGTCGTGTGGTATCTGACATTGCGATCCTTGGCCATGGCTCGTTCCACGACCTCCGCCAATCCCGTGGAAATGTTGGGGTTCAGATGGTCCGGCGGTACGATCGCATCCTTGAGATGCTTCTGCATGATGGCCGTGGGCGAGGTGCCGTCGAATGGCACGCGCCCCGTGATCATGTGATACAGAGTGGCCCCGAGCGAGTAGATGTCGGCGCGAAAGTCCACATCCTCAATCCCGCGTATCTGCTCCGGCGAGATGTAGTACGGCGTTCCATAGGCCCGGCCCTTCTCTGCGGCCGCAGCGACGGCGTCGCCAGCCTCCCGTGCTAAGCCCATGTCCGCGAGCTTGGCCGTGCCGTCTTTGGTGATCATGATGTTCTTGGGCTTCACGTCCCGGTGGATAAACCCTTTCTCGTGCGAATGTTCCAACGCGCGAGCCACCTGTGTGATGACCTTGAGTGCCTCAGCTTCGCCGTAGACCTTCTTGACCGCCATCTCGTCATAGACCGTCTTGCCGTCGATGTACTCCATCACAAAATAGTGAAACCCGGCATACTCGCCGACATCCAAGGCCCCCACGATGTTGTTGTGGTTTAGCTTCGCCGCAGCCCGGCCCTCCTTGATGAACCGCTTCACGAACTCGGGGTCTTCGCTCAGTCGTTTTGGCAGAATCTTGATCGCTACGAACCGGTCCAGCGACAACTGCTTGGCCTTATAGACGCTGGCCATGGCCCCGGCACCGATCTTCTGCATGATCTGATAGCCTGGAATCTGTTGAAGGGCAGACGACATGGAATCGTCCGCCGGATTCGCCAGTCGCTTGAGCTGTGACGTGGTAATCACTCCGGCCTTAACGAGAACATCCGACAACGTCAGTTCCCTGCCGGCCTCCTTGAGCTGCTTCTGTTTGGTCACGCACGCCGCCACCTCGGCCGCCGTCGCCAGGCGCGCATCGACGACCGCCTTGCCGATCTGGCTGTCCATCCCGGTCCCGGTTTTTTGTCCAATGGGTTCAGTGGCCATTTGTGTAGATGCGGTTCCTAACGGTGCTGGGTCGTTTTACGGGAACGTCGCGCCTCGAACGCACCACCCACTACCTTACACTATGTCACGCAATAGGTTAAATCAAAGTCCAACGATAATAGTCCGCGCCGCTGTAGGATTTCTTGGGTTATCCAAACGGCAATCGTCCATTCGAGAATTGGGAAGCCGGTATGGTACCATGGGCATTCGTGGATGCTCGCTGGGGCACCTTGAAGTGAGGGAGGGGAACCTATGGAAAGAGGAAATGCCATGGCGTCGTTTCGAAATAGTGCCGTCAACTCCTTTGGCACGCGCTGTCTGGTTTCATTCTCAATCACGGTCTTTGCGACGGCTTCGGCCTTCGCGCAATCGTCGTCTCGCGCCGTCTTCGTCTCCAACAACGGCAACCTCGAAGGCAGTATCTCCGCGTTTTCCGTGAATCCAGATGGCACGCTCGCCTTCGTCAACCGCATCGTAACCGGCAGCCGTGCATCCATCAGCGATCCATGCGCCGGGTGCAACGCGTATGAAATCTCGCTCAGCCCCAACGGACGCTATCTCGCGACCGTACACCCCGCCGGGGACTTGGACGGCATCACCATTTTGCAAGTCGCGGCCAACGCCGCCGTGTCGACGGTCCTTCAATACACGATGCCCTTTGCACAGGATGCTCCGCTCGATTGTGTATGGCTCGACAACGACTACCTCGCTGTTGCTTCCGCTGCCGGCAGCCCGAACAATATTCGTGTCTATCTGTTCAACCCGGCCGGACCGTCGATCACGCCCACCGGGGCCATGCCGACCGGATCCGGCGGACTGGGCTATCTGGCTAGGCATCCCAAGCTGCCGGTCCTCTATGCGAACGACTCCGTGAACGATCAGATTTATGCTTACACCATTGGCGTCGGAGGGAGCCTCGTACTTCTGGACACCGAACCGACCGGCGCGCTCTTCCCGCTCGAACTTGCCGTCAGCCCCAACGGACTATTCCTATACAGCGTCTGCGGAATAAGCGGCGGCGGAAACAAGATCATCGGCATGACCATCGACGGCGCTGGCGCGCTCACCGGCATGGCCGGCACACCGTTCACTTCACCGACGACTTCCACAGCGAATGTCTGGGTAGGCGACGACAATACAAATCTCATCGTCGGCCACAGCTCCTCGGGGCAGGTGCATACCTTCGGCATCGACGGAGGCACGGGCGTCCCCACGGCCACCGGCAATTTCTTCGACGTGGGCACCACCGGCGAAGGCCAGGACATTCGCACCATCGACAACCTGCTCTTCATCGTGGACAACTTCAACGGCCCGACCGGCGTCTATTCATTCACCATCGGCGCCGGCGGCACCCTCACCCAGAACGGCCTGCTCACCAGCACCGGCGGCATCGCCCCGCGCTCGCTGGCCACCTGGCGGCCCAACGTCCCCGGCGATCTGAATTGCAGCTTCACGGTCGATCTCGATGACGTCGCCCCATTCGTCCTGGCCCTGCTCGACCCGCCGGAATATGCCATTCAATACCCCGGCTGCAACGTAAACCTCGCCGACGTGAACGGCGACACCCTCACCGACGGCCGCGACGCGGCGGTGTTTACGGAGTTGCTCGTGCCGTGAGAATAGCCTGGGATAATCGCATTTTGGGAGAACCGTGGACCCTACTCTCATCCATGTTGCTGCACCGCTTCCTGAATCTTGAAGTATTACCAAGGTTGTACCGGCGAATACCAATTCCCATTTGTCGTCGGGAACACAGGTTGCGCGCTTCCTATGGTGCGATAAAGCGATGCGATTGGATCACCATCATCCCTCCAGAATGCGTAGTAAACACGGCGCTCTTCGAGCAGCAGGTGATGCTTGGTAACGAGGTATTGAGTCAATCCGGCAAACGCGTTTTCTCGCCACTTAGACACGAAGATGATCCTTGTGTATCGATGGGATTGAGCATCAGCTCCGACAAGGGGAAGGATCGCAGTCAATAATATGTCGGCATCAGTGCTCTCAAACGAATCAATGGTCGTCGCTGCCATTTGCGGCGGCCGTGCTCGATGTAACAATTCACCAAGTTCTTCGATGTCAGCAATTAACACTTCTCGGAAGAGTTTGTGATTCCTCCACTCCGCATCGAAGCTCTCTAAGTAGGGCATCGGCATTACAGGATTCCGAAACCGGTTTGGTGATTCAAGGAGCGTTCGCTTTGACCGCAGCACCTACAGTTGGGTTGTTGTCAGAAGCCAATTGTATCTGCAACTGACAGCGCGGTCGGTTAACTAAGCTCATCCAACCAGTGCCTTCACCCGCCCTGCAATATCCTTCGACGACAGCCCAACATACGCCAGAATCTCCTCCGTCGACTTCGCGCTCTTGGGCATGGTGCGGACCGTCATTGCGGCGACGCGGATGCCGCCTGCCTCGGCTGCGTCTTCGGCAATCGCGCCTGCGAGGCCGCCGAGGTAGTTGTCTTCGACGACGAGGATGCGATTCCCTGTCTTCGCCGCAGCCGTGAAGATCGGCTTCGTGTCCAGCGGCAGGCTGTAGGCGTCGATGAGCGTGCAGGTCACGCCGTCCTTGGCCAGCATCTCCGCCGTCTTGCGACACTCATGCACCATGTACCCCGTGGACACAATCGTCAGGGCCGTCCCCTCCATGAGCACATGCGAGCCGCCGATGACGAACTTCGTTTCGGGTTTGTAGAGCAGGCCGATGTCGGGGCGATGGGTTCGCATGTAGCAAAGGCCGTCGTGATTCGCCATCAGGACTGTCAGGTGATAGGCCGCGACCGCGTCGGACGGTTGCAAGGAGACGCAGACCGGTCGGCCAGAAGACCCCCCCCCCCCCCACCCCGTATAAAGGGG
>JBBTET010000004.1:0-10506 GCA_038042195.1 Planctomycetota bacterium | reverse complement strand
CACCACCATCCAGCTCCAGCTTCCCATCGGCCTCAGCAACGACCATATGGGCGTCATCGATCTCATCAAGATGAAAGCCGTGTACTTCGACGGGGACAACGGCGAAAAGGTACGATACGAGGACATCCCCGCCGACATGGTCGACGATGCCAAGAGCGCACGCACCGGCATGTTGGACGCCCTCAGCCTCTACGACGACGAGCTGCTGGCCATCATGCTCGAAGAGAAGCCCGTCCCTGAAGACATGATCCACGACATCATCCGTCGCGGCACCATCTCCGCGCAGTTCACCCCCGTCCTCATGGGGTCGGCCTACCGAAATCGCGGCGTGCAGTTGCTCCTTGACGCCATGGTGCGTTACCTCCCCAGCCCGCTGGACCGTGAAATGTTCGCCCTCGACCTCGACAACGAAGAGGCCGAAATCCCGCTCACCTCCAATCCCGAAACGCCTCTCGTCGCCCTCGCCTTCAAGCTCGTCGACGAAAGCTTCGGCCAGCTCACTTTCATGCGAATCTACCAAGGCAAGATGATCCGCGGCGACCGCTACAACAACTCCCGCACGCGAAAGCCCGCCCGATTCAGCCGCATCGTTCGAATGCACGCCAACGACCGCGAGGACATGGACTCTGCTTCCGCAGGCGACATCGTCGCCGTCGTCGGCCTCGATTGCATCTCCGGCGACACATTCTGCTCCGAAGGCGTGAACTACACGATGGAGTCCATGCACATCATGGACCCCGTCATCTCCCTCGCCGTCTCGCCGACCAAGACGGCCGACCGCGACAAGTTCTCCAAGGCCCTCTCCCGATTCTCAAGGGAAGACCCGACCTTCCACGTCGCCACCGACGCAGAGACCGGCGACACCCTCATCAGCGGAATGGGCGAATTGCACCTCGACGTCTATTGCGAGCGCATCCGCCGTGAATACAAAGTCGACGTCACCGTCGGCCAGCCCAAGGTCAGCTATCGCGAGTCACCGTCCAAGTCGGTTGAATACAACTACAAACACAAGAAACAGACCGGCGGCTCCGGGCAGTTCGCCCACATTTCCGGCACCCTTGAACCTCTTCCGGAAAACCACGAAGAACCTTACGAATTTGAAAACAAGGTCTTTGGCGGTCGCATCCCCAGCGAGTACATCCCCTCGGTCGACAAGGGCTTCCAGTCCGTCCTTGGCAAAGGCCCCGTCGCCGGCTTTCCTATCACCGGCGTTAAGATGATCCTCGAAGACGGCTCGTCTCACGCCGTCGATTCCTCCGACATGGCCTTTCAGATCTGCGCCCGCGACGCCTTCAAGGAAGCCTTCCTCGCCAGCAAGCCCGTCCTGCTCGAACCCATCATGAAGGTGCAAGTCGAATGCCCCATTGATTTCCAAGGCTCCATCATTGGCGACCTCTCCGCTCGTCGCGGCCTCGTCATGGGCACGGAAAATCGTGGACCGCTGGCCATCATCGATGCCGAAGTACCGCTCGCCAAAATGTTCGGCTATGCCACCGACGTGCGATCCATGTCCCAGGGAAAGGCCACCTTTACAATGGAGTTCATGAAGTACAAACGAACCCCGACCTCCATTCAATTGGAAATCATCGAGGCCGTCCGTCTCGCCAAGACCGGCAAGGCCGCGCCGCCCCCGGCCAAGAAGTAACGAACTACGAACCCGCCCGCGACTTCGATCGCCGGCCCTGTGAGGATCCTCCCGTGCACGAAAGATTCAGCGACCGCGCCCGTCGAGCAATGGCCCTCGCCAATCAGGAAGCCATTCGTCTCCACCACGATTACCTCGCACCGACCCACATCATGCTCGGAATCCTCTCCATGGGTTCCTGCGTCGCCTGGGTCGTCATGCAGAATCTCGACGTCGACCTTGAGGCCTACCGCTCAGATCTCAACAAGACCATCGAGCCGGGTGACAAGGAAATCCGACAGACCAAAATGGCCCAAAAGGAAGAAACCCGACAGGTCATCGCCTACGCCATCGACGAGGCCCGCAAGCTCGGCCACAAATACGTCGGCACTGAGCACTTCCTCCTCGGCCTCCTTCGCGAAGGTGCCAATGCCCCCGCAAAGGTGTTGGCCCAGCGCGGCGTGAAAATCGATAACGCACGCGAGGAAATTCTTACCATCCTCCGCTCCAGCACCAACGAAGACCACAGCCACACCGCCAGCGGCCACGACGCCCTCGAATGGATTCACCAGGGCGAACTCGCCAAGGCCTTCCGCTCCACCAAGTTCTGGCACACCCTCATCATGGCCGTCGACTCCGCCAATCGCCTCGGCCACGGCGAAATCCGGGACGAACACCTCCTCCTCGCCATCCTGCGCGACGAAGACAGCTTCGTCTCCCAGATGCTCAAGGAAAAAGGCGTCACCTCCGACTGGATCCGCGATCGCGTTACCCGCTCCGCCGCGATGTAACCACTTCATTCGCCCCCTCTCCTCTTGAAAGAGGGTCGAGGTGCGACCTTCCCGCCGGTCTAGCCACAAGGCACCGGCGAGCGCTTCGCAACGGGTTAGCCGTACAACGAATCCCCGTTATCGAATCGGCCCACACCCATTCGATCTCTGAATCTCCACTGTGTCGACTTGTTTACATCCGCGCCACCGGGTGAAATGACATACAGCAACACCAACATGAGTCCCCGGCCGAATCACGTACGCTTCCTCCGGCTCCTGGGTCCCGTCCTCATCCTTGCCATCTACGCAACGCTCGTCATCGTCGCCAACGGTCTCCGGTTCGAGATTCGCAAAGACGAGAGGTTTTTCTGGCCCGTTGTCCAGCAATTCGCCGCCCAGTTTCCGCCGCCCCTCGCCCTTATTTGTGATTACGACTCCCCAACAACGCCCCTGCTTTTCCTCTTTCTCGGCTCGGTCGAACACCTTACCGGTGGCGGCATTATCCTCGCCCGACTGATCTGCCTTAACCTCTCACTTGCTATCTCACTCACCATTGCGTGGCCGCGACCTGATTCAACCGTTCGCCCCGCACTAGCCGCCCTCGGCCTCATGCTATGCCCCTACTTCCTCGGCGCAAGTATCCACGTCTACACCGACATCCTCGCTTCATTTCTCGGTTGCATGGGTATCCTCGCATTCACGCGCAGTCGCCACGTTCTTGCTGCCCTCTGCTTCGCCCTCGCCATTAGCACGCGCCAATACATGGTCGCATTCCCGCTGGCAATTTGTGCACCATTGTTTTTCCCCACGCACAACAAATCGATCCATGCTTCACGATCGCTCAACTCTACCCTCCCCTACATCCTCTCTGCCGCCTCACTGTTATTCTGGTTCGCCCTCTTCGGTGGCACCGCCCCACGCACGTCGGGCCGAACCCACTTAAGCACGGACGCCGCCGGCGCTCTACATCCCGAACACGCTCTCTACTTCCTCTCCTGCATCGGTGCCTACTTTGCCATCCCCGACCTCATCATCTTTCGTAACGTCACAGGATGGCGGACGGCCTCGCGAATCAGCTCTCTACTGGTCGGCATCCTCGTCATCATCGCCTTCGCACTCTGGCCCCCTCTTGGCAACGACCCCAATGCCGGCGTCGAATCAATGGGCTATCTCGACAAATCGTTGCGATGGTTCTTGTCAGACCGCCCACGCATCATCGTCCTCGCCCTCCTCGCATGGCTCTGCCTCTCACACATACTCCAACACCCCCTCGCCTTGGCACTGGTGCTGCTCCAGGCTGCAACCCTTCTCAAATCCCACATCGCCTGGGACAAATACGCCCTACCGGTCTTGGTTGCGTTGTGGCTCTTACAAGCCGAAGACTACGATGGCCGAACGACATCCGGGCGAAGTGCAACTACACAATCGGATATAATCATGGCGTGAAAACAAGCGTCCTTCTAACCGCATGCCTATTCGGACTCGCCGCGAAAGAGGTTGCCGCGAAAGGACCGGACATCATCGTCGGCAACATCACCGAAGTCACCCGCTGGTCCCATGTCGGTGACATCACAGCCTTCTCCATAGGCTCCACCGCCTGCAACATCGGCGATACGCCGGTCCAATGGCAAGGCAACACCAACCGCCACCCCGTTATCTCGCAAAACCTCTATCGCTATCGCGACGGGCGATTTGAACAAATCGGCCAGTCTTGGATGAAACACGGCTTCGCCGCCGACACCCAAAACGCCTGCGCCATCTGCCAAGTCCCCGGCTCAGCTTTTCTCCTGGGCATTGGCTGTTCCGACACCTACCGTTCCCAGCTCAACGGGTCACAATCCAGCATGCGCCCCCGTTCGTCGATCAACCCCGTGACCGGCCTGTTTCAACACCCATCGTCCGCACCTCCATTAAACGGCGATCTCGACCGACGAATGCAAGTGAGAGACTCCGACCTTGATCCTGACCTCAACGTCGACGCCTTTTACTTCCTCGAAGTCATCTACATCGCACCCGACGATGCCGAAACAGGCAACGCAAACAACAACGCCTCATATCGTCAGTGCTTGGTCTCGGAATCGCCACCGGGCGCTTTCACGTTAACTATCGCTCTCGGCTTGATTACGCAACAACAAAAAAACGCGATTGAAGCGTGGCTGGAGTACGATCCCACCGTCACGCTGTCCTTAGTTGATCTTCCACTGGGCGGTCGTATTTCCATCGGTGCAACAGCCACCCATCTAAACAATGGCTTCTGGAGATATGAATACGCGGTAGCTAATCACAACTCAGACCGCGCCATAGGTCGAATCTCAATCACCAGTCCCCCCGACGCCGTCATCACAAATGTGGGGTTTCATGACGTCGATTCACACAGTGGCGAGCCTTATTCCAACACAGATTGGCCCAATGAACATACGCACGGGTTGCTGGCCTGGCAGACGACTCGTTACCAGGTAAACCAATACGCCAATCCGATTCGTTGGGGCACGCTGTACAACTTCAGATTCGACGCCAACGCTCCGCCGGTGAACGACTGCCCGCTTTCCCTCGGCCTCTTCATACCGGGAGATCCAGCGGCAATCTCCATTCCTTTCCTCGGGCCAAGCTCGATGTCGCCCGACTGCAATGCGAACGTCATTCCAGACGCCAAGGAACTGGCTCGGTCACCTCTGTTAGACTGCAATGGAAACGGAATACTGGACAATTGCGAGACCACGATATGTCCCGGCATCATCGGAGGCGATCTCAATTGCGACGGCGGGGTCACCCTGGATGATGTGATGCCATTCGTTCAGGCGATGCTCACCGGTGGCCCTTCGTGTCAATCCGACATGAATAAAGACCAATACACCGATGCCCAGGACATTGTGGCATTCATCGCCGCAGTCATGGCCTCGCAATAACAGCAATTCTCAAGGTCACAGGGCCGGCGGCGCGCTCGGTCCCTGATCGAACTCATCCCCGCGAAACGTCGTCCCCAGATAAGCCGCGCGAACGGATGGATCATTGATCAGCTCTTTCGGTGCCCCCTCTGCAATCACCCGACCCTCGTGAATGATGTAACTCCGATCCGTCACCTCTAGCGTCTGGCGAACATTGTGATCCGTCAGCAAAAATGACAACCCCATGTGCTCGCGCAGGTGCCGAATCTCCCGCTGCAAATCCTGCACCGCAATCGGATCGACCCCGCTAAACGGTTCGTCCAGCAATATGATCGCCGGCTGGGTAATCAAGGCACGAGCGATCTCCAACTTCCGCCGCTCGCCGCCCGATAGCGTCCGCGCCTCCTGCCGCGCATTGCGAAGCAGCCCAAACTGCCCCATCAATTCTTGCGCCTTTTTCCGCCGCTCGACCGTCGTCAACGAACGATTCAACTCCAATATCGCCAGCAGATTGTCTTCCACCGACAAGCGGACGAACACGCTGTTCTCCTGTGACAGGTAGCCCACCCCTTTCTGGGCGCGCTTAAACATCGGCAGTTTGGTGATTTCGTCCCCCCGAAACAACACATGCCCCGCATCCGGTGTCACGATCCCCATCGTCATCCGAAAGCTCGTCGTTTTCCCGGCCCCATTCCGACCCAACAACCCTACAATCTCCCCCTGACCGACAAAAAAGCTGACCTTATTCACCACCGTCCGACCGCTATACGACTTTACCAGGTCGCGGGCCTCCAACAGCCGCGCCGATGCTGCCGTGGAAAACATGGTTGACTGCGGTCCGGCGGTTGTTGACAACATGTGATTATCCATGCCAATCCGGCGACACCCGGCCAATCACCGGGTATGCATGGTGGGAGTATAGGGGTTGCCATTAAATCGCGGGAGGCCGCTGCCTGGGTCGGGTTTCCTGAGTATCTCTTGTCTACGCCAAGGTTTGCCGAGGTCGTGCCACTATTCACAGGCCACATTATCTCAACAAATGGGTGATCCCGCCGCCACTTAACCATCCGACCTCGATGATGTTATCGCGCCATGCGCTCCCTGTGGATAACTCCCTTCCCACAACGTCATCCGTGGCCCCTCGCCAGTCGATATTAAGAAGCACAACCAACCATATGAAACTAGCCAATACAATTCCAACCGTTAGCATCGTCATCGCCACCCACGCGCGACGCTCCAAACTTCAACACTGCATCAGAATGATCCGCGAAATCGTGTCCATTCCCCATGAGATCATCGTGGTCGGCGGAGGCGGTGATGGGACCGAGGAATGGCTCGCCGGCCAATCCGACCTCCATTACATCCGTGAGACTCACCGCGAAGGGGCCACGAAAGCCTACAACAAAGGCTTCCGCGCCGCGTCTGGAAAATATGTCATGTGGCTCAACGACGATTCATATCCTCTGGCAAACGCCGTTGAGTCCGCCGTCGATATGCTTGAGCGCGACCAAACCGCACAGATAGGAATGATCGCCTTCTACCACAACGAATCACGCGAGCGCAACAAGCTCGACACCATTCATCACGACAGCGTCGCCTACTCCATCTACAACGTACGTGGCCTTCCCTACGCCAACTTCGGCCTTCTGCCCCGCAATCTTCTACACCGCCTCGACTACCTCGACGAACGCTTCTTCTTCTGCGCCTGGGACCCCGACCTCTCCCTCAAAGTCCAGCGGGTCGCCGGCCTCCGAGTCGTGGGCTGCCGTCAAGCTCTCATCCACCACGACGAACTCCTCGACGATCGCAAGCGCCACGACATGACCATCATCGAGGCCGACAACGCCAGGCTCTTCGCCAAGTGGCTTCTGCCCCAGAAAGATGCCTACCCCGATCCCAAGCCCGAATATCAACGCATGGTGGCCGAATTAGTGGTTTCCTAGCCGCCCCATAACGACGCCCTTGAATCCCTGTTTCCACAACGCCTATCATTAACATCTCGCGCTTCGGGAATCCTCATGCCATATTGTCGTGTCATCGTTCCACTGTTGACCGGTTTCCTCGCCTGGACCACCGGCTGCCAGACACTCCTCGATCTGCTCCCGGAAGACACATCCGGGCAGGTCACGATCACGGCCGTTCGCACAGGTTGCTCAGAGATGTCGCGCTCCGTCGCGCTCACGGCCAACGCTCAAGACGCGTCCCTCACATTTCAATGGTACTTCCCCGACGGCACGTCGCTCGTCGGAAGTAATGTCATCCACACCTTCGATGAGCCTGGCTCATACAACATCACCCTCCTCGCCGGGGGCAAGGTCACTCGAACGCGCATCAGCGTCCCACTCCAGGGAGAGTCCGATGGCGCCGGCGATCCCTTCGGCGACAGATGCGTCCCAAACGAAGGTGACACACACGTCCCGACTAATTCCGACGTCACCTACCTGACCAATCCCCCGGCCTCGGGCCCGCACTACAGCCAAGCCGGCCTTTCTCCGGTGGACCCCGGCATTTACACCAATCAAATCCGAGCGGAGCGCTGGGTCCACAACCTCGAGCACGGCCAAGTCGTCGTCCTCTTTGACTGCTCAGGCGATTGTCCCGAAAGCCTGATTCAAAACTTCGAAACGCTTTTCGATTCAGTCAGACTCAGCAAGCACGGAAACAAGAAGCTCATCGTCACGAGATTTGAAGGACTCCAAGTCCCCATCATGGCCATCGCCTGGGACGTGCAACGCGACTTCCAGTCCTTTGACCTTCAAGGCCTGATCGATTTCTACGATCTCCGTGTCGACCGAGGCCCGGAAGACGAACCGTGACCAATTCCTGCTTCAACCGGCGGTTTTTGCCGACACACGACTCCACGGCCTCGCAAATAAACTCGTCCTCGCCGCCAATGGCTCGAATCCTGTTCTGCCCAACCCACCTTGCCGATCAATTGAAAGTCGTTCGCGCCGAGGAGTCCTGACATCCATGAACCGCAAAGTCCGATTTCCGCTCATTGCCTTCACGGTCGCCGCCGTGATCACTGCCTCTGACTCCTGCACGCCTAACGCCCTGCTTAACATCAACGCGCCGACCGCCAGCTTCATCGGTCCCAACGGTATTCCCACCGCCCGCGCCCTCCAGGTCGGTTTCATTAACAACACACCTTTTCGCGCCATCTTCACCTTTGGTGCCTACGACCAACTCGACAAGGACTCCCTCCCCACCGGTTTTGCACAACTTCGCCTTGAAGGAAACACGGCCAGCGCGCAACTCGTCCAACCGTGTCGAAAAACATTTGCCATCGGCGGTGAAAAACTAATCCAGCTCATCGACGAAAACCGCAACGACCCCAGCATCAGCATTACCGACGAACGCGCCCTCGTCCGTGGCGTCAACTTCTCCGGTGCCGCCCTCGGAGACCCCCTCGAAGCCGAACCCACCGAAGGCACTGCCGAACCGACTCTCCTTCTCAACGGCGTCGATTTCACCTGCCTCCGTACCGACATTCGCCAAACCACCGGCACCGGTGTCCTCCTCTTCACCTTCGAGCAAGACGCCGGCGCACCCGGTGGTTTCCGCATCGACTTCAGCTTCGTCCAGCCCTAACGCTCATACAGCCCCTCTAGGTTATAATGAAACCTGATACCGGCGATTTCGTCAGCCCCGGGCATTTCTTCATTAGAGTTACATTCACGCGGAGGCCCGCCGCGACATTCTTTTGGCTTTCGGACGCGCCGTCGAACCCGTTATTCAATTATTCAACCGGGAGTCTCAGATGTTGCGCCTGCTGCTACGCCTTTTCCTCTTCCTAACCTTGCTCGCCGTTTGCATGACCTACGTCGAGCGTGGAAGCGTCCTGCCTGAAAACAGAGTCGCGCTCATCCTCGTCGCAGTCATCCTCACCGCAATCGTAATCGCCGTCGATTCGAGCATCGCTCAGAAATCCCTCAAAGCAATCTCCGGCCTCTTTTTTGGTCTCACCGGCGGCCTCCTCATTACCTACGTCGTCACACTGGTTCTCGAACTCCTCATCTCCGCATACCGACCCGACCTCGCCGCCGTCAATGGACAGGATCAGCCGGCCATCGCCATCTCCAAGGTCATCCTCGGCATCATCGTTTGCTATTTCTGCGTCAGCATCATCCTTCAGACCAAGGATGACATTCGTTTCATCATCCCCTATGTCGAGTTCGCTAAACAACTCAAGGGCCAACACCCCTTCATTCTCGACACCTCCGTCATCATCGACGGCCGCATCGTCGACATCTGCGAAACCGGCATCGTCGACTCCAAGCTCATCGTCCCTCGCTTCATCCTCAACGAACTCCAGGCCGTCGCCGACTCCGCCGACAAGCTCAAACGCGCCCGTGGCCGTCGCGGCCTCGATGCCCTCAACAAATTGCAAGGCAGCACCAACATCGAAATCGACATCATGGAAACCCCCACCATGAGCAAGACCGAGGCCGCCGAATCCGTCGACCTCAAGCTCCTCACCCTCGCCGGCCAACTCAACGGCCTCGTCGTCACCAACGACTACAACCTCAACAAGGTCGCCAAGATTCGCAACGTCCGCGTCATCAACATCAACGACCTGGCCAACGCCCTCAAACCCGTCTGCCTCCCCGGCGAGGGCATGATGGTAAAAATCATCAAACCCGGCGAAGAACCGGGACAGGGCATCGGCTACCTCGACGACGGAACCATGATCGTCGTCGACCAGGGCCGCGCCCGAATCGGCGACGTTGTCGAAGTCGCCGTTACCAGCGTCCTCCAAACCTCCGCCGGCCGCATGATCTTCGGCCGCCTCGAAGGAGCCAACCGCCAACGACCAACGCAACCGGTTTAGTTAATATAGAACTCTGCATTTAGCCGGCGAGCTTGTTCGCCGTTTGATGTGGCACCGACTATGAATCGGTGCTCGTGAGAGAAACCAAGATGCCCGACTTCACCCGCCACCAACAGAAAATCGTCGACCGCTACTACGAAAATAAGAGCAACATCATGCTCACCAAACTGAGCGAACTCGTCGGCGAACTCTACCTCGCGGAAACCGACAAGAAGCGCGACAAACTCTGGGAACGCGTCGCCCTCGCAATGAAAAATCTAAAAATAGAGCCTGTACTCGCCGCCGCCATCCTCGCCCGCCGCGACCCCAAAGACCTCGCCCAGCACCTCAACGACTGGCTGACAAAGCACTAGCCACTATCCGGCCGTGTAGTAACCACGTCGATGTCGAATTGTC
>JBBTET010000003.1:0-60177 GCA_038042195.1 Planctomycetota bacterium | reverse complement strand
TGAGGGCCTAGTTCCGGTTATACGGAGTGCAGGTTCGATCCCTGTCCCGGGCAGTTTTCTTTCCCATTCGCGGTCAATGTCAACCAGATGCCCCTCGCGCACCATCGCGAAAGTGCCGCGCAGAATGTGCGGGCAACCTTTCAATTTGACCGATATCACCGTTGCGATTGAGGCCCCCTCCGCGCGCGAATTGAAGATTACTTTATGCGTTGGAACACGCCCCCAGAACTAAATTATAGGCAGGCAATTTCCTTCCGGCGTGTCTTTATCGGCACCTCGAATTTCAGGCGGAATCCGCGAATCTGGTTGCGGAAATAGGCGACGTTTTTGCCGAAGCAGGACTATATAATTGGAGTAGCAACCCGCGAGGAGAAGCACATGGCATCTTTGGACCTCCGCCGCATCCTGGCCGGCTGGGAGTATGAGCCGAATCAGATCACCGTGAGGAAGGTCACGGGCGATGATGGTTCGATCAAGATTCAAATGCGCCTCGATCTGGGTATCTTGCAGATGGAGGTCAGCGGTCGGCCCGATGGACAGCGGCCGCATGGCTTTGAGTCGCTCCTGGCCTATCACGAGAACCGTCTCCAAAAGCACGTTGACAAGAACGGCACCGAGCTGGGCATCGAACTGACGCCTGACGAATGCCAGGGGCTTCGTGAAGAGGCGGTTCAGTACTACCACCGCTACCTTGCCGAATTTGTACTGGAGGACTTCGCCGGCGTGCAGCGCGATACGGCCCGGAATCTACGCGTGTTGGATTTGTGTCGTCAGTCAGCCGGCGAGGAGTCGGACCGAGCGGCCCTTGAACAATATCGCCCCTATCTGTTGATGATGAACACGCGGTCGCAGGTCCACCTGTCGCTTCGCAAGGGTGCCTTCCGCAAGGCCCTCACGCAGACCGAGGACGGATTGGCGAAGATTCAGGAAGTCTTCATGGAAGCGGGGCAGGAGGACGCATTCGAGGAGGCCACCGAAGTCGGCATCCTCAAATCGCTTCACCAGGAGATCGCAGCTCGGTTGCCGGTGGATCCGATGGATCGGCTCCAGACCGAGCTTCAGAAGGCGGTGGATGAAGAGCGGTACGAAGATGCCATCGTTCTGCGTGAGCGGATCGACGCCATGCTGGAAGAGAAGACGCTGGCCCCGGTGAAGCGTCGCAAGAAGTAGGCGAGTCGTTCGCGCCCTCCGCAGCCCAACTCATTTCAATTCACCCACCAGACCTTGTCGGTATGGGTCAAGCTTGTCTCAATTAACACAGTCGAGGCGGCTGTGGCTCCATCAAAATTGACCAGTACCTCCTTGTCTCGCTAAATTGCGATTCCGGGCGGTCCCCTGCACAATCATCGTGCATTGGGAAAGGGACCGCGATGAGCGATACAACGACGACACTGTCCGATCTCCGCAAGCAGGTTCAGGCGTTCGCCGACGAGCGGGACTGGCGACAGTTCCATTCGCCGAAGAATCTCTCCATGTCCATTGCCATTGAGGCGGCCGAGTTGATGGAGCATTTTCAGTGGCTGGAGAACGCCGAGGCCCGGCAGGTGCGCGAGTCGCCCGAGGTGATGCTGCAGGTTCGCGAGGAGTTGGCGGACGTACTCTGTTTTGCGTTGTCCTTTGCCAATGCCCTGGAGATCGACGTGTCGGATGCGTTGCGCGAGAAGATGGTGAAGAACGCGGTGAAATACCCGGCGGATCGGTTTCGCGGGCGGTTTCGATGAGTGTTCTGGGGGCTGGATACGCGGGGCGTATGACGAATCGGATGACTAGAGTTTGGATTGTGCTGGCGTTGGGCGTGGCCCTTGTCCCGGGGACGTTGCGCGCCCAGTCGCCGGGCGGTGAGACGGAAAAGCAGACGGATGCGGAGCGCATTTCGCGCTTGCAACGGGCCATCGACGAGGGCGCGGGTCGGCTGGTCGACCTGAAGGCGAAGCTCGATGCGCCGACCGGCGATTATGCGGAGGCCGATGCGGCGTTCAGGACGATTGATGCTGAGTTCTCCGCGAAAAAGCGTGACGTGCAGAAGTTGGAAGAGGGTGGCCGAGGGCCGGAGGCGGCGGCGCAACGAACGGAACTCGACGCGATCGAAAAAAAGTGGAAGCTCGCCAAGGATCGCTTCGATCTTGCCATTCAAGAGCGTAAGACTCGACAGGAGCAAATCGTCACGCTTGAGCAGAAACTACAACAGGATCGGGATGCCCTGGCAAAACTTCTGGCTCCGCCGACGACTCAGCCAGCCATCGCTTCTCCACTGATCGAGGCCGCCGCCACGACTCAACCAGGTGCCTCGCCCACCACGGCGGCCCCAACTTCACCAAATGACGGAATGCCGACGACGCCCATTGGCGTGATGGAAAAAGCGTTGGAGGGCGGAAAGACCGGGGTTGGACAGGGCCAGCCGATCCTTGAGGCCAAGCCACCGTCGAAGGAATTGATCAAGGCCAGTGAAGAGGCACGGGCCAAGCAAGAGGTCGCTCAAGAGGCCAAGGACGTTGCCCGCTCCATCACCGATCGCATGGACGGACTGCGCAAGTCCATCGATCTCGAACGCAAACAGATGGAGACGGCGAGCAAGAAGGAGGACAACGCCCAGGAGACGGCTCGCACGCTTCGGGAGGAATGGCTCGCGAAATCATCCCAGAACACGCCACCCGCCCAGTTGAAAGTGTACCTCGACAAGATTTCCGAAGCGGAGCAACGAGCACATGGTGCCCGTCTCGACGTGGCGGATCGCTTCAAGCACCTCGAAGAACTTCAGACCGAATTGAACGGCGTCCAGGCGGAACATATCGCTGCATTGAAAGAGGCCGGCGACAAGGCACGCGAAGCAGCCGACGCGGCAAAAAAAGTTGTCGAGCTGAAGAATCCGCTATCGCCGCAGAACATCTGGCGATGGATCGTTGAATCGGGACCGAAGGTGGTGACCGTTCTCATTGGCATGGCGGTGCTCCTCTGGCTCGCGCGTCGCTCGCGCGGGCGATTGGTGATCTTGCTCACTCGGGCCAACGACCGTGGTTCGTCCGAGGAGCGAGAGAACCGGGCGCAAACGCTCATATCCGTCTTTAGCAGCGTGGCCGGCGTGGCGATCATTGTCGGCGGCTCCCTGATGATTCTCACGGAGTTGGGCGTGAACATCGTCCCTCTGATGGGAGGCGCGGCGGTGGTTGGTTTGGCGGTGGCGTTCGGCGCGCAGAATCTGATCCGCGACTATTTCGCCGGGTTCATGATTCTCCTGGAGCATCAGTACGGCATCAACGATGTCATTAAGGTCTGCGGGATCAGTGGGCAGGTCGAGCAGATCACGCTGCGCATTACCGTGCTGCGCGATCTGGAGGGCGTGGTGCATTTCATTCCGAACGGCCAGATTTCGACGGTGAGCAACAAGACGCACGAATGGTCTCGGGCCGTGTTGGATGTGGCCGTCGCGTACAAGGAAAACGTTGACCGGGTGATGCAGGTGATTCTTGATCTGGCGCGCGAGTTTCGCAGGGATCCGGCGTTTGTCGATTTCATCCTTGACGACCCGGAGATGCTCGGCGTGGACAGCCTGGGTGATTCGGCGGTGATGATTAAGTTCGTGATCAAGACGCGGCCGGGGCGCCAGTGGCCGGTGAAGCGTGAGTTGCTTCGGCGGATCAAGACGCGATTCGATGAGTTGGGGATCGAGATTCCATATCCGCATCGAACGGTGTATCACCAATACGAGAGCGACGGGCCTGTGCCGGCGACGAAGCGACAGCCGCCGGTTCCATGATGCTCAGTCAAGTGTTGAAATAAGACAGGCCGCCCGGTCCTGTTTGACGCAAGCGGCCTGTCGTGGTTGTGCGCGTTTGATTGAATCAGCCGCCGGTCGTTTCGCCGGTCGCGTCAAAGGTCGGCGTCTCAGCGAAGTCAGCGGGGAAATCGGATTCACCGCCGACCGGGGCATCGATGAAACTCATGTCTTGCGTGTCGAAGGCCGAGCACTCACCGCCCGTCGCGAGGGCCTGATCGACGAGGTCCACGCAAACGTCGGTGAAGTTGAACGTGCCGCCGGTCGTGACGGCCTCGCTGGACATCAGGGCGTATCCGCTGCCGGGCATGAAGTGAACGGATGACTGGATGCTCGACAGGCCGTAGGGGTTGTCGGCGAAGTCGGTGGCGGAGCGGACCGTCTTTTCCAGGGCGTTGGTCGAGCCGTCCACGCGCACGTCCACACGATCATGGCTGTTGTTAAGCTTGAGGACATCTCGCAACGCGCCACTGATGAACGCCTCATTCCATTTGTGTGAAGAATCGGTGCGGTCCCATTTGACATGGGCCTGGAAGTCGGCCGGGGCGTCGGGTCGAGCGGCACCTGGCTTGGTGTAGAGCACACCTGCGCCGAAGTTGTCCGTGCTCGGCTTGGTCGTGACGAGCGCACAGAGGAACCGTTCATAGCCGGTGCCTCGGTCGGTCCAGATGCGGATCGCGACGGGCGTGTCCACCGCGTTGCCGCTGCCGTCGGCAACGCTGTCGCCGTCGATGTCGAATGCCGCGAAGTCGGCCTTATAGGAGACGACCGTTCCATTGACGTTGAAGGTGCCGGCCACCTGCGTCTGCGTCGGGTCGGTCATGTCATTGCGGATCATAGCGCCCAGTGCGAGGGCGCGATCGGCGAGGCGATGGAAGTTGTGGACGATTCGCGCCGCCGAGTGAAGCGTGCGTTGATAGGGCGTGGTGATGCCCATGGAGGAGGCATCGTCCTTGCCTTTTTCGTTCGCGCCGGAGTCCGAATCCGGCAGCTCGCTCACGTCGAGGCTGACGCCTTCGGGGAGAAATCGGGCGACGGCGGAGTTGTCTCCGCTCGTGTTGCCGAGTCCTCCCAAGAGGCCGCTGGGCAGGCTGTTACATGCCGCGACCGACACCAGCGCGATGGCACCAAGACCGAAATAGACTTTCAGCTTCCACATGATTGAATCTCCCTGCATGTATTTGTAATTGGCGAGGCCACCAAACCCCGGCCTGATCTTGCGATCAGCACCTCGTATCGGCGAGTGATCTGACTGGATAAACGTTGGCGTTTTCGAGTTATTGCCGTTCAGCACAGGCTGCCATTGGGATGTGCGAAAGGACGCATTAGGAGACACAAAGCGGTTCTCAGACGGGTTGGTTTATCGGCCAGGCCGTGCCCGGTGAATCGCGGCGCAACGAAATCTTATTCCCACGAATGGGCCGAAATGCGTGGAGATCGGGTATAATGGCTGGGCTTCGACTCATGGGGTCTGCGGGAAACGATACGGCACTTGGAAGGGGAACGGATGCGTCGTCAGATATATCTTGCGGTCTTGATCTCACTCATTAGTTCGGTGTCTGCGCTGGGGCAATACGATCCACCGCCCGCGTATTATTCGACGGCGACGGGCACCGGTGCGACGCTGAAGGCGCAGCTTAATGACATTATCGACAACCATACGGTGATTTCGTATTCCAACCGAGCGGCTGCCATTCGCATTCTTGATGAAGACCCCGCCAACACGCTGAACCTGATCCTGGTGTATTCGGGATACTCCGTGCTCAAAACGAGCTTTCCCGCAGGCGGGAATGATACCGAGCACTGCTGGCCGAATTCCTATGGGCTGGACGACCTCATGCCGGCCTACAGCGATCTTTTCAATCTTCGGCCGTGCAATTCCAGCGTGAATGGTTCGCGTGGCAACAAGTATTACGACGATGTTGGAGGTGCGACGCCGGCACATGCACAGGCTCCGGAGTGCCGTGCCGATTCAACGCGATGGGAACCGCGCTTGGTTGAAAAGGGTGATTTGGCACGCGGGGCGTTTTACCTTGATACGCGCTACGCGAATGACCCCACGGATGGATTCCCACGCGACCTCACGCTCACGGACACCGTGGCCACGATTACATCGGCCGACAATAACTTTGGAAAGCTCACCACGCTGATCGCATGGCATTATGCCGATCCAGTGAGTACGACTGAAAAGAAGCGCAATCACAAGATTTACACGGACTACCAGCAGAATCGCAATCCATACGTTGACCGGCCCGAGTTCGTCTGGGCGGTGTATGGCAGCGGCCCGAACGACTCGCGGCTGTACGTCGGCGGCGTCGAGCCGGGGGATGGCGTATCCAGTGCGACCGTTGATTTTGGTAGCCTCATCATCGGCGCTGCCCTTCCGTCGCCGCAGAGTGTGACGCTCAACAAGTCGGGTACGACGCCGACGACCTACGACGTTGTGGTGTCCGGTGATGCCTTATCTTCTTCTGCCGGAACAGGCATCACGTTTGTGGGGGGGGCGCAAGTATTGCCGATCAGCGCTGGGCTGGTTGCGGTCTCGCCGGTCGGCCCGAATAGCGGAAGCATCACCATCAACAACACCGACCTCACCAGTGCCGGCGCGGGGCAGGGCAACGTCGACGGCGACGACACGATCAACGTGACGGCAAACGTGCTAGACCACTCCAATGCGTCGTTCGACTCCGTTGGCGATCAGGACAGCTTGACGATTGACTTCGGCACGGTCGCGCAGGGCGGCGTGTTGACGCAGGGATTCTCGATTCACAACCTGCTCGCCACGGTCGGCTATACGGCGAGGCTCGACATCGACTCGATCATGCCATCCGGCGATGCGGCGGTGTTGTCGATTGATGTGACTCCGACGAACAACATTTCGGCGGGATCGAGCAATGCCTATCTCGCGTCGTTCGACACCAGTAACGGCGGCACTTACTCAGCGACCTACACCCTCGTCGTTTCGGATGAGAACTTGCCCGGTGAGTCGGTCGGGACAAATCTTGTGTTGACGTTGCAGGGTAGTGTCACTGCATGCAATGCGGCCGACGCCAATTGCGACGCGGCGGTCAATCTGCTCGACATCGACGGATTTGTGAATGCGCTGCTTGGGGGCGTGCCGTGTTCGCCTTGTGCGGCCAACCTCAACAGCGATGGCGGCGTGGATGGGTTGGATGTGCAGTTGTTCCTGAACCAGATTGCGCCGTGATTTAGGCCACACTGACAGATGTGGCGTGCTGCTGTTGCCACGATAGCAACGTCACCAAGGCCCACAGGCAGAAGTTGTGATCGGCTCGGCCTGCCGCGTGATCGTCGAGTAATTGACGTGCCCCATCACGGTTCAACACCATTCCAAAGAAGCAGCGGTCTGATTCGATCAATTCCCTCGCCATCGGATACAGCGGGCCGCGCAGCCACGGGCCGACCGGCACCTCGAATCCCTTCTTCTTGCGGTTGCGCAGGCTGGGCGGCAGCAGGTCACGAAACGCCTCCACCAACAGATGCTTCTTCTTCCAACCGGACAGCTTCCACGTCCACGGCAGCGGGAAGACCAGATCGACCACGGCGTTATCCAGGAATGGTGAGCGCACTTCCAACCCGTGGGCCATCGACATCAGGTCGATCTTGGTGAGCATGTCGTCGGGCAAGGAAAGCTGCCACTCGGTTCGCAGGTGGTGGTTGAGATTGTTCTCGTGTTTCGGTTCGCCGCGATAGGACCACAACTCCGTGACGATTCGTTCGAGATAGTCGTTGCTCGATGCCTGGCTATGAAACAGGGAGGAGAACGTGCGATCATCCGACGTGCGCATCCAGTTGGCATAGCGATGCGGCAGGCGCGGGTCGAGCGAACGGATCGCTCGCTTCATCTGGCTGGCGATGCCGCCGATGGTTGTCTCTCGTCGCGCCGGCAGACGTTCGATGAGTCGACGGATCGGGCCGTACAGAGGCTGCGTCCCGAACCAGTCTAAGGACTCGATCAGCCTCGCGGCCGCGTAGCGGTTGTAGCCGGCGAACAGCTCGTCGGCCCCATCGCCGGAGAGGGCGACGGTGACGTGTTCGCGTGTCAGGCGGCTGAGCAAATACGTCGGGAGCGCGGAGCTGTCGGCGAACGGTTCGCCGAGATGGGATTGCACGGTGGGGATGATGTTGCGAATCTCATCGAGCGACAGCGGCAGGACGGTGTGTTCGGTGCCGTGCATGTCGGCGACGGCGCGCGAGTAGTCGCTCTCGTCGAAATAGGGCTGGCCGGGAAAGGTGACGGAAAATGTCTTCACGCGACCGGTCGCCTCACGCGCTGCGACGGCCGTGATGATGGCCGAGTCGATGCCGCCGGAGAGAAAGACCCCGACGGGCACATCGGCGACGAGGCGTTGGCGCACGGATGTTGCTACGCTGTCTCGCAATTGGGCGCACGCTTCGTCGAAGCTCGTTGGAGCGTGCGCGACCGGCGGATTGGCGGCCCACTTTTCGACATGGCACTCGCCGCTGTGGAACCGTACGAGATGCCCAGGGCGGAGCTTGCGCACCTGATGGAAGATCGTCCTCGGCGCGGCGATGAATCCGAGCGTGAGGAGTTGCGCGACGGCGTAGGGATCAATGGTGAGATGAGAAAGAGCGGGGCGAATCGCGGTCATCTCTGATGCGAAGGCAAGGCCGCTTTGGATTTCTGCATAGAGCAGCGGCTTCACACCTGCCCGATCGCGGGCCAGGGTGAGCGTCCTGGTCGGGGCGTGCCACACGGCGAACGCAAACATGCCGCTAAGTTTTCCGAGGAAGCCAAGCTGCGGATCGCGCCGGCACAGTTCGAGTAGCACCTCAGTGTCGCCCGTGGAACGAAACGAGGCCCCGTCGCGATGCAGGTCATCGCGCAGTTCGCGGAAGTTGTAAATCTCGCCGTTGAAGATCAACGTGATCGTGCCGTCGGCAGAGTGCATGGGTTGATCGGCGGCGGCGGTGAGGTCTTGGACCTTGAGGCGAGCATGGGCGAAGGCCAGACCGTCGGCGTAGCTCTGCCAGACGCCGGTGCCGTCGGGGCCGCGATGCCGAACGGCGGCAAGCATCCGGTCGAGGATGGGCGGGTCAAGGAGACCATCGCGTCGAATGTAGCCGGCGATTCCACACATGCGAGGATTATCAAGACAAAGGCACGAAGGCACAAAGGCACGAAGGCTCGTAGTGAACGGTTGCGTGAATTGTGTCCCCCGATAGGCTAGCGACCGCAATGAAGATTCTGCACGTCGTCCAATCACTTGATCCGGCCTGGGGTGGCATCGCTCGCGTGCTGCCGGAATTGGCCGGCGTGTTGGCGCAGGCGGGCGACGAGTGTCGCATCGCCACGCTGGCGGGCGGTCTATTCGGCACGCCGCCGTCGATCCCTGGTGTGGAATTGCTGTCGTTCGCCGCAAATGTGGGGAGTTGGTTTGCGAGGTCGAAGGAGTTTGACCAACGCATTGATGAACTGGTCGGCTGGGCGGACGTCGTTCATTTGCACGGCCTGTGGACCGGGCAGAACTGGGCGGCCGGCAAGGCCGCGCGGCGGGCAGGCAAGCCTTATGTGATGACGCCGCATAGCATGATGATGCCGTGGGCTTGGAATCGAAGCTGGTGGAAGAAGCGGCCGACCGGCTGGCTGTTCGAGCACAAGAACCTGCGACAGGCGGCGGCACTGCATGCACTGGCCGAGGGTGAGGCTGAGGCGATGCGCACGCTGGGGTTCAACACGAATATCGAGACAATCCCGAACGGACTGCATGTAGGGGCGTATGAGCACAAGCCGTCCGTTGACTTGCTGTGTTCACGGTTCCCGGAATTGAAGGATCGCCGGTGGATGCTCTTCCTCGGACGACTTCACCCGCAGAAGGGCATCGTGCAGGCCATGCAGGCGTGCTTCGACGTGCTCGCCGCCGCGAAACAGTGGCATCTCATCGTCGCCGGTCCGGACGAAGTCGGCATGAGAAGCGTGCTGGAGGCGGCCGTGCGGCGCAAGGGCGCGGCCGATCGCGTGACGTTTACGGGAATGTTGGATCGTGCCGATGTGCTTGCGGCGTTGGGGCGCGCGGAGTTACTGATTCAACCGAGCATGAGCGAGGGGTTGAGCATGTCCATCCTGGAGGCGATGGCGTCGGCCGTTCCGGTGGTGATATCACCGGCCTGCAACATGCCGTCGGTGGCGGAACGTGGCGCTGGCGTCATTGTGGAGTCGCAGCGCCGGGCAATTTCCGCAGCACTTGGAAAACTGATGGCGCAGACACCGGTTGAGCTACATTCGATGGGGGAGCGTGGACGCCAATTGGCACGAGATTGCTTCGATTGGTCCGTGCTCACGCCGAGGTATCGCGCGATGTATGAGCGAATAACATCCCGCCGTTGACTTTCGACACGCACAAAGAAAAAAAGCCCCGGTGCGTCGAAACGCACCGGGGCTTTGAAGAATCAAATCTGCATACTCTTACTGGGCCAGATCAACCCAGGCGAGCAGGTCGAGACCATCCACGGCCAGGTCGCCATTCACATCCGCAGCGCAGACTCGCGAGACGTCCAAGCCGAGCAGGTGATCGACGAACTGTGGCAGATCGAGGTCGTTGAGGACGCCGTCGCCGTTGAAGTCTCCGACGAGCACGGTCAGGCTCAGGATCTCCGTGTCATTGCCGCAGGCGTTGGTCGCCGTGACCTGAATCAAGTGCGGCGTCGGAGACGTGGTCGGGCTTGGCCAGGAGACCTGACCCGTGCCCGGATTGATTGTCACGCCGACTGGCGGAATACCGCTGAGTGACCAGTTGATCGGCGGGGTGCCGGTGAACGTGGGAACGGCGGAATTGTATGCCGAGCCACAGACCGTGGACGCCGCAGCAATCGGGTCGATCGTAACCGGCGTGCATGGATTCTGGACTGATATGTCGACCGTATAAAGTTGTGTTTCGGTCGGAGCATTCGCTTCATAGATTTTGAGGAAGAAGTCGCCGCCACCAGCAATAGGGAAGTTGGAAATGGTCTCGGCGATACCGGCACCGTTCGCCGCCGCGGTGGTGAGGACGGTCACTCCATCCGTGTCTAGTAAGTCAACGCTGAGATCGGAGATGGCCAGGCTATCCACATTAAAGGTGACGTTATTGCAATTCGCATCCTGCACATAAGAGGCGTATTGCTGCCCCTTGGGCGTCACGACGACGGTGACCTGACGGGCGCCGGCCAAGGTGAACTTGTAATAGTCCTGCTCACCATTAGCATCAATGCCGAGGGTGGAACTGTTCGTGGGTGACGTGAGAGCTGGCGTCGGAGGCAGCGCACCAACCGCAATCGGCGCACCGACCTCGCACAAACCGAGAACACGAGCCGAAGCCGCTGTGACATTATTGCCGCTGGTATCGCCGTAATGACGCTGGGCCGCGCGAATGTCGTCATGTCGAGGGCCGTCGTAGCTTGTGCTGAGGAACGGCTCCATAAGCTTGGTGGAACTAGCCGGGCAAACGTGCGAAAGCCCCATGCCATGTCCGTGCTCATGTGAGATGATGTTGCGCAGGAAGAGGTGCAGCCGTATGGCGTTTTGGGTCCAGTTTTCACTGCTATCAAGAACCATGTCGCCGTTCTGTGGGAAAAAGTTGTAGGCGAGAACTCCATTGCTGCCGTCAAGGCTGTGCATGGAGATACGGCAATCGCCTCGGAGACCCGGAGCGCCCGGAGTTCCTGAGAACGCGGCACCGTCATCCCAGTCCGTCCCACCGACCGTCACACGTGCATAAGTGAGGCCCGTTAGCGCCTGCCACCTGTCAAAGCAAAGTTGGATTCTGTTGATCCAGGTGGCACGTCCGCCGACCGCAGCAAACTGCGCGTCGAGCGTCGCGAACAAGTTGCTCGGCGACGTCACTTCAGCCGGCACGATTCCGCTCGCGAGAATAATCGTTCCATCCGGAACGAAACTCCAGGTCAGTGCTTGTGGCTCGCCTTGTACACCGGTCCAGCGGGTGTTCAGGTTGTATCGTGCGTTCGACTCGTAAAGATTCTGTTCGATGTATTGAACAACATCCTCAGGGGTTCCCGGTGCGAAACAGACCTCAAGCGGCGCGCTGGGCTTGATCGTCTTATCGTGATGCTGAACGTACCAATCAAGCGAGTGCCCGGGAACTTTCGGTAATTCATCGCCAAGGTCATCAGTCCAGGGAACTTCGACATACGAAATGTCCGGCTGGGCCTTCGGCACATTTGGAGGCGGGCGCGTCAAGCCGACGCCAGCACCGATCGCAACGATAACACTAAAACCAAACCACCAAGAGCGATTCGACATGATTGGGTTCTCCTCGCTCGTGACCTATTGAAGCGTCTGAATCGCCGTTTGGATCGCGTCGCTTCGTGGTTGGCGATCGTTCGTGATTCGCACTGCCGAAATCAGCAGTTCTTTCAGAAAAAATACCCCGACGCGCTTCGGCGCGTCGGGGTTTTGTAGAACCATTTTCGCTTCTCTTACTGGGCCAGATCAACCCAGGCGAGCAGGTCGAGACCATCTACGGCCAGGTCGCCATTCACATCCGCAGCGCAGACTCGCGAGACGTCCAGGCCGAGCAGGTGATCGACGAACTGTGGCAGATCGAGGTCGTTGAGGACGCCGTCGCCGTTGAAGTCTCCGACGAGCACGGTCAGGCTCAGGATCTCCGTGTCATTGCCGCAGGCGTTGGTCGCCGTGACCTGAATCAAGTGCGGCGTCGGAGACGTGGTCGGGCTTGGCCAGGAGACCTGACCCGTGCCCGGATTGATTGTCACGCCGACTGGCGGAATACCGCTGAGTGACCAGTTGATCGGCGGGGTGCCGGTGAACGTGGGAACGGCGGAATTGTATGCCGAGCCACAGACCGTGGACGCCGCAGCAATCGGATTGATCGAGACCGGCGTGCATGCCGAAGCGGCGGAAAGGTCCAGCAAATACAATTGTGACTGAGACGGAACATCGCCTTCGGACACGCGGACGAAGTAGTCACCGGCGGCCGGGATCACAAAGCCGGCGATTGTCTCGGCTGTGCCGATCGGTTGAAGCGCGGCTGTGGCTAGGACGGTGACGCCATCGGTGCCGATAAGGTCCACATTCAGATTAGCCATGATGAGGCTGTCTGTGTTGACCACATTGTTATTGCAGTTGGCGTCCTGTGAGTAGGAGGCGTATTGCTGGCCCCGAGGTGTCACGGTGACTGTCACGGAGCGGGAACCGGCGAGGGTAAATCTGTACCAGTCGAGTTCGCCGTTGCCGTCGATGCTCAGCGTTGAACTATTGGCTGGAGAGGTCCCTGAGGGTGGATTGGGCAACGCTCCAAGGTTGATGGGTGCCCCCACCTCAAGAAGGCCAAGCACCCGAGCGGTGCCGACCGTATTGTTGCTGCCGCTGACGTCGCCGTAATGGCGCTGTGCGGCGCGAACATCATCGTGTCGGGGGCCGTCGTAGCCGGTACTAAGGAACGGCTCCATGAGCTTTGCGGCGATGGCCGGACATACATGGAGCAGGCCCATGCCGTGCCCGTGTTCGTGCGCTACGATGTTCCGGAGAAACCGATTCAGGGCCACCGAGCCTGTTGACCAACTCTCACCACTATCTAAGACCATATCGCCGTTGGAAGGGAATTGATTAAATGCGAGTATGTTGCTCCCCCCGTCGATCGGGTGCATTGATATTCGAATGTCGCCGCGTGCTCCCGCAGCACCACCCGTGCCCCAGACAGCGCCATCATCCCAATCGTTGCCACCAGAAGTGACCCGTGTATAGGTTAATCCAGAAAGCGCCTGCCATCGGTCGAAGACCGACTGAAAGCGAGCGATCCAGGTGGCACGACCTCCCTGTGCGGCGAATTGGGCATCGAGCGTTGCAAATAGGACGTTGTTGGACGTAGGCTCGCCGACACCGCCTGGAATGGAAAGGCCATCAGGAGCGAAACTCCACATCAATGTGCGGGGAGTGCCTTGTGCACCGGACCAACGGCCCGTCAATTGATAGCGAGAGTTGGCTTCATAAACCGTTTGCTCAACAAATGCCACGACGTCTGGAGGTGTGTTTTTTGCAAAGCAAGCCTCCAATCGGCCGAGCGTGTTTGGGTTTTTCACGAAGTTCTTGTCATACCACTCGAGCGGATTACCAGGAGGAAGTGGGACATCGTCGTCGCCTTCGACCTGGCACAACTGTGATTCATCGCAAATCACCGGTGTCGAAACCGTCGCCTGCGGGGACGGCAACATGAGCGCGGCACTGGCGATCAACGTTGACGCAACAGCCGACAAGAACCAAAATGTACGATTGGACATGAACAACCTCTCCCTTGGGGCACGATCCGGTTTCAATAACCGGGTCGGCCATGCCTGATTGCCACCTCATGACAGGGATTCCCCCACATGAGAGCGACGCGGGCCTAGAAACTAGATTCAGCCGTGCGAGCGCACGGCAAAGGTCGCGAGGAGCTATTCCCTCACACCACCAACACTTATGTTACCGAAAGCAATGCGGCAGAGTCAACGAATCAGGTCAGATAACCTTAAAAAAAGGAGTCCGAAGAAACTCCTCGCAGGCCCAAACCAGGATCAGTCCTTATGCGGACGAACCGCTGCTTCGAGTAGGGCCAACCAAGATCGGGCCGAAAACATTGACTGCAACGACTGGTTGAACAGGACTTGTGTCGCTACACCCATGGCACAAACGGCTTCCCCAGTACAACTTCGGATCGCCCCAATTAGGCCTGTCGTGTCACCCTGACGAATGGCTAGGCCCGCGCCGTGCGTATTCACCCATTGAGCAATTTCCGAACCATTATTTCCCAGGAAGATCACAGGCTTGCCAGCGGCGAAGCTCGCATAGAACTTGTACGGCATGGCTTGGTCAAACATGGCATCGTGCTGTGAGATCAGGCATACGTCGGCCGTGGCGAGGACTTGGCCGAGACGATCGGCGGGTTGATAGTCGATGAGTCGAGCGTTTGATGGAAGTCCCTTTTTCAAGGACTCTCGTTGCGGACCGTCGCCGATGAATTGGAAGAGGATGCCGGGGTCTCTTTCCATTTGTCGCGCGGCAGCCACAATCGTTTCCATCGGATGCGACAGGCCCATGTTGCCGGCGTATTGCACGACGAGTTTCTTTTCGGGGTTTGTCTCCGTCGCAAACGTGTTCGCTCCGGTGAAGGCCAGTCGGGACGCATCGTAGCCATCGTGGATGGTGTGCAACTTCGCGGGGTCAATGCCGCGCGTGCGAGCGATGCGCTGGGTGATCGGCGTCGAGATGGTCACCACGGCGGCGGCCTCGCGCATGGCGTTGGTGTCCAACCGCAGCCATTGACGGTAGACAAACGAGTCCGCCTTCACGCGGCCAAGCGTCGCGACCAGATCGGGATACAGGTCGAGCACCTTGTAAATGAACGGGCAGCCGTGCATCCGCGAGATCTTCGCCGCGATCATGCCGCCCTGAGGTGGGGCGGTGGTCCCGATGACGAGATCGACGTGGTCCAGTTTCTTCGCAGCTCGCAGGACGTTGCGCTGAAAGGCCGCGAAACCCAGCCCGCGCGAAATCAGACTGTCGCGCCGCACAGCCGGCCGATCCACGCGAATCACGCACACGCCGCTGATCGTTTCTTCGTTGGGATAAACACGATTGGAGTCATCCCACGCCCGATTGCCTGCAAGGACCGTGAACCGCCAGTCCGGCCGAAGTGCCGCGAGCTTCTCCAGGTGATCGGTTGCGACGACGGCACTGGCGCAGATGTCGGGATGGTAGAACTCGTTGATGAGGAGGATGTGGGTCAAGGCTCTGGCACACCCGGCGTATTATCGTGTTCGTTTGATAGCCGTTGCTCGACCTGCCGACAAAGCTCTTCCATGATCTGGCGTTGCTCTCCGCTGGGGCTTGCGCCATCGGTGAACGTGAAGCGAAACGATGCTCCGTTGCTCATGGGCATTTCCATGATCTGGCCGGATGTATCGTCGTTCGTGCGCCCCCAGTGCCGCTCCGTTGTCAGGCCAGTAAACGTAATGCAGGCGCAACCAATCTCCGGCGCGATGGTAGCCAACGCATCCACCAACTCTTGATCCGTCTTCGCGTTCGCAATTCGCAAGCGTGCGAGCTGCGCTGCCGCGTGCAACTGACGAGTTTCCTCGCGCCCGCTCCATCGCGCCGTCCAACCGCCCCATTCGAGATACCCCAGCACGCGGGCGCTGAAGTACGCTACCGCGAACGCCCCGACGATCCCAAGACCCACGATGAAGTGATTCGAGGTCATCGCCGCGACACAAAGCACCGCGAGCAAGATCGCCGCCAGGTAAATCTGGATCGTCGCCCACGACGGGCTGCCGCCGCGCGAGAGCAGGCGATGATGGATGTGATCCCGATCCGACGAAAAGAGCGGCTGCCCCCTGGCCATTCGCCGGGCAACGGCGAGCAACGTATCGAAGATCGGATAGCCGAGGGCGAAGAGCGGCGCGAGGATCATCACGGCGGTGTGCGACTTCTGAGCCGACGCCAGCGACGCCAGCGCCAGATACATCCCGAGTGCCAGCGAACCGGTGTCGCCAAGAAACACCTTGGCCGGGTGAAAGTTCCAACGCAAAAACCCCATCAACGACCCGGCGAGCAGCACCATCATCACGGCCATGTAGTAGTTGCCCAGCCAGATCGCCACGATGGCATTCACCGCCGACGCCAGAAAGCAGATGCCCGCCGCGAGACCGTCCAGCCCGTCCGTCAGATTGATGGCATTGGTGATGCCGATGATCCACACAAGCGACAACACCACGCCCACCGGTACCGGCAGGATGACCGACTCCATGAACGGTAGCGTCACGGCTCCGATGCGAAAGCCGAGCGAGACGGCCGCCACGGCGACGACCGACTGCACCATCAGCTTCACCTTTGGGCGAATCGGGTTGCGGTCATCCACCATGCCGAGTAGCAACATGCAGGCCGTGCATGCGATCAGTCCGTAGATCATGTGCGAACTGGTGCGAAGCATCTCGCCGACGCGGTTGTTCAATTGCAAGGCTGCCACGGCCCCGGCAAACACGGTTGCGAAGATCACCAGGCCGCCCATCGTCGGCGTGACGCGCTCGTGGGCCTTACGCCCGCCCGGTGTGTCGACCCAACCGAGCCGCACCGCGAGAATAATGTACAGCGGTGTGGCGACGGCCGTGCAGAGGGCCGCCGTGATGAAAAGCAAAAAGTAGCTCTTATATTGCAGGAAGTAGGCGAGCCACTCGGGCAGTTGCAGACCGGCGAACGTGGTTTGAGACAGGGGCAAGGCAGGCGGCCTCTTTGGTACACTGAACATTCGATTCTAGGACAGCGGCCGCGAGTTGGGAATGGCAACCGCGCGGCACGGCCATTCTATCGCACAGGATTTCACATGGGCGTACGGTTGATCGCAGGTCGGGCTGGGAGCGGCAAGACGCATGGCTGCCTCGCGCGCATTCGTGACCTGCTCGCCAAAAACCTTGTCGATGGCCCGCGACTCATCCTGCTGGTTCCCGAACAGGCGGGCTTGCAGATGGAGCGATCGCTTCTTGCAATGAGCGGGGCGGGGACGCTGGGGCGTTGCGACGTCCTGAGCTTTCGACGACTCGCTCATCGCATCCTCGGCGAAGTATCCGGGCCGTCGCCCGTGCCGCTGACGCCGTATGGCCGACAGATGGCGCTTCGACTCTTGATCTCCCGGAATCGTCGGCGGCTTCGCGAGTTTGACCGAGTCGCCGAACGACCGGGCTTCTTACACGCGATCAGTCTGAGCATGGCTGAGTTGATGCAGGAGGCGGTCACGATTGAGCAGTTGGCCGAGGCGGCGGCGCGGGCGGAGTCGGAGCAGCATCCATCCGCACCAAGATTGCACGACGTGTCACTGATCTATCGCGCGTATCTGGACTATCTCGGATCGCAGCGCGTAGACCCCGAAGGGGTATTGGACCTGGCCCGCGCTCGAATGGGGCAGGCCCCGTGGTTGGCAGACGCGCGGATATGGATCGATGGCTTTGCAGGGTTCACGCGACAGCAGACTCGGATGATCGTGGCGCTCGCGCGTCAGGCGACACAGGTCGACATCGCGTTGTTGCTTGATCCAGCCGCTGCCGATCAAACGCTCGATGACCTGTCCCTCTTCGCACGCACGGAGCGCACCTGGGCCGACCTCGCGACGACCTTTCGGGAGGAGCGGGTCGTCGTTGAGAAGGCGGAGTTTCTTGGCGAGACAATGCGCCCGCGTTTCAAAGCGTCGCCGCTGCTTTCCAATCTGGAGCGCAATCTTTTCCGCGTGCCACTTCTTGACCAACTACCTGAGCAGGCGACCGAGCCTTCCACGGCCTCCGTGCGACTCATCCTCGCCCCGGACCGCCGCACCGAAACGATAGCCGCGGTGCGCGCCGTGCAAGACCTTGTCACCGCCGCAGGCAGCACTATCCGTTACCGCGACATCGCCCTCGTCGTGCGCGACTTGGAGCCATATCACGACCTGCTGTCCGCCGCCCTGCATAGCGCGAAGATTCCCTTCTTCATCGACCGACGACGCCCCACGTTTCATCACCCGCTCGTGCAACTCGTTCGCGCCGCCCTCGCGTTGCACGGCGACACGCGGTTCGATCACGCCGTCTCCGCGATGTTCAAGACGGGCCTGTGCGGTCTGCCCGACGATCTCACCGATGCGATGGAGAACTATGCCCTGGCCCACGGACTGACCGTGGCCGCTCACTGGGACGACGAGTGGCGATACCCGCTTCCGGGAATGGAGGACGAGGAGAAGCCGTCACACGCAGCCAAACGCCGACTCGCGGAATTGGAGGACGGTCGTAAGCTGCTTCATGAACGGCTGGCCGATTGGTGGCCGAATGATGAATCTCGCAAGGGTCGACGGGCATGTCGTGCATGGGTCGAGCGGCTCTTCGCGCTGCTCGAACGCCTTGGCACCTCGAACGCTCTGTCCCGCTGGTGCGACAACGCCGCAACGCGCGGCGACCTCGACGAAGCCGAAGAGCACGAACAGGTGTGGAACGACTTCGTCAAGCTACTCGACGAACTTGTCTCCGCGCTCGGCGACGAAACAATGACGCGCCGACAATTCCGCGAGGTGCTGGAATCCGGTCTGTCACAACTCTCCCTCGGTCTCGTGCCATCGACGTTGGATCAAGTGTTGGTCAGCTCCATCGAGCGAAGCCGTCATCCGCCGGTCAAGGCCGTCCTCGTGCTCGGATTCGGGGCGGGACAGTTTCCAGCGCGCGTCACAGAGGACACGATCCTCGCCGACGAAGAGCGCGGCTGGCTCGAAGCCGGCGGCGTGCAACTCAGTCGCACCCGCAAAGGCCGGCTCCTCGACGAGCGTATGTTGGCCTACATCGCCCTCACCCGGCCGAGCGAGTTTCTCTGGATCAGCTATCCGACGGCCGACGAGCGCGGGCGAGAATTGGGGCCGTCGCCCTATTGGACGCATGTGCGAAGTGCATTGCCGGAGATTCCCGAGGAGCAGATCGTCGTAGATGATCCTCGTCTCGTCGGGACGCCGAGCGAACTCGTGGCCGGAATTGCGGCATGGGCAAAGGACCATTGTCGAATCGAGCTGACAGGTCCTGATGCCGATTCCAGTCACGATGACGCATGGCCTTCCTTGTACGATCTGGCGCGCAATGATCCAAACTACAAGCCCGCGCTCGCCTCATCCCTAGCGGCCATGCTCGATCCGCGCGAGGCGACACTTTCCACCAACACTGCGTCAACTCTCTGGCGAACGCCGTACCTCGCCAGCGTCACCGCGCTGGAGCAATATGCCCGCTGTCCATTTCAACACTTTTCCGCGCGTGGCTTGCGGCTTCAAGAGCGTCATACCCACGACATCGCCGCGATGGACATGGGCCGTGTGTATCACCGTGTGCTGGAGCAGTTTGTCAATGAGTTGATCGAAACGGGGCGGCCGTTGAAGGATGTGCCGGTTTCGGAGATCGCCGCGAATCTCGATCGCCTCAGCAAGACGGCCGTGCCGGAGTATGCCGAGCAGGTTCGCATGGAGGAGCGCGAGAAACGGTTGGCACTGTGGCGCGGGAGTGTTGAATTGCCGCCGGCCCTGCGCGGCGCGAGAGCGTTGCTGGGTCGTACGCAACTGAGACCGTGGAAGACCGAGCAGTCGTTCGGTTTTGACGGGGAGGATTCCCTTCCGGGCCTTGAAATCACGACGCCAAAGGGTCGCGCCGTCGTGCTTCGCGGCCGAATTGATCGTGTGGACATCGTGCAGGATGGCCAGGTTGCCGTGGTGTTCGACTACAAGCGATCTTCCAAGTCCCGACTGGAGTTGGACAGGGTTTATCACGGGATGGCCTTGCAATTGCTGAGCTATCTGCTCGTTCTTCGTGAACACGCAAAGACGCCGGATGGTGTCGCCGTCAAACCGGGCGGCGCGTTCTACCTGCCACTCATTGGAAGTTTGGATCGCGTGGATGATCCGCAGGCGTCTCCGGAAGACATACCCGATCCCTCGAAGTCGTTTCGCCCGCGCGGCATCGTTGACTTTGACGCGATAGGCGCGCTCGATCCCGATTGCGGGGATGGTTGGAATCCGTCCTTTGCCGTCTATCAGAAAAAAGAAGGCGGCATGGGTAACATCGAAAAATCGGATGCCGTGACGAGCGATCAGCTACCGCGCCTCCTCAATTACGTCCGCTCCAAGATGGGCGAACTGGCCGACCGCTGGATCGACGGCGACGTGCGCGTGTACCCTGCGCGACTGGGGCGCGAACTGCCATGTACTCATTGCCCTTATCGCGGCGTCTGTCGATTCGAGTATTCGCAAAAGCAGACGCACATGCTGGCAAGCCTGTCACGCGGCGACGCACTGACGCGAATGGCCGGAGGCGATGATGCCTGACTTCCAACCCACTCTCGCGCAGGATGCCGCCATCCACGCCGTCGGACGCAGCGTCGTCGTGTCGGCCGGCGCGGGCAGCGGCAAAACGGCTGTGCTCGCCGAGCGATGCGCGCATTTGGTGGCCGATCAGACGCCGCCCTGCCCGGTCGAGTCGCTTCTGGTCGTGACGTTCACGGACGCCGCCGCGGCGGAGATGCGCGGCCGGATCGAAGAGACGCTTCGTGCCCGCCTCGCAACGACGCCAGACGACCGATGGTTGCAGGAGCAGATCGCCCTCCTCGACACAGCGACGATCTCGACGTTGCACTCATTCTGTCGGCGCGTGCTCAATCGCTATTTTGCGGCAGCCGATCTTGACCCGCAGGCACCCGTGCTCGATGCAAATGACGCGGAGTTGCTGCGCCGTGAGACGGCGACGACCGTCCTCGACCGGCTGACGGAACAGGACGGCCCGGAAGCAGATGCGATCCTCGATCTGCTGGCGTGTTACGCGGGGACAAACGAGGATCGCCTCCTTGATGACGTGCTGGGGTTGCACGCATTTCTGACGTCCGTGATCGACCGCGACGCATGGCTTGAGCAATGCCGTGAGCGACTGTCGACGAATGCTGGTGAAGTGCCGGGGTTCTGGCTGGACCATTTCCGCGAAAGTTTGCGTACCGAGTTGGAAGGGCAATTAACGACGCTCGACGGCTACCTCGCGCCGCTGCAAAGCGAATCGTTTCCGTTCACGAAGGGATTCCTGGAATGTCTTGGCGGCTATCGAAATGCGGTGGAGGAGTGGCGGACAAGTCTTTCAACGAACACCTCACCCGCGCAACTCGACACTTTATGCGCCACGATGCAATCTTTTGCGTTCGGTGCCATACCGCGTAAGACACCAAAGGTGGAGATGCCGCCCGAGTTCGAGCGATCCAAACAGCACGCAGCCGATGCACGAGACAAGCTGCTGAAGAACCGACTGCAATCGAAGTTTGGCACGTTCCGCTCGACCGTCGTCGCGGATGGGATCACCCGCATCCAGCCGCACCTCGTCGCGTTTCTCCGATTGTTACGCACAATCACCGACGAGTACGACGCGGCCAAGCGCGACCTCGGCGTCGTGGATTTCTCCGACCTTGAGCGCATGACCCTCACCCTGCTTCGCGACGACCACGCCGGTGTGGCCGCCCGACTGCGCGACCAATACCGCTTCGTACTCGTCGATGAGTATCAGGACATCAACCCGGTACAGGCCGAGATACTTCGTCGCGTGAGCCGTGAGGATGACTCGCGCGCAGCCAATCTCTTCACCGTCGGTGACGTGAAGCAAAGCATTTATCGCTTTCGCCTGGCAGAGCCGAAATTGTTCCTCGACCGCCTGCGCGACGCGACGATGCATGACCAAACGGTCGCTGACTCGCGTTTGGCTCGGGTTGATCTGTTGGAAAACTTTCGCAGTCGCCCCGGCATCATCGACGCGCTCAACGCCGTATTTGAACGCCTCATGGCCGACGACCTCGGCGGTATCGCCTACGACGATCATGCCCGCCTCCGTGCGACGCGCGACTCCAACCCTGAATTCGTCGGACCGCCGGTCGAGCTGCACATCCTCGACACCGCTCCGCGCGCCAACGAATCCGACGCAGACTCCGAAACAGACGCCGATGCGATGGACTGGGAGCAGATCGAGCGCGAGGCCCACGTCACCGCCGACTGCATCGCGCAAGTCACCGCCGGCGGTTTCGACCACGGCGATATCGTCATCCTGCTCCGCTCCATGCAACCCCGCGCCGGGTTGTTTATCCGCACCCTCGCACGACGCGGCATCCCCGTTTTTGCCGATGCGGCCGGCGGTATGTTCGATCATCTCGAAGTGATCGACCTCCTCGGCCTGCTTGCCCTCCTCGACAATCGGCAGCAGGACATCCCGCTCGCCGGCTTATTGCGCTCGCCGCTCATGGGACCAGCGATGACCGATGACGACCTCGCCTCGATTCGCATCGCGGCTCGTAGCCTCGACAAGACGCTGCCGTTCCATGCCGCCGTGACGCACTATGCGATGAATGGCCAGGGCAACGCCCTGCGCGAACGACTGCGGACGATTCTCTCTCGCCTCGATGAGTGGCGTCGTCGCATTCGACGGCGACCGCTCGCCGACGTGCTCTGGGACATTTATGAGGACACCGGCTATCTCGGCCACGTCGCAGCTCTACGGGATGGGGCACAGAGTCGCGCGAACCTGATGCGCCTCCACGAGTACGCTCGCCAGTTTGGTGCATTCAACCGACAGGGCCTGCACCGTTTCTTGAGATTCATCGAGGCTCTGAAGAATTCGGATAGAGACCTCGAGCCGGGCCAGGCGTCGTCGGCGGCGCAGGACGCCGTGCGCGTGATGACGATTCATCGCAGCAAGGGGCTGGAGTTTCCCGTTGTCTTTGTCGCCGAGCTTGGTAAGCGATTCAACTTGGCCGATTCGCGGGGCGGGATTCTCTTTGATCGCCATCTGGGGATCGCGATGGAGGCCGTCGACCTTGAGCGGCGCATCGTTTGGCCGACGCTGCCGCATCGAATCGTATCGCAGGCGATTCGTATGGAGTCGCTCGCCGAGGAACTTCGTGTTCTCTATGTGGCATTGACCCGTGCCCGCGAACGGCTCGTATTGATCGGCACCGGCTCCATCGCCACGGTGGATGATGCAAAAGGTGCCTGGAAAAATCACACCGGCCCGCTGCCGCTGTTTGAACGACAGACCGCGACGAGCATGTTGGATTGGGTGATCCCCGCCGTGTGCAGTCAACCGGAATCGTCCGTGACGATGAACGCCGACGCCGCGACATCGCTGTTTAGCATCCGTACGTACTCGCGCGATGAAATGACGTTATGGACGGCCGACGCCCCGGATACGCCTGACCGCGCCAGGCTCGTCAAGCGATTTGTGTCGCTCCAACCCATTCACGAAGGCCGTGGTGCTTCGCCGATTCTCGACGTGATTCAACGGCGATTGTCCACGCCCTACGCTGCCGACCGGCTGACGCGCGTGCCTTCGGTCGCCGCTGCGAGCGTCTTGAAGCGACGTTGGAACGCCCTGACCGATGACGATGAACCGGCTTTGGCACCGCAGCGAGAATCGACATTTCGAGAGTTCGCCAAGCTATCGTTCGCAACAACCACCATCGCACCAACCCAGAAAGGCACGTGGACGCACGAGTTCCTGCAACGCATCGACCTGGCCCACACCTGCGACGAAGCCGATCTCCGCGATCAACTCGCCTTCATCATCGCCTCCGGCGCTCTCACCGCCGACGAGGCCAAGCACATCGACCTCGCGTCAGTCGCATGGTTTTTCGACACCGATCTCGGCCGGCGCGTGCGCTCTGCGACGCGAATCAAACGCGAATGGCCCTTCGTAATCGGTGTTGAGCCGACGCGATACGACCCCGAGGCAACCGCGCTCGACCCGGCTGACATGATGCTGGTGCGCGGAATGATCGACTGCCTCTTCGACACCGGTGATGGCTGGGAAATTCTCGACTACAAGACCGACACCGTCTCCGGCACGGACGTACAATCGCGGGCCGACGCCTACCGCGGCCAGGTGCAGATCTACGCCCGCGCAGTTGAGGCGGCATGGAGAACGCCAGTTCGAAGACGGTGGCTCGCGTTTCTAATGCCGAGAGAGATTCGAGTAATCGAGTGACCTGCCCCCGGTTTTTGTACCAATCGTTGCGAGAGTCTCGTCAACTTTTCCTACCGCGAGGGGATAGGCAGAGAATCCACCAAGAGTGACGCGGTCGTGCAATCAAATCCGCTCCAGTGATTCGGCCTCAATGGTGTAGCCGTGGTCGACGTTGCCGGTGTTTCGCGTGGCGGCCGGTTCGAAGAGCATGACGCTGCATTCGTGCGTGGCGACGGGCTTGTGCTCGACGCCGCGGGGGACGATGCAGAACTCGCCTTCGCGGAGGGTGAGGACGCGATCGCGGAAGTGCAAATCAAACTGCCCGGCGATCACGAGGAACATCTCGTCCTCATTGGCATGGTGATGCCAAACGTACTCGCCCTGAAACTTGACGAGTTTGACGTATTGGCCGTTGAGTTCGCCGACGATCTTGGGCGACCAGTGGTCGGAGAAGGCGGCGAGTTTGGAATTCAGGTTTATGGGGTTCATCGCGCATTCCTTGGCGACCGCAACGGCTGCTTTCGGATGCGCGCTGTACAACCACCGAATTTTGGGTCTCGACAAGCTCCGCATTCGCTGCACTGGACCCAACTACATTGTGGACAGATCGGATCGATGCGACTGTCAACTGTTACGCGTCTTCCGCCGTGAGCGTGGCAGTTCCAGCAAACACTCTCACGGCCATTGGTCATGCGCTCGAAGTCCAGCCCTGATCGATCTTGTTCGCATTTGATTCGATGTTTCAAATCGCTTTCGAGGGGTTCGGCCGCCTGTAACTTTTTCAATACGTTGCAGATTAGCTGTTTTCGCCCATGTACTGCCCGCGAGTCATTTTTAGTTTGTGCTAACAAAAGTCCATCCACATATTGTTGGAGTCGATTTACGAGGTTGTTAGGGTCGTCGTCCATCGCATTCTGTCCATTTTCCACGAATCGTAAACCAGCCCTGCAGCTACGTTAACCGGCAGATATCCCAACGCTTTCGAGTCACCTCTCGCCGCACCACGATCCGGGGAGGGTTAAGCATCTAAAAGGGAGATGCTCGGATTTGATGTTGCGATGCAAACTGATGCCACGACACGTTGACTCCGTTACGAACGAATGGCGGACTCACTTATCCGACTTATTTTTGCTTCGATTGCAAGAGAAATTTGGTCACATCTAGCCGTTCACGATCACGGTTCGTAAGCAATAAGAACTTGGTCCCATTTCGAATGAATCGTATATGCCAGTGCAGGATTTTTCCGCTTTCATCGGGCGATGTGAAAAACCCTCCTGAGTAAGACTGCAAAAGGTCAAATGGAATTACAACTACGTTATCCGACGAACCCAAACCAAAAGCAGATAAAGAATCTCGCGTTTCCGCAAGAATTTCAGCAGTCTTTCTCTTGAGCCCAAACCAATACAAAGCGTCGCCGGGTCCCTCATGTCGTTCAGATGCAACCTGGCACGATAGTAACTTGTCACCCTCTGGCGAAGCCCAAATTACCCGCGCACGTTTGACTAGGGGATGCCCAACGTATCGTTCTAATAAGGGAAGGATTGCCATGTGGAAGCCTGCGGGCTTCTTTTTGGTTATGCCGCCCTCTACTACCAGCTCGGCTTCGCCTATTTCCTCTTGTACGTCCTCGGTTGTCTCGAAAACGAGATCGACAATTCGGTCCAAGCGGGTGAACTCTTGAGGAAACAGGATATTGCGGATCTGGCGCTCAACGGCAGAGTCATTAAGGGTCTCCTTAAGTTTGACAAGCCTTAAGAGAGCTTCAATGCCTATCAATCGCACACTCCATGCATGACGTGATCCGCGAATCTGAGACTCCATTGCGTCTGTAGAATCGCGTCCGACAACCAAGAGTACAGCGAGATCTTCATTTCCGACTCCGTTGGGCTTTGGGGCGTGCTTTCGGTAGTCGGCAATTTTCGTGAGGTTGATCTGATAGGCTGTGGTAGTCTTTGATTCAACTACCAACGCGCTGCCTTCGGGCGACTGCCAGAAACCATCGTAATTTGCTCCATCTCGTTTGCCTCGGTAGACGCCGGGCTCAACAGTGAACGCAAGCCGTGACCCAATCTCGTTGACAATGTCTTGAAGTGCAAAACCAGAGTCGTCAAACGGCTCGGTTAGTATTTCATCAACCCACTGAGCCAACAGTTCGCTCGGTATGGCTCGTAAAAGTGCGCGCAGTTCAAGGCTTGTGTCGTTTCCGTCCAGAAGTCGGCCTTCGCCTGCAAAACTGATCAGCTGCTGCAGGCGTTTTTGTAGAATCTGCTGCCGGTCACTTTTCCAGAGATCGAGAAGCGCCATTCACGACTCCTTGCGTACCCATGGATCAGCCACTTCACATCGCTGGAACTTTGATTTGTACATACGACTCTTGGACCATTCTAGCTGTTTCTGCATCCGTCACGTTGTCACTATGACAATCATGCTTCTTCCCGCGATGGGCAAGCAACTGAATCTGCTCCGGCGTTAGGCCCGGGCTTTTCATTGCCTTTTTCTCCGGCTGGAAGCCCTCGGCCTTGCCGCTGGCGAACTCTTGAATCTCCTTGCTGATGCGCATGCTGCACCAGTCGTGGCCGCACATGGCGCAGAAGTCGGTGTCGACGTCGAGGTCTTCATCGTGCAGGGCGCGGGCCGTCTCGCCGTCGAAGGCGATCTCGAATTGCTTCGGCCAGTTGAGCGCAGCGCGGGCTTTGCTCATGTCGTCGTCCCACTGCCGCGCCCCCTGGATGCCGCGGGCGATGTCACCCGCGTGGGCCGCGATCTTGTACACAATGCAGCCCTGCTTCACGTCGTCGGCCTTCGGCAGGCCCACATGCTCCTTCGGCGTCACGTAGCACAGCATGGCCGCGCCGGCCCGAGCGGCCTCGGTCGCACCGATGCAACTGGTGATGTGGTCGTAGCCGGGGAAGACGTCGGTGACGAGCGGGCCGAGCACGTAGAACGGGGCATCGTCGCAGACCTTCTGCTGAATCTGCATGTTCCAGGCGATCTCGTGCAGCGGCACATGGCCCGGGCCTTCGACCATGACCTGCACGCCTGCCTCGCGGGCGCGTTGCGTGAGTTCGCCAAGGGCTTCGAGTTCCGCGATCTGTGCCGCGTCGCCCGCATCGGCGATGCACCCCGGCCGCACGCCGTCGCCGAGGGAATAGGTCACGTCGTACTCGCGCATGATGGCGCTGATCTCGTCGAAGAGCGTGAACATCGGGTTCTGCTTGTTGTGCACGATCATCCATTTGGCGAGCAGCGATCCGCCGCGACTGACCAGGCCGGTGATGCGCTTGCGGATCAGATGCAGATTCTCCAGCAGCACGCCGGCGTGAATGGTGAAGTAGTCCACGCCCTGCTTCGCCTGTCGCTCGACCTCCTTGAGGATGTCGTCATAGGTGAGGTCTTCGATGCTGCGGCCGATGATCATGCTGTAGATCGGGACGGTGCCGATGGGGATGGTGCTGTGGTCGATGATCGCCTGACGGCATTCGAGAAGGTTGCCGCCGGTGGAGAGGTCCATGAGCGTGTCGGCTCCGTACTTCTGCGCCCAGTTGAGCTTCTCGACTTCGAGGGCCGTGTCGCTCTTGACCGGCGAGGCGCCGATGTTGGCATTGATCTTCGTCGTCACCATGCGTCCGATGCCCATCGGGTCGAGGCGTTTCGGTGCATTCTGGCCGCGAAGGATGGTGGGATCGTTGATGACGGCCCAGCGCTGGGCGACGGTCTGATTCGCCCAGAAGGCGGCGTCGGGCCGATGGCCGGGGTGGCCGGTGGCGTCGGTGGGGTGCGCGACGTCGACGACCTGGCGAGTCGTGCCGTTGTGGCCCTCGGTGCGCATGCGTGGTGCCTGCGCCGCGCTGCCGGCGATGTGGCGAATATTGGCGGGAATGACGAGCCGCCCGCGCGCGACCTCATCGCGGATGAACTCAGGTGTCACGCACTCACGTTGGGCGACGCGGATCATTTCAGGGGTGATGATGCCCTTGCGGGCGGATTGAAGTTGGGTCATGGTTATGCTCTCCTCCACCCCTTCGGGGCGGGACTACACTTGTATCGTTGACCGAGTTTTGCTTTTCTCGACCTGTGGCTTCGGATCATCGCCTCTTTGGGTACTAAGAATGAAGCCTTGGATTGCTACCTTTTCCTCATGGAGTTCGTCGTGGCACAAACACTCTGCATCACTTTGACCTGCACATGTTTGTCTATATCACTTAAGTCTCTTGAACCCTTGCCGTCCCAGCTGATTTCAACTGTAAAGTCCTCCGGTTGAAGCCAGCCGTCAATCTCAATTCCAAGATGAACCCGCAAAGTCCGATCTAACGCGATTGTTCGGTTTACGTTATTCGGGCACACTCCTAAATCCAATATCATTTTGTCGCTATTTGCGTCGATATGGGCCAAGTCGACGCAAACGCTGTCTCCTATGGTCCTTTCTTCGAAGCCAAACACATCCGAATAACACCAACAAAGCGGAACGCGATCTGGAAGTTGTTCAGCAACCCAGGCGTCATTTGTGTTGGCTCTTCTTTCGATTCTTGTGCAACATACGCGAATCTTGGCGCGAGTGCCGATGTACTTATTGCGGACTTGCAGGTGACAATACCAAGTCCAATCACCGTTTTGTCTTTGGAGAATTACCCCAGATGGCACGCTTGCGTTGGGAACAACTTCAAATTCTGCATGGTGATACCAATGTCGAATTTGCTCTCCCCAAATTGCCGTTACGACAGCGACTAGTGTTACCGCTGCGGATGCGGCCGACGCATAATACTGCGCCCAGCCGGAGTCACTACATAGCCACGTCGGCAAGAGTAAAGACAAAATGAATAGGACAAGGACAATTATGAGAGCGAGTATTGACATTCTTCGCTTCCCTACGCACCTTGCCGCGAGTCAGGAAGCCGCTCCCTTTACGGTCGCGGCTCTGTTTATGCGTCTCGGTGATCAGGTTCTAAGGGTTTCGGCTCGCCGGCCGAATCTCAGCCCGGTGTCACGGCCATTTTGCCGCGTGTCCAGACGCCCCTAGCGAACACCACCATCTTAGTTGTCCACGGGCGGATTGCAACTTTTGCCGTGTGGTGTTTGCAATCAATCCGCCGTCCACGGATCGTAGACCGACACGGGCGGTGGAGGGTCGCTGCGCCACGAGGAGACGAGATGTTCGAGATTGTCCTCGTTGTCGTCCCAGTTCGCGGGGTCATCGATATCCGGTACGTTGGAAAATGCGATGCGCGTCGGAGCGCTTTCGAGGAATTGATGCACCGTGCCGACATGCACGGCGTCGCGGCCGTAGCGTGAGTTGATGCGGTCCATCATGCGCGACAGGGAGAGGCTGCGCTGCTCACCGACGAAGAGCGGCTGCGTGACGGATTGCGTGGGCAGCAGGTTGCTCAGCACGACGCCGACTTTGAAGGGCTGTGCAACCGGCGACTGCCGAGATCGCGTCGGGGCATTCCGGTCTTTTGGAAGCTGGGTCACGGGCCAGCCGGGGAACCTTCTCGCGTGGCTTTCATGCTCCCCTTCCTGAACAGGAGAGCGTGATTGTCGCGACCGTCCTACCCAGAGCGTGATGAAGGCGTTCACCAAGGAGCTTGTATCCTGGCAGCCGTTGAGGTTGACGCCCGAATGCCAGACGCCGCCGTGGCGATACGAAATGTACGCATCCAACCGGCTCGCCCAGTAGCCCAGTCGGCGCATGCGAGCCGCCGCTTTGCAAAGCAGTCGCACCAGGACGCCCTGTGCACCGGCCTCGGTGCGCAGCTCCGGCGGCAGCACATGCGAATGGCCCACGGTGCGACGGCGCGTCGGCAGATCGGGCACATCGTGGCCATGCAAGGCGAGCCAGAAGCGCTTGCCGACGATGCCTCCCCAGAGGCGTTCGAGTTCATCGGGCGAAAAGGCGCAAAGCTGTTCAACGGTCTCGACGCCCTGCCGTTGGAGGCGCACGTTCATGCGCGGGCCGATGCCGGGGAAATCCATGAGCGCGAGCGAGTGGAGTTTGTGCGGCAGATCTTCCGCGGCGATCGTGGTCAGACCGTTCGGCTTCTTCATGTCGCTGGCGACTTTCGCGAGAAACGTGTTGGGTGCGATTCCGACGGAGCATTTGAGATGCTCGCCCACTCGGCGGCGCACGGCCTCTTTCACGTCCATCCCTTTTCGCAGGGCGCGCTCGGGCGACTGGTCGGGGCTGGAGAGCCGGCACGACATTTCGTCGATGGAATGCACGCGGTGGACGGGCAGGCAAGTCTCGACCGCGGCGACGATGGCATGATGCGTGCGGACATATAGCTCGTGATTGGCCTCGATCAGCACGATGCCGGGGCACATTTTTTTCGCATCGCCGACCAACGTCCCCGTCTTTACGCCGAAGGGCCGGGCTTCGTAGCTGGCGGCGATGCAACACGTCGTGTCGGCTTTCACTGGGACGACCGCAACGGGCCGGCCCCGAAGCTCTGGTCGATACTGCTGCTCCACCGAGGCGAAGTAGGCGTTCATGTCGACGAACAGTACGTTGAGAGGCATTCCAGGCTCCCGGAGGGGGTGACGTCGAAGTGCCTAACATTATACGAACATGCGAGCGGATTGCAAGACTAAGTAAAGACGCAGAATCTTTGCTGTGGCACCGGCGTCTCGCCGGTGCGAGGACAGGCGAGACGCCGGTCCCACGGTGTATGATTCATTCTGCGGTGCTACTTAGCTGGCATAAGGCCCTGGGTTATGCAGAGCCATTGCCGGAATAAGCGGATAGCCGTTTACCACAGTTTGAGGACTCCCTCGCTGGCGCGTCGGACTGGTAGCGTGTCGGGGCCGCTACAATGTCGCCGTGAACCAGTTTGAAATAGTCTCCGAGATGACCCCCGCCGGCGACCAGCCCGCCGCCATCGCTCGTCTGGCCGACGGCTTTGCGAAAGGCTCCAAGAAGTTCCAGACCCTGCTCGGAGTCACCGGCTCCGGCAAGACCTTCACGATGGCCCACGTCATCGCTGCCCTCAATCGGCCGACCCTGGTCGTCAGTCACAACAAAACACTCGCCGCGCAGCTCTACGAAGAGTTCCGGGAGATATTCCCCAGCAACGCCGTCGAGTATTTTGTCAGCTACTATGACTACTACCAGCCCGAGGCCTACATCCCCGCGCGCGACATCTACATCGAGAAGGACTCCTCGCGCAACGACGACCTCGACCGGCTCCGCCTCTCCGCCACCAGCGCCGTCGTCTCCCGCCGTGACGCCATTGTCGTCGCCAGCGTTTCCTGCATCTTCGGCCTCGGCTCGCCGGATGAGTACAAGGCGAGCGTCATCAACCTCATCAAGGGCCAGACGATCCCGCGCGATGAGTTACTACGCAAGTTCGTCGATCTGCAATACAGTCGCAACGACTTCGACCTAAAGCGGGCCAGCTTTCGCGTGCGCGGCGACGTGATCGAGTTGCATCCTGCCCATGACGAAACCGCCTATCGCATCGAACTCTTCGGTGACGAAGTCGACAAGCTGGCCGTCATCAACCCACTCACCGGGCAGACTCTTGAGACGCGCGACCAACTCTATGTTTATCCCGCCGTTCATTATGTGATGCCGCAGGAGCGGATTGAGGCAGCCGTTGGCAACATCCGCGCGGAGCTTGACGAGCGCCTCGACTATTTCCGCCGTCAAGGCAAACTCCTCGAAGCCCAGCGGCTCGCCGCCCGCACCAAGTACGACATCGAGATGATGCTCGAAGTCGGCTACTGCTCCGGCATCGAGAACTACTCACGCCACCTTGTCGGCGGTCAGCCCGGCATGAAGCCCTACACCCTCGTCGATTATTTCCCCAAGGATTTCCTGCTCATTGTGGACGAGTCGCACGTCACCATCCCGCAGGTTGGCGCAATGTACAACGGTGACCGCGCCCGCAAGGAAGTCCTCGTCGAGCACGGCTTCCGCCTGCCCAGCGCCCTCGACAATCGACCGATGAAGTTCGAGGAGTTCGAAGCCATGTGGGACGACGTACTGTTCGTCTCCGCGACGCCCGGCCCCTACGAACTTCGCAAGGCCGGCGGCGAGATCGTTGAGCAGGTCATCCGCCCCACGGGACTGCTCGATCCGATCATCACCATCAAGCCGGCCCGTGGTCAGGTGCCTGATCTTTTGCACCATATTCAGGTTCGCACGGCTGCCGGCCAGCGTACGCTGGTCACGACCCTCACCAAGCGCCTCGCCGAAGACCTCGCGGGCTACCTCCAACAATCGGGAATCAAAGGCGCGTATCTGCACAGTGAGATCGACACCATCGAGCGCGTGCAAATCCTCCGCGAATTGCGCGAAGGAAAGTACGACTGCCTCATCGGCGTCAATCTGCTGCGTGAAGGGTTGGACATGCCCGAGGTGTCGCTCGTCGCCATTCTCGATGCCGACAAGGAAGGCTTCCTGCGCAGCGCGACGAGTCTCATCCAGACCATCGGCCGCTGCGCGCGAAACGTCGATGCCGAAGTCTTCATGTACGCTGACAAGATTACGCCGTCGATGAAACAGGCCATCGACGAAACCGCCCGTCGTCGCACCTTGCAGGAGGCCTACAACACCGAGCACGGCATCACACCGGAGACGATTCGCAAGGCGATCCGCAAGGGTCTCGAAGGCATGGTCTCCTCACGCAAAGCCGCCCGCGACGCCATCAAGGCCAGCGAAGAGGACTTCGACCTGACCGAGTCCATTGCCGATCTGGAAAAGGAAATGCTCGAAGCGGCGGAGGCGTTGGAGTTTGAACGGGCGGCAGCGCTTCGTGATCGTATCAAGAGGTTGAAGGAAGCTCCGACGCTGTTCTCAACGAAGTGATGCTCGCCGTGGTGGTACCACAGTTACCTTACCGGCGTACTGCCCGCCCCATTCAACTGAAAACTCTCCCCCGGACCCGGCGTCTCCACCCGTGCGAATCCATCCGCGCGCATCGTGGCCTGCAAGACGTCCATCTGATCCGGCTCGCCATGCACCAGAAACACCCCCTTGCACCGACCCACCAATGGCTTCGTCAGTCGTTGCAAGTCGTCACGATCAGCATGGCCGGAGAATCCGTTGAGCGCCACGACCTGCGCTCGGAGTTTCATAGGTCGCCCGAAGATGTTTACGTGCGGCTGCTTCTCCACGATTCGTCGGCCCAGTGTGTGGGCTGCCTGGAAGCCGACGATAAGGATCGTGTTCTTCGGGCTTTCAATGTTGTTTGCCAGATGATGCACAATGCGCCCCGCCTCGCACATGCCGCTCGCTGAAATAATGACGCACGGTGACCGTCGCGTGTTCAACCGCTTGCTGTCCTCCGCCTCCCGGATGTAGGTGCAGCATTGGGCCCCGAGGATATCGCCCGTCTGCCGAAGGAACTGTCGCGCCTCCCCGTCGAACAACTCCGGATGCAATCGGAAGACCTCGGTCGCGTTCACGGCCAGCGGGCTGTCCACGAACACCGGAATGTTGGGGATTCGCTTCTCCACCTGGAGTTGATGAATGACATACACCACGGTCTGCGTTCGCCCCACGCTGAACGCCGGGATGATGACTTTTCCATTTCGAGCCACAGTGTCATTGATGACGGTCGCGAGCTGCTCCTTCAAGTCGCTCGACGGCGGATGACGCCGCGCTCCGTAGGTTGACTCCAGGATCAGGTAGTCGCACGGCGGAAAGGAATGCGGGTCTTGCAGGATCGGCAGATTGAATCGTCCCACGTCCCCGGAAAAGACCAGCGTTACCGGCTTCGCCCCGTCCGGTGGCGTGTAGGTCAGCTCCACCAGACACGCCCCCAGCATGTGTCCCGTTGCAAAGTAACGCGCGCTCAGTCGCTTCGTGATCCAAAAGGTCCGCTCCTGCGACGCCGTCTGAAACAGTCGCAATGCGTTCGCCGCGTCCTCGGCGTCATACAATGGCTCGATCGGCGGCTCTCCCGCTCTCGCCCGTTTCTTATTGAGGTAGTGAGTGTCTTCCTCTTGAATGTGCGCCGAGTCGGCCATCAGCAGCGCTGTCAGATCGCGCGTCGCCGCCGTCGAGTGGATCGTCCCCGTGAATCCGTTCTTCACCAAATAAGGAATTCGTCCGCAGTGATCGATGTGGGCATGTGATAGGACGACGGCATGCAGCGTTGACGGGTCAATGGGGAATCGCCGATTCTTCTCAACCGACTCGGATCGCTTCCCTTGAAACAGCCCGCAATCCAGCGCGATGAGTTTCCCATCGGCCTCGATCAAGTGCATCGAGCCGGTCACTTCCCGCGCTGCGCCATGAAAGGTCACTCGCATCATGCGGTGCAAGTCATACGCCCCGCCCGCGTGGACAGCAAGTCACCCGTGTCTCCACACGAAAACGAAGCCGCCGAAGGCCGACCCCTGCTGCGTCGCCGTCGTCCCCCCGGTTGACGGCGTCGACATCCGCTCATCGGATGCCGCAAACAGCATGAGGATCGCCCTTCGGCGGCGGTCGGTGGAGTGTGTGTGAAGAATCCCCTGATATCCGGGCCAGCAATCAACTTTCAGGCTCTTCTTCAAGCATCTTCCGAAGATACCCGTTCTCCCGACGGGTCGCTTCGAGATCAAACAGCAAATACTTGATGGACAGTCGCAGGTAGTCGAGCGAATCCTGCAAGCTGCTCACGGTCGCCTTCAACTTCTCGTGCCGCTGTTTCGACTCGGCCGCGAGCGTCTCAAGCTTCACCCGCTCTTCGACCGGCAGCGTGTCGATCTCGCTCACCAGTTCGGCGAGCTTGTGCTGGAATGCCTTCTCGTCCATTCGATTCCTACCCCTCTTCTTGGCGACGCCCCAATCACCGGCTCTCCCGGTCGCTGGTTGACGCCGTCTCGCTCTCTCTCGCATGGACAATGGGCAACCTCGGTGCCATGTACCGAGCCTGTGAATCCTTTATCCGTTGCGCACGCAACTGCCTGTCAGGCAATCGCTTGTGGGTCTGAGTCCGAGAAGTAAGGCATTCACAATCGGGCCGACTGTGACAGCGTGTTGCATTCATGCAACACACCGTGTCTCGCGTGTATGAAAAACCGCACGCCAAGCCTCTGTTCCAAGGACCCTTGTGCCTTCGGTTGGCCCAATCGCGCCGAAACCATAAACTCGTCGCTTTCCCGCACGCGATAACGTCGCAACAGTCAGTAAGGAACACCATGTCCGGCGAATACAACCCCGCGGCCATCCGCGAAAAGTGGCAGGCCTACTGGGACCAGCACAAATCCTTCCGCGCCCTCAACCCCGGCGACCCCAGCTTCGACGCATCTAAGCCCAAGAGCTACATTCTCGACTTCTTCCCCTACCCCAGCGGCGCGGGCCTGCACGTCGGCCACCCCGAGGGCTACACCGCCACCGACATCCTCGCTCGATACAAACGCATGAAGGGCTTCAATGTCCTCCACACCATGGGCTGGGACGCCTTCGGCCTGCCCGCCGAGCAGCACGCCCTGGAAACCGGTCAGCACCCGGCGATCACCACGACCAACAACATCAACACCTTCCGCCGTCAGCTCAAGATGCTCGGCTTCTCCTACGACTGGGATCGGGAGCTATCGACGACCGACACCGACTACTACAAGTGGACCCAGTGGATATTTCTTCAGATATTCAACAGTTGGTTCGACGAGACGCAGAAGAAGGCGCGACCGATTGCCGAGTTACCCATACCGGCGGACGTGAAGTCGCGCGGCGACAAAGCCGTGCGCGAGTTTGTCGATGCGCATCGTCTCGCCTATCTCGCCGAAGTGCCGGTGAACTGGTGTCCCGCCCTCGGGACGGTGCTCGCCAATGAGGAAGTCACCAACGAAGGCAAGAGCGAGCGCGGCAACCACCCCGTCTTCAAACGCCCTCTGAAGCAGTGGATGCTGCGTATCACGAAGTACGCCGACCGCCTCGCCGATGAGTTGGAAGAGCTGCACTGGCCCGAGGCGGTCAAACTCATGCAACGCAACTGGATCGGCCGCAGCGAAGGCGCGCAGGTTCGCTTCCAAATTGCTCCCTCTCCCTCCGAGGGAGAGGGCCGGGGTGAGGGGCACGACTTCATCGAAGTCTTCACCACGCGCCCCGATACCCTTTTCGGCGCGACCTACATGGTCCTCGCACCCGAACATCCTCTCGTTGAAAAAATTACGACGCCCGATCAGCGGGCCGCCGTGCAAGCCTACTGTCACGCCGCCGCCAACCGCTCCGAACTTGCCCGAGCCGCAGATGCGAAGGAGAAAACCGGCGTCTTCACCGGCGGCTACGCCATCAACCCCGTCAACAACGAACCCATCCCCATCTGGGTCGCCGACTACGTGCTCATGGGCTACGGCACTGGCGCGATCATGGCCGTGCCGTGTGGGGATCAGCGTGACTTCGAATTCGCCACGCAATTTGATTTACCCATCGTCGTCGTGGTGCGCCCGCCGGACGCATGGCTTGCCAATCACAACGTGACGTTTGACGAGTACGTCGCCAATCCCGGCGCGTTGTCAAAGGGGTTTGTTGACGACGGCGTCTCCATCAACTCAGGCCCGATCACCGGTCTGCCTACGCAAGAGGCCAAGAAGAAGATCACCGTCTGGCTCGAAGAGCGTGGCCTCGGCCGGCGCACCATCAACTACAAAATCCGCGACTGGCTCTTCTCGCGCCAACGCTATTGGGGCGAGCCGTTCCCCATCCTTCACGGCCCCGACGGCGAGATCGTCGCGCTCGATGAATCCGATGTGCCGCTCACGCTGCCCGAGATCAGCGATTATCACCCGACCGTCACGCACGAAGGAGACGAGGAAGTGCCCGCGCCGCCGCTCGGCCGGGCGACGGAGTGGGCGACCGTCACACGCAACGGCAAGACCTATCGCCGCGAGCTGAACACCATGCCGCAATGGGCCGGGTCATGCTGGTATTACCTGCGTTTCTGCGACCCCAAGAACGCCTCGCGCTTTGTGGGCAAAGAGGCGGAGCAGTATTGGATGCAGTCGAAAAAGAAGGACGGCACACATCATGTCGGCGGCATTGATCTCTATCTCGGCGGAGCGGAGCACGCCGTGCTGCATCTGCTTTACGCCCGCTTCTGGCACAAGGTGCTCTACGACCTCGGGCACGTGTCGACGATTGAGCCGTTCGGTCGACTCTTCAATCAGGGGATGATCCGTGCGTTTGCGTATTACGACAAGCGGGGTGTTTATGTACCCTCAGACGAAGTTACCATCGGCGAACCTGTTACAGTGCCTTACGTTGGCGGTTTTGATTCTCAAGCGTTGCAAGACGCAATAAAGAGCGGCCTGACAAAACAAGAGATTCAGGACTTTGTGGGCACGGCAAAGACCAGTTTTTATTATCAGAATGAGCCCGTTTTTCAAAGCGTCGAGAAGATGTCGAAGAGCCTGAAGAACGTCGTCAACCCTGAGAAGGTGGTGAACGAATATGGTGCGGACTCGCTGCGCCTCTACGAAATGTTCATGGGGCCGCTCGAAGCCAGCAAACCCTGGAACCCCCGTGACGTCCCCGGCGTCTTTCGATTCCTGCAGCGCGTCTGGCGATTGCTCGTCGACGAAAACACCGGCTCGATCTCTACCTATATCGACAATGCGCCGGCCGGTGGTCCGCCCGACGCCCTCGAACGCCTCCTCCACAAAACCATCAAGAAAGTCGGCGAAGACATCGAACGCCTTGCCTTCAACACCGGTATCTCCGCCATGATGGAATTCGTGAACGAGGCCTATCGAGCCAAGAGCATCCGCATGGACCAGGCCGAACGATTCGTCCTCGTTCTATCCGCCTTCGCCCCTTTCATCACCGAAGAACTCTGGCAGCGTCTCCACGGCGCAGCATGGAAGACCAGCATCGCCTACGAACCCTGGCCCGTCTTCGACCCGGCGCTGGTGGAAGACGACGAAGTCGAGATCCCCATCCAGGTCAACGGCAAACTCGCCGGCCGCCTCCTCGTTTCCAAAACCGCGCCGCAAGATGCCGTGCAAGCCACTGCGTTGGCTGATCCGAAGGTCATGGAAAAGCTCGCAGGCAAACCGGTGGTAAAGGCGATCTATGTGCCGGGGCGGATGTTGAATCTGGTCGTGAAGGGATGACGATTGAGAACCAAGCGGGATCTACCACAATCACCGCCCATCGAGTGCCCACAATGCGGCAGTTCTTTCGTGGACAGCCTCAAAGACCCCGACACCGACGAGATCATTCAGTCGCCAGATCGTCGGATGTTCGCTTGCAAGTTCTGTAAGCACATTTTTCCCCTCTTCTCTGATGAGGCCCGAGTCCTGTCTATTAAAGACATCCTTGCGGGCAGCAGGACGACGGGCTTCGACAAGCACTGGCTTGTCATTGGCATAGCGATTGTATTGCTGGGAGTGGCCCTTCGGTTTGGATGGCTCAAGTAAGTCGTTGGTAAGCAAGAGCGATAAGCGTTGCGCATCTGGAATCGAACCCTCGGATTTGGTAGAATCAAACCCATCTCGGGCGCTCGCCCGTTGCGTCAGCGCGTTCTTCTCAACGTGCTCCGGAGAGGCCAAGGCCGATGATCGCCTTCAAGATCAAATGCAAATGCGGCAAACTGCTCGGTGTCCCCGCCGCACTCGCCGGGAAGAAAGTCGTCTGCCCCGGATGTCGCCGCGCCTATCGCGTGCCGGCGCAGGCTGGCGCGCCAACCACTGCCAGTCCAGTGGCCTCGTCACCGCCCATGGCAGATTCGCCATCACAACTCGATCTAACCTCTATTGATCCGGCCTCCTCACCCAGCGAACTCAACCTCCTCGACGGCGTCGAACTCCAAAAGCCGCCGTCCGGCCCGGTGTGCCCGGGTTGCAAGCGATCCCAGCCCGCCGGTGCGCGCATCTGCGTCACCTGCGGCATCGACCTCGCCACCGGCGCGAGCATTCTCGCAGACAAAAAATCTCCCGCTCTCGAACTTGGTTACGCCGGCAAGGGCGGTCGCCAATCCAGGGGCAACGCCGGCCGCGACACCATCTCCGGCCCGGCTCGTGGCTATTGGGCCGATGCGTTCTTTAGTTTCGTTTACCCAATTTGCACGCTAAACAACAGCGTAACTTTTTTTGTGTTGGTTCTTGTTGTTGCGTTTCGTGCGTTTCTTAGCACGGCCGGAATCCTCGGGATACTGGGTTCCATCATCATCTCCGGGTGGCTTGCTTCGCTGTACTTCTCCATCGTCCAGGAAACCGCATCGGGCTCCAATGACCTTCCCGGTATTAAGATGGAGGACGGAATCGTCGACGACATCATCAAGCCCTTATTCAAATACATCGGTGCCATCGCTTGTGCCCTCTGCCCAACGGCGCTCTACCTCATCCTCATGGGGACCGGAGTGATTCCCGACTTCATGCAATCCAGAATTATCGTGCTGATTTGGCTGGCTGCGGGAATCTTCGCATGGCCGTTTTTTGTAATGCTCTTTGCGTTTGATGCCCTCGCGGCAATCTATCGCATTGATATGATGATCACTACGGTCTTTAGGACGTTTCTGCCGTATTGTGCACTGTGGCTCATGCTCCTCGTGGTAGGCTTCGGGTCCCTGTTTTCGATCATTGGCGTGGCACTTTTTGCTGCCGGATTCGACATCGATCTCCCGGAATTGAGTTTGGGCGCATCGATGCTCGCGAACATGTCAGAGGATGCCATCGGCCTCTTTCTCACCATCGTCGCCATGCGCCAAATCGGCCTCTACTACCTCCACTTCAAGAACCGCTTCACCTTCCTCTTTGAATAACCCCCGTTTGCCCTGACGCTGCCCGTGTCCTCCCATCCGTCGTACACTGCGCGAGGATTTGTTCGCCCGGTTCGGTCGCGACGAATCTTCGAAAGGCTGGATGCCTCTTGGCCCTTCGCATCCGATGTACTTGCGGTAAGACCCTTGCGGTCCCCGAGGCCCTTCTTGGCAAGAAGGTGGCCTGCCCCGGTTGCAAGCGTACCTATCGCGCCACGCCGCCCGTCAAACCCCCAACATCGCCGCTTGAGGCTGCTCCTGAAATCGAACTCCCCTCCATCGACCCCGCATCGTCCCCAAGCGAATTGAATCTCCTCGACGGCATCGAATTGATGCCGCGCCCCACGGGTGCCACCTGTCCGGTATGCAAGAAAGTTCAGCCCGCCGAAGCGCGCATCTGCGTCACCTGCGGCATCGACCTCGCCACCGGCAAGAGCATCCTCGACAAGTCCGGCACCGCACCCGCAAACCTTTCCTACGCAGAAAACACCAGGCCGGGCCAGCGTTCCAGGGCCGCCAAGCGGCAAATCGTCGGCGAACCGCTTCGCAGCTATTGGGCCGATGTGGCGCTGGCATTTATTTATCCAGTCAAGAGCGGGCGCGACATCCTCACGCTCGCGGTGATCTTCGTGGTGGCCATCGCCGCTGTCATCCTGCGCCCGTTCGGCTGCTTCATGATGGTGGGACGGTTCATCATGAACGGGTGGCTTGCCTCCGTCTATCTGACCGTCGTCGAACAAACCGCCATCGCCGTCGACGAGCTTCCCGGCATCCGCTGGGAGGATGGTCCCTGGGATGACATCATCAAACCGGGGCTAAAGTTCTTCGGCGCGTTCATCTGCACGCTCACGCCAGCGGCGGTATACGCAGTCCTCATGGGAACCGGAATCCTCCCTGCGCCATTCCAATCCATCATCGTCCTGCTGGTCTGGCTCGCCGGCGGATTATTTCTCTGGCCCATTTTCGTCATCATGTTTACCTTCGATGCCACCAACAAACTGCTACGCCTCGATCTAATCATCACCACCATCTTCCGTACAGCCAAGGCCTATTTTGTTCTTTGGTGTCTGCTTCTTGTTGTCGGCGTCTGCTTCCTGCTCCCGATCCTCCAGCCCATTCTCGAAAGCTACGGTATCCAGTCCTCGCTCCCATCGATCAAGGATTGGGGGTTCTACGGTGCGGTCGCGCTGCAACTGTTTGGCGTTTATCTGATGATTGTCGCCATGCGCCAGATCGGCCTCTACTACCTCCACTTCAAGAACCGATTCACGTTCCTCTTCGAATAAACTGTTTCCCGTGCGGCCGGATCACAGCCGAGGGCGGCTGTGCTCCATCAACACGCTTCATCTATAATCCCCCTTTGCCACCGGAACGGAATCCGGGCGGAGGGTTGCTTTAGGTGGATTTTCTCGACGCCCGGCGTCTGCCCTACATGGCCCGCCGGCCGTATGTCATTGAGGTTCAACACTTCCTGCTCTGGGGATTGTTCGCCGGTCTGATCGAGGGCACCGTCTCGGCCGTCGTGGTCAGCAAGACCTTCGGCGCAAGCTCCCTGCTCATTACCGTCGTCCAGGCCACGCCAGCCTTTGCCAATCTCGTCAGCATCATCTGGGGGGCGATGATCGTCGGTCGGCCGAAGCTCCCCGCCTTCCTCGCTCTCGCTTGTGCGAGTGTCGCAGTGACGCTCTCGGTCGCATTCACGCCACACTCCCCGATGGGTGGTTGGATCTTCGCGCTACAGATTTGCCTGGCCCGTGCCTTCATGTCCGGCGTCGTCACGACTCGCGCCAGCCTGTGGAAGAGCAACTATCCCAAGTCGCATCGAGGCCGCATCACCGCGAATCTCCAGATCGTCCGCACGCTGATGAGTCTGCCGGTCATCCTCGGCGGCGGCCTGCTCTTTGACCTACGTCCCGATGCCTATCACTGGTTCTACCCCATCGTCGCCGTCCTCGGCGCGCTGGGTCTGCTCTTCCTCAAGGGCGAACGCGTTCGTGGCGAACGCCGTGCTCTGAACGAACGCGCGAATGCCGACGATGCCGAACCCATCGCCGACTCCGGTGTCATCCAGCCGTTCAGCCTCGTCGCCCTCATCAGTCCCACAAAACTTTTCTCCCGCATGGGTCAGGTTCTCCGCGACGACCCGCGTTTCGCCCGCTATTGCAAGGCCCAGATGTGCATCGGCTCCGCCAACCTCATGGCCATGCCGGTGAACACCATCGTCCTTACCAAAGTGATGCACTTGTCCTACACATCGAGCAACGCCCTGCTCGATCTCATTCCCCGCGCCGTCACTATCCTCATGCTCCCCGTCTGGGCCAGGCACTTCGACCGCGTTGGCGTCCTCCGCTTCCGCACATCCAACTCACTTTGCTGGTGTGGCTCACTCCTCTTTTGCGGATTCGGCGCGATGCTCGCCGCCTGGCACAACACGAGTAACGGGAACACCCACCACCCCGTCACCGGCTACTTCCTCGTCGGCATCCTCTTCTACGGCGTCGGTCGACTCTTTGAAGGTCTCGCCCAAAGCGGTGGTGCCATCGCCTGGAACATCGGCCACCTGCACTTCGCCGAAGACGACAAGGCCGAACTCTACATGGGCATCCACGTCTCCCTCACCGGCCTGCGCGGCCTGATCGCCCCCTTCGTCGGCACACTGGTCTACGAACTCTGCGGCTGGTGGGTCTTCATGCTCGGCTTCGCGATTTCGTATGTCGGCTACATCATCTTCACGCGATTGGCCCGCGAGGAGGCCGCCGAAATGCGCAATGTCCCATCGACCGAAGCCGCATCAGTCGCGAGTTCAGCAGCATCGTCGGACCCCGTTAAGGCCGTCGATTGATCCGTGGACCATTGCAAATCGCTGCACCTGGGGCCTCATTTGCTTGCTTTTGGCGGGAACCCATGTGCTGCGTATAATCCGCCCGACGAGGAAGGGGAACGTCCCTCGACATCGCGGCCTGGTCTCATGCAATGCGCGATTGGAGACAACGGGTCAGGCTGGAAACAGAGCAGCCCAGCTGCGAAAGCCCATGTGCCGTGAGGTGCTGGGCCGCGATGTCGGGGGAATGATCGACCCGGAGTCTGTCGTCACAGCCGAGGGCGGTTGTGCTTCATGGTTTTTTTGTTTCGACTTTTTGACGTTTCGATTTTTCGACGTTTCCCATGAGCTACACCGTCCTTGCACGAAAGTTCCGCAGCCAAACCTTCAACGAGGTCGTCGGGCAATCCGCCGTCGTCACAACGCTGGGCAACGCCATCACGCAGAGCCGCGTCCACCACGGCTACCTTTTCACCGGGACGCGCGGCGTCGGCAAGACCTCGATGGCCCGGATTCTGGCGAAGTGCCTGAACTGCCTCTCAGCCGATGCGCCGACCATGACGCCGTGCGGGACGTGCGACTCGTGCATTGGCGTGGCCCGGGGCGAAGACGTGGACGTGGTCGAGATCGACGCGGCCAGCAACACGGGCGTGGACAACATCCGCGAGCTGCGCAGCAACGCGGTCTATCGGCCGGCCCGGGCGCGGTTCAAGATCTACATCATTGACGAAGTTCACATGCTCAGCACCGGGGCGTTCAACGCGCTCCTGAAGACGCTGGAAGAGCCGCCGGAGCATGTGAAGTTCATCCTGGCGACGACCGAGGTGCAGAAGGTTCCACAGACCATTCTCAGTCGGGTGCAGCGGTTTGATTTCAAGTCGATCTCGCCCGCCGACATTGCCACCCAGTTGGCGATGATCTGCAAACAGGAGAACGTCGAGGCCGAGGAGGATGCGCTGCGGCGCGTGGCGCGATTGGCCAACGGGTCGATGCGCGATGCACTGTCACTCCTCGATCAGGCGCTTTCGATGGGCGGAAATCGACTCACCGCCGATGTGGTGAACGAATTGTTCCCGGCGACGCACGACGAGCAGTTCGCCGAGCTGATCGATCGACTCGCGGACTCCGATGCGGCAGGGGCGCTGGGGCTGGTCGATGCGACGTTGAGCCAGGGGCACACGATGGACTACTGGTGCTCACGGCTCATCAGCCAGTTGCGCGATCTGATGATCCTTCGCGTTTGTGGCGAGAACACCGATCTGGTCGATGCGCCGACAGGAATTCGCCCGAAGCTCGTGGCCCAGGCGCAGCGATTCGACTCCGGGGCGTTTGTATACATGATTACAGTGCTGGAAGAGCTTCGTCGAAACGTGCGGTCGAGCGGCAGCGGACGAGCGCTGGTCGACGCGGCCGTGATACGACTGGCCGAAGCCGCGAAGTTCTCCTCAATTGAATCGCTGATCGCCCAACTGGACGGCGCGCCGCCGACCCAACCGACGACAGCGCCAAGAGCAACTTCGCCCCAAACATCGCGTCCCGCGATACCACCCGCGCGAAGCCAGTCGACACCACTACCGCCGCCGCAACGAACCACCGCTCGACCGCAAGCCGCCGCACCGGCGGAGCAGGCATCGGGCATGGGTCGCCGCGTCACGCAAGCCGACTTGAAGGCGGCGCACGCCGAGCCGGTCGTGAAAGCGGCGTTGGAAGTCTTCGGCGGACGAATCGTGGACGTACAGCGCGGAACCAAGCCGGCGGAAGAATGAAGTCGTGTAACTAGTCAGAGCCGCGTTTTCAGAGCCGCGACCGTAAGGGAGCTGGTTCTAGTTTCAAGGAGTTCGTAATGTTAGGTGGAATCGGAAATCTGGCCGGCATGATGAAGCAGGCCATGGAGATGAAGGGCAAGCTCCAGGAGATGCAGGAGTCCATGACCAACCTGCGCTTTGAGGCCGACAGCGGCGCGGGGGCCGTCACGGCAACGGTGAATGGAAAGCTGGAGCTTGCCGCGCTCAAGATCAGCCCCGAAACGCTCGAGAGCGGCGACGTCGAGATGTTGGAAGACCTCGTGCGGTCGGCCGTCTGCGCAGCGCAGCGAAAAGCGACCGACGGTGTGAAAGCTGAGATGGCGAAGATGACGGGCGGCATGAACATCCCCGGCTTGGACAGCCTGCTCGGCGCGAAGTAGCGCGACATTCTCATGGCAGACTCGACACCCTCATCGTTGACGCGACTCATGGCGGAGTTCGAGAAGCTGCCGGGCATCGGGCCGCGCAGCGCCGAGCGTCTGGCGTTTCACATTCTCAAATCGAGCAAGGACGAAGCGCTGGGCCTGGCCCACGCCATTCGCGACGTGAAGGAAAACGTCCGCCACTGCTGCATCTGTTACAACCTGACCGAGACGGACCCGTGCGGCATCTGCACTGATCCGCGCCGCGAACCGTCGCGCATCTTCGTCGTGGAGCAGCCCAAGGACGTGCTGCTCCTTGAATCAACGGGCCTCGTGCGCGGCGTGTACCACGTCTTGCTAGGCCACATCGCCCCGCTCGACGGCATTGAGCCGGGCGACCTGACATTGGACGCGCTCGAATCGCGCGTGAAAAAAGGCGGCGTCACGGAAATTGTCATCGCTACGAACCCAACACTCGAGGGCGAGAGCACAGCGCTGCACATCAAGAGCATTCTCTCAGCGTACAAGGTGGCCGTGACACGGCTGGCCCGCGGGCTACCCTCGGGGTCGCAGATCGAATATGCGAGCCGGGCCGTCTTACAAGACGCCATTGAGGGTCGCCGGGAGTTTTGACCGGCATTCCGGTTGAACTTCACGGGCCAATTTGCGTATAGTTGAGGATGCCGCCGAACTCCGATTCGACAACTCGGACCTGAGGGGGATTGATGCGAACTCGCTTGCAAAGCATGTGGATAATCTGCTGCGCGGCCGTGCTGCCGGGCGGGACGGCCTGCGTCCAGGCCTGCATCGAAGGCGCGCTCTTCACGACGGTTGGCAGCGATACACAGGATCGCTTCTTCCATCGAGCGAGTGTCCTCTCAAACGGCTTCGTCATGGTCAGCGGCGGCATGAGGCTGCAAATCTTTCCCACAGCGACCCTCATCTCGTTGAACAATCTGGCATTCTTCAGTCCAACAACCAACACGTTCGCTGCAACATTCTCACCGCTCGGTGGCGGGCCTACAGTGACGCCATCACTCGCCACCGCGCGAAGCAGTCACACCCAGACGACGCTGCTCGACGGGCGCGTGTTGATCACGGGCGGGTACATCGGCGCGATCAGTACGAATCCAGGCTTCCCAACGGCCACGGTTGAAATCTTCGACCCTCAGACTGGCTTGGTCACCGCCGGACCGCCAATGAGCGTGGCGAGAGCCGATCACCAGGCAAGCCGGCTGTCGGACGGGCGCGTCGTGGTCTCCGGCATGACAACCTGGCAGGTGTTCGATCCAGGAACGACCTCGTGGTCCACGAATTACACCATGCAGCGTGCACGAATCGCCCATGCCGCCGTGGTGTTGGCGGATCATGCGGGGCCTGGCCTCTATCGCATCCTACTGATCGCCGGCGACGGCAGCGGCCCCGACACACTGGAGTTGCTCGATCCGGATTCGGGTACGAGTGCATTGCAATCTTCAATGCTGAACGAGGGCGTTGCCGACACAGCGGCGGGGCGCTTGGACGACGGCCGTGTGCTCATCGTCGGCGGCCAGAGTTTGATCACCGGCGACACCATCGGCACGTCCTATCTCTATGATCCGCAGGGCGACACGATCACCGTCGTGCCGTCGCCACCGAATCGCGCGGGCGGGATTTCCGATCATCAGCTTGCGGAGATGGGACGACACATCGCCATCTTCGGCGGCGAGCAACAACTCTCCGATGTGGACACTGAGTTGAACTACGCAGCTGTGTTTGACCGGGCGAGTGAGACATGGACGTGGAACGGCACGATGAATCACATCCACGACGACTTCGCATCCGTCACCATGAACGACGGGCGACTGCTCCTCATCGGAGGCGGTATTCCGTTCTTTGGAGCGTCTGCACCATCGCGCGCAGCGGAAACCTATGTGCCGCTCATGGTCCCGACGGGTGACATGAATGCCGACCAGATCGCAGGCCTGGCCGACGTGATCGGATTCATCTCAGTGATGCTCGATCCACCGTCCGCGACCGCGCGAGAGCAATGCGCCGCCGATGGAAATGGAGACGAATCGCTTGATGGTCGCGACGTCGAGCCGTTTGTCTTTGCAATCCTCGGCCTGTGAAAAATCAAGCCGAGGGGGTGATAATGCGCTGCATAGCGGTCCGGCGGCACACCTTTTGCCAGAGGCGATTCTGTGCGGTAAGATTCAATAAGGATGAACGGCTGGAATCGATGCAGGGTGACGGCGGCGCGCCGCGCCATGTATCTTCTTGCCGCGGACGGGTTTGCGTTGGCTCCGTCCGGGAAAACCCACCATCGACGCGGCCCAGTTGCCACGGAATCGGCATCTCCCGTGTCTGAAATACCCTGCGTCCTTTTCGGTTTACAGGTGTAACTCCATCATGGGCGGCTGGTCGATAAAGAGATGGGGTTCTCGTGTGCTGACGACGGCGTCCGTGGAAGTGCGAATGATTCGTATCTGCTCGTTGATCATCATTGGCGCAGCGCTGGCATTGAGCGCGGGTTGCGCCGTTCCGCAACAGCGCGGCGGTGGCCAGTACATGCACGTCCAGGAGCCGATGACCAAGGCCTGGTACCACCTCTACCTGCCCGTCGATTACGTCAAAAACTCCGGCAAGCATCCGAATCCAAAAATGAAACGTTGGCCCCTCGTCATGACCTTTCACGGCATGAAGCCCTATGACAATGCCCTGCCGCAGGAGCGCGAGTGGGAGCATCAGGCCGACATCTACGGCTACATCGTCTGCGCCCCCGAGCTGCGGACCTGCGACTCCTTCATGGAATATCCGATCACCAGAGAGCATGACTACGTCCTCGAGGACAAACGAAATGTCATCGCGATCATGGATCACATCTATTCGACAACCTACGCCGATCCAAAGCGCGTGCTCTCCACAAGCTGGTCCTGCGGCGGCTATTTGGCGCACTACTTCCCGAATCGCTTTCCGGATCGCTTCACCTGCATCGCTACGCGTCTGTCGAACTTCTCTCCCAAAATACTGATTGAAGAGACCGTGCCGATTTACCGGGACAAGACTTCGGTCGCGGTTTACATCGGTGACGGTGATTTCCCCAAGTGCAAATCAGAGTCGGAGGAGGCCGTGGCCTGGTACAACGCCCGCGGCTTCCGCGTGGCCAAAGGCAAGATGATCGACAACATGGGCCACCGACGCATCCCTCAAACCTGCGCGGCTTTCTTCGCGGAGCAGATCGGCATTGAACCGATTCGCCCGGCCGACGCGGCGCGATCCGTTGCCGAAGTGCAGATGACTGAGTACTACCCGCCGCAGGACATGCTCGCGCGAATGTCGCCGCCGTCGGGTCCGTTCATCCCGTCGCTGGCGTCCTCCACTCGCACGGCGCGGCAGAATGGGTCGGCCAATCCAATGACGCCGCCGGTCGTCCCACCGACGACTGGGAATCTGACGACCGCAGATCAGAGGCCCGCGCCGTCCACCGCGCGCCCCGCATCGACGTTTGCCAATGCCAGTGCCGGTCGCAAGTACCCGACAGGTCGTGCGCCCACTTACGATCCAACCCCTCAGTCGGACGAACCGCGCGAAGTGGCAAAGTTGCCTACCACACCGGTATCCACGCCAACCAAGACAGCTTCCGCAGACCGTCCGCGTGGCAACTGGCTGGACCCGGCCAAGCCGCCACCCATCGGCGGCACGGAGAAGCCAAAACCGGCTGCGAATGACAATTCCACGAAGATCGCTCAGAAGCCGAACGCGACACCTCCCGCCGCACCAAAGTCCTCACCGCCACAGGAACGAACCAAGCCGGTGGTGAAAGAGCAGCCACGCGAAAGCGCGTTAGCGACGAACACACCCAAGCCCAAGTCGACCGCCAAGGAGCCGGTGCAACTCGCTTCCACGCCCAAATACAACACATCGTTTACGCCCCAAAATGCCGGTCGTCGCGATTATGACCGACTCATGGACAAGCCGCGCGAGAGTGGTACGCGATCCTCCACGCCGGCTCAGACTGCCCCACGCACGGCCAAGCTCGCCAGCGCGCCGGCCGTTGCGTCGCCCACCGGTCGTAAGGCCCAGCGTGTCAACATTCGGATCACCGGCCCCGCGATCGGCACCGCCCCGCACTATTTGAAATACAGCGTCGATCTGCCGCGCGAGAAACTTGAAGGCGCGGACATTCTCTGGAGCGACAACGGACTGTGGCTCGGCGATGAAATCTCCGGCGCGAAGATACTGGAATCCCCCGGCATTCACTTCATCACCGTGCTCGTCGTGTCCCGCGACGATACCGAGTATCGCGGCCAGGCCAAGGTGCAGGTGCTCGAACGTGCCCCAACGGCATCAACCTATACGCCGGGCCAGCGACCGGGTTGATCGTTTACAAATCGCCGAACCGGCCCTCTCCCTGTTTCGTAGTTGCTTCGTCCTTGATGCATAATGAACGCACAGGTTCTCACCATGATCATCCGTGATTTCAACGATCAAGACGTGGCCCCAGCCAACGAACTGACCAACTCCTTCATCCGCGATACCGTCATCCATTTCGGGTACACCCCCGCGACCAATGAGGAGTTCGCCGAGGTCTGGCAACAAAGCCGCGCGAAGTATCCGTGGCTTGCCGCCGAGGAGGCGGGGCGGTTCCTCGGTTATGCGAAGGCTGGCGTTTGGCGAACGCGCGATGCCTATCAATTCACCGCCGAGGCGGGCATCTACATGGTCCCGGAGGCGCGCGGCCAGGGACTCGGCCGTCAGTTGTACGTCGAGCTGCTCGAACGCCTCCGCGCCGCGGGGTTTCACTCGGCCATCGGCGGTGTCACCTTGCCCAATGAGGCATCGGTGCGCCTGCATGAATCGCTAGGCTTTCGGAAGGTTGGCGATTTCCGAGAGGTCGGTCGGAAGTTTGACGCCTGGCACGATGTAGGCTTTTGGCAGATCGATCTTGCCCGAGTGTAAGACTTGGACGACTTCGCAACAGCCTTTACCATACGCCGATTCACATTTTCAGGAGTCGCCTGTGCCTGTTGATCGCGTTGCCGTCATTGGTCTGGATTGTGCCGAACCGTCGCTTGTCTTTGATCGGTGGGCCGACAAACTGCCGAACCTCACCGCCCTGCGAAATCGCGGCTGCTTCGGCCATCTCACCAGTTGCATGCCGCCGATCACGGTGCCGGCGTGGAGTTGCATGGCCTCCTCGAAAGACCCCGGCACGCTCGGCATCTACGGCTTCCGCAATCGCAAGGACCACACCTACGACGGACTGACCATCGCCATGTCCACTGCGGTGAAGGAGCCGCGCGTCTGGGACATCCTCACGGCTGCGGGTGATTCGTCCATCGTCGTCGGCGTGCCGGGCACGTTTCCAATCGTTAAGCCGATCAAGGGCCACATGATCTCCTGCTTCCTCACGCCAAACCCGGAGGATGCCTATGGCAACGACGAGCTGACGAAGCAATTCACCTCGCCGCCAAGCCTGAAGAACACGCTCCGCGAACTGGTCGGTGAGTACATGGTCGACGTAAAGGGCTTCCGCACCGACGACAAGGCCTGGCTGCTCGAGCAGATTTATCAGATGACCAACCGTCGCCACAAAGTGGTGATGCACCTGCTCGCGTCGCAGCCGTGGAAACTCTTATGGTCCGTTGAAATGGGTACCGACCGCATTCACCACGGTTTCTGGCAGTATTTCGACCCCGAGCATCATCGCTATGAGAAGGGCAACATGTTCGAATCCGCCATCGGGCGCTACTACATTCACCTCGATAAGCAGATCGGCGAGATGATCGCAGCCTGCGACCCGGCGCGCACTGCCTTTCTCGTCGTCTCGGATCACGGGGCCAAGCGCATGGACGGCGGACTCTGCTTCAACGATTGGCTGATCCGCGAAGGCTACATGGTGATGAAGGAGATGCCGACGAAACCGACGAAGTTCGAGTTTAAGAATGTCGACTGGGCAAAGACGAAGGTCTGGGGCGAGGGCGGTTATTACGGCCGATGTTTCATCAACGTGGCCGGGCGAGAGCCGCAGGGAATCGTGCCGCAGGCCGAGTACGAAAAGCTGCGCGACGAACTCATCCGCAAGCTGGAAGCACTGCCCGATGACAAGGGCCGCTCAATGGGCACGCGCGTCTACAAACCCGAGGCCATCTACAAACAGGTCAACGGCGTCGCCCCCGACCTCGTCGTCATCTTCGGCGACCTGCACTGGCGAAGCGTCGGCACAGTCGGCAACGAGAGCATCTACACCTTCGCCAACGACACCGGCCCCGACGACGCCAACCACGCCCAGCAAGGCATGTACATCCTCGCCACCCCCGACGGCGCAACCCCGCGCGGCCGCGTCGACGGCCCAACGCTCTACGACGTGACGCCGACGATTCTTAAGCTATTAGAAAAGCAAATCCCAGGGGACATGATCGGCAAGCCGCTAGTCTGAACGCTCATCCCAATTCAATTCCCGATCCCCTTCTGCAATCAGACACCTGCCGCAAACCGGTGGCATGTCGACCTCAGCCGCCAACTCGGGAATTGCAATAGAGCCGGCCCTCTCCCTCCAGATCGTGTCAGAGTCAAATAATAATTCACCGAATTGCCGTGTAGGTGGTTCGCAAAAGGTCGCACTTACTCTTGGAGGCCTCACGAAGAAGCCTAAACACAGAGAGGTGCAATCATGGTTTTGGCAACGCGTTTCGCTCGTCTTATTCGACCAGTCTGTTTTGTCAGCTTAGTGGCTTTATGCCTTGGGGGGCTTGAAAACCCCGCTTTCGGGCAGCCCACCAGCTTCACCTATCAAGGCCAGCTCAAAGATGGCGGCTCCCCGGCTAACGGGGCGTTCGACATGTCGTACTCGATCTTCGACGCCGACGTGCTTGGCACGCTGATCGCCGGGCCGTTGGTGTTTGACGGGCTGGGCGGCAACCCGCCGCAGGTGAGCGTCACCAGCGGCCTGTTCACGGCCACTCTCGACTTCGGTGCGGGTATCTTCGACGGTAACCCGCGCTGGCTGGAAGTGACGGTGTCCGGAACGCCGCTGTCGCCGCGACAGGCGATTACATCCTCGCCCTACGCGCAAAGGGCCAGCGACGCTCAATCCTGCAACATTGCGAGCGTTGCCAACTACGCGAACGCTCCGTGGGTTCCGTCCGGCACTGACCTCTATTACAACGATGGTAACATCGGCATCGGTACCGCGACGCCAACCGCCAAGCTGGAGGTAGCGGGAGTGCCGGGTGTCGACGGCATCAAGTTTCCTGACGGAACAATTCAGATGTCGGCGACAGTCGGCGCGGCAGGCTTCTGGTCAGGGAGCGGGGCCAATATTTTCAACAATAACGCCGGCAATGCCGGCATCGGCACGTCGACACCATTGGCAAAGCTCCACCTCGCGGGGACGATGAAGATCGACGGCGCGAACACGCTGGAATTCGGAGCTGGAGTACCGAAGGAAACAAGCGCCGGAAAGATCGGATATCAGACATTCGGCAGTAATAATTCCCTGGACATCGTTGGCGCGGGAACGACCGGAACCAACAGAAAGATCAATTTCTGGAATGAAGGCGGCGCGACCTTCAAGGGCAATGTTGGCATCGGCACCTTGACTCCGCTCTCGAAGATAGACATCACGGCGATTGGGACTGGTGCTGAACTGCTACGGTTCACCACTGAACGCCCATGGATATTTCGCCAAACCTTGACCGGCCCATCGACAGGTCTCGAACTTTACTCAACATCCGGCATAAAGACATTCCAAATCACAGCGCTCGGCGGAACACCCGTTGCCACGTTTGTCGCCGACGACGCCGCACCCAAGCTCATTGTCAACGGTACGACCGTTACCAAGGTGCTCCAAATCACCGGTGCCGACCTGGCCGAGAAGTTCCCCACCAGCGGCGGCAAGGTCGAGCCGGGCGTGGTGATGGAAATCGATCCGGAAAACTCCGGCCTGCTACGCATGGCGCGTGGTGCCTACAACCAGCGCGTTGCGGGTGTTGTCAGCGGCGCAAACGATTTCCCGGCGGGAGCCATTCTCGGACACCTGCCGGGCAATGAAGAGGCCCCGCCCATCGCGCTCTCGGGTCGAGTGTGGACCTATTGCGATGCGACGGAACACGCCATTGGATTGGGCGACCTGCTCACGACCTCCGCAACTCCGGGCCACGCGATGCACGCCGGCGACCGCGAGCGCAGCCACGGCGCGATCATTGGCAAGGCCATGACCACGCTCAAGAGCGGCAAAGGCCTCGTCCTCGTGCTTGTGAACCTTCAGTAACACCAACGAGCGGAGGATCATGCGATGAAAAGTAACCACATCATTTCGATAACCGTCCTTCTGTTGTTGCTACAGGCCGTCGGCGCACAAGACCAGCGAGAGGCCGCCATGATGGAGTATCAGGACGCAATCCTGCAAGGCTCCGTGGATCATCAGAGGCCGCCCGTCGATCCGTCGATCTCCTGGGAAGGCATGTCAACCGGTGCGCAACCTGACGATCTCACTCCGGGCTACGTCATCATCGACGGTGACATTCAAGTCCGTGCCGAAGAACTGGACGCCTTCCTCGGCGGTCCAGCCCGCGCCGTCTTCGGCACGGTCAATTACTGGGACGGCAATACCGTGCCCTACGACTTCGCCGGTAACGTCAACGCGACCAATCAACAGAACGCCATCAACGCCATGAACGCAATCAGCGCACTCACCGGCGTCATCTTCCGTGTTCGCCTCGGCGGCGATCCCGACTGGGTTCGCTTCAACGCCAGCACCTTCAATAACTCACCGGTGGGGCGGCAGGGCGGGCAGCAGATCATCAACATCGTAAGCTGGGGCACCCAGATCATCATCGTGCATGAACTCTATCACTCCCTTGGATTCTGGCATGAGCAAAGCGCCTCCGACCGCGACACCTATGTGACCATTAATTTCGGGAACATCTGCGGCTCCAGCGCCGTTCCCGGAAATCAGTGCAACGCCAACGTGTGTCAAGGATGTTCGGATTCGATGGGCAACTTCATTTCCTGCGCCTTCAACTTCAACATCACCGCGGGGGCCGGTCTCTGGGGGCCGTATGATTTCGATTCTTTCATGCACTACGGCCGCACGGCGTTCAGTTGTAATGGTGGGGATACGATTACCGTGAATCCCACATGGAATGCCCAGTGGCAGAGCGTCATTGGCCAGCGAACTCACTTCAGCTTGGTCGACGAATTGTCCTGCCGAGGAATCTACCCATTCGCGGGTGATCGGTGGCTGCGGATCGGAGGCAGCGGATTCGCTGGGACGTTCTTCGCTCCGTATGGCGCATTCCAGTTAGCTACGGTCTTCACGCCGGTGAACGGGACGCTGCTGATCGATCCAGGTACGTACTCCGGGGTGGGAACTTATTCCCAGGCGGTGACGATTCGCGGCACATACGGCGTCGCTACGATTGGAAACTGAAAAGCTCGACGAGAAGGATGCGAACCATGAAACTGCTTAAGTACGCCCTATCGATAACGGCCCTGCTGTTACTCACGCAAACGAAGCTGCTCGGCGGCGGCTTCACCATCGACTGGCACACCATCGACGGCGGCGGTGTCTCCAACAGCACCGGCGGCTCCTTCGAACTCTCCGGCACCATCGGCCAGCCCGACGCCGCGTCGAATCCCCCACTCTCGGGCGGCACGTTTGAACTCGCCGGCGGATTCTGGCCAATTGCAAATGTCTGCTACTGCCTCGGCGATCTCAACGGCGACGGGGCGAGGAACGGCGACGACATTCAGAAGTTCGTCACATGCGTTATGTTGGGTGGCGCCTGTTCCTGCGCCGACATGGACCAGACAAGCGGCGTGGACCTAAACGACGTAGACGTATTCGTCACGGATTTGCTCAGCAACGCCGCCTGCCCGTAGTGGCGTAGTCTGACATGCGATCGCCACACAGTAGGGTCCGCTGTGCGGACCAACGACCACCTGGTGCGAGATTCCTATCTCGCACCGACCCTTGCGGGAATCCTTTCCCGCGAACCGCCTTCGGGGTGAGCAGCGCGTAGGGCGGGTTGGACTCAACCCACCTCGCTTGGCTATTCACGAACCCCATCCCATCCAAATCGTCGCAATACACCGCCCTAACTCACGCCCCGCCCAACACTTAACGCGAATGAAAAAAATCTTGATTTTCCCCTTGCCCCCGCCCACCCGCGTGCTATATTAGTTAGGTACAAGTTAGGTCAGCCTCGAAAGGAGATCCCAATGTCCGCGCCCGGCCTTTCTACATTCTGCATACACCATTCCACATTTACCCCCGCTCCCACTCAATCCGCGCCAATCTGCGGTTTCACTCCCCACGCCCACCAATGTCCGAAAACGTTTGGCGGCTTCTGGCGGTCAAAAACCGCGATTGGCGGCAATTTGCGGCCTCTCACTTTTTTTCAGATATGCACCTTGAGAATCGGCTTGGCGACCAGCGCGAACACAATCGACAGCACGAACAACGCGATGAGCCAATGCACCTCAAATCCAAAGATCGGCGTGCTGCGCGTCGGGTAGTGGATCACGATGGACTCAAAAGCCGACAACGCGGGGATGGACGCCTCCGCTGAGTAGAGCAATCGGTCAAGCCACGGGCCGCCGCGGAGTTTACTGATGCGCGGCATCGTCTCGCCAACGATGAGCGGCATGTCGACTACGTCCTGGCCGGCGAGAAAGCGAAGCGTGTACGTTCCTGCTTGTTCCGGCGTCAGACGCCAATCGATTGTGCGTATCGTCTCCGCTCTGCAGGGATCGTTGGGGTCGGCGCGAAGGCCTGCGGGCAGTTGAAGGGAATAGTCTTTTGGCGGAAGGCGCTTTCGCGCACGAGTGTCATAAGTAGTGGCCGTGACGCGAATGACGTCGCCCACCGCCGCCGGCCGCATCTCGAAACGCAATCCAATCTGTGCCATCACCAGCACGAACGGAACCATCATGATGAGCGTCGGTCGAATGGCCAGGCCCAACAATCGCATCGCCAGCCAGAGGATGCGCCGTTGCGAGCGAAGTGACACGCGTACGCTGTCCTTGAACAGCCGCGCAGCGAGCAGATTCGCCGCGATCTGATTTCGCACATGTTCGATGGCCTTCTGGTTAGACGTGTACCGCCATATGAGCAGCATCAGCACGCCCGTCACGGCCGAAATAATCACGAGTTGAATCGAGGGTGGCAATGGCGCAAGCACGGCAAACGCCAGGTCGCCGAGCACCGTGCATAGTTTGATGAGAAGGTCCACGACGTGATTGACGCGCCTCTCCGGGTTATTCGATGTAGCCCAGACCGCGCAGCCGTTCGAGCACGGCCGGGTCGCTCTCGCTGCCGCCGCCCTTGGCCTCGTCGAGCTTGGTCAGTTCCTTCTCGATGGCGTGGGCGATGAACTCATCGGCGCTGGAATAGCCCGCAGCCTGGGCATACTTTTTCACGCGCTCCAGCAGCGCCTTGTCGAGTTTCACATTTCCACCGAACACGGGCGTCTCCTTCACGAATCAAGGCGCGGCCAGGGCGGCACCTGTATCGAATAATGGTCGTCCCGTCATTGTGCCGGGTTTCGCCACATCGAACAATCCCAGCACGGTCGGGGCGATGTCGATCAGGGCCGGTTCGGTTGTCGAGATGCGACGATTCGTCAGCAGGATGCCGGGGACGATGTCATGCGCGATGCAGTGGTCGGCGCTCCACGCCTGGTTGTTGTCGAAGACCACCTCCTCGTCGAACTGGCCAAGGCAGGTGTTCCAACTGGCCCGGTAGCCGCGCTCGTAGCCGACGATGAGGTCGGGGGCGTTCTTGGCCTCGGGGCCGTGGTAACACTCATCGCCGCGATACACGCGGCGAATCACCGGTGCGCCGCTCTGCGGATCGCGGAGGGCGAGCAGCTTGGCGGATATTTCCTTCAGCAGCGCATCGCGTTGCGTGGGTTCGACGATGCCGTACTTCTCGCGTCCCTTGAGATTCAGGTAGAGACCGTTCAGGCCAAGACCATACGCACGAGTCTGCGACCAGTCGCCATCGCGCAGGAGGTCCTTCCCCGCGAAGAGATACCCCGCTTGCTTGAGCCATGTATTCAACCCGACGCATCGGCGGAAGTTGGCGAACCCGTGGTCCGACATGACCAGCACAGTCGTGTCCTTGCCCAGTCGCTCACGGGCCTTTCCAAGTACGACATCGACGCGACAGTACAGGTCTTCAATGACGGCGTTGTACTTCTTCGCGGCGTCGAGAGCGCGCACCGGGTGTTTCTCATCGCCTTCCCACCAGTAAATGTGGGCCTGCAAGTCCGTGCTTGAGAAATAGAAGAACAGTAACCCGCCCCGATACTCGTCGATCGCGTGATCGAGCATCCGGATGGAATCATTGAATACCTGATCGGCTTGCACCTGGTATTCCGCGTCGGAAAGTATCTCATGCTTTCTGGCGTTGAACTGCTCGGCGAATCCGACGGTGTAAAACGGCCCGATGGCGTTGGCGATCTTCTGGGCAAAATCGGGCGGCTCACTAAAAACAATGTCCGACGCGGCAGGCACGAAGTTCAGCGGCGTGACGAACAACTCAACCTCCGGCCGCACGGCTTGCAGGTAGAAGCGCACCATCGTGCGCATGGCCGGCCCGACGGGCGTCTTGAGAAAATGCACCTCGTGCCAAGCACTCCACTGGCCGACGTTGATCACCGCCTCGACCGTCTCATTCGCGGCGACACCCTGATTGACATACACCAGCTTCGCCACGTCATTCGTCTTGTCAGCATGGATTTGGATTTCGACGGTCATGGGAGAGTTCTTCGGTTGGAACTCGTTGGCGGGGCCTTGCAGTCGGGCTGTGGAGATGCCGGTCTTGCTGTCCCGACGGATGCGCAGCCGCATCCCGTCCGACGCCTTCAACTCCGGGCGCGGGGCCGATGTGAAGTGTTGGTAAATCCCCTGCGACCCCATCGCATCCGGCACGCCCATCCCCGATAGGCAACACGCGTGGCCATGATCCGACTTGCTCGGTGGATAATTCGCCGGCAGGTGATACATGTGGACGGGGATGCCGCGCTCGTCGAGATAATTCCAGAACGGCGTCCCCCGGCGCAGCAGTTCGTTCGTCGCGCTGCCGCTCGGTAGTTGATAACTCCCGATCTTCCACGGTTCCTTGTGCTCGCCCTCGACGATTCGATTGGTCGAGAAGTACGGCTCGGCCTGCCTGGTCGGATCACGATGAATGAAGTCAAAGATGCCATGCACGCCGGGGTCCGCGCCGGTGATGAAGTTCGACCACGCCACCGGACTCTGTGGCGGAATGCTGGTGGTCAGCGGCCAAAACCCGCCCTCGCTCGCCAGCCTCGCAAAGTTCGACATCCGCCCCGCATCCATCAGCCGCTTGACCAGCTTGGGGTCCATCCCGTCGCAACCGAGGACGAAGACCTTTTTGGAATGTGGTTCTTCGCTTTTGCCACAGCCGGACATCGATCCAAGACTAGCGATGCTTATTGTGATCCATGCGATAACACTCCTCACACCGTCACCTCCAACGCCCGGCCGTCCATGTTCTTCGGCACATCGACACCGAAGAGCGATAGCGCCGTCGGACCGAGGTCCATCAGGCGCGGCGACACGCTGGTCACCTTGTGCGTGCAGAAGAGGATGCCGGGGATGAGGTCGGGGTCGATGCAGTGGTCGCCGCTCCAAGCCTTGGTGTTGTCGTGGAAGACGCCGTCGGTGATGGTGCCGATGGCCGTCTCCCAGGAGACGCGGTAGCCACGGTTGTAGCCGATGATGAGGTCGGGGGCCGTGTCAGTGAAGGGGCCTTGGTAGGCGACGAGCTTGTCCTGCACGCGGACGATGGCGATCTCTTGCGACTTGGGGTCGACAAGGCGGGTCAGCTTCTGGATGATCTCGCGCTTGAGGCGCTCTGATTCGTCGCCTGCTTCGACGATGCCCTGCGACTCACGGCCCTTCTGATTGATGAACATGCCGGCCAGGCCCAGCGCGTATGCCTTCGTGTTGGCCCAATCAACCTGCGCAAGGAACTTGTTCGGCGCGCCGTCGCTCGTGGGCTTGAGTGTCATGTAGCCGTTCTCAATGAGCCATGCGTTGAGGTCCAGTCCGCGACGGAACGGCGAGAAGCCGTGGTCGGAGATGACCATGAGCATGGTGTCATCGTTCTTTGCCACACGTTGCATCGTCTCGCCGACGAGGGCGTCCATGCGGGCGTAGTGCTCCTCGATGGTCTTCTCGTGCGGGGATGTCTTGTACGCGGCACCGATCAGGTTGCGCGGATGGGCGGGATGCTCGTCCTCCAGATATCGCCAGAACATGTGCTGGATGCGGTCGGTCCCGTCGAAGACGCAGACGACCAGGCCCTGCGGAGTATTATCGAGGGCGTCGAAGAACTGCTCTTCGCGCTCGGCATCGATGGAGTTGCATTGTTCGAGAAAGGCGTCGTCGTCGATGAGTTGCTCATTGAGCGCCCACGTGTCCTCGGCCAAACCCAGCGTTGCGAATGGGCCGAAGCGTTTTGAAAGGTATGGGCTGTACGCGGCGGGAAATGAGATGGGCAGCGCCGGCTTCTCCGGGTCGAGATTGATCGGCGTGACGTACAACTCGAACTCCGGCTCAATCCGCACCAGCATGAAGCGACAGATGCCCGTCACCGTCGCCCCCGGTCCCATCTTGAATCGCACCGTGATCCAGTCGGTGTAGGCGTTGGGACGCAGGGCGTGTTTCTCACCGCCGATCTCCAGCGTGGCGGTACGGTTGTCCTTCGCAATGCGCACGGTGAACGGCACACGGGCGTTGCCGGTCCCCTCTTTGACGCTGTTCTCAGGGCCGATCAACTCGGCGCGGATGGTGTCGCCCTCGCGGCGCACGCGAACCTGTTCGCCGCCGGTGCGCTCCTGGGCATGGTCGTCGCGCGTGCTGTAAAAGGCGAAAAGCCCCTGCGTGCCGCGCAGATCAGGCACGCACATCGCCGAGAGGACCACGCCACGACATCGCTCCGGCGGAAACGTGATCGGCACGCGAATGACCGACGTGAAAATCCCATGCTCGCCGAGCGTGTTCCAAAACGGCTTGCCCTTTCGCAGCAGTCGAATCTCCGGCTTGTTCAGCGGGATGGTGTACTTGCCGATGCGGAACGACTTGGTCGGGGCATGGATGGAGACGGATGAAAGATTCGGCAGATATGTCCGACGAACGCTGTTGAGAAAGTCGTAGATGTTGTGCTTGCCGGGATTGACGCCGCTCAGGAAACTGGACCACGCCACGGGCG
>JBBTET010000002.1:41766-51020 GCA_038042195.1 Planctomycetota bacterium | reverse complement strand
GGGACGGGGCATCCGGTCAGCAGCGCGCCAATCGTGAACGGAGCGGTTCATATCGCGAGAGGCAAACTCGAGTACGTCGGTCCGCGCCTCGAAGCGGCGAAGCTGCGTGGCACGGCGATCATGGACACGACCGGTCTGCACGTCTACCCCGGGCTGGTCAACGCGGGCACGTCGCTGGGACTGGAGGAGATACAGTCCGTGCAGGGTACCATCGACACCACCGAGATCGCCGACTTTCAGCCCGACTTGCAAGCCGTGTGGGCCTACAATCCCTTCTCCGCCATCATCGAAGTCGCCCGCAGCGAAGGAATCACCAGTGCCCTGGTGCTCCAGGCAGGCGGCACCGTATCCTCGCGGACCGGCGTCGTGCATCTCGACGGCTGGTCGATGCAGGAAACATTGGTCGCATCGCCGCTGACGCTGCGGATCGAATTGCCGTCCCTGCCGACGGAGTTCCCCGACGACATGCAGGAGGATCGCAAGGCCGAGCTCAAACGAGCGCACCGCAAGCAGTTGGCGTTGATTGAGGAGTTCTTCGACCGGGCGACTCACTACGCGAAGGTGTCCCGATTGGCAAAAGACAATTCAAGCCTTGCACCGAAGCGCGACGGACGACTGGAAGCGATGATCCCCTACCTTACCGGTGACGCTCCGGTCTTGATGAATGCCAACTCCTACAAGCAAATTCGAGAGGCACTGGAATTCGCCCGGCGGTACAAGCTGCGGCCAATTCTCTTCGGCGCGCGCGAGGCCTGGAAGCTGGCCGAGGAACTGGCAAAGGAGAAGCTCGATGTCATCTTTTGTCGAACGACGAGCTACCCCGGCGGAAAGTTTGAGCCGTGGGACAGCGTCTATTCATCACCAGCGGCGCTCGATGGTGCCGGCGTATGGTTCTGCATCGCTGTCAGTGATCCGGAGTTGAGCAAGCAACTCGGCGTCGAAGCGGGTCTGGCGGTGGCCTATGGATTGAACGAGGAGACGGCCCTGCGAGCGATCACACAAACACCGGCAGAGATGCTCGGCATCGGCGAACGAGTTGGCACGCTGGAGGTCGGCAAGATGGCGGATGTGATTGTTACGACTGACAGCCCACTTCAAGCGGGCAACGCGGTGGTGGCCGAGTTCATCGCCGGGAAGCCCATCGATCTGTCTAACAAGCACACAAGAAACGACGAGATGTTTCATCATCGCCCCGCGCCCAATCTCGGTCCTGAGCCGACGTTGCGAGGGCCGAAGCCGATGCGGATGAAGGGGGCCGGTGAGGCTCTGAAATAGAGACGAGAGTCATGGTCCTTCCGAGCCGGCGTGTGAGCAAGCGGGTTCTTTCTGCACACGGCCAACCGGCAGATCACCACCCTGAACTCGTACAATCAGGCTGGCTCTCGCCTTCGGCCAAGACCTCGTGGTAGAATTACGATGACCTCGGCAACTGGGGAGGTCAATGCGGCCCTGAGGGATTAGCACTGAGTTGCATGAAGCTCGCGTGTCCAGTTCCTATAGCAGTCCATCGGCTGGAGTGAACACAGTGGCCAGAAGGAATTCGAAGAAGTTCGCGCCCGAAGTTGCCGTTCAACGAGCGATCGCCCGCGCGGAACGCATCCTTCCCGGCACGCCGGCACCGGAAGGTAAGCGCGACCCGCGATGGCAGGCGATCATCCGCGTCGGCGAGTTCGTCGAGGCGCAGCCGGAGCCGGTCTGGGAGTTCGCCCATCGCTGGGGCAATCACGCGCAATCCGACCTGCGGATGGCAGTCGCGACATGCCTCCTCGAACACCTGTTGGATCGCCATTTTGAGTTGCTGTACCCTCGCGTGCGTCATGCGGCATTGGAGAGCCCACGATTCGCGGACACGTTCGACTCATGCTGGTGGTTCGGTCAGGCGAAGACTCCCAAGAACGCCGCCCGGATCAAGCGACTGCAAAGCCAACTGCGTCGTTCGCGTGAGGCAAGCGCCCCGGAGTGAGCATAATGACCAACAACACGTCCACCAAGTCAACAAAGGTCGGTCGCCGCAGTGAAAAGGCCGCTGTCAAGCCGGGGCGGCTGGACCAGTCCACCGCAGGCATCCACAAGCTCGCCGATTCCAATACCGCTGCCAAGATCCGATTCAGTGCGACACTCCTCAGGCCCGCGGCGACTGCGAAGGCCGACTCCTGGACCTTTCTGACCCTGCCCAAGGAAGCAAGTAGTAAGCTCCCGTCGCGGGGACAGGTGACCGTCGAAGGCACGTTCAATGGCCGCCCCTTTCCAGCCACGCTCGAGCCGGACGGCCAGGGAGGCCACTGGCTCAAAGTGGACCGGAAGTTGCGCGAAGCGGCCGGCGCAGAGCCCGGCGACGTCGTCACGCTGGAAATCTCGCCGGTGGCAGAGGAACCGGAACCGAAAGTGCCGGCCGATCTTCGGAAGGCACTCGCGGCCGCCACGACGAAGGCGCGGGAGGTGTGGTTGGACATCACGCCGGCCGCGCGCCGGGATTACATCCATTGGATCACCTCGGGCAAGAAGGCGGAGACGCGCGTGAAGCGCATCGCAACGGCCTGCGATATGCTCGCCAAAGGCAAGCGCCGCCCCTGCTGCTTCGATCGGTCGGGGATGTATGCTAAAAGCCTCAGTTGCCCCGTCGCTGATGACGAGTGAAGTGACCGCGCCGCTAGATTGAGCATACTTATGTCGAAGACGAAGCCAGGAATCGCCGTTGTTGAGGAAATAGTCGGAACAGGCCCGATTGTTGACAATCACCAACGGGTCCACATCCTTTACGACATTCAACTCAATCGTGGCGACTTTCTCGCTCGAGATGAGCGATTGACCTTCCGCCTGAATGAGCGCGGCGTCATTCCTGGGTTCCGGTATGGTATTGAAGGAATGCGCGTTGGAGGCACGCGCAAGTTCAAAGCGTCACCACACCTCTGCTACGCCGGCAAACACGTTGAGAACCTCCCAGAGCATGCAGTCCTGGTAGTGACGATCAAGTCTCTTGAACTGGCCAAGGAGCAGTAGTCGCCAACACCGTTCACTAGATCAAGCAACTAAGGATGCCGATCCACAAGGACATTAGCCGATGAATCGTCGGGGCGATTGATCGCGATTTGATCCCGATTCGCTTGCAGGCGCCGTTGCTCCTCCACTAAAATCGCGGCCATGAACCTCAAGGAAACACTGGCGAAACTCGAATCTCTCGGCGATGAGAAGCGGCGGGCCCACAACGCAAAGCCCTGGGCCGGCAATCCCGGGGGCGCGGGCAAGCTCAAGCAGTTCGGTTGCGCGATGGGCGACATCCGCGCGCTCGCCAAGAAGATCAAGACCGATCACGCCCTGGCGCTGGAACTCTGGAAGACCGGCAACATCGATGCCCAACTGCTGGCGATCCTGCTGATGAAGCCCACGTCGCTCTCGGCTGCGGAGTTGGACAAGATGGTGCGCACGGCCACGTTCGCCTGGGTGGCCGACTGGTTCAACGCGTACATCGTCAAGGAACAGCCCCCCGCCGACAAAGAGACGCTTCGCATCAAGTGGATGAAGGATAAGGATGGCTGGGCCGCCCGCGCGGGGTGGAACCTGACGGCATCAAAGATTGGCAAAGGCGCGGACGGGCTTGATCTGCCGGCGCTGCTGGATCGCATCGAGAAGGAGATGCCGAAGGCCCCTCCGGAGACGCAGTGGACGATGAACGCGGCGCTGGCGAACATCGGCATCCACCACGCCAAACTTCGCAAGCGGGCCATCGCCATCGGCGAGAAGTTGGGAATCTATCGCGACTATCCATGTTCGAAGGGTTGCACGTCGCCGTTCGCGCCGATCTGGATTAACGAGATGGTGAAGCGGCAGGGCTGACCGCCGCCGCGTTGCCCGGCTGGGGCAAGGCCTGACGATTTTTTCCACTTTGGCACTTCCTCGCGAAAGGCTGCAATGTCCCACAACATTTCCCTCGAAGGCCCGGTAGAACTAATCGATGGCAGGTTGGTTCTGCGCATCCCCCTGGCGGCAGGTGGCGACAAGTTAGCGCCATTTGCCTGCGGCATTAGTGAAAGCGACGGCGAATATCTCAACGTCGTTATTCAACCTTGGCTCGCCGAGAACCTTCGCATCGACACCGGGTCCTTGGTGGTGGTCGACATCCAGAACGGGAAGTTTACAATCACGCGCAGCGCCGCGAATGATGAGCCGTCGCTTTGACCGGTCCCGATGGCAGACAACCCACAACATCCGCCGACGATTGAACTCGACGGAGCGCGTCTGCGCCCGCTCCGTGCGGCCGACGCTGCCGCGCTCTATGCCTACCTGCGGAATCCTGCTGTGACGGAGCTGACCAGCTATCCCGATGTGTCGTTGTCGTTCGTCGAAGCCATGATCGAGCGGTCCCAGTACCGTTGGGTTGCGGGCGAGCTGTCCAAATGGGCCGTCGCACTCCCCGCCGATGATCAGATTGTCGGCACCTGCGGTTTCAACGATTGGTCACGGCCGCACCGCTGGGCCGAACTCGCCTACGACCTAGCCCAGCCGCACTGGGGCACGGGCCTAATGCGCCAAGCCGTGGCCGCCGTGCTTCAGTGGGCTTTCCAACAGGACCAGATCGACCGCGTGCAAGCCTACGTCCGGGTCGACAACAACCGCTCGCAGCGCCTGCTCGAACGCAGTAGGTTCGTGCGTGAGGGCTGCCTGAGGAGCTATCGCGTGTGTCGTGGGCAGCCACACGACTTCTATATCTACGGTTTGTTGCGATCGGACTGGATGGCCGCCAAACAGCCGGTTGAAACCTCGTAGGGTGAGGTGTACTCAACCCACCGCATTAGGCCTGATTTCCGCCCGCCGCGGCGGCGCGACTCGCAACCCAACGGCCCACCAGCAGGGGCGGGGAGGCGCTGGACCGACCGTCTCACTTTTCCTTGACATCCCGAATCGACTCTGGTGTGATACACGCCAGTCATGGGCAATCACCCATCTAACTAAGGAGCATCCTTCCCCTCATCCGGCCGTTCGGCCCTCGGTTTCACACAACGAGAATCCAGCCGACCGTGCCCAAACCCTTATTCGAGAGTAGAGCCATGGAGTTCACAGACAAGTCCATCGTGTGTAGTGATTGCGGCGTGGAGTTCGTCCATTCCGCCGATGACCAATCGCGCTATGCGGAACGCGGCTTCACCAACGAACCGAAGCGATGTCGGCCCTGTCGCGAACAGCGCAAGGCCGCCGGCCCGTCGCAGGGCAATCGCAGCGGCGGCGGAGGTGGAGGAGGAATGAGTCGCGGCGGACCACGGCGATCTGGCGGTGGTGGCGGCGGAAATCGCGGCGGCTACGGCGGCGGTGGTGGTGGTAGCCGGCCCCCACGAGAACGGTTCTCAGCCGTCTGCTCGGAATGCGGCCAGCAGACTGAAGTACCGTTCAAGCCGGCCGAGGGGCGGCCAGTGTATTGCCGAGCGTGCTTCACCGCGCGAAAGGACTCGGGCATGGCCGGCGGCGGCGGCGCTGGCGGAGGGAATCCAACGCATCATGATGATGGTGATGACTTCGCGGCACGGATTCCTGACTTCGATTGATCGTTGACGCAGTCATCGCGAACGACTGGAGAATAGCAATCACCGGCGGCCTGGGCATGTGCCCAGGCCGCCGTTTTTCATGCGCAGTGACACTTCGATATAATCCAAGGCATGGTCTGCTTCGATGAAATCGCCGTGACACGGGAGTCGCTTGGAGATGTGGCTGATCTACCCGCGCTCTTTGGGAACGATCACCCCACCGAACTGGAAATCGGCTGCGGCAAGGGAGCCTTCCTGCTGCGGCAGTCCCGCGCTCATCCCGAACGTAATTATCTCGGCATCGAGTGGGCCAATGAGTTCTACAAGTTCACGGCGGATCGCATGGCCCGCTGGGGCGTGACCAATGTACGAATCATGCGGACGGACGCGAAGCACTTCGTCCTGCACCATCTGCCGGAGGCGTGCCTCGCGGCGATTCACATCTACCATCCCGACCCGTGGCCGAAGAAGCGGCACCTGAAGCGCCGATTGCTGACGGTGGACTTCGTCAATGCAGCGGCACGATGTTTGATGGCCGGCGGGCGGTTGGCGATTCAGACCGATCATGCGGAGTACTTCGCACAGATTCAAACAGTGACTCAGGGGAGACCTGGGTTGACTCCGATGGCGTTTGAAGACCCCGAGTTCGGCGTCGTGGGTGAGGACGTCGAGACAAACTTTGAGATCAAGTACAAGCGTGAGGGGCGGCCGATCTATCGCCTCGCATTTCAAAGGGCCGTGGAATGAGACGGCTCATGAGTGCGGGCGTGGTGGCGTTCATACGCGCGTATCAATTCGTGATGCGTCCGCTGCTGGCCGGTTCGTGTCGGTTCGTGCCGACGTGCAGTGAGTATGTAATTGAGGCGGTGGAGCGGCACGGGCCGATTCGAGGAGGATGGTTGGGGGTTCGAAGGATGCTGCGATGTCATCCGTGGGGCGGGGCGAGCGGGTATGACCCGGTGCCGTGAGATCATGGGTCCGCGCTGCAAACCCTGCGAATCCCGGTTTTCTCGGATGAACCAACAAGTTGGTGATGGAAGATGCGGTACTGTATAATGGTCAGGCGTCGCCCAGCAGCCGATAGTTTGAAGTCATCGGGGAACTGTTGGGTCATGAAGTGGCCTAGCGTTGTGGCTTGATCGGGCAACAAGCCGTCGAAGAAACATCGGCTTGTTGATCGGCACGTCCGCTCATATCGATTGAGGGGTTCCGACAACACAATGGTTGGTTTGGGGAGTAATCCATGCGACTCGGTACCTGCTCTGTCATCAGTGTATGTATTCTATTGAGTGCGATTGTGGTTGTTCGGCCGGCCCAAGGCCAAACACCATGCGGCGGCGCTGCGGGGCCGGACGTTATTGTCGGCATCATCACCGGACCTAGTAATTACACCGCCACCGGTACTGCCCCGAATAATTGGGAAGCGCTCTCCCTCGGTACGACCTCGTGCAACATGGGCACCGCTACCCTGAAATGGGACGCCTGCCCGGCGAACACTCATCCGGTCATCGGCGGCACACTATTTCGCTACAGCACCGTCAGCGGTGCGGGCCGATTCGAGCAGGTCGGCCAGAGCTGGCTGAAGCATGGATTCCTGGCCCTGGCAGATAGCGATTGCTGTACCTGTCAAAACCCCGGCACAGGGTCTCGGCTTGGCATCGGCTGCTCCGATCCTTACTCGGCCTCGCGAAACGGCTCCCAAAGCGGACTCGGACCGAAGTACACGGTCAATGCGCACACCGGTGCCTACCCCGCCTCCTGCCCGACACATCCGAGTGGCGGAAACAACGGCCGCATCGAGGTGCGGATTTCAGACTTGATCGCTACCACCGGCGGACCCGCCGCGACCACGCGCTATTTCGGGCAGGCGCAGTATGTCACACCTGATGACGCCTCGTCCAACAATCAGAATAACAATTGCTCCTACATTGAGGCTACCGTTTCGGGCAGTGCCTCTGCATGGACCTTCGGCTTCCTGGGAAGCACGGTTCGGCAGTTCCCAGCCGTAAACATGTGGAAGGCCATTGACCCGATCGTCGTCCAATCCAATCTGGACGCACCGGAAGATAACGGGTTGCCGGGGCGGGTCATCCTCTGCGGCCGGGCGACCAGTCTTGGTGGCGGTCAGTATCACTACGAATACGCCCTGTACAACATGAACTCCGACCGGTCCATTCAGTCCTTCAGCATTCCGGTCAGCCCCTATGCAACCATCACCAACGTCGGCTTCCGCGACGTGGATTATCGAGGCGGCGACGGAGGGGGCGGGGTCAATTACGACGGCACCGACTGGTCCGCGACCATCGCCGGCGGTTCGATTGGCTGGGCAACTCAGACCTACGCCACCAACACAAACGCCAACGCCCTGCGCTGGGGCACGATGTACTGCTTCCGATTCGACGCCAACCTTGCCAACGCGGTCTCTGACGGGATTGCCACCATGGTTCAATTCAAGCCCGGCGCGACCACCTTCACCGGTGCGACACCAGTGCCGGCCGTCGTCACCTGCACACGAGGCGACGTGAACGGTGACGGCGTCATCAATGGCGGCGACATCAGCATGTTCAGTCAAATCTTGGTGAGCGGATCGGGCACTCCGACGCAGAAATGCGCCATGGACGCGGACGCCAATTTCAGCGTTGATTCGAGCGACATAGAGCCGTTTGGAACATGCCTGCTGAACAGCGGCTGCTGATCACCGGATCATTCGCGCCGAGTTTCTCGTGTCGACAAGGCGACGAGGCCCAGTCCCCACAAGAGCGCCGCAGTTGAGCTGCATCGCCATATCACGCCTCCGGTTCGCTTCACCGCGCGCAATCAGCATTCCCTGTTGCTGGCGCAGGAAATCTGACAAAACAGCGATACGGTGCTTCTTCTCCTGGTTGAGGAGTGACCTGTTATAGTAAGCCGCATGAAGAGCCGTGAGATATCCGCGATCTTTGAGCAGATGGCCGACCTGATGGAGATTCAGGGGGAGCAGTCGTTTCGCGTCAACTCGTATCGCCGAGCGGCGCGAAGCATGAAGGACTTGACGCAGGACATTGACGAGCTGTCGAAGACTGGCGGGATCGTAGATATCCCAGGCATCGGCAAGGGCATGGCGGGGAAAATTGACGAGTATCTCGCGTCGGGCAAAGTCGCTGCGCTCGACGAACTAGTGCAGGCAGTGCCGCCGGGGCTGCCGGCGCTACTGGAAGTGCCGGGGCTGGGGCCGAAGAAAGTGGCGCTGGCGTGGAAAGAGTTGGGGGTCGTCGATGTGGCCACGCTGAAAGAGGCCATCGACTCGGGGAAGCTCGCAAAGCTCAAGGGCCTCGGCGAGAAAAGCGTCCAGCAGATTTCCGAAGGGTTGACCTTCGCGGAAAAGTCGACGGGGCGAACGCCGCTGGGATTGGCGATGCCGCTGGCAGAGGAATTGGTTGCAGCCATGCGCGGCGTCAAGGGCGTGCGACGAGCGGAGTATTGCGGGAGCCTGCGTCGCGGAGCAGAGACGATTGGCGACGTGGACATCCTGTGCGAGTCAGATGATGGGGCCGCTGTGGTGAAGGCGTTTACGAGTTTGCCGCAAGCCAAGAAGGTGCTGGCGTCGGGGACGACAAAAGGGTCGATCCTCGTGGAGCGGCGCGATGGCGTGGAGATTCAGGCCGATTGTCGCGTGGTGCCGAAGGCGTCGTTCGGGGCGGCGTTGCAATACTTCACAGGCAGCAAGGAGCACAACGTTCGACTGCGCGAGATGGCGGT
>JBBTET010000002.1:5112-41756 GCA_038042195.1 Planctomycetota bacterium | reverse complement strand
TGAAGCGAAAGTGGAAGCTGAACGAGTGGGGTTTGTTCGACGGGGACACGCCCTTGGCGGGCGAGCGTGAGGAGGACGTCTATCAGAAACTGGGGTTGCTGTTCATTCCGCCGGAGCAACGCGAGGATCGCGGGGAGTTCGAGCAGGACGCGCTGGAACCGCTCATTTCCATGGACGACATTCGCGGCGATCTGCACATGCACACCAACGCGAGCGACGGCACCTGTGACGCGAAAACCATGGCTCAGGCGGCGCAGGAGCGCGGGTATGAGTACATCGCGTTGACAGATCATTCCAAATCGAGCGCGGTGGCGAATGGGCTGACCATTGATCGGATGTGGCGACAGATCGAAAAAATCCGCGAGTTAAACAAGTCGCTTAAGGCGATCACCGTGCTGGTCGGGTGCGAGTGTGACATCCTCTCCGACGGATCGCTCGACTACCCCGATCAAATTCTCGCGGCGTGCGATTTCGTCGTGGCCAGCGTTCACTCGGCCCTTCGCCAGGAACGAAAGAAGATCACCGCACGCGTTCTCCAGGCGATGGAGAATCCGTTCGTCACGTTGCTCGGCCATCCAACAGGCCGCCTCATCAACAAGCGCGAGGCGATGGACCTCGACATGTCGGCCGTGATTGCCAAGGCCGTCGAAACGGGGACGGCGATGGAGCTGAACGCCGCGTGGCAACGGCTGGACCTGTGCGATTTGCACGCCCGACAGGCTCGGGACGCGGGCGTAATGCTCTGCATCGACACGGATTCACACAGCACGGCGCAACTGGATCAGATGCGATTCGGCATCGTTACGGCCCGGCGCGGATGGCTTCGGAAGCAGGACGTGTTGAACACGATGCCGTTGCCCGATTTGCGGAAATGGATTCAGCGGAAGCGCGATAAAGCGTAGGGGGCAATATCACGGACTACCGACGGCGGAACTGCTGGCCTGCATGCGTGCGCCGTCGGGCAGGTAGCTCGCGGCGATAAGGCGGACGAAATGGCTCGCATCGGTCTTCAAGAGTTGTTCGAGGACGGGCTTAAACTTCTCCCCCTGCTGCGGGGCGAAGAGGCGGACGGCCAGCGTCTTCAGTACGGCATTGGAGTCCCCCACCGTCGGCGCGGCGGCGGAAGTCGTCGGGCCATCCATCGTGGACCAAGAGGCCGCACAAAGCGCATGGGCACGGACCTGCCATGCCTTGTCACCGAGTGCTTGAGCCATCGCGGACCGGAGCGTGTCCACGGGCAACTTCGCCGCCGCCGCTTTGGATGTGTTGTGTTCCGCCCATGCGAGAACACCGCCGATTCGCTGGGCGGCAATCATCCGCTCGCTCAAATTAGCAGAGGTAACGGATCGCACGAGACTCGCAGTCGCTTCCGGCGAGAGATCGATACCCTTGAGCTTCACCACGAGGGGAGCGGCGATCATCGTGCCCGGTCCCTGCGAAAGCATGTTGTTCTTCAGGACAGGGTCAAGCATGGCGATCAATTCAATGGAGGCGTCTTCACCACTGCGCCGAATCATGAACTCGCGCAGCGCGCCGACATCCACGGCGACTTGCTTCTCCAACGCATCCCCCGGCAGGAGCATGGCACGGGCGTTGAGCAAGACCTGTAAATAATCCTTGAAGACGCCCTTCTCGCCGCCGACATTCGCAGAGAGCGCCACCAGCGGGCGCACCATGAAGCCCTCACCAAAGGTGATCGGGAACGGGCCGGCGTTTTCCATTCGGAAAATGACGTTGATCGGGCCGACAGAGGTCGGAGCGGCAGCCGTGCGGATCGTGAATTTCAGAAACTCGCCGGGCCGCTGGGGGAAGTCGAAGACGTCGCGATGGAACTTTTCAAGGGCGGCCGTGATCTTGCCATAGACCGGTGCTTCAGGCGGCTTCTCACCGAGCTTGGTCAGGAGTTCGCGAATCTGATTGAAGGCAATTCCGGAGTATTGCAAAGCGGCGGCCTTGGTGAGCAGCGTGACAGCTTCTGCCTTTTTGGATTGCTCGGAGAATATTCTCGCTACTTCGACGGCGGCCATTTGATCGGACGCGGCGAGCGGTTCGAGAATCTTGAGAGCCTCATCCGTCTTGCCATTAAGACGCAATGCGTATCCGTGAGCCAATTGTGCAAGGCGACCGGGATTGGCCCCCCCCACCGCGATGTCGGCCAGCTTGAGTGCCTTTTCCTTGTCAGTCTTGTAATAGCAATAGAACCAGGCAATCTCGGCGGCCTTGTCGGATTGCTTTTTGGAGATAATCTCGTCCACCTGCGCGTCGTAGGATTTTTGCACGGTGGCAATGTCTTCGTCGGCGGCCTTGTCGTCACCAAGTTTGCGCTCGGCGCTGGCCCGCATGAGCCGCGCGGTCAGGTAGGTCGCGTCGACCCCCAAGGCCTGATCGGCGGATTCCTTGGCCTTGGCGAAATCGCCGGAGCCGACGTAGGAAAGGCCCAGCGTGTTCCAAAACTCGGCGGGAACTTTTGACGAGTCTTGCCGCTTGTGCAGGTCAATGGCACGGTTGAACCACTCCTGCGCCGGCTTGTGCAGACTGAGGCGGTCAAGCAACTCGCCGAGATCCCAAATCAGATTGGCCTGCGATGGATTGATGGAGACAAGCTGCAACGCCATTTCGACACGCTGCAACTCAGCCTCGGTCTCGCCGTACATTTCGTAGGCGAGTTCACGGGCTTCGGTGTTCATCGGATTCAGCCGCAAGGCGTTTTCGATTTCCTGGCCCGCCTCCTCACTCTCGCGGCGCTCATAGCGAAGCCTGGCAAGCGTGGATCGAACCGCGCTCTCATAAGCAGGCGGCATCGGCGCATCCTTGAGGGCGGATTGCACAAAGGCGAGTCGCTTCTCGGCGTTCTGCTGTTCTTCCAATCCGATTTCAAAGAGTCGAATCCGCGCGGCCTCATCGGTCGGCGCGAGTTTCACGTAGCGAGCGAGCGAGGCATGGGCCGCCTTGTCCTGGCCCATGCGATGTTGCAGGTCGTACAACCAGTAAAAAGCCTCGGCACATTCTGAATCAACATCCGCAGCCGCTTCAAGCAACGCGAGCACTTGCAACGACGCGCTTCGAGGGTCACCGCGGCCGACGAGATGGCCCTGATGGCGGGCGAGATTCACGAGCCAGAGGCCCATGTCGGTGTTGGAACCGGGTTCAATGGCCTTAACTGTGGCCACCGGCTTCGCAGGTGCCACGGTCGGAGGCGCATCGCCGGTTGACTGGGCGAGCAGGAGTTGGACAACAGAGGTCAGAATGAGAGGCGACATCAGGACGTCTCCAAAGGGCGACTAGATCACAGGTGGCACTAGGACCAGAGATATTATCGGCATCGGCCCGGATGTCGAGTCAATCCAGTAGGCCCGCGTAATCCTTGCTCAATTCGCTGAGGTCATGAAGCAGGCCGGCCCGTCGCTGGAGAAAGTCGGCGGACTCGTTGCGACCCAACTCTCGCAGCGACTTGGCGAGCAGGGCATGGACGAGCGCGGAGCGGAAGCTGTCCAACAACTCGGCCCGCTGGACTTTCCATTCTAGATTGTCGGCGGCCTCGGCATACTTCCCCTGCGCCACGAGGCACCGCAGCTCGATGGGCAGGAGCATCATTTGTTCCGTAAGGCTCAGCTTCGCGTCGCGCCCCAGCAACGGTTGCAACGCCTTGAAGGCCGCAAGCGTGTCCCCAAGAAAAAGCCGGCAATCGGCTAGCAACATCCGGCAGACTCGACCGAGGCTCTTCGAAACGTTGCCGTGCAATCCGATGATGGCGTCGCACAACTCGGCGGCGGCGTGATAATTCTTCTGACCATGCACCACCACGGCGAGATTGTGGCAGACCATCAACTTGCCGGTGCGATGCAAACTGAACGACCCCAACGCTGATGTCAACTCCTGCTCCGCCAAATCGAGACGGCCGGCCGAGAGATAGGTCGCCGCCTGATTCGCGGACTTGACCTGTCGCGTACTAAGCACGGTGAGCACCATCCACGCAATCCCCGCGAGCATGGCGGCGGACCAGAGAGATTGAGTGCGTTGCGGACTGAGATTCGGCCAGAGCGCGGCGGCGCAGCATGTCACCAGCATCAGCAACAGGAACACAGTCGTCACCGATGACAACATGAACTGTCGACGCAGCGTACGGGCCACTTGTCGCGCTTCAACGCGGGTCATAGCGGGTTCCTCGCGGCCGGATAGAGCCTGGAAATCGGCTCCAGCAGTGCATACTCACGAATCAGACGATCCGGTTTCGCGAGCGTCGTCGCATCGAGCCAAAGCGAGGCGGCCGAATCAGTTTGACCGACTTGGTGATAAGCGGCAGCGAGCAATCCGTAACCAAAGCCGGCGCGGATGGAAAGATACTTTCGGAACAGCGAGCGGCGCTCCTCCACGTTGACGAGGGCGTCCTGGGCGTGGCCCATGAAGACTTCCTGAAACAAGCGCACCAATTCAAACACGGCCTTGATCGGCGGCGGCATTGGAACTTGCGCCAGGCGATGGATCAGCGTGACGGCATCCGTGAGCTCGTGATTGCGCACTTTGGCCTCGGCAAGATTCACCTGGGCCTCCTGCAATTGAATAATGTCGCCTGCCTGATGGACGAGCATGAGTTCGTAGGCCCGCGCGGCGGCGTCATGGCTCCCCATCCGCTCGGCGACGCCACCCAGCAGCAGCATCGCCTGGCCAAGGTCCGACTCTGGCATGATGGGGATTCGCAGCACCTGTTCGAGGATGGTCGCCGATTCAGCGGGGCTGTCGAGTTGCAGATGCTCCCACGCCTTGGAGAGACTCTCACGACACTGCTTGCGACGACGACCAGCACGCCACCCCACCGTGACGACCATCGCCAATGCCAACGGCGGCAGCGCGAGACACACCACCTCGGGGACGTTGAACTTCGCCCCGAACATCGAAATCATCAGTACGAATAACAGACACGACGTGACGAACGTCTGGGTGCCGAAGAGGCGGCGGGGCCGGGGCTGTGCAGATGCGAACCACGCATCGACCTGACTCATCTCGATTGAACTCATCCGGGTATGATAGGAAGATCGCATAGCTTTGGCGAACGACGATGTTGATCGACCTCATTGGGACCACGGTGCCGCGTGCCTCTGCCTGTTTATTACGATAGCGATGCCCAACCGAAGTGCATCGCCGACAAGACTCTTGCCGTGCTGGGCTACGGCTCACAGGGCCGTGCTCATGCGATGAACCTCCGCGATTCTGGGTTGCGCGTCATCGTGGCACAGCGTCCGGGTGGGGCCAATCATCAACGCGCCCTGGACGATGGATTTGATCCTGTTTCACTGGAAGAGGCTGCAACGCAGGCCGACATCCTGATCTTCACGCTGCCAGATGAGTCAATGGGCGACCTGCACCGCGCATCCATTCAGCCTCAACTTCGAGCCGGGCAGACGCTCGGATTCGTTCACGGTTTTAACATCCGCTTTGGCCGCATCGTCGCCCCACATAATGTGGACGTGATCATGGTCGCACCAAAGGGGCCTGGCTCACTCGTGCGAAATGCCTACCAGCGCGGCGGCGGCCTGACCTGCATCATCGCGGTCCATCAGGATGCGTCCGGTCACGCCCGCGATACGGCCATCGCCTGGGGAGCGGCCATCGGCGGGGGCAAGGGCGGCATGATCGAATCGACCTTCGCGATGGAATGCGAGGCTGATCTGTTCGGCGAACAGACCGTGCTCTGCGGCGGCGTGATCGAGTTGATGAAGTCGGCTTACGACGTGTTGATCGAGGCCGGCTTTCCGCCGGAAGTGGCGTACTTCGAGTGCATCCACGAAGTGAAGCAGATCGTGGACTTGCAATACGCATCGGGTTTGAAGGGCATGTTGGATCGCATCTCCAACACGGCGGCCTATGGCGGGCTGACGCGCGGGCCGCGACTGGTCACGGAGGAAACGCGCCGTGAGATGCGCGCGATCTTGGCGGAGATACGCAGCGGTCGATTCGCCCAGGAGTGGCTCGCCGAGTGCGCGACTGGGAAGCCGCGACTGAACGAACTGACCAACAACGAGCTAAACCACGCGAGCGAAGCAGCCGGCCGGCAGGTCCGCGACGCGGCGAAAAACGCCGTACCGACGGAGCGGAGCAAGCCATGAGTCCGTGAGCGCGGCGTCTTGCAGCGAGGACGACGGCGGACTAAAGTAACGACACAATGGATGGGTGATACCGTCCATCAACACGGGGACGTAGCTCAGTTGGGAGAGCGTCGCGTTCGCAATGCGAAGGTCGAGGGTTCGAGCCCCTTCGTCTCCAGTCGTCGGATCGTGAATTGTTCCAGTCGCGCCACGCCGACGTAATTCCATCGTGTGCCATTGATTCGCAAGCGGCGCGCAAGTGCGCCAGCTAAATAATAACACCAGCCCCATCCGCCGATGCCGAAGATCGCCACCGTGACCGCCGTCGAGGAACCTCCCATTCCGCGCTGGCTCGTGGTACATGGGGCGCGGCACAACAACCTCAAGAACATCGACGTCCGCATTCCGCTGGGCCGCTTTGTGTGCATCACCGGCGTGTCCGGCTCGGGCAAGAGTTCGCTGGTCAATGACATCTTGCGCGAGGCCCTGCTGCGCGACTTGAACGGCGCGGAGAACGCGCATCCAGGTGAGCATGACGGCATAGACATCTTTCCCCCACCCTTGCGTAAACCTGCGTCGATTCAGAAAAAGAATGATCGGCATGGCGCAGCGGCCAAAATGCGCACACTCGGCCCCTCGGCCCCTCGGCCCTTCGAACCCTTCCTCGACAAGATCATCGACATCGATCAATCGCCAATCGGGCGCACCCCGCGCAGCAATCCAGCAACCTATGTGAAGGTTTTCGACGAGATACGTGATTTCTTCGCACGGCTTCCCGACAGCAAGGTGCGCGGCTATGCCCCGGGGCGATTCAGCTTCAACGTCTCCACCGGTGAGTCGGGCGGCGGACGATGCGAGGCCTGCGAGGGCAACGGCTCGAATCGCGTGGAGATGGACTTCCTCGCCGACGTGTGGGCGACGTGCCCGGTCTGCGAGGGCAAGCGATTCAACCACGAAACACTGCAAATCCACTATCGCGGCAAAAGCATCGCCGACGTGCTGGACATGGACGTGCAGGAGGCGCTCCAGCATTTCGACCCGATCCCGAAAATCAAGTCCATGCTGCTCACCTTGCACGACGTGGGACTGGACTACATCAAGCTCGGCCAATCCAGCACCACCCTCTCCGGCGGCGAGGCCCAGCGGATCAAGCTGGCCAAGGAATTGGTGAAGCGAGCGACGGGGCGCACGCTCTACATCCTCGACGAGCCGACGACGGGCCTGCACTTCGAGGACATTCGTCGGCTGCTCGCGGTGTTGCACGGCTTCGTGGACTCCGGCAACACGGTGCTGGTCATCGAGCACAACCTGGATGTCATCAAGACGGCGGACTGGGTCATTGATCTGGGGCCGGAAGGCGGCGATGCAGGCGGTCACGTCGTAGCGGCTGGGACGCCGGAGGACGTGGCGACATGCAAGGCGTCGCATACGGGAACATCGCTGAGAGATGCACTCGCTCCCAAAAAGACCGTACGATCGCGCCCAATCTCGAAACGCAAGCCTCCAGCCTCCAGCCTCAAACCTCTCTCCGTCATCTCCGTCGTCGGCGCTCGAGAGCACAACCTGAAAAACGTCACGGTCAACATCCCGCGCGGGGCGATGACCGTGTGCAGCGGCGTCTCCGGCAGCGGCAAGTCGAGCTTCGCTATCGACACGGTCTATTCCGAGGGGCAACGGCGGTACGTCGAATCGCTCTCGGCCTACGCGCGGCAATTCCTCGGCCAGTTGCAGAAGCCGAAGGTGGATCACATCCACGGACTTTCGCCGGCCATCGCCATTGAGCAAAAGGCCGCGAGCAAGAGTCCGCGCTCGACGGTCGGCACAGTCACGGAGATTTACGATTACATGCGCGTCCTGTGGGCACGGCTGGGGACGCCGCACTGCCCGGCCTGCAAACGGCCGATCGGAACACAGACCAGCGATGAGATCGTGGCCCGGCTGCTGTCGATGGACAAGGGAACGCGCCTCGTCTTTTGCTCGCCGATTGAGTGCGGGCCGGGAGAGACTTGGCAGGCGCTGTTGGAACGTTGCAAGGCGCAGGGCTATGTGCGTGCGCGGATCGACGGCGCGATGGTCGAACTGGATGCCACGCCCTCCATCGACGCCAAACGGAAACACGAAGTGGAGATCGTCGTCGACCGGATCATCATCGGCGGGACGGCGCGCGGGCGCATCGCCGACTCGGTGGAGCATTGCCTGGCACTGGGCAAAGGCGTGATGGTCGTTGCGCCGGTGGATGCGGGCGGATCGGTGAAGAGTCAACGGATATCGCAACACCTCGCGTGCGACCAATGCGGCACAAGCTATGACGAGCTAACGCCCCACCATTTCAGCTTCAACGCGCGGTTGGGTTGGTGCGAACGATGCGAGGGTCTTGGCTTTCAACGCGGCACGAGCGCCGACGTCATCATCGTGCGGCCTAATGAAACGCTCCTCGACGGCGCGATCGCCGGCTGGGAGGACGCGGAAGATCGGCCGTTGTTGGCGGCGATGATCCGGGCCTTGGCCAAGGCGATGGAGTTCGACGTGCGACGACCCGTGCGAGAGATGTCGCACGAGCAGCGTCACGCACTGATGTTCGGTCTTGGAGAAAAGTGGATCGCCGTCGCGCCTCAAGCTACGCGCCTCAAGTCTCAGGACTCAGGACTCAAGACTCACCCCTTTCTCCGCTTTCAATGGAAAGGCTTCTTCCCGGCCATCGACGAAGCCACGCGCGTCTCGTGGCAGTATCGAATGAAATTGCAGGACTTGGTCACCGACGTGCCCTGCCAGTCCTGCGACGGTGGCCGCGTGAAACCCTATCCGGCGGCAGCGCGACTCGACGGAAAGTCCATCGTCGACGCCTGCGCAATGTCGCTTACCGAAGTGCATGCGTTTTTCAAGACGCTCAAACTCGACGCCCGACGAGCGAAGATCGCCGGTGAACTCCTTCACGAAATCAGCGCTCGCCTCGACTTCCTGCTCGACGTGGGGCTGGAGTATCTCTCGCTCGGCCGGGCCGCGCCAACGCTCTCCGGCGGCGAATCGCAACGCATCCGGCTGGCCTCGCAGATCGGCAGCGGACTGACGGGCGTCCTCTATGTCCTCGACGAGCCGACCATCGGCCTCCACCCGCGCGACAACACGCGCCTCATCAAAGCGCTTCACAAGCTGCGCGATCTGGGCAATACGCTGCTCATGGTGGAGCACGACCGCGAGGTGATCGAATCGTCGGATCACCTGATCGACTTCGGCCCCGGTGCCGGCGTGCATGGCGGCGAAGTGGTCGCGGTCGGCGCGCCGAAGGAGTTGAAGCGAAAGGCCGAATCGCTGACCGGGCGCTACCTCGCCAACAAGGCGGCGATCCCCGTGCCGACGAATCGTCGCGTCGTCGTTGACTCACAGAAACACCTCCTGGTCCGCGGCGCACGCCACCACAACCTCAAGGGCCTGACTGTTCGCATCCCGCTCGGACGGTTCGTCTGCGTCACCGGTGTCTCCGGCTCCGGCAAATCGTCACTCATCACGGACATCTTGTATCCCGCCCTGGCCGCGAGGATTCACCGGGCGCGCCTTCAACCCGGCGCACACGACGACATCCAGGGTCTGAACCACGTTGACAAAGTCATCAACGTCGACCAACAATCGATCGGAGACTCCCCGCTCTCCAACCCCGCGACCTACACCGGCCTCTTTGACATCATCCGCGAACTCTTCGCCCGGCTCCCCGACAGCAAGGTGCGCGGCTACACGGTGAATCGTTATTCCTTCAACCGACCCGGCGGCCGCTGCGACGATTGCGAGGGACTGGGCCAGGTCTGCCACGAGATGCACTTCCTCCCTGACGTGTGGGTACCCTGCGAGACCTGCGGAGGCACGCGCTATCAGCGAGAGACGCTTGAGGTGCGCTACAAAGGCAAGAACATCAGCGACGTGCTCAACATGCCGGTCTATCAGGCGCTGGAGCACTTCAGCAACGTGCCAAAGCTGCAACGGCTGCTCAAGACGCTTGACGACGTGGGGCTTGGTTATCTCTCACTGGGGCAAGCCGCGCCCACGCTCTCCGGCGGTGAAGCCCAGCGCGTGAAGTTGGCCGGCGAACTCGGCCGCCCCAGCACCGGCAAGACGGTGTACATCCTCGACGAACCGACGACGGGGCTGCACTTCGACGATCTGCGAAAGCTACTCGACGTGTTGCACCGCCTCGTGGACCTGGGCAATGGCGTCATCTGCATCGAGCACAATCTGGACGTCATCAAGACGGCCGACTGGCTGATCGACCTCGGCCCCGAAGCCGGCGATGAGGGCGGCCGGATCGTCGCCGAGGGGACACCGGAGGAGATTGCGAAGTCCACGGCCTCACACACGGGTCGGCTCATGCGCGACGTGCTCGCAGCGGGGCCTCATGCCGAACGTGCCGTGTTCAATCCGGCGAAGGCCCCAAAGACAATCGAACGCCTCACGATCATTGGCGATGTGTCAGAAACGAAGATGCCATGGCAGACGAGCGGCCGTCGCTGGCACACCGAACAGCGCATCAGCCGCGATGGTAAACCGGTCGAGTGGGAGTCGGCGGCGCTCACCTTCATCATTGATGAAATCGAGCGACTCGGAAAGGGTCGACTCGCGCCGACGGATTGGAATGATCGTGCCCGCGTCGAAGTGACGGCTGTTGCCCCAAAGGGCGTGGCGCAGTCGGCGGTGCCGTGGTTCTGTCACTGCCTGACGGGTGGGCGATGGCTGCTCGACCTAAATCTGCGACTGCCGCACGGTGCGTTCAAGGAAAACGACTTGTCGAAAAAACTCGCCCTGAAGACGCTCGACGACCGCGACGACATCGAAGCCTATGGGCAGACGGCTCGCGTGCAGCTTCGCCCCGTGTTGCAAACGATGGACCACGCTCGCATCCTGATCCATGACAAAAAGGAAATCGCGACGCCGGCGTTCAAAGCCTTTCTGTCGGCGGCGTGGAAAAAGTACCTGGCGATGATCGACGCGATGGCCTCTTCAACGGTGGACGCCCAACCGTGGAAAACCGACGGCAAGGCGTGGCACCTGTCGCAGAAGGTGATACGGAGCGGCCCGATTCTGTGGAAGCCGATGGAATTGCTGTCTATCATCGGGCGGATCACGAAGACGCTCCCGGCGGTGAAAGTCGACTGGAGCGCCAAGGTGCTGGTCGATCTGCGGATGGAGGATGGACGCCGAGTCGCCCGCATTGTGACGCACCGCCCCGAAGGACTTCGAGTGGAGATTTACGTCCCACCCGGCCGCTTCACACCGACGCAAGTGGAGAAACTGGGCGCGACGCAGACGCTCGGCCGCAAGGACACCGGCGGCCCGGAGCTGAGCTTTGTCTGCCAGTCGATGTCGCAGGTGGACGCCAAGGTGCTGGCCGAGACGCTTCACGCTGCCGCCGAAAGCGAGGATCAGGCGTAGGGTACGCTGTGCGGACCACGATTCCCAAGCCGTCCACGCCTGACGAAGAATCGCCCAAACCGATTTATTAAAACAGTGAGGCAGATTCACCCCACCCACGGCCAATTAAGGATAGAATCTCGGCGCACGATCCCCGTCGCCGATTCCTCGCGGAAGCGTAAGTAAGGAAACCATGTTCACTCAGATCAAGACGCGCGTCGTTCCATTTCTCTTGAGTTTGGCTTTGTGTGTCGCGGCGGCCTCCGCCCTTGTGTCCGAGCCGGCGACCGACACCGGTAACTTGGTGACGGTGCCGGAGAAAGAGGCCGACCACGACCCGGTCAGCCCCGGAGTGAGCCGGCAATCCGGCCCATCACGGATCGCACCGAATGGGTCCGGCGACTTGCCGCCGACAATCATGGCCACGGACACCGCCTTCGGCTACGTCTCCACCGACAGCAGCGAGATGGGCGGCCCGACGTTTACAAACTACACTGATATCTCTACCACCGGAACACGCGTGACCTTCTTCGATGCCGACGCCCTGCCAGGAGCGCAGAACGCCAATGCCGACGACGGCGTGGCCCTCAACATCGCGCTCACCAGCTTCAACGACGGCATCGGCTTCCCCTTCTTCGGGACGCCCCGAACTTCCGTCAACATGAGCTCCAACGGCTTCCTGCACTTCGACCTCAACGGATTCTCTGACTCGCTCAGCAACAACTGCCCCATCCAAAACGCAGCCGAGCCGAACAACATCATCGCCGTGATGTGGGATGACCTCGTTCTGCGAAACCCCCCAAGCACCCTCGCTGGCGGCTTCTTCCAAGTCTTCAGCCCCTGTCCCTATTCGCAAGGAGGCACCGGCGACTGCGTCGTCTTCCAATGGGACAACTGCGACCACTTCGGCGGCGGCATCGACAGCTTCGATTTCCAAGGCGTGCTATATGACAGCGGCAACATCCTGATGCTCTACCCGGAAGGTGCAGGCGCGACGCCCACCAACCCGCCCTTCAACCCTGAACACGGCAGCGGCTCGACGACCGGTCTGGAGAATGCCACCGCCACCGACAGCATCACCCACGTCTGCGACACCAATAATTCCCTTTCCGCCAACTTCGTCATCCTCTTCACCTATCCGGCCCCGCGCGTCGAATACTCCGAGACCGTCGACATCTGCACCGCCGACGCCGCCGGCCCCGGCGACATCACCTGCGTCGATATCTGCAAGCCCGGCGAGAGCCTCATCGTCCCACCCGGCACAGCCGTGAAGTATTGCTTCAAGGGAAGCAACACCGGCACCACCAACATCTCAGGGCTGGTCATCACCGACAACATTCAGGGCGTGATCGTCGACGCGGCCATCTCCGGCTTGATCGCCCCTACCGACGGCTTCGAGATCTTCCGCAAAGTCACCATCACTGAAGACGTCGTCAACACGTCCACTTTCGTCTTCAACTCCGTCGCCGGAAAGACGATCACCCAGTCCGATTCGGTCACGATTCAGATTGACACCGACGGCGACGGCATCGCCGACGCCGCGGACAACTGCCCCACCATTGCGAACACCGATCAAGCCGACACCGACAGCGACACCGTCGGCGACGCCTGCGACAATTGCGTCAGCGTATCCAATGCCAGCCAGACTGATGGAGATGGTGATGGTGACGGCGATCTGTGTGACAACTGTCCGACGCTCGCCAACGCCGATCAGGCCGATGGCGATACGGACGGCGACGGCGATGCCTGCGACAACTGCTTAAGCGTGGCCAATGCGGATCAGGCCAATGCCGATGGCGACGCATTCGGCGACGCCTGCGACAATTGCGTAGCCACGGCGAACGCCGACCAGCTCGACGACAACAGCGACGGCGTCGGCAACGCCTGCCAGGCCGTCGACGGATGCGGGAATATCATTCCCGGCACACTGGCCGCCACCATCGCCGCCCTGGCACCGTTCACATTGGCGAATCGCGCCCGACGGCGTCGCCTCCGTGGAAAACAGCGGGGCTGATTCCCTCCGCGTTGCAATTCCGGCAGCCGATGTCACAATCCCCCACGTGACCAATCTCCCCGCGCGTGGAAAACTTGAGATCGTCGAAGGCTCCATGTTCGGCGGCAAGACCGAACGGCTCATCGCCGAGTTGCGCCAGGCACAGGCCGCCGGAAAGCGCGTCCGCGCGTTCAAGCACTGCATCGACAACCGCTACGACGTCTTGCACCTCGTGACCCACACGCAGGACCGCTTCGACGCCGTGCCGGTGCCGACGCCGGAGGCCATCCTCGACCAATGCGGCGACGTCGACTTCATCGCCATCGACGAGGGACAGTTCTTCAAACTGCCACTGATTCCCGTCGTCCGTGAACTTCTCAATCGCGGCGTCTCCATCATCATCGCCGGCATCAGCCACGATGCCTGGGGCCGTCCGTTCGAGCCGATGCCGCAGTTGCGGTCGATGGCGGATGTCGTCACCGCGAAACAATCGCCCTGCCGCCTGTGCGGCAAGCCGTCGCCCTTCACCCAGCGCATGTCACCGATCAACACGCTGCACATGGTCGGTGGGCTGGACGATTACGAGCCGCGCTGCAAGGAGCATTTTACGCCGCTCGACTCGCCCCCGGAGAATCGCTAAATGTCCAATGCGCGCGGCCTGCTCGGCATCGCCGTCCTGATTCTCATTGCGTGGGCGCTCTCGTCCGACCGGCGGCGTTTCCCGATCAAGACCGTCCTCGGCGGCCTCGCGTTGCAATGGGGTCTGGCACTGCTGGTCCTCAAGACCGAACCCGGCCGTGCTTTTTTCGACGCCGTCGCAACGGTCGTGACTGTCATTCTCTCCGGCGCGGATGAAGGCGCGAAGTTCGTCTTCGGCCATCTTGCGTCGGACGGACCCGTCATCGCGGGCGTAAAGATCATGTCGACGATCATCGTCGTCGCCACCCTGTCGTCGCTTGGCTATCACTACGGCATTCTCCAGCGCGTCGTGCGCGGCATGGCCTGGGTCATGACCCGTGCCCTCGGCGTCACCGGGCCGGAAAGCCTCTCCGGCGCGGCCAACGTTTTTCTCGGTCAGACCGAGGCCCCGCTGCTCGTGCGGCCATTCCTCGCCAAGATGTCGCGCTCCGAACTCATGGCCGTCATGACCGGCGGCTTCGCCACCATCTCCGCCGGTGTCATGGCCTACTACGTCACCGTGCTCGGACAAAGGCCGCCGCTGACCCCCGTCATCATGGCCCGGCACCTCATGACCGCTTCGCTCATGTCCGCACCCGCCGCGTTCATCATGGCCAAGATCATGATCCCGCCCGGTGAGGAGGCCCGCCCCGGCGGCCACGTCGCGGAAACCGCGCCCATCGAAACCAAGAACGGCTTGGATGCCGCCGCCACCGGCGCGGCCGAGGGGATGAAGCTCTCCATCAATGTGCTGGCGATGCTTGTCGCCTTCATCGGACTGGTCACCATTGTTGACAAGGGCCTGATGGCACTGGGCGATTTGTCCTTTATGCGGCCGATGGTGCATGCGATGGGTGCCGAGCACCTCAATCTCGACAGCCTGCTCGGCCTCCTGTTTTCACCGGTCGCATGGGTCCTCGGTGTGGAATCGGGCGACTGCCGCATGTACGGCGGCCTGCTGGGCAAGGCCATGGCGACGAATGAAATGATCGCCTATCGCACGCTGGGGGAGATCGCCAAAGAGGGCGCAATGACGCAACGCTCCATCATCATGGTGACGTATTCGCTGTGTGGGTTTGCAAACTTCAGTTCCATCGGCATCCAGATCGGCGGCATCGGCAGCCTCGCGCCCGAGCGGCGTGGCGATCTCGTGCGCCTCGGCCCGCGTGCCATGCTGGCGGGCGCGATGGCGAGTTGGATGACAGGCTGCATCGCGGGGATGCTGATCTGACGGAGTCTTAAAACTCCTGCCGTTGAAATCGCCGGTTGCCAAGCGTCATGCACATCCAACTCGCAATCGGCCCGACGACAACCACGCCCACAAACATAAGCCAGCACAATCCATCCATCGACGTCAAATCACCCGCCTGCACAAGGCGATAGCAGATGCCTCCCACCAGCGCCACGCTGGCCGCGACAAGGCCGACGCTGGCGATGAGATTCACCGTGCCGCCCAACCCCGACGCGATGCGACCGGCGCTCGGCTCGTCGTAATTCGGCATCCGAGCGCCCAATCCCACGGCCATACCGCACAATCCGATACACGTCGCCATCGTGCCGCCAACCTGCACGAGCGCCAACACCGGCGGCAGCCCCAATGCTCGCACCGACAGAAACGTGACACTCATCGCCGCAAGCCCCGTGATCGTCGTCGCATAGAGAAACTTGGCCCACATCACCCGCGATCGCGACAACGGCCACAGCCCCACCAGCCACATCTGCCGCCCTTCCATCGAGATCATTGGGAAAACAAAGCGACTGGTGAACGTCGAAAGGATCAGCGTCACCGCGCCGTAATTCAGGAAACAAATCAACGCTTGCCACGCCACCGTGAAGCCATCGGGCCGACTGCGCGGCAGATACGCCAGATACAACGCGAGCAAGCCGAAGAGAATAACCAGTTGTGACCACTGCACCGGATCGCGCAGAAAGTTGCGAATGTCCTTGAGGATGAGCAGCCGCATCTGCGGCGGCGCGTAGAAGAAAAACAGATCGGCAAGGGCCTGCGATGTGGAGCCGCTCGTCGCCCGCGACTTGTTCGGCGCGGAGTGGGCACGCCCAAACGCAGCCATCATCTTCGTCCCCACGACGGCCACCCCAGCCCACGAGAAAAAGGCCGCCGTGGAGAGCGTCACCCCAAGATAAAAAATAGAGTCGCGCGGTCGATCCTCGATGGCATAACGAATGGCATTCGTCACCCAGGTCGAAGGAAGCAGCGCCCCCTTGAGAAACTCCAACTCAGAGAGGAAACCGGTCAGCCAGCGATTCGACTCCGCCGCCGAGACAGCCCACAGCCGACCCCACCAGACGACCAGCAAGATGAGCGCCGCGCCAACGGCATAGACCAGTGTCTGCTTCGCCAGTCGAGGAAGCCAAAGCGCCACAGCCAACGCCGCAAGCAACCCCAGCGCCCCAGGGATCGGTACGAATCCGAGAAACGCAATGACGAATATCAAATAAAAATGCCACGGCAACCCCTGCACATGACCGATGGCCAGCATCAATGGCAAGCCCAGCAACAACAACGACCAACTCGCGAAGAACAACGCCTCCAGATACATGATCGTGACCACGTTCTGCGGCGCGTGCGGCATGGCCAGCAGAAACGTCGGCTCATCCCGACTGAACAGCGCCCCATACGCAATGACGGCCGTGGAGAAGGCCAGAAGCAGCGTCATGGCGACGAAGAAAACGTGAAACACATACGGAATCGCAATGACGGCGGGCTGCTCGAATCGCCGTAGGAAGACAAACACATTCTCGAAGATGCTGTAGAGCGCGAACCAGATGGTCCCAATGAACACCAACGCCATGAGCAGGGCCAGCGGCGATTTGTTCACCAACTGCGACACACGATTCGACAGGATGCGAAACTTCAGGCGCAGCAACACGCCCAGCCTCGGAATCGGCACGACCTCCATCGGCAGGACCAGGTCGCTCATCACGCCTCCCCCACCAACGCCGGATCGGGCTGCGTTAATTCAAGGAAGATGTCCTCCAACCGATGCTCACGAGCGGCGCGGGCCTTGAGCTCGTCAAGCGTCCCACAGGCAACAATACGACCCTGATGGATGATGGCAATGCGATGGGCAATCGACTCGGCCACGTCCAGCGTATGCGTAGACATAAACACCGTGCGCCCCGCCGCCGCACGCTGGCGAAAGATGTCTTTCACGATACGCACGGTGCGCGGGTCCAGCCCCACCATCGGCTCATCCACCACCAGCACCTGCGGATCGTGCATCAGCGCCGCCGCAAGAACGACGCGCTGCTTCATCCCATGCGAATAACTCTCGGCCAACTGATCGGCAAAACGCGTCACGTCGAGCATGGCCATGTACTGATTCGCCCGGTCGAGGCAGAGATCGGCGTCAAGCTCGTACATTTGCCCGACAAACGAGAGAAACTCCCGCGCAGAGAGTTTCTGATACAGGAACGGCTGATCCGGGACGTACGCGAGCCGGGCCTTCGCAGCGCGCGCATCGCTCGACATGGCAAACCCGCAGACCTCAATCCGCCCCGCATCAGGCGCGAGCAGTCCCGTCATCATCTTGATCGTGGTCGTCTTGCCGGCACCGTTCGGGCCGAGAAAGGCAAACACCTCGCCGGGCAACACGTGGAGCGAGATATCGTCCACCGCCCGCAGGCGACCGTAGCACTTCGTGACATGATCCAACACGATTGACATGGCGTCTCAATGGCTCGTTTCAATTCTGGTGGTACCGGGCTTGCTCACCGGTTTCTCGCGCCGCGCCGACGCACCAAGCCGCTTCTCCGGCATGGCCCGCACACGCGCCTCCACATCGACCGCTTCGTCCAGAAGCGTCCACGTCCCAATCAGCGGCAGTTGCACTTGTTGCTTCAGCACCCGTCCGAACTCATCGGCCCAGGCAACAGCCGTCGGGGTCTCCACGCGGAAACAGTCAATCTCCCGATCGCGATGATGGATCGTCTCTCGTCGAGTGACTTTGGCCAGTTGCGATTGAAACTCGACCGACTGGCTCTTTATCAGTGCAAACGGGTCCAGCAATCGAATGCGCCAACTCTGCCCGACGTGCAGCCGTTCGAGATGAGTGAAGGGGCGCAGCGTCTCCGAAAGATAGCGGGACAATTCGCCGTCGAGCAGAAGCGTTTTCTTGAGATCACCGAGCTTGGCGATCACGGAGAAGTCCCGCTCTATGCGTTCCGCGTTCACCTCACCGACCACCCCGGGCGCATTGAGCGTGAATCGAAACTGATCCAGCCGCTCGTCGCTGTCGTACATCAAATCCGTGCCGAGAACCCACGTCCCCGACACCGGCAACATCCCCGTGATTTTGGCCACCTCCAACACCGTCGTGCTGCGGACCATCATCATCGGGCTGGGCGACGTCGTAATCCACGTCGTGCCGATCCTCGCGTCAGCCTGATTGAAAATGCCGATCTGATACTCGCCCGCCGGAAGCACCTGTCGTGGCGGCTCCTCGGCCGTCCACAACGGGAGCACGTCGCGCTGAACGAGCGCCCCCATGGCGATCAGCCAGGTGATCGCGAGAATACTGCCCAGGAGGCGATTCATAGAGTTACGATATCCTGTCGCCGGACGTGCGGCGGTGTGCCCGGCGTCGCTGCATGGTGCCCGATGATTCTATGGACCGATGCGCGTGCCGGTCAAACGTGTATCCTGGCCGCACAAGCGTGTGCAAACTCGTTGTTCGCTTGACACACCTTCGATTCGCCCATTTGCTCCGCCCGCTCACCATGAAAACGCGCCTTCGTTGGAAACACGTGACGCTCGCCACACTTGGCGCGATGCTCATCGTCCTTTGCAGTGCGAGCTACACGCTCCTGCGCACGCCGGGATGGTACGACATCCCAGACATCGTGCCCGCGGCACGACAGGACGTGCGCAACAATCTCCTCTCCGCCGAACAGGCCTTCACCGAAAACGTGCGCACCTCGCGCCAGCCGTTCCTCTATCACGTATACCAGGATGACGTGAATCGGTGGATCGCCATGCGCCGCGAAATCTACCCCTTGATCGACGAACTGGCCCCGCCGGAGTTGGCCGACCCGATGGTGCTGTTCGAGCCGGGAGAGATCACACTGGCCGGGCGATATCGCAAAGCGGGAATGGACGTGGTTGTGTCGCTCGACGTGAACGTAAAGTACGAGGCGGATTCAATCGTACTACGGGCCAAAAGCCTGCGCTGCGGATCCATGCGCGTGCCGATTGACTTTGTGGCACTAGGACTCAATCGCCCCATCGAGCGCAAGGCCGGCGCAGTCTGGCCCGGCAGTCCGGCAATGCACGGCGATTTTCTAACCGGCCTCCGCATCGACTCACGGGCCACGTGGAAGAACGGAAACTTCGGCTATCGCGTGCTGAACGTGACGGTACTCAATGGGCGGATCGACTTCAAGATCGAGCCACTGGGACATCAACCCCCCAAACGAATCAACGACCAAGATTGATCGTCGTCCTGAGCCTTGGTCATCCGGAATCTCCCGACCAGTCGCATCCCCCGAAACACGACGTCAACGCGATCCTCATCCCATGCCTCTACGGTGCATACCCCCTGATCGACTCGAGTCACGTCCCCGCGATCTCCCGAAATCGGCCCTTCATAGTCGAGATACGCGAGTCGATGATCGGCCAGCCGCTCACATGCCACAGCCTCGCGTTGCGCGTCCTCCGGCGCGACCAAACACTTCCACGTCGCCAGCGTCCCGCCCCGCTGAATCATCAGATCGAAATGCACTCCATCCCGCTGCACATGCCGTAAAACGACAAACCGCGTCGAACCCTGCGGCGACTCAGCAATTCCTTCCGATGATAGAGTCATGTGTGACGAGGAGTTAGCGACGCCCGGCGACGCGCCGGACGCTTGCAGCCGCTCGACGCGCCCCTTAGCATTCAAGGCATGTTAACCCGCATGATGCACGCCCCCAACATGGATGTTCGTCGCGCGACGGCACTCGTCGCCATCGCCATTCTCTGCCAATCGCTCGCCGGTTGCGGCAGGCCCACCTCCTCGTATCAAGAATTAATGAAAGAGGGCCTCACCGAGTACGACTCCGGCGGCTATGCCGAAGCCATCGCCATGTTCAAGAATGCCTCCGAAGCCGACCGCGAACGGCCCGAACCATCGTATTACGTCGGTATGTGTTACATGAAGATGGCCGACCGGCAGTTCCGCGAGGACGACCTTCCCGGCGCATTGCGCTATTGCGATCGCGCCCACGGTGCCTTCGAGGCGGCCGTCGGCGCGTTCCCCGGCTATGCCCGTGCCATGCAAGGCAAGGCCGACGCACTCAAGCTCAAGGGTGAGAATCAAGCCGCCCTTCGCGTAGCCAACTGGGCCGCCGCCTACGTCGGTCCACAGGCGAAGATGCTCATCCTCAAAGGCCGTCAATACGCCCAGGCGGGCGACATCGACAACGCCCAGCTCGCCTTCAAGCAGGCCGTGTCGATCGAAGACGGCAGCCCCGCCGCGCACGCCGAGTTGGGCCTCTTCTACATGCGCTGCGGCAATCGCGCCAAGGCCATCGAGCATTTGCAGCGAGCCTACGATCTAAACCCTGGCGCGCCGGACGTGCTGGCCGCGTTGGCCAAGCTCGGCGCAACCCCGCGCGTGCAGCCAAAGTAGCGCGCCCGGCACCCACGCATCAAGCTCGCAGCCCGCGTCTGTCATGCCACTCGACCCCGCCATCCGAACCCAACTACTCCGCCACGCCCGCACTGCAATCACAAATCATCTCACCGGCCGTAACAACTCCCCCGACGTCTGGCCGGCCGATCTCCCCCGTTGCGGCGCGTTCGTCACGCTCCACAACCACGACCACCTCCGAGGCTGCATCGGCGTGTTCGTCACCGACGACGACCTTCCCGACACCATCGCCCGCATGTCCGTCGCAGCGGCTCACGACCCGCGCTTCCGCGACAACCCGCTCACCATCGCTGAGTTAAAAGACATCCACATCGACATCTCCCTCCTCTCCCCGCTCGAACGCATCGCCAACCCGCTCAACTTCGACCTCGGCCATCACGGCATCTACGTCAAGCAAGGCCGCCACATCGGCTGTTTCCTGCCCGATGTTGCCACTGAAGCCGGCTGGTCGAAGGAGACATTTCTCGCCGAGTGCTGCGCGCACAAGGCCGGACTCGGCGCCAACGCGTGGAACGCCCCAGACACAGAGGTCTATCGATTCACCGTCGAGAAGCTAAGCGAGGACTCTGACCTTCTACCTGCGAACCTCGGATAAAATCGCCTCATAACCCGGATCAGGTGACCATGTCGCACCGCCCACAGGGTCGCATAATGTCGATCACGAACCTGCCTGGGCTTGGGGGAATGCGAGTCGAGCGTGGTCAATAGGATTCGTTGGTTCCACCGCAATATCGGAGGATAGACGCTGCCTGTCGAACCTTGGAACCTCCCAGCCGCCTTTTTTTGAGAAACCGAGGGTAATCGACATTTTGTTACCGCAGAATGCGACCGCACGGACCTCCATGCGCGAATTGGGTTCACCCGCTCATTAAGCAGGCCCACCCACGATCCGATGAACACCACATGTCGTTTCTTCTGACCACGCAGAGTGAGTCTACGCCCGGACGCACCAGCCGAATTCGGGATTGCGATCGCGCGCCGGCATCACAACGGGCTGCTTCGACGCACGGACGAAGGCGATAACAAACCGAGCGTGATGCGAATCCGCATCGGGTTATTGGTCCTTCTCCGTGCAAACCTCGCGTACCGAGGATGAATATGGTTGTCTCCAAGCAAGTCAGCCCACCGGTCCGCGGCAACGGCGCAATCATCAACGTGACGTCCGGCAAAGCCGCACCTCAAGCCTCGGTGCCGGGCACCATCCTGTTTGTGGATGATGAGTCGCGGGTTCTGGACTCAATCCGACGGACCCTGCGCATCGCCGAGCCGGCGTGGTCGCTTCACTTCGCCCAGTCCGTGAGCGAGGCTCGGCACGTTTTGGCCTGCACTCCCATAGACATCGTGGTCACGGATTTGAACATGCCGTCGGAATCGGGTTTCGATCTCATACGACATCTGCGCAAAACACACGCGCTCACGCAGGTTCCCGTAATTGTTCTGACGGGCGTTGCCGACGCCGACATCAAACGGCGGGCACTGGAGTGTGGCGCGATTGACCTGCTGGCAAAGCCCATTGATCGTGAGGATTTGATGGCCCGCCTGCGCAGTGTGCTGCGCCTCAAGCACTACGAAGACGCGCTCGCGCACATGAACGCCACTCTCGAAAGGCAAGTCGTTGACCGCACGAACAAACTCGAAGCGTCGCGCACCGACATCCTCCTGTGCCTGGCGATGGCGGGAGAGTGCCGCGACACGGAGACCGGGCGACACGTCATTCGAGTCGGGCGATACACCCAACTCCTGGCGAGCGCCATTGGCTTACCACATGAGGAGGTCGTGAGTCACTTTCACGCCAGCCCGCTGCATGACATCGGAAAGATCGGTGTCCCAGACGGCATCCTACTCAAGCCCGGCCCACTGACAGACCATGAACGGCATCAGATGGAGTCTCATTGTGTAATTGGTCATCGCATTCTCACGGCGCCGACCACACTTTCTGTTGTATTCGAGAAAGCAACGGTTTGCCCTGGGCAGACGGAGGTATCTTCGCTTCGTGCGCCGAACCCATTGCTCGCGCTGGCTGCCGAGATCGCGCTGTGTCATCACGAGCGTTGGGACGGCAGCGGCTATCCGAGAAAACTGCGACGCCAGGAGATCCCGATTTCTGCTCGGATCGTCGCCATCGCCGACGCGTTTGACGCCATCACCAGCGTGCGACCCTATAAACCGGCGCATTCCCCATCGACGGCCGGACACGCCATTCGCAACGGCGCGGGCACGCAATTCGATCCGGAACTCGTAAACGCCTTTACATCCGTGGAACAGAGATTCGACGAGGTTGCCGGAGCACTTGCCGACGCCAAACGGGGACCACCCGAGGAGTGAATCATGCCCGAGCAGAGTGATCACGAAGTTCGCCACCCGCAGTGGAAGCATGTGGTCCAACGCTGGACTCCGGCGTTCTGGCTCGGCCTGGCGATCGTGGGCGCCGGGGCACTATGCGTCGCGCTCTCTCATCAGTCAACACTCGTGGTGCGGGGAATGGCCTTGCAAGGCACGGAGTTACAGATCAAGTCGGTCTCTGCCTTCAGACAAATGTACAGCACTGAGGTCGCTGCCAAAGCGCGGCTCAACGGTCTGGAGGTGACTCACGATTACAAGGACAAGCCGGGAGCCATACCCCTTCCCGCAACCTTGACGAAGGCGCTCGGCGAAGAGATCACGCACAAGCGACCCGGCGCTCATATTCGACTCTACAGCGATTACCCGTATCCCTGGCGCGCCCCCATCGATCGTAAAGATGTTTTCTCCGCCGAAGCGCTCAGGGCTTTGCGGCACAACCCTGACCAGCCCTTTTATCGCTTCGAACCGTTCGAGGGCCGACCCTCTCTGCGCTACGCGATCGCGGATCGCATGTCGCAGAGCTGCGTCGACTGCCACAACAATCGCCCCGACAGCCCAAAACGCGACTGGAAGGCCGGCGATGTCCGCGGCGTCCTCGAGTTCATCCGGCCGTTGGACAACGAAGGACCCATTGCAGTTCTATCAGCACGAGGGACGTTCCAAGCCTACCTGATGATTGCATTCGGCATGGTCGGATTGGGCCTGCTTGGACTCCTATGGAGCGTTCGAGCGCTGCGCCAGAGTGGCGAGAGCGCGAACTCAGCGCACCGCGCGGCCAAGGCTGCCCTGCGCGAGACCGAGGCCCTGCGCAATACACTCGATGAGCACGCAATCGTCCTCGTGACCGACACGAAGGGATCGATCATCCATGTCAATGACTTGTTTTGCCGGATCAGCGGATACTCCCGCGAAGAACTGCTCGGCTCCAACCCACGGATCATCAACTCGGGCCACCATCCCAAGGCCGTTTGGGTGGAGATGTGGAAGGCGCTCGCCGCCGGCCGCACCGTGCAGGGCGAAAGATGCAACAAAGCCAAGGACGGGCGGCTTTATTGGGTGGAGGTGACCATCACGCCCTGGAAGAATCAGGACGGCACCATCGAGAAGTACGTCTCGATCCAAACGGACATCACCGAACGCAAGCAGGCGGAGCAGCGCCTCATCGAAGCCGAGGAGCGAACGCGGCTGATCATCTCCACCGCAGTCGATGCAGTCGTGGCGATGGACAATAAAGGCGTTGTGATCGATTGGAACGCGCAGGCCGAAGTCACGTTCGGGTGGACGCGCGATGAGGCCGTGGGCCGACCAATGCATGAACTCATCATCCCCGAGCGGCTTCGCGCGAAGCACTTGGAGGGCATGGCCCGGTACCTGAGCACCGGAAAGGCCCGTGTGGCCGGTCAGCGCATAGAGGTACCGGCCATTCGCAAGGACGGCGTCGAAATCACCATCGAACTGGCCATTACACCAGTTCAGCCGGCTTCCGGTGCGTCCGGCCCAATCTGTTTCAGCGCGTTTCTGCGCGATGTCACCCAGTTAAGGCGAACCGAGGCAAAACTGATCCAGAGGCAGCGGCGCGCCCAAATGCTGTTCGAGATCGGCGCGGTGGCAAACCAGGTGGGCAGCGTTGAAGAATCCACGGCCTATTGCCTCAAAGCCGTGTGTGCCGAAACCGGTTGTTCCGTCGGGCACGTTTTGACAGTGGGGCCCGACGGCGTGCTGACCTCGGCCAAACTCTGGCACTTTGCCGAATCAAAGCAAAAGCACAAAACCGGCTCCGGGGTGGACGAGAAAAAAACTGCCGGGGCGTATTCGGAATTCCAAGTTGAAAGCGAACGCCTTCGCTTCCCGGTCGGCGTTGGTATGCCCGGCCTCGTTCTTAAGACCGGCAGGCCGACGTGGATCATGAATACTCAGAACGACAAGAACTTTCTGCGGACCGAAGCGTGCAGGTCGATGAACCTCCGTGGCGCATTTGCGTTCCCGGTGTCGGCCGCGGGGCAAATCGTGGCGGTGCTGGAGTTTTTCCATACGGAACAGATGGAGCCTGATCCCGACCTGTTGTTGCTCGTCCAAGCCCTGGGACGGGAGATCGGCGGCATGATGGAGCGAACGCGAACCCAGCGAGCGCTCTCGCAATTCAAAAACACGCTGGACCAAACGCTCGATTGCGTGTTCATGTTCAATGCCAGCGACTTCCAGTTTACATACGTGAATAAGGGTGCAGCACAGCAAGTCGGGTACACCGAGTCCGAGTTGCTGGGGATGACTCCATTGGATATCAAACCGGAGTTTACGGCCGAACGATTTCGGGAAATGGTCCAGCCTCTGCTCGACGGCACGCAGGCGACGCACACCTTCGAGACCAATCACCGTCATAAGGACGGCCACGACATTCCGGTTGAGGTTTCGCTTCAGTGTGTGCGATCCGTGGACCAGGCGTCGTGTTTCGTGGCCATTGTGCGAGACATCACCGAGCGCAAACAGCTTGAGCAAAGTTCTCGTGATTCCGAACAATTCCTTCGGAGCGCCATCGACTCGCTGGACTCGCACACCGTGGTGCTGGGGAGCGATGCACAGATTTTGTCGGTCAACCGTGCCTGGCGCGAGTTCGCCCTGGCCAACAACGGCACCGGGCCCGGTCTGCTCGAAGGAGCAAATTATCTCGAGCCTTGTGACAAGGCCGCGCTGAAGTGCCCAGAGGCAGCACAGGTTGCGGCGGCCGTGCGATTGGTACTGGCGGGTGAGGCCGAGCCGCCCCCCATCGAGTACGCGTGTCACGCCCCGACCGGGCAGCAATGGTTTCTGTGCTCCATCCGGGGCTTCTCACGTGAAGAAAGGCGCTTTGCGGTGGTTTCGCACTTGAACATCACAGCCGTGAAGGCCGCTGAAGGTCGGCTTTTGGCCGAGGTCTCGGAGCGGGAACACCTTCAATCTCAATTGGTGCATGCACAGAAGCTGGAATCGATCGGTCAGTTGGCGGCGGGCATCGCCCACGAGATCAACACGCCGACACAGTTCATCAGCGACAACGTTCGATTCTTGCGGGACAGTCAGTTGTCTTTGTTGGGCCTCGTGGATATGGTCGTCCATCAGTTGGATGACAAAGCCCCCGCGCGCAGCTGGTCGGATCGCAGCGAGGAAATCCGCCAGTCACTGAAGGATCTCGATTTCGAGTTTGTCCGCGAGGAGATTCCGAAGGCCATCGAGCAATCGCTCGAAGGTCTGGAGCGTGTGGCAACCCTGGTGCGTGCAATGAAGGACTTCTCGCACCCCGGCTCGGAGAACAAGACACCTGCGGATATCAACAAGGCCATCGAGTCTACAGTCACAGTCTGCCGCAATCGCTGGAAGTACGCCGCCGACCTGGAACTGAAGCTGGAACAAGACCTGCCGCTGGTCCCGTGCCGTGTCGCGGAGATGAATCAGGTCATCTTGAACCTGATTGTCAATGCGGCGGATGCCATCATGGAGAAACACGGCGAGGGCACCAAGGGCCTAATCCGCGTGAGCACATGCGCGTCGGGGGACTCCGTCGAGCTGCGTGTCCAGGACAATGGTGGCGGCATCCCAGAGGCGCTTCGCAACCGCATCTTCGACCCCTTCTTCACGACCAAAGAAGTGGGCAAGGGGACCGGACAGGGATTGGCCATCAGCAGGGACGTCGTCGTGAACAAACACGGTGGTTCGCTCGACGTTGAGTCAACCTCCGGAGTCGGCACCACCTTTGTCATTCGCCTTCCAGTCCACGACACCACGGAAGTTCCGAAAGGCGCGGAAGCGGAGGCAGACGAATGACTACCGTGGAAAAACCGAGCGTCGTATTCGTAGACGATGAACCTCTCATCCTTGACGGCCTCCGTAGGCAATTACGCGGACGCCGTGACCGTTGGGACATGCGATTCGTCGATTCGGGCGAGGCTGCATTGCGAGAACTCGAGGCGCGCCCTGCCGCCTTGGTGGTGTCAGACATGCGCATGCCGGGAATGACCGGAGCGGATCTGCTCCTTGAGGTGCAAAAACGGTGGCCGGCGACTGCACGTATTATCCTGTCGGGCCAAACAAATCAGGCAGAGGTCGAGAAAGGTCTTGGAGCCATTCACCAGTTTCTCCAGAAACCATGCGAGGAGAACGTACTGTGCCGCGCCATGGAGGCTGCCTTCACCATGGTAGCGTCCTGCGCCAATGCCCATACCCAGGCGATGGTCGCGGGGCTGCGCTCGCTTCCGGTGCTATCAGATACGCTTGTTGAACTGACTCGAGTACTCAAAGATGCGAACAGTGGTCTTAACGACATCTCGGCGGCCATCGAAAAGGATATGGCCCTCGCAGTAAAAGTCGTTCAACTTGTCAATTCGTCTTTCTTCGGAATCGCAAGACACGTTTCATCCGTTCACCAGGCAGTTATCCTTTTAGGTGCTGGGACCATTCAGTCGCTTGCAATGTCGTCAGGACTATTCGAGATGATTGGCAAGGGGGCACCGGGTGCCGATGAAATCAACGACTTGTGGAGCAAAAGTATTGAGATCGGCAACGAAGCGGGCCGACTTGCCAAGCTCGCGGGTCAGCCCGTGACGGTGTCAGACAAGGCAACGATGGCGGGTGGACTGTCGCTGATCGGTCGCTCAATCCTCATCCGGTCCGAGCCGGAGAGGTTTATGAAAACCGTGGAAATCGCAAAGGCAGAGTCCATTCCGCTGTACCAAGCTGAGGCCGCTGAGTTCGGTGTGACCCAGCAAATGATCGGAGGCTTCGCCCTGGGGCTGTGGGGTTTCGACCCAACGACCGTCAACACCGTGGTGCAGCAGGTGGATCCCCAAACCAGCACGGCCGACCAATCCAATCACCCCTTGTCGTACGTCCATCTCGCCCGCTGTGTCAGCGAGGCGAGCGACCTGGTGGAACAAATCGAGCCATCGCACGCTTTTATCGAGGCTGTGGGGTTGCGAAAACTCCTGCCCGTTCAACAGGAGAGTGCCACATGAGCCATAACGATCGTCGAATACTGATGGTGGACGATGAGCCGAACATCCTGGATGGATTTCGCCGTTCGTTGGGTCGCAAGTACGAGCTACTGACCGCAATTGGCGGTGCGGCCGCGTTGGCCGTCATGGCCGAAAAAGGCCCGTTTGCAGTCGTCGTAACCGATATGCAGATGCCGGGCATGAACGGAGTCCAGTTCCTTGAGGCGGCGCGCGAACGCAACAAGGACACGTCATTCATGATGCTCACGGGCAACGCGGATCAAGGGACCGCCGTTCAGGCAATCAATCGTGGTCATATTTTTCGATTCCTGAACAAGCCCTGCGCTCCGGAACTACTGGAAGAGGCCCTTGAAGCCGCCATCCGTCAATACCAGCTTGTCACCGCCGAGCGCGTGCTTCTTCGCGACACGCTCGGCAGCAGCATTCGTGTCCTCACCGAAGCCCTCGCACTGAGTGATCCTGCCCTCGGTGAACTCGTCATCTCCGTGCGTCACAATGTTTCCGCGCTCTGTGAGGGATTGGGGGTTCCGGCAGACTGGCGATTCTCGATGGCGGCCTCGCTCAGTTTACTCGGGTTCGTCGTCGTCGAAACAGGTGACGATCACACCGCTCTGTCTGACGAGAAGCTTCTAGAGTGTGCGGAATGCGGCGCGCGCCTCCTGCGATTGATTCCGCGAATGGAACAGGTCGTGGCGATCATCAAGCGGCAGCGCGAAGCCGGTGAGTTGCCCCAGGATTTGTGCCTGGATCAGCCCGCGGCTGCCATTACCATTGGCGCACGGTTGTTGCGAATCGCCGTCGATGTTGAACGCGCTTGCCGCAACCTGATGCCTGCCTCTGCCCTTCTCGATCAGGTACGGCACGGGCCTCATGGCGCTCCGCTCTCGGCAATCTGCGGGTCCCTTTTGTCGAAGGCCCCCAAAACCACGGGCGGCGACGGGCAGGTCATTCGAAGGGAGTTGCTAAATATATCTTCGCTGCACGAGGGAATGCAGCTTGAAGAGGATATTCGCACGACGGACCAAAAACTCATTCTGGCAAAGGGAAATCACTGCACCACGGCGCTCATTGAGCGCCTGCGGGCGTTCGCCAAGGCTGAGCGAATTCCCTCCGAAGTGACTGTGTCATGGTCGGAAAAGACCAATCCGGCGTAGCGCCGGCCTGCATGGGATCGTGGTCCGGCAAGTGATCGATCATCCACGTTGCCGACGGGCAGATTCACTTTGCGGTCAACAACACGATCCAATCGAAAGGCTGAAATCCCGGTACAATCGGCGTACGGTTTGCCGTTGACGCCGCTCACGCTTATGCGGGAGTCCCAGGATTATGGCACGAGTACAGGTAGCTGGCTTTCTCTTCGTGCTCGTCTTCCCGGCACAGTTCCTGCTCGCAGGGTTCGCCTTCCCTCAGGGGGTCGCCAGCGGGGACGTGTGGTCCGACCGCGCAATCTGTTGGACTCGCACATCCTCCGCCGGGAGCATTCGCATAGATATCTCTCATGACGCGGGCTTCGCGCAGATCAGTGCCACGACCGTCATCACGGCATCCGCCGACACGGGCCTTGCAATCAAATACGAAGCAACCTCGCTTAACCCTGCTCTGCGATACTTCTTTCGCTTTACGCGAATCGACACCGGAGAAGTCAGCCCGACAGGCACATTCGTCACCGCCCCCGCTCCCGAGACCGAACACTCGTTTCGGTTCGTATATACCGGCGATGCCAACGCCGCTCGCCAGCCGTTTCGCGTGCTGAACTTCGCAGCCGATGAGAGTCCCGACCTCTGGTTCCTTGCGGGTGACACCATCTATGGCGACCAGGCTGCCGGCGACCTCGGCATCGCCACCGACCTGACCGGCTATCGCGACAAGTACGCACAGAACCGCAGCGATCCTGCCCTACAACGCCTTTCCGCAACCGCTTCAGCGTGGGTGCAGTGGGACGACCACGAAGTCACCAACGACTATGACGGCGGTGAGCCAGAGTCCGACATCGCACCCCAACAAATCGCCGACGCCTACCAGGCTTTCTTTGAGAACCAGCCGATTCGTGATCAGGGCGTATCAGGTGATTTGCGGCGCATCTACCGATCGTTTCGTTACGGTTCCCTTGTTGAGTTCTTCGTGCTTGACTGCCGGCAATACCGTTCGCGCGACGCAGGGCGCGACGGCGGCGACATCGATCCCTACGGTTTCATTCTTCCGACCCGTGATCCAGCCGTGATCGCCCGACTCCAGGATCCATCACGGACCATGCTCGGCGCAGCCCAATTGGCCTGGCTCAAGCAGGGTCTGGCGGCTTCGACAGCTCGCTGGAAGTTCATCCTCAGTTCGGTCACGTTTACGTCGCTGCTGGTAATGCCATACGACCGCTGGGATGGGTACGACGCGGAGCGCTTCGACCTGTTGCACTTCATTGACGAAAACAGGATCGACGGCGCAGTCCTCCTGTCGGCCGACATTCACGGCAACACCTACAACCCGGACGTGACGTATTACCTCCGCAACTCGCTGGGCCAGTCGTTCACTCCAGACTTTCGTGTGCCTGAATTCGTCACCGGCCCGATCGGGCAGGCGACGATCCGGCAGGAGATCAGTGAATTCGCCGCAGGGACTCTAAACCTACCGCCCTTCTTGCTCAACTGTCCGCTGCTCTTCAATCTACTGGTTGATTTCGCGCAGAATCAAGTCTACGAGCGCAACCATCTCGCCTTTCTTGAGCCGAATCGCTATGCCTACCTTGTTGTAGACGTCACGTCGCAGGGCCTGACGCTGACGCACAAGGGAATCCCGGCCGATTCATCCGACGCGACATCCCCGATCGCAACGTTGAGCACCGTGACACTTCCGGAGCCATCCTTGTGCGGCGCGCTGCCGGCAAACCTGCTGATGTCGATGATGCTGTTGTGTGGTCCCGGATTGTCATTCGTGCTGGGACGGCGCAGGCGACGACCTCCCCGTCAGAGAACACCCGAACGCTAACATCAATCCTTGAGTTGGACAGCATACGGCTAGAGCGGATTTCAACCGGTTGTAGCGGCCCCCCTCCGTGGGGGCCGACGAAACGCTGAAATGTCGGGGCGTTGCATTGACTTCGTCGTTCGCCACAGAGGGCGAACGCTACGCTCGATTGGAATCCGCTCTAGACGAGGTACTCGCGGGACACTCGGTCGTTCGACAATGCATTCATGGAATCCCAATGCGAGGTCGATGACACTCAATCCGCGCGGCGCTTCGCGTTGGCGTGGTTCGCCTCGAATTCGGCCGCTTGTGTTTTGTGCCCACCTGTCGGATCGGCGGCGTGCCACATTCGATACAGCGCGCAGATTCGCTCATTCGACTCGATGCAAATCGGGTGACATTCTCCCAAGCGCGCCATGAGACGTTGATGCGCGTGCAACATCAATGGTTCAGCCTGCGGATAGTGCGTCTGATCACGCAGGCAAGTCCCTAAATTGGATTCTGCCCAGGCTGTCAGCAAGTCATCGGTGGATGACGCTGCGCGAAGATCAGCCAACGCCCTTTCGGCGGCGGGCTGGGCTTCGTCGAGGCGTCCCAATTGTCGCAGAGTTTCGGCCATGAGCCCTCGCGTGAGTGCCGTGTCGACGGCGGACTCTCCCTGTGAACTTATGTATCGGGTCAGCGTTTCCTGCGAGAGTTGAAGGGCCTCCGGAAGTTTCTTCCTCGACTTGAGTAGTTGCGCCAAATCATACATCACGTCTGACGTGCGTGAGTTCGCTTCACCGAAAACCTCACGGCACAGGGCCAACATCCGCCGCATCAGTTCTTCGGCTTCCTTCCACTTCTTGTTCATTCCGTTGAGACGTGCCAATGGTCCCATGGCGTTGATGGTCTGAGGATCACGCTCGCCTCGCGATTTTTTGAGGCGATCGTAGAGGTCGCGCGCTACTGCTTCTGCTTCGACAAACTCGCAACGCAACTCGAGCAGTTGAGCCAACGATCCCAGAAACGCCAGCGTCTGACTGTGCTCCGGCCCGAAAACACGTGAGCCGCGATCGACAATGTCTCGATAAATCGGCTCAATGGCCGCAAGCTCTTCCGGTGTATTCGCGAGCGTCGCGACATAGCTGGCGAAGACAATCGCCTGTGTGCTCTCCGGCCCAAAGGTCCGCGTTGCAGTGTCATGAGCGCGATGCAGCAATTCTGCTGCCTCAGTATTCTTTCCGCGTCGGTTCAGGAGGATACCGAGATTGGCCATCGAATCGAGCGTGCGTTCGTGCTGTGGGCCGAGCGAGCGCGTTCGTCCCGCAAGTGCTTCCCGCAGCAACAATTCGCCCGCTTCGAGATTGCCCTGTTCCACTTTGACAACGGCCAGAAAGTGCATGGTCGTCAACGTGTCGGCATCGTCGACTCCGAATTGACGCTTCTGGGCCTCCAGCGTGCTGTTCAGACTCTTGAGCGCTGGGTCGGTTTTTCCATTATGCGCCATCGCCTCGGCGAGGTTGTACTGGAATTGAAGCGCCTGGCGCGACGCGTCGCCGTATTGATTCCGTGCCAGTTCCCAACCAGCCTGGAACTGAGGTTCAGCCTCGAGGTAAAGCGTCAAGCTTTGATACGCGCGGCCGATCGCGTCTCGGAGCGCGATGGCTACACGAGGCTGATCGGCGAACGACTTCTCGATGTCCGTGGCCGCGCGCTTCAGAATCTCGACGACGCGGACATCGTGGCCGTCGGCCACAGGGTTGACCGATCCGAACATGGTCGTAAGAAAGCGGCTGATCTCAGCGCTGATAGAGGCCTCCGCAAGCGCCGTGCGCTCCGCCAGTCGAGCGCGATGCGCCTGCCACGTCGTGGCGACGATGCCCAGACCCAGCGCGACGATGACCCCGGCGATTCCGCCAACCAATACGCGATTGCGCTGCGCGAATTTCTTGAATTGATAGATCGCATTCGGCGGACGAGCGACAATGGTCTGATTCGCGAGGTAGCGTTCGATGTCTTCCGCCATGGCGGCCACGCTTTGATAGCGACTCTCCGGCAACTTCTCCAGCGATTTGAGAATAATCGTATCCAGGTCACCCTGCAGCGACCGGGCATCGCCCTGTCGCGCGGCCGCGGCGCTGCTCGGCCGGCGCGTCGGTGATTCGCAAATCGAGCGGACGGCCATAGGCACCGACGTGCGAGACACATCGTAGGGCAGCGCGCCGGTCAGCAGCTCAAACAGGATCACGCCGAGTGAATACACGTCGCTACGCACGTCGATTTCGTCGGTCACGCCGCGCGTCTGTTCCGGACTCATGTAGGCCAGCGTTCCGACGATGCGGCCGCCATCCATCGCCAGTGAAACGCCGGTCGCATCAGAATCGGTAATTCGTGCCAGGCCGAAGTCGAGCACTTTGGGCACGCCGCCTTCCTCGACAAGCACGTTACCGGGCTTCAGATCGCGGTGAATGACGCCGTGCTGGTGGGCATAGCTGATCGCCGCGCAGAGCTTCAGGTACAAATCCAAACGCTGTCGTAGGCTGAGGTCGTGCTGCTTCGCGTAGTCGCTGAGCGACAGACCCTCGACAAACTCCATCGCATAGAACGGGCCTTCGGTCGAGACTCCCGACTCGAAAATCGATGTGATGCCCGCATGGCGCAATCGCGCCAAAACGCGCACCTCCCGATTGAACAGGCGAATCCGCTCGTCGCTCGAAGCATAATCCCCACGCAATACCTTTAACGCCACACGACGCTGCGGTTGCTTCTGCTGTGCTTCATACACGACACCCATCCCCCCACGGCCGACTTCTCGTACGATGTCGAATGCCCCCATCTGCCTCGGGGGCGGTTTCAAGACGCTCAAACGGGCGCCCAGTAGGGAGGCGGAGTCGCTCAACTCGGCAAAAAGGACTTGATTCTCCGACAACTCGGCCAACCGTGCCTGACAATCGGCGCAACCAGCGACGTGTTCGCGAACGGGCGCGGCGGACATCGAGGGATCCGTGACATACGCGTCAAGCTGCTCCAATTCGGGACAAGCCGGGCTCACGTTACTGCTCCTCATTGAACGCAGCACACAGATCGCGCAAGCGGGCGCCGACGCGATGCTTGGCGATAAAGACCGCGTTGCGCGAAATGCCCAGTCTCTCAGCGACCATCGCGGGTACGAGGTGTTCGAATACGACCATTCGAAACGCTTCGTAAGTCTGCGACGACACTTCCTGGCGTACCTGCTCGAGGCTTTGGACGAGGGTCGCCTGCCGCCATTCCCTTTCCCATGCTTCCTGCGCTTGAGTTGGATCCGGGACGGCCGACCAGAAGGATGTGCCGTCGTCCCCTGTTGAGACTTGTATTTCACGACCCGCGATCTTTCTCCGCGCGAGGAGGATTTTGTTGTGGGCGATCCCGAAGAGGTAGTGGCTGAGCCGCCCGCGTCCCCGTTCGTAGGCTTTCTTGCGATACGACTCCAGAAACGCCATAAGCGTCTCTTGGGCGACGTCTTCGGCGTCGGCTAAGTTCAACCCCTGTTTCTGGCTAAAAGTGGTTATGGGGGCCCGGAACCGCTCCACGAAGCTGCTCCAGGCGGAGTGGTCGTTCGCATCGTGCAAACGGTCCAGAACAGTCGTGGTCGTCAACCATTCCATATGGGGATCACTTCCAAAATGATACCGGGTCCTCAAAAAAATGGGGGAATACGTGAAAGACCGGCCCGTGCCATGCAAAGACACTCGTAGCGGGAATTCGGAGTCGTGCAGCGCTGCCGCGCGAGGCGACCGTTGACTCCCTACGAAGCGTCCCCCGGCATGCCTTCGCAGCGTGGGTCTGATCGGCGTCGCGATCGACACGAATCTGTACCAGTAACGAATGCCCGGGGGCTGTTGATTCGCACCGCCTTTGGCGGTGGTGCCGCAGGGGTTTTAGGACGCACTCTTATTTGATTACCCCAATGGCGATGTCACACGAGGAGGACGAATCATGAACCTGTTTTCGGCGCTGTTGTTCTGGCTTCCTGCCAGTGGAGTTCAAAAGGAATTCACCGGCAGGTCGCCACGGGCGACTCGACTAGGTGAGATGCTGGCGCCACGCTACGGCCCGGCGGCGGCGCGCGGGTGGCTGGCGGTCGCGGCGATGGCGCTGTGGGCGTTCGCGTCCGCGCTCGCCAAGGACGACCGCGTGCCCGAGGGGCTGTCGGCCTCGGATTGGTCCAGCATTCGCGCGGTCCATGAGGCTAACTGCCATGCCGCATACGCGGTGGAGGGCGGGTATCAGGTGCGGAACCCCGGTCAGCAGTGGCGGACGCGCTTCGATGGCCGCGGCTTCGTCACCACACCCGACGCGGGCAGCTGGTCTTGGGGATTGGAGTTGGTCGGCTACGGGCGCGGGTGTGCACCACGATCGGTTGCAACGCCGAGTTGCGTCGAAGTCGGACCCCTTCTCCCCCCGGGAGAGGGACGGGGTGAGGGCCGTGCAGGCCAGCGCGTGTCGTATCAATGGGACGACACGCTCACCGAGTGGTACGTCAACGATGGGCGCGGCCTGGAGCACGGCTACACGGTGCATCAGCGGCCGGGAGGATTCACCGGCGAGACGCCGATGCTCCCCACCGGCGGGACGCCGGTGCCACACACACCCCTGCAATTCACGCTGGCGGTGCGCGGCGATTTGCATCCGCGGATCAGCGACGACGGCCACAACGTGACCTTCGTCAACGACTCCGGCGCGGCGGTGGTGAACTACCACGGCCTGACGGTCCTCGACGCCAACGGCAGGATATTGCCCGCATGGTTTACGAAGGGAAGGAATCTGAAATCAGCGGACAGTTGCCAGCCCGAACTTTCGCTATTCGCCATTCGCAATTCGTCATTCATTACAATCGTGGTCAATGATGCGGGCGCGGCTTACCCCCTGACCATCGACCCTATCGCCCAGCAGGCCTACCTCAAGGCGTCGAACACCGAGGCGGGCGACTATTTCGGCCACTCGGTGGCCGTGTCGGGCGATACGGTGGTGGTCGGGGCGCCGTTAGAGGACAGCAACGCCACGGGCGTAGATGGCGACCAGGCCGACAACAGCGCCGGAGATTCCGGCGCGGCCTACGTCTTCGTCCGCAGCGGCGGCGTCTGGAGCCAACAGGCCTACCTCAAGGCGTCGAACACCGGCGACGGCGATGAGTTCGGCATCTCGGTGGCCCTGTCAGGCGACACCCTGGTGGCCGGGGCGACGGCCGAGGACAGCAACGCCACGGGCGTGAACGGCGACCAGGCCGACAACAGTGCCCCCCGTTCCGGCGCTGCCTACGTCTTCGTCCGCAGCGGCGGCGTCTGGAGCCAGCAGGCCTACCTCAAGGCCTCGAACACCGGCGCGACCGACGAGTTCGGCTTCTCGGTGGCCGTGTCGGGCGACACGGCGGTGGTCGGGGCGTCTTTTGAGGACAGCAACGCCACGGGCGTGAATGGCGACCAGGCCGACAACAGCGCCGCAGATTCCGGTGCGGCCTACGTCTTCGTTCGCAGCGGTGGCGTCTGGAGCCAGCAGGCCTACCTCAAGGCCTCGAACACCGGCGCGACCGACG
>JBBTET010000002.1:0-5012 GCA_038042195.1 Planctomycetota bacterium | reverse complement strand
AGTTCGGCTTTTCGGTGGCCGTGTCGGGCGACACGGTGGGGATCGGGGCGTTTTTTGAGGACAGCAACACCACGGGCGTGAACGGTGATCAGGCCGACAACAGTGCCCTCAGTTCCGGCGCGGCGTACGTCTTCGTCCGCAGCGGCGGCGTCTGGAGCCAGCAGGCATACCTCAAGGCGTCGAACAGCGAGGCGTTCGACCAGTTCGGCATATCGGTGGCCGTGTCGGGCGACACGGTGGTGGTCGGGGCGTCGTCAGAGGACAGCAACGCCACGGGCGTGAATGGCGACCAGGCCGACAACAGCGCCAACGCTTACGGCGCGGCCTACGTCTTTGTCCGTAGCGGCGGCGTGTGGAGCCAGCAGGCCTACCTCAAGGCGTCGAACAGCGGGGCGAACGACCAGTTCGGCATCTCAGTGGCCGTGTCGAGCGACACGGTGGTGGTCGGTGGATACTTCGAGGACAGCAACGCCACGGGCGTGAATGGCAACCAGGCCGACAACAGCGCCCTCAGTTCTGGCGCGGCCTACGTCTTCGTCCGCAGCGGCGGCGTGTGGAGCCAACAGGCCTACCTCAAGGCGTCGAACAGCGGGGCGGGCGACCAGTTCGGCTGGTCGGTGGCCGTGTCGGGAGACACGGTGGCGGTCGGGGCGTATCTGGAGGCCAGCAGCGCCACGGGCGTGAACGGCAATCAGGCCGACAACAGCGCCGCAGATGCCGGCGGGGCTTACGTCTTCACGGGTGTGGGACCAGACAGTGACGGTGACGGCGTGCCCGACTCGCTCGACGGCTGCCCGAACGACCCGAACAAAACCGCGCCGGGTCAGTGCGGCTGCGGTGTGGCGGACACCGACACCGACAGCGACGGCACGGCAGATTGCAACGACAGCTGCCCGAACGACGCACTCAAGATCGCTCCGAGTATCTGCGGCTGCGGTGTGGCGGACACCGACACCGACAGCGACGGCACGGCAGATTGCAACGACGGCTGCCCGAACGACGCACTCAAGATCGCTCCGGGCGTCTGCGGCTGCGGCGTGGCCGACACCGACACGGACGGCGACGGCATCATCGATTGTCTGGAAGGGCCGATCGTGCCGCAGCCGAATCCGGGCTGCTGTACGCCGGGAGTGTTTCCGACGGTCGGCTTGTTGATGCCGACGGTAATGGTCGGTTGGAAGATCCGCCGTCGCCGCGACCGTCCGGGCCGTGCCATGCAAAGACACTCGTAGCGGGAATTCGGGGTCGAGCGAGTTGCTCGATTGCTTTTTTTTTCTGGGAGACCGATAAATGAAACACAGAATTAGCCTGTATTTGTTCTCTTTGGTAGTCATAACCGTCTTTGGCGGACCGGCATCCGGCCAGACGGTCACCTCTCGAGTCTCGACGCTCAACTACAACTATGTTTACGGCGGCGGAGCCGATTCCCACGTCGGCGGCGACAACATCTCTGACTCAACCTTGCTCACGAGCGACATTGAGGGCACGGAATTCACCGGCAGTGACAGCGATGTGATTCCGGGGGACCCTCCACAGCCTTGGGGTGCCAGTGTTTCCGTGGACCTCGATCATGATTACGCAATCGGCGGCCCGCTCACGGCATTTCACTCTATTACGGCCAGTGCCTCCACGCAGGTCGCCGCTGCCGCGTCCGGGGCTGGCACGGCGGTAATGCACTCGCAAGGCCCCGGCAATGAAATCGTTTTCAGCTTCACGCTCGACAGCCCCAGGGACTACCATCTCGTCGGAAACCTCGTGCACCCCGCCCCCGGCGCGTTCAGCTACATCGCGATCCAGTGGTTCAACGGCTTCAACTGGCAGTACATCTTCTGGAGCGCCGCTCTTCCGAACGGTCAGGGCCCCTTTGATCTCAGCGGCACACTGCTCCCCGGCGAGTATCAGCTTCAGTGCGTCCTTGGCCTGACCGCCGGCGGCAACGAGAGCTCGACCGCAACCTATCAGTACGAACTCAATATCCTGAACCGCGGCGACATGAACTGCGACGGTCTCGTGGATGGTCGCGACATCCAGCCGTTCCTAATCGCCGTTCAAGACCCGGGCGCCTACGCAACGAGCTACTTCAGCTGCGACATTCTGAATGGCGACATGGACGGCAACACAACGGTCGATGAATTCGACGTGCCGGGATTCGTGAATCGATTGTTAAACGGCGGCTAGCGCTTCTTGAGCAGTTTTCAGTCGATCGCAGTGTTTGCGCTCCGTCGCATTCCACGAAATCGATGCGCAACTGGAACGACGCCGACAGCAACGCCGTTGCCCTCCGCCGACACGCCGTCCGCCCTCATGCAACCCTCGCCCCGAACAGAGCATCGCGTGAGAATTGAAAGTCCCTGCCATTCTCATTGAGCAGTTGCCGAACCCGCCACTCCCCCGGATAATGTCATTTGTCCGATTGGGTGATCCTGCCACGCGACCACGTCAATCGATCACCCATTGGGAGGAGTTCGTGATGGCCTTCGCCTTCGGCGCACAATGCGATGACTTCCACATCGCCACCCGTCTCTTCCTGAAGCTCGAACTCGCCCTCCAACGCGAAGCCCTCCTCCACTTCTTCGACAGCGTCAAACGAGAGCACCCCGCCCTCTGCAAACTCCGCCGCCGCGAGGATGGTGCCCTCCTCCTCGAAGAAGAAGAAACCGAAAACAACGCCCGATGCTGGCTGCGCCTCGATGAAAATGCACTCCGCTTCGGCCAATACAATCCGCCAAAGCCCGAGGACGCACACAAGTTCGCCCAGTCCGTCCTCAAGATGGCCCCGTACCATCTCACGCTGAGCGAACTCGACTACGACCACCTCGAAGTCGTCATCGGCTTCGACCTCGAATACCGCGGCAACCACGACCAGCTCGTCGCCGAAACCCTCTTCGGCGACAGCCCCCTCGCTGGCCTCATCGCCCACGAGTCCGTCACCGGCATCATCGACGCCCAGCCCTTCCTCGGCATCTCCGTCACCGACAACTGCGACACCCAGGTTTATCTCGAAATCAAGAGCCGAACCTCCACCTTCGAGATTCGCACCCAGCAATTCGAGCACCAGCCCCTCAGCGTCTTCCTCACTCTCCGCTGATACTGGGGATTCTCACGCGGCGAATCCCTCCTTGACGCCCACGCCGACCTCGCTCGCCGCGCCGAAGAGTGGGCCGCCGAAAAAATAGTCCCCCTCGTCGTAAACCCCCTCGCTCTCGCAATCGCCTCCCGTTCGTAATCCCTTCTCGTTTAGCCGCGTGGTACACCCGCCGCGGTGGGAGGCTTCGCCGAGCGCTATGACGCGCGCGATGCCACCACTACATTCTGCATTCCCCTATTCCCCGCTACCATCCCCTCATGCACGAGCGAAACCGCTCATTCCTCTGGATCCCATCCGCCCTCCTCATCGCCCTCGCCTCCACCTTTCTCGCCGGTGCCTCCACCAAAAACCTCGAACGCCTCTGGGATGAACAAGTCGATCACGACATCGCCATCGGCCTCCGCGCTCACCCGCTCACCGGCGAATCTCCGACTCTCGACGCTTCCCAACTCCGACTCCCCATGTATGCCAACGCCCTCGCCTACGCCCTCACCGGCCGCGACGACATCACAATCTCCCGCACGGTGAGCCTCCTCTGCGGCGCGCTCACTATCCTCGCCGCCGCCGCTCTCGCCAACACACTCTTCGGCTCCACCGCCGCCATCCTCGCCGCCATCCTCCTCGGCTTCTCTCCCTACTTCCTCTCCTTCGAACGCATCGCCATGACCGAGGGCGACATCTTCTTCGCCTGCTTCACGACACTCAGCCTTTACGCATTCGTCTGCTACCTCCAACGCCCCACCGCCGGCCGCTGGCTCCTCGCCGGCCTGCTGCTCGCCTTCGCCATCGGCGCAAAGTTCTTCGCCATCTTCCTCGTCCCCGTCTTCCTCGTCCTCGCCACCTCCACCCGTTCGCGCGGCGACTGGCAACCAACCTATGAGTCGATCGCGTCCCGAAAACTCCAACGAGCAATCACGGTAGGCATTCTCCTAACCATCGCTGGCCCCCTCGCCGTTTGGCTCTCCCGCCGCTACGGCACACCCACCCTCGAATCAACCATCGCCATCATCGCCTGGCTCACTGTCTTCATGGCATGGACGCGCGCCACTTACATCGCCCTCCAGCGCGGCGCACTCCCACGATCCAACCTCACCCGCTGCATCGCCCTCATCGCCTACGCCATCTTTTCCTGCGCCGCCCTCATGCCCGTTCACGTCACCCAACCCGACATCGCCATCGAACTCCTCCGCCGCACCCTCCACTGGGACCACCAATTCCCCCTCGCCCTCTGGAGCGACCATCTCCGCCTATACACCGGAATAGTCCTCTTAAAACTCTCCATCCCCCTCGGCATCCTCTCCGCCCTCGCACTCCTCCTCGCCGCCTTCCGCGAACGTGACGACGGCCGCTGGCGACCCTGCATCCTCCCCATCATCTTTTACGTCGTCCTGCTCTGCTTCCTCCCGCTTCGTCAGACTTTCTATCTCATGGGCGTCTACCCGCTAATCATGATCCTCACCGCCGCCTTTATCGTGGAATTAACGACCTGGTCCCGCTCCAAAGCAGTCCGCACCACACTGATCGTTCTCTTCACTGCAATCTTCGCCCACGCCGCTTGGCTCACATTCAACACCTATCCACACTTCAATCTCCACGCCTATCGCACCATCGGCGACACCTGGATGGGCCGCGAATCACGCGGCTATCGCAATCTCATTCAAACCCCCAGCGACGGCGTCGAAGAAATGATCCGCTGGTGCAACACCGACCCCTCCATCAAACCAAACGCCCGAGTCGTCAGCTTCCTCTGGGAAGAGCGCATCATCGAAACCATCCTCCCACACGACACCCGCATCACCCTCATCCCCCGCGGCCTCTCCCAGGAAAGCGACACCCTCCCTCCCGCGCCCTCCATCGACAACGCCGACTACGTCCTCCTCCACATCAACAACCTCCTCGGCTACGGCGACCGCCTGATCGCCAC
>JBBTET010000001.1:0-10642 GCA_038042195.1 Planctomycetota bacterium | reverse complement strand
AAGCAAAGATGTGGATGCCTCAGGAGTGCCTCTACTTGTGAAGGGAAACCAGCCCAACCAAGCCAACTTCCCGCGATAATTCGCTTGTTTTCGGCCAAGACAGGAAGTCCCATTTCTGTATTCCCGAACAGCGGCCGATTGGCGTCGTCTTCAACTGGGAGGTAAATGTAGCCCACGTCGCTAAACTTGTAGAAACCGAATGGCCGATCCGTGGCGTCCGTTTTCGACTTGATAGACGCGATCGAATCTAACTTGTCCTCTTCTGTGAATCGTTCAAAGCGAATTAAGAGGTCGGAGTTTTCAGGAACATCTGTCAAGACATGGCGGGCAGTGGCTACTAGACCCCTTCGAGACTTGCTTAAGACTGCAAAGCAAAAACCCGTGCCAGTATGCTCCGTAATATTAATCCCCCCTTGTTCATTGCGTGAACGAGCCTCTACGGTAATCCGAAAAGTCCGTCGGTATATGCTTGCCGTGAATTCTGCGGAAAGGTCCATTATTGCTCTGCCCTAATTCGAGATCACCGTCAACGGCAAACTCCCATCCGCCCTCGGCAGCGGGTCCGGCGGCTTGATGGTCACGCCGCCCTGGCGGAGCTGCACCTCGCCGCGCTCGACTCGCCCGGCAAACGCGACGCACTCTTCGTAGAGCGCTTCCAGCATGTCCGCCTCACTCACCGTCCGCGTCTGCTCGCCTTGCACATAGATGATCCCCTTGCCCTTGCCGGCGAAAATCGCCACGTCAGCTCCTTCGGCCTCGCCAGGGCCGTTCACCACGCAGCCCATCACTGCCACTTTCACCGGCGTCTTGATCGTCGCCAGTTTCGTCCGCACCTGTTGCACCAGCGTGATCAGATCAATCTCGATCCGACCACACGTCGGACACGCGATCAACTCCGGCTCCACGCGCGGGCGAAGGCCGAGGCAATTCAGCATCTCCTTCGCATCCGTGACCTCAAACACCGGATCGCTCGCATAGCTGATGCGAATCGTGTCACCGATGCCGTTGGCCAGCAGCGTCCCGAGCGCGACGACGCTGCGAATGCAGCCCGTCTCCCTCGGCCCGGCGTGGGTCACGCCCAGGTGCAGCGGGTAATCGAACCGCTCGCTGATGGCCGTGTAGGCGCGGATGACGATGCGCGGGTCGATGCTCTTGGCCGACAACACCACGTCGGTGAAATCATTCTCGTCAAAGATGCGTAGGTATTCCTCGACCTTGCGCACCATGATGCCGACCAGATGGCCCTCGTAGTCGGCCTCCAGCGACGCCTTCTCCGCCGCGCGAAGGTCCTTGTCCTTTCGCTCGATGATGCCGCCCTCGTTCACGCCGACGCGGATGGGAATCCCACGCTCGCGACACGCCCGAATCACCCGATCCACCTGCGCCCGATCCTGAATGTTCCCGGGGTTCAGGCGAATCTTATGAACGCCCGCTTCGACCGACTCCAATGCCCGCTGAAAATGAAAATGCACGTCCGCGACAATCGGCACCGACACCTGCGGCAGGATGTGCCGTAGCGCCTCGGTGTCCCGCTGCTCCGGCACGGCCACGCGCACGATGTCCGCCCCCGCCCGCGCCAGCTCATGAATCTGCGCGACGGTCTTGTCAATTTCATAGGTGTACGTGCTGGTCATCGACTGGATCGACACCGGCGCATCGCCGCCGATGAGCACGGGACCGACACGGACTTGGCGGGTTTTTCGGCGGGGGGTCATTCACTTTCCTGACTGAATCTGGGTCGTAAGGACTTTATTCTAGCCGCCCTACTCGGAGGGGACAGTTCACTTGCCGCGATTGCACGGCAAGCGACCGAACCGCTTCGCCCTTGCAACGCTTGCCTACGCCCTACGCTGACTCCGCCTTTGTGTCGACGATCTGCCCGCCGAGGTTTTGCACGCGGCGGACTTCGCCGGTGGGCAGGCGCAGGTCCAGCAGCACGCGATGGTCGACGTAGTCCTGGCTCAGGATGTGACCGTACTTGCTCAGATAGGCCAGCAGCTTTCCGTTGCCGGCGTCCGTCTCGATGCGCAGGCGAACGTAGCGATTGCGCATGAACTCCAGCACGCGCTCGATGAGCCGGTCGAGGCCCGCCTGGGTGACGGCGGAGACTTCAATGGAGTCGGCGAGGCTGTGGCGGAGGATGTGGATCGCGGAAAAATCATCGACGCAGTCAATCTTGTTGAGCACGTTGACGCGCGGGATGTCGTGACAGCCGAGATCAGTGAGCACCTGTTCGACAGCGAGCACCTGGGCCGGGGCGTCGAAGCCGGCTGAATCGATGACGTGCAGGATCAGATCGGAGTGGATGGTCTCCTCCAGCGTGGCACGGAAGGAGGCGACGAGATGGTGAGGCAGATTGCGCACGAAGCCGACCGTGTCGGAGAGCAGGGCGTGCTGGCCGCCGCCGAGGTCCCAGCGGCGCGTTTTGGTATCCAGTGTGGCGAAAAGTTTGTCGGCTACATAAGTGCCCGCACCGGTGAGGGCGTTCATCAGGGTGCTCTTGCCGGCGTTGGTGTAGCCGACAAGGCTGATGGTGAAGTAGTCGCTGCGGGCGTGGACCTCGCGAAGCTTTCGCTTGTCGATGCGCTCGAGTTGGCCCTTAAGAAACGACACGCGCTTGGAGACGATACGCCGGTCAATTTCGATCTGACGCTCACCAGGGCCGCGCGTGCCGATCGCACCGACGGAGCCGGCCTTCGTGCCGCCGCCCGCGCCGGCGATGCGTTCGAGGTGGGTCCACATGCCGCGCAGCCGTGGGGCGGTGTATTCGAGTTGGGCGAGTTCGACTTGCAAGCGGGCTTCGTTCGTACGAGCGCGGCTGGCGAAGATGTCTAGGATCAATTCGGCACGATCAATGACGCGGAGTTTGCAGACCTCCTCAATCTCGCGGATTTGCGAAGGGGACAGCTCGTTGTCGAAGATGATGACATCGGCGTCTTTCGAGGCGGCGTACTCGGCGAGTTCAACGGCTTTGCCCTTGCCGATGTAGGTGGCCGAGCAGACCTTGGGGCGCTTCTGGATGACGCGGCCGACCACGGTCGCGCCGGCGGCCTCGGCAAGCCCGGCGATTTCGGCGAGCGGGTCGTAGCGCGTGCCGGCGGGTGCCTGTCCCGGAAGGATGAGGCCCACGAGGACGGCGCGTTCGGAGACGACGGTATCGGCTTGTTTCTTGTCTTTCATTTCGGCGTATGGGGGCGGGGCCCGAATCGCTTCTTTCCGTGGGGCATCATAATTGTTTTGACGGGGGCGGGCGAGTCTTAGAATCTCATCGCTTCCTAAAGTCACGCGCTTTGCTACCATCCACATCCAGCATGGCGGCATCAACGAAAAAACCCTGGCTCGTGATCGCTGGCGGCGGCACAGGCGGACATCTGTACCCCGGTCTGGCGGTCGCGGAGGCCGTGCGCAAGATTCAGCCGGACTTCGACGTGACAGTGTTCGGCACGACACGACCGATTGACCAGCAACTCACGGAGTCGCGCGGGTTTGAGCTGGTCGCGCAAGAAGTTCGGGCGTTTCCGAGGCAACCGTTCGCGTGGCCGGGATTCTTGATGGCGTGGCGGCGCTCGGTAAAGGTGGCGCGGGCGCGCTTCATGGAACGGCCGCCGGCGGTGGTGCTGGGATTGGGGGGTTATGCGTCGGGGCCGCCGATTGTCGCGGCGGCGAAGCTGGGGATTCCGACCGCGCTGTTCAATCCCGATGCCGTTCCGGGCCGCGCAAATCGCACACTCGCGGCAAAGGTGGACCGCGTGTTTGTGCAGTGGGAAGTGACGGGCGACCATTTTCCAAAGGCAAAGTCCGTGGTCTGCACGGGCTGTCCCATTCGCTCGGGTTTCACGACCGCAAAGCTCTTTGACGGGCAGCGGGCACTGAAGTTGAACGAAGAGAAAAAGACACTGCTCATTACCGGGGCATCGCAGGGCGCGGCTTCGATCAACGCGGCGGCGCTGGAGCTGTGTGAGCTGTGGAAGGTCGCGGACACATGGCAGATCGTACACTTGACCGGTACGAAGGATTTCGAGATGTGCCGTGATCGGTACAAGGATTCGGGGATTGATGCGCGGGTGCTGTCATACACGGAGCATATGCCGCTGTGCATGGTGGCGGCCGATTTGATCATCTCACGCGCCGGGGCGTCGACGCTCGCAGAGATCACGGCGATGGGCAAGCCGTCGGTGCTGATGCCGTACCCGTTCGACCGAAAGCGGCACCAGGAGGCGAATGCCCGGGTGTTGGCGGATCAGCAGGCGGCGGAATTGGTGCTCGACTCAAACAATCCGAAAGACAACGCCAAACGACTGCGCGACGTATTGCGCGACTTGATGAAATCAGACGAGCGGCGACGGCGATTGTCGAGGGCGGCAGCGGCCTTGGGTCGAAGCGATGCGGCACAGACGATTGCGGGGGAGTTGTTCGAGATGGCGCAGCGGGGTTAGGAATGCGACGGGTCAGTCAGCGCAGTCTGACGATTCAGCGCTACTGGGGTCTTCCAGGCGACGAGTGATGGCGGCACGGATGGTGCCGGACTTCACGCCGAGTTCATGCAAGGCGGCTTGGGCGACGCTGCCGTCCTCTTTTGAAAGTGCGAGCAGTAAGTGCTCGGTGCACACGACCTTGCTCTCGAGTTGGCGGGCCTCTTCGATGGCGATGGCCATGACATTGCGGAAGTGCGGCGTGCCGGGGAGGCGGCCGAAGACCCATGTGTCTTCCAAGCTCTTCTTGATGAGCTTATCGACGGAGGCCTTGGCCCTGGCGAGGGTGATGTCGTTGTCGGAGAGGATGGAGGAGCCGACGCCGGAGCCTTCCTGAATGATGGCGAGGAGGAGATGCTCGGTGCCGACGTAGTCCTGCTCGTAGTCGCGAGCGACCTGCTGCGACATCTTGAGGACGCGTTCCATTCTCGGCGTGAGTTTCTCGAACATGCGTCGCCTTGTGCGTTCTTCAGGGCTGCTGCTTTGTGGTGGGTGATGCTGATTGGTTGTCGCCCACCCTTGATTTGACGTAATTATACCCCAGGCTCAAGAGCGCCACAAGCACGGTGAAGATCAGCGTGAGGCGCAGGATGCGCAGGCGATTGGCGACTTCGCGATCGCGCCATTCGCCGAGTCGCCGGTCGATCTGTTCCAATTTGTCATCGATGCGTGCCTCAATCTCGTCGAGCTTGATCTTGATGTAATCGTCGGCAGCGCCGCGGAGTTTCTGGGCAATGCCGCCGACAAGGCCGCGTTCGACGACGGCGTCCTTGAGGGTGCGACGCTCTGGTTGCGCGCCATCTTCCTCTGGGAGGAATTGATAATCAGTGTCACTTGGTGGGCGCTTGCCGTCGATGATCTTGGTGAGCAGCGAGCCGACGATGGCGCGGCGCTTGCGGCGGACGGTGGTCCAGAAACCGTCGTTGGTTCGAAGCCTGTCGATGAGATCGTTGGCACTGGTTTGGGCCGTTGCGGCAAGGCCTCGCAAACGCGCGAGGACATAAAGGCCGCGCGTGGAGAGACTGTCGTAGTTGGCCTGCTGGATGGCGGCGATGGTCTTGGCAAGCGTTTCCTTGCTGGCGGACTTACGTACCGGCTGTCGCCCCCAGATGACGACATCGAGCATGGCCTCGCGATCGAGTTCGAGGAGCAATTCCTGGCGAGCGCGGACGGCGGCGAGGACAAGTGATTGAGCGGCATCGTCATGCAGGCCGAGGCCGAGTTCACTGGCGTAGCGGCGCAATTCGTCCGGGGGAAGGGACGAGAGCGCGGAGGATGGGCCGTTGGTCGTTGAGGATGTTTCAGCCATGGCGGATCACTGGCGGAATCATACCGCCAGGTGGAGCGATGACACGCTTACCTGCCGCCGTGAGTTGTTCACCTCAGTAATAGTGGTGCCGCACAGTCAAGTTTGGGAACCTGTGCCCCATGCGTTGCGGCTAAGCAGTCGTGGTTGATTAATTCGAGAGGTAGACTGGAGGCCAGGGGCGCGGGGGGCGTTTGCCGGAAACGTCGCATTCGAGCGAGGAGGCAATGCAGGAGGCGACGGAACAGAGGCGCTTGGCACGGCGGGAGACGTCGGTTTCTTCGAGGAAGGCTTGTTTTTCGTCGGGACACCGGAGGAGCATGGAGGCGAGGACGTCGAGGAGGTCGGAGAGGGAGAGTTCGGAGCAGGTGAAGAGGTCGAGCCAGCCGGCCTTTTCGGCGAGTTCACCGATGGGGCCTTCGGAGAGATAGCGGCGGAGTTCGGCGCGGTAGGCGTACTCGATGTCGGGGGGCGGGTCGGCAGTGGGGATGGGTTCGAGGGAGGCTCGACGGTATTTAAGGGTTTTGTTTTCTTCAATGAGGCGACAACGGGCCAACCCTTGCAAAAGGACGTTGTAGCGACCGTCGGGAAGCTGCTCTTCGCGAAGGATACGACCGACGCAGAGGGTGGGGTGAATCTCGGCGTTGGGGGTGTGGTATTTGGGTTCGTAGCCGGGCTTGAGGAGAGCCATTGCGATGAGTCGGGGGCCGCTGAGGGCGTCGGTGGTCATCATGCGATAACGCGGCTCGAAGATGTGGAGGGGGAGGATGGCTTTGGGGAGCAGGACGGCATTGGGCAGGGGGAAGAGGGGGATCCACTGGGGCCAATTGGCGGCGTTGCAGCTCATGTGGCTATCGGAGTCGTGCATAAGTTCCACAGTCTCTCGGCATCGGACATTGTAGCAAACCGGGCGAGGCGTTGCTGAATGATTGTTGATCCGTTTGGGCGGGATGCCCGGCACTACTGGGAGTGGGGGTCTGTCGGCGTCAGGGCTGTTGGCAGGATTGATATCGCCATGTGGGGTGCATCGGGCCGCCGGCGGCGCGCGCCAGTAGTGTCCGTGGGGTTCGCGCATTATTAACTCAAGTGGGTCTGAATCGCTTTATCCATTTCTCACCGTTGCCGATAGTTCGTGCTCAGCGCCCGAGGCGAAATCCGCGTTCGGGCGGACCCAGTTGCGCGAGTCGCCGGGCATGTGACTCGATGCATTCTGATTACCAACGACGTGTCTTGAAGGATCGTGCAACCTGAAACTTGGAACCATTCTCAACGCGAAAGCCGACCGTACGGATTCTTAGCCGTGCGGACGCCGGGCGTGCCGGCGGCAATTCGTGTTGAGCCATCGCCGTGACAGCGGCAAGGAGTATCGTGTTATGTTTCACCCGTATTCGGTCCATGGCGGCACCGCCACCCTCGACCCGCAGATGACCGGCCAGAACGGCCAGTCACGCATTCCCGAGATGTTCAACGGCTATCCGCAGAACATCGCCGGTTCGATCCCGTTCAATACGATTCCGACGACCCCGATGACGGGATTCCCGACACCGGGCGCTTATGCTCCGACGTTGCCGGTGAATCCGGCGGCGGCGTATGGCTACGGCGTTCCCCAGTTCGTGAATCCTGCGATCCCCACCGGGTATCCCTACGGCAATCCGGGTTATTTCAATCCGATGATGCCGTTCGCTGGCTACAACACGATCCCGACGTTCAACCCGACGATCCCGTTCGGCGGGTACGGTATTCCGCAGACGACGTATCCGACGCCGTTTGTGAATCCGATGAATCCGTTCATGAATGCGTACAACCCGTTCGCTCCGGCGTTCAATCAATACGTGAACCCCGTCAATCCGTTCGCGAATCTGTACAGCCCATACAACCCATATGCCACGACGCCGGTGAACACGATTCCGACAACGATCGTGAACACGCCCTTCGGCCCGGTTTGCTGGCCGACGAACTATCAGGGCTTCAACCCGTTCACGACGGGAGCGGCCCCCTTCTCCTTTCGCGGCAGCCTCCCCAGCGTCCCGTTCTCACCGACCGGCTGGAACCCGACCACGCCGTTCGCCACGACGACCCCGTGGAACACGGGCGTTGAAAGCACCCTCGGTTGGAACAACGCGTACTCGACGTTAAACCCCCAGGTGCAGTTCAACACGGTCTGCAATCCGCTGACCGGCATTCCAACCAATGGTTTCAACCCGGCGATCACGGGCGGCGCGTGGAACGCGTTTGCTCCGAACAGCCTTCCGTACGGCGTGCGGCCGACCTTTGGCGGGTTCAACTCGTGGAATCCGTTGGCAACGAACTTTGGTACTGGCTACGGTCCAGGGACCAGCGCATTTGGTGCGACGCCCTGGGGCGGCCTGAACAGCCATGCGAATCCGTTCGGCGCGTTTGGCACGCCGACCTCCTTTTCCAATCCGTATATTGGGTATCCGACGTCGCCCGCGAACCCGACGATGGCACCGACGGCCATCAATCCGTTCAGCGGCGTGACCAATCCGTTTTTCAATCCGACCAACATCGCGTTCGGTATTCCGGGCGTGAACGGTCAGTTGAATCCGACGACGGGCCTGACGAACTGCGGCCCCGTCTGTTGCAACTAAGAATGCTGTCAGCCTTTGGCAACCCGCGGTCCAGCGTCGCTCGCGACGGGACCGCTGGTTGCTGATCGCTTTATCCGGGTGATGCCCGAGAAGGATGCTTTCCATGAATTCGATCCGACAACGACTAATCAGCCTGCGGAATCGCGCCCGCGACTTGCAGACGACCCTGCGACGGTGGGCGTTGTATGACGATTCGCTGCCTCGGGAGATGAAAGAGGACCTTTTGTCGCGGATGACTCCGGCGGAAGAGACGGCGTTTGAGACCGATCTGGAACTGACCAAGACGCGGCTACGGCCGGTGTCGGTGCAGTTGAAGACGGTCTCCAAGTGGTATGACTATGTGTTAGAGACGATCAACGAGCAGTTGGAACGGGGACGGCTGCTGCTTGAGCAGGGGCGGAACCAGGAGTGTCTTGCGGTGTTGGCCGACGTGGATGGCCGGTTGCTGTCGCCAAACGAGGACACGCTGGGATTTGTGTTTCGATCCTGCACGCAGCACGCCAGTCATGAATACCATCAGAAGCTGGCCACGATTGACGCGATCATTCGCGATCTGTATTTGCCGACAGTGAAGCTGGCGCATCAGCGCGGCGCGGTGGCCAAGGAAGGCCTGTCGCAGACGCCGCTGGCGTATCTCACCGACGGCCCCGAAGGAATGTACACGTGGCGGCAACATGCACAGCAGGCCCTGAATCAGGGACGGCGGTTGCCGGTGACGATGCTGGCGGTGCCGAGAAAGCTACTGGCGCAGCCGTGGAATCTGACGGCGATTGCGCACGAGGTCGGGCTTTGCCTGTACAGCCAGTTTGAGATGAACTGGGAGTTCGCGGGCAAGTTGCAGACCGAGTCGGCGAATGCGGGCGTGTCGCCGCAGACGGCGGGTCTGTGGGCGAAGTGGCATGAGACGGTATTCGCGGATGTGTTTGGGACGCTGAAGCTTGGCCCGGCGTATATCTCCGGGATGATCGAGCTGCTCGGTGTTGATGCAATCGTCTGCACGACGGTGAATGCGAATTCGCCCGTGCCGCCGGCGTATGTTCGCTGGCATGTGATGTTGCAGACGTTGCAGCTCATGCAGTTCCCGGATCAGGCGCGAGACTTGTTTAATCAGATTCATCTGCTCTGCGGTGATCCGGCGAGCGCGGCGGCCCGGAGTGGTCCGGCGTTGTTGCTACTGGTGAGCGACAGCCGTGGCATCGCTGGGTTGGCGGCGTTTAGCCCGCTGCATCGACTGGGCGGGGCGCGGTTGATTGACATCGCGCAGCCGTTCATGGCGGTGGAGTGGCAAACGGCGGTGAAGGTTCGCGACGTCTTGCAGACCAACGACGAGCGATTCTCGAATGACGAGAGCTTTTCGTGGGCTGAGCCGGTGACGGCGATTCCGGCGGCGGCACACATTGCGTTGGCGGGATTGCGGCTGACGTATGACGCGACGCCGGAGTTTGAGGCATCGCGGCGGACATGGGTCCGGTTCTGGTGCCTGATGCAGTGTTTGACAGGGCATACGGAGCCGACGCGCGAGCGGGAGGATCGGGAGTTCGCTCTGGGCGATGCGATCCTGCGTACGATCGCGCAGCAGCCGGCGCAGGTGCATACGGGACCGCGTGCGGCGGTACCGATGATGGCGGGTGCGCGGGCGTAAGAGCGCTCGGCGAAGCCTTCCACCACGGCGGATGTACCACGCTGTTAAGCAAATTACATCACCCAGCGTTTGCCGGGGTGTCGCGACATGCGGCCTCCGGCAACGCTTTTTTGTGGAGGGAGCGCGTTACTGAATGGATCGCGTCAATTGCTGGGAATGGGTGTTGAACCTATCATCCGTGGTGGAGAGTTGATTGCCGAAGCGAGTCATCATATTGGGGTCCACGGGGTCGATTGGGTGCAACGCCCTCGCGGTGGCGGAGAATCTTCCCGCGGAGTTTGAGATTGTCGGGCTGGCGGCGGGGACCAACTGGCGAAAGATGTCGGAGCAGGTTCGGCGGTGGAAGCCAAAGGTGGCGGTGCTGACATCCGCGGAGTCGGCGGAGGCGCTGGATCATGCGATTGGAGGCGAGGCGACGGCCGTGTGGAGCGGGGCGGAGTCGCTGGTGCGGCTCATCAACGAAGTGGGATGTGATTTTGTGTTGGCGTCGATCGTGGGGGCGGCGGGTTTGCCGGCGACGCTTGCGGCGGTGCAGCGCGGATTGACGGTGGGTCTGGCGAACAAGGAGTCGCTGGTCGTCGCGGGGGAGTTGATGGTCGGGGCGGCAGCGGCG